>JANJTV010000115.1 GCA_024710905.1 Anaerolineales bacterium | reverse complement strand
AATCACATCCGCCGGCATGCCAGGTTTGAGCTTGCCCTCGGGGTCATTCACCCGGAGTTTGATGGCATAGACGGTGGTCGCGCGGCCTTCATCGGTCTGAACGTTGCGCGGGGTGAATTCGGCCCGGTCGGAAATGTAAATTACGGTAGCAGTAAAGGTTTCGCCTGGGAACGAATCCACGGTCACTTCGGCAGCCTGGCCCAGGAAAATTTCGCCATAGCGGTTTTCGGGTACATAAACTGTAATGGTCAGGTCGGAGAGTCTTGCTAAGCTGAACGCCGCCGCTCCGGCAGGCAGTACCTCGCCGGGCTCGATGTTGCGGGCCAGCACCACACCGTCGGAAGGCGCAAGGATGGTCAGTTTGGCAATCTGGGCATCCAGCAGGGCCAGTTGGGCTTCGGCCTGTGCGGCAGCCAGCTCGGCCTGCGCCACCGCGGCCAGGGTCTGCTCCAGCATCTTCTGGGCGGCATTGACACGCGGGGAGAGCAGCCCGGTTTGAAGCAGGCGCAGCGAGTCCTGGGCGGTTTGAAGACGTTCCTGGGCGATCCGCACTTCGGCGCGGGCATCCAGGATGTCTTCAGAGACATCCCTTTCCAGCAGGTCATCATAGGCGTCCTGCGCATCATTTAGATTCGCCTGCGCTTCATCAAGAGCAGTCTGGGCGGCATCGCGCAGCGCCTGGCCATCCGTTGCACTATTGGTTCGAGTCAGGACATCACGCGCAGCGAGGTAAGCCGTACGGGCTTCCAGCAAGGCTTGTTCGGCTTCCGAAAATTCAGCGCCGCCTGCTTGTGAAGCAACTGCACTCAGGTTCGTCTCTGCCGCAGCCAGGGAATCCGTAGCGGACGTCACCTCGGCCTGCAGGGCAAGGATCTGCTCGTTGCGAGTGAAATACCAACCAGGCTGGTCAAAATCTGCCGGGCTGGCAGTACGCCAGTCGAGCGTACGGCCAGCCTGTTCTTCAGCCAGCGCAACCGACAACGCCAGGTCGTACTGGGCACGGGCGCTTTCAGCAGCCGTCCGTGAGGTGGCCACCGCTGCTTTGGCGGTATCCAGCGCGGCGGTGGCAGCCTGGCGCTGGGCCGTCAACAGCGTGGCATCCAGCCGGAAGAGCACATCGCCTTCACGGACCGATTGGCCCTGTTCCACTTCCACGGCAAGCACTTTACCGCCAATCTCCGGTCCAATTTTGACCTGAACGGCCTCCACCGTACCGGAGGCGCGCAGGGTGGTATCTCCCTGCTGGGCAGCCTGGGTATACAGAAAGTAGCCGACAATGCCGAGCATAGCGAGTACAACAACAACGACAGGGACGGGGGGACGACTGTGGTTCATGGGAAATCTCCTGGGTTAGTCTAGGCGCTTCCGGAAGCGCAGGCTGGCCGCTCCCATTATGACAACGCCAAAAAGGATGAGTGCAATCAGGTCAGTCTGGATGGCAGCCAGGTCGGCGCCTTTGAGCAGCAGGTTGCGGATGATCACCAGGTAATAGCGCAGGGGCATGGCATAAGAAAGGATTTGCAGGACTTGTGGCATGGCCTGCAATGGGAAGAAAAACCCTGAAAGGAAAATGCTTGGGAGCAGCGTCATCCAGACGGTCAGCATGGCTTCCTGCTGGGTGTTGGCCACCGTGGAGGCAAACAGGCCCACCCCCAGCCCGGTCAGCAGGAAAATGGCCGAAACCAGCATGATCAGCAGCATGCTGCCGCGTACCGGCACGCCAAACCACCAATGACCGATGGCAATCACCACCAGTGTGTCGAGGAAGGCCAGCAGGGCATAGGGCAACACCTTCCCTACCACCAACTCCCACGGACGGATGGGCGTGACAATCAGCTGTTCAATCGTCCCGCGTTCGCGTTCACGGACGATGGTCGAGGCAGTCACAATTGCCGTGATGGCATACAGGATCATGCCAATCACACCGGGGATCATAAAATACGCCGAAACCAGGTCGGGGTTGTACCAGACCTGTGTGCGGACCTCCAGCGGCGGGCGGAACTGGATGTTCATTCCTGTCCGTTGGATGTGTTCCTGCATCAGGCTGGTGGCGTGCTGCTGACCAATCAGCGTGGCAGCGGAGAAAGCTGTGGCAGCCACCGTCGGGTCGGAACCGTCGAGCACAAAAGCCACCTGCGCCTCGCCATCCGCCAGGCGATCGGCATAATCTGGCGGGATGATCAGCCCGGCGCGGGCTTCACCCAGTTCCACCAGGCGGCGCAGTTCATCTTCAGAGACCGACACAAAGGTAAAAGAGAAATAATCCGCCGCGCGGAAGGAATCCAGCAAAGCGCGTGACTCGCGGCTGTTGCTCTGGTCGAAGACCGCAATTGGCACGTTGCGCACATCGCTGGTCGCAGAGTATCCCAGTAAGAACAATTGCATGATCGGGATGACCAGGATCAGCATCAAGGTGCGCGTATCGCGGGTAATCTGGATGAATTCCTTGCGGATGATGGAAAGCAGGCGGGAGTTCATGAAGTTTCCTCGCTGGGTTTCAAAATGCCATGCAGGTAAATGTCGGCATAAGCTTCAGCCGGGTTGGCCGGCATTAACGGCTTGAGAACGGAATGAGCCATGATCATGTCGGTAATAAAATAGGAAATAATGAGCCCAAAGAAACTGCGCATGAGCAGGGCCGGGTTGGTAATCCGCAGGTTCTTGCGGCTGGCGGCCAGCCGCTCAAAAACGGGCAAAATTTTTGGGGCAATCTCCCTGAGCAGGGAGGCGCCATGCCTGCCATTAAATTCAACGACTTCGATAAACATCAACTTGATATACATTGGCTCACGGCCAATTTCATCCAGCACAATACGCAGTGCATTTTTCAAAAACAGGTCCACCGTTTCACCCTCGGCTTCCAGGATGGCTGGCATCAGCTTCTTGTAAGGATGTTTGTTAATAATGATCGACTCGAAGATATTTTCCTTGCCTGGGAAGTGATTGTAGATGCCCCCCAGCGCCAGCCCGGCCCGCTCGGCGATCTGGCGCATGGAAGTAGCATGGTATCCCTGCTCCATAAATAAGGATAAAGCTGCGTCCTCGATCACCTGGCGGGTGCGCTCGCCTTTCGTCTGGGATGTTTCAGGATCAGTCATGATTGCCTTTGTGAACGAACGTTCGTTTTTGTTATTGTACGCAAGAAACCAGGTTTGTCAATAGGGTAAATCTTTTATTAATTCCTCCGGAATCTGACAACCCACTGTCCTTCAGGCTCGTATACCCGTATAATTTAGAAATATTTTCAGGAGATGGATAGTAATGACGGGATTAAACTGGATTGAATATGTGTACTGGGGTTTTGCCCTCCTGGGCGGGACGTTGTTCATCCTGCAAACCATCCTCCTGGTAAGCGGCGCCAATTTTGGAGATGACGGCCTGGATGCGGCTGGTGACCATCATAGTGACGGGGATGCCAGTTTTAAGCTGCTCTCCATGCAAGGGTTAACAGCCTTTTTCATGATGTTCGGGCTGGTGGGGCTGGCCTTGCTCAAGGCCGACCTCTTCCCTCCACTGAGCGCCGCAGGCGGTATGCTCGCCGGGCTGGTATCCGTCTGGCTGATTGGGCTGATCTTCTCACAAATGAAACGGCTGCAGTCCAGCGGGACAATTGATATTCACAGCGCCATCAATACAGAAGGGACTGTTTACCTGACCATCCCACACGGCGGGACGGGACAGGTGCAGGTTATTACTCAGGGGGCACTCAAAATATTTGACGCTGTTTCGAAAGACAAGGTAGACATCCGCACCGGGGAAAAAATCCACGTTGTGGACGTAAAAGACGGCAACACATTGATCGTCAAAAAATCAAAGTAACCGAGGAGGAAAGCTATGAATGCAACCGGGTTTGGAATTCTGGCAATTGTGGCATTCGCACTACTGGCCTTTTTCACCGTTGTTTTCCTGGCCAGCCGTTACAAACGCTGCCCATCAGACAAGGTCTTGGTGATTTATGGCCGCGTTGAGAAAGGCCGCTCCAGTACGACCATGCATGGCGGCGGTGCGTTCGTCTGGCCGCTCATCCAGGATTATGCTTTCCTGAGCCTGACACCCATCACCATCAGCATCCCGCTGGAAAATGCACTCTCGCTGCAAAACATCCGCATTAACGTGCCGAGCACCTTTACGGTAGGCGTGAGCACCGTTCCTGAAATTATGAGCAACGCAGCGGAGAGGATCCTGCACCTGCCGCAATCGGCCATTGAAGAAATGGCCAAGGAAATCATCTTCGGCCAATTGCGCCTGA
>JANJTV010000110.1 GCA_024710905.1 Anaerolineales bacterium | reverse complement strand
CTCGGGTATGAATGGCGGCAAGCGACCCAATGCCGCCGTTAAGCCATGAGGAAAGCTGTCGCTCAACGTCGGACTTCACCGGACTGCGCGGCCTTTAGCCCCGCTCCGTTGGACTTCGTTAGGCGTCGGTAGGTAACGCATATAAACGAGGCCTAAAGGTCATGCTCTCGGATCGCTCTCTTAGCTCTTCTCGCCTCTATCGTGGATTTCTTTTCTTCCATGTAGCGCACTGGGTCCCAATCGCCAACGCTTCTAGCTGCCATATCAACATGCTTGCGCAATTTTTTGGCTAATTGTGATGCTGCAAGGCCCAAAGTTACGTACTGAAGTTGTCGCTCTTCGAATCCTTCCCAATATTCAGGCGGACCAGCCTCGTACTCAAATACAGCATTAATAGCTTGGTTTGCGATTTCTGCCCTGTACGGAAAGTCGAGAATCTCGTACATGAGGTCTCCAGGTAACGACTTCCACTCGACATCGAGCGACATCGGATCAAACTTAGGTGTTTGAACTTGAATCGCATGATAGCCATCCTCGTCGGTTTGACCTTCGCATAGACCATCGTCCCCAACTACTTCCGCGCACTTTGCCATATACCGCTCAAGTTCGCACGAAACCTGAATTGACAAGTACTCGGCATCCTTTCGAGTCTTGCGACTGAGAAACCACCACTCTCTGACACCAGTCAGCAATGCACCGAGAGCGACACCTAGAAGCCCGAAGATAGCTGATTGCATAATCTATTCCTAAGACGCTCGGCGTGAAGCTTCAGCGCTCGGTCGCGAGCGTAGTGGGTAGCGGGGTCAGGTCATTCATTTGCTCATCCATTACTGGCTCGCTTCGACCCACTGCAGTCATTCGGGTCAATCGCAGCCCAATGACCGCTTCCGACTGCACAACGGTCGCTTCCTTCGTGCCAATCTTACGGCCTCAAAGAGAGTCTAAGCAGTGCGAATCACTTCTTCCAGATCACCAGGGAACACTCGCGCTTCGTCGTCGAGTTTGGCACCTTGTGGGCGCATATCGCTCACAGCTAAAGCCATTCGGCAAAGTCTAGAGCGCGATACTCGGCGCGTGTGAAGGCGATGGTTTGCGGATATCCATCCAGTCCCACGACCATCACTGAATCCGATGAGCGCCCATGCATGCAGACCAGCGTTGACGTCAAGTCTCGATCCGATACCACGGCTTCATGATAGGCATTGCGTTCAACGTTGTACGTATCGCCGCATGTATATGTATCCCGCCGCTGAATAGCAACATGGACTCGAGTGGCGGTCTTCCGGAGGCGGTTGGATGTGGCCGCAGCGTATCTATCGCCACTGTAGTCGACTTCGTAAAGTGGTTGGCAACCGGTCGAATCTGTGCTCACGTTGTATAGAACATTGGTGATCTGACCTTTGAGGATCCGGCTTTCGACGTGGCAATTATGCGTGTGGATGAACGCGGGCATCCCGGTCGCAATTCGCGGCCCGTTAGGCCAGAGATGCAAGCGCCACTCCTCCGTCTCGGTACGTCCGAGAAGCACAACGTAGAAGCCGTGGGGATGGATCAGACAAGTTGGGCTCTCCCTCATCAGCCAGGTCTTCACGGCAGATCGAAGGGCCGGTAGCGGCTCTGCTCGAACGCGGCTCCATTCGAGTGGAACATCGAGGTCAGCGAGCATACGGCGATCCGGATTTCATGGCCTGCACGGCTTGCTCCTCCAGGCTTGTGACAAGGGCACTCTCCTCAAACATTGCGCGAAGCGTTGCCGGCGCCCCATCATCACCATCTAGGGCAACTTCGTGCGCCTCATCGCGTACCCAGTCAAACTCGTTAACGAAGGCGGGGAAATCGCGATGACTCCGCAGATAGCGGGAAGCGGTGTCCTTCGGATCCTCGCGAGTGACAAGAATCTCGTCGGATGAGCCCTCGATGCGGAACGTTGACAGTCGCCTGCTGAGGAACAAGCGGATCTCTAGCAATCCGTAATTTTCCCGCGAGGCGTCGATGAGTTTGAGAATGGTAGCTAGCACTTCTGTCTGGACGTACCGCGCGCACCAAGACTTACCGTCAAACGACGATACTTTGCGATAGCTTGCGTATTTGCCGCAGATAGCTTCGTCGCGAAAATCGAGCAGGACGACTTCTATGCGAATCCGGCGCCGGTTTTGGCGAGCCTGCTTCGCTAGGATCGGAAGGATTTCTGCTCGGAAATGCCTACCTGTCCGCACGAAGATCTTGTAGTCAGGCGCCTTCTTTGCAATGTCCTCCAACGTCTGACCAATGTCTTTCGGCAGTAAAACGGAAGACGCGGCTATGTCGTTCGGATCCTCAAAGAAACAGAGAAGGTACAGGCCAGAGGCGAGCGCAAAGACCCCGCCTGCGACGACCGAAATGAAGAAACTGTTCACGGCATTCCAGACGGGAGTGTTTGGCGCATGAAAGGCAATCGCGAGGATGCCAACTAAGCCACATCCCAGCAGCAATGCGGATAAGAGCAAGAAGCTTCGTCGCTGCGACGGCGAACTAAGGATACCGGAGAGGGACATTATTCTTCGAGGACTGCATTGATGATTTCGGCTCGGTCGACGAACGCGAAATGATGAGGCGGCTGGGGATGCAAGACAAGGATCAAAACAAAACTACTCGATCGACGTGTGAAGTCGCACCTCGAGATGTCGCTGCCTGACGCCTTCCGGTGATCGGCCACTTAAATTTACGAAGGTAGCGTTCGGGCGTCCGCGTGCCACCCTGGCGACCGTCATGTCGCGGCCTGACTGAGACTGTCAGCTCACACCTGCGCGGGAGCGAGGCAAGCCAACTGCGGCTGTCTCGACCCGACCCAATCCCGACGGTCGCCAAAGCGAAACTTGAGCGCCTTCTTTCGGAGCAAACCCGCCTGCCGTCAGCGGGCAATCCCGGAACCGTTCGCGGACACACCATCGCCTGAACGGGCTTGCCAAGGAACAAGGGGAGAAGCATGGAGACCTTGCATCAAGGGTTAGTGTGTAGTATTAATTACACATGCTACATTTTGGTGAACACATAAGACAGGCTCGTGAAGCCCTACAGGAGCAGGACCGGACGTTCTCGCTACGTCAGGTTGCTGCTCGCGTGGGTATCGAACCAGCCTACCTTTCCAAGATCGAGCGGGGCATTTTTCAGCCACCGTCAGAGGACGTCATCGTGAAACTGGCCGGGGTCCTAGGAGAAGACAAGGACGTCCTGCTCGCCTTGGCGGGCAAGCTCTCCAGCGACTTGCAGCAAATAATCATTCAGCGGCCCAAGCTCTTCGCGGAACTTCTTCGCCAGCTGAGAGAGGCTCCTGATCACGCAATTCTTCGCGTGGTTCGGGAGGTCAGAGACGGACAGTGGTAACAACGTTCAGGAGCGAGGACCATGATCGAATTAAAGAACGACGAGCTTCTCATTCAGTTCCCCGATGTGCATGAGGATGCAGTTTGCCGTGTGGACTTTCAGCGGACGCTGCGCATTCCCGACGACAACCGGGATTATCCCCTGCCGCCAGGTTTGGGGCGCTTTTCAGTAGAGCACGTTGAAGATCACTCATCACGATTGCCTGCCGCATGGGTCGAGCGTGGCGGGGTCCTACTTCCGATGTACCAGGCAGAGGCGCTGTGGATTAACTTTTCCAGTGGGAGCAGCTCCCGACGGAGCATCAGTTATCCGTTCGCATTAAAAATTGCAGCAGGCAAGATTAACGCGGTGACTGGGGATGAATGGACCAACGGTCTCGGCAAGGATCCGCAGGACTATCTCGTGGTACCTGACCAGCCTTGGCTAGACGGATTCTGCGTCCAGAAGGGTCTAATTAGACAGTTTGTTGCGATGCCCATGGGAGCGGGTTACACGGCGGAAGAACAGATCTCTGGCACCGCTGCACATGGAGGCATTCAGATCATTGTCTATCCGATGAAGCGAGATCGCTATGAAAAGTTGGTGAATCGGACTACGCCCCTATTCGATCCAGACATTTGCTACAGCCTTGCCGACCCATGCGAGTCGGTATCGATGGGATTGGCGCCCGGCGGGCTGATGCGGCAGGAGATCTATGAAGACAAGTATGGTTACGACGCTTGGGATACGTCCAGATCAAGTCGCTGCTTCATTCATATACTCAACAGCGCCCAGTGGGAAATCGTCACTGGCAAGTCTGTACCACGAAAGCCACCGTCGGCGGCCGACTATACAAAAGCGGCGTTGCCTTGGTTCGAGTATTACGATGAAAAGCTCTGTCCGCTGAGTGGAGCAAAGAGCCTTGCAGGACTAGATAGTATTGGAGCCAAGAGCGTGAAATTCTCCGAGAAACCACTATCTGAGAATGCACCTATACCTGAACAGAAAGTTATTCAGATCAATTCTCCATCGCATCAGATTAAGGAAGGAAATTGGTAATCGATAACTGGAAGTCGCTTTTGCCTTCCGCAATGTACTGCACTCCCACTCACTCATCAACTCGCTTCACTGCGGACTCTTCAGTCGGAGTTTACGATGCCTGTACTCGAACCCTGGCTAGACTACGCCCTGATCTTTGTAATCCTCTTTTTTCCTCCGACTCTTATTCGGCTCGTCTGGCGTCGCTCGTTACCCAAGGCTACTGCGATTGTCCTGTGCGTTGCTTCATACTTTCCGTATCACATACTCTTCGCCGCGATCGGTGCTTCACCCTACACAAATCTCATAATGCTCGCTACCATCGCGAACTACTTCGTGTACAGTTACAAGACTGAAACGGAAGCTCGCAAAGATGCGGTTGCAGCGCGCAGTAAGCTTGGATATGAGGAATAAAGACAACATGCGACTCACTCCTGTCACTTTGCACGCGCGCGGAGACAGCTAATTCAAATGATTAGACGTAAGATATGCAGTAATTGGCCTCAGGAGGTTTGCCGTCATGAATGGCGCACAGAGAGTTATCCTGCTAATTGCGGCACTTTTTTTCGTCGCAATGCTGCTTTATCCGCCTTATCACCTCATCGCGAAAGAAGTTGTGATCAACCAGGGTTATCGCTGGATTTTCTCGCAGCCAGCGGGTTCAACTGTCAATGTTGGAATGCTAGTCACTCAATGGCTGATAGTGCTTACAGTTACGGGCCTCGCCTTCTTCATCGCCAAGACCGACCCACCGAATTGATAGTCTTCTTGACTTTGAAGTCGACTTAAGACTGGCGACGACCTCTTGAAGGCGAACCAGACGATGAATGTCATTACGGTGACTGCGGAATCTACCCACACTATAAGAACCATCGCAACGTGAACCTGGTGAAAGTATCGTCTGGCAGTTCCCGCCGCCTCGAAGTCAAATCGTGCGGGAACTGCGCAAGGGGCGAGCACTTTACCAGTGGAGACTTGAAAGTCGTCCGTACTCGATATCAGCTGCTTCGCACGCCTCCTGGATGACGGTCTCCATAACGGTCTGATTCAGATTCGTCGCAAGCCATACTCCAGCGACGGGCCGGGCGTAGCAAGCTAGGTGGCTGCTGGCAGAGCAGTACAATCCGCTCTTTTCCCTGTGGATGTAGCGACGAGTTCGACGCTCGTTGCTTCGGTAGCGGACCTCGTCTAACGCAAGGAATTTCTCCAAGAATGGCGAGTCTTCGTCCGATAAGGATTGAATTGCGATAACTACGCCGCTGATTCTATCCTTTGGCCGGAAAACTTCGTATTGACTCCAGCGTGCTGTAATGCGACGGCGAAGGACAACTCTCAGGGGCCGGTTGTTCAGATTTGCGAATATGCCGTTGATCGTCGGCTTGGTCATTTGATTTACTCCTGTAGTGACGATGTGGCTGAAGTTTTATCATGCAGGGAAATTAAATCAAGGTTAACGCGGGCGTCCTTATTCCGACTACCAAGTAGACTGGTCTGCGTCGCCTTTCGAAGAAGGTCTTCGAGGTAAACGCGGCTGAATGTGGTAAACCGTTGGGTGAAGGCTTTTCTTGCCAGCATCCATTTGGGCTAGATTTTGCCTAATGGAGCTACATTTGCCGCTCCACGATGGAATGCAAAGCCGGACCCATTGGAAGGGGCGGCGCAAAGCCTTTGCGTGATGAGGTCGCGGTCGTTTATGGAGACGGCACCACACGATAGGAAGAAGCGAACCACTCTGTCTAACAGCGGTATGGGAACCTCAGCAACAGCGCCGCTTCGAGGCACTTCTTGATGCCGCCAATTGGACAAGAGCACGATAGGACACAGACGGAAGGGCGGCAGATCAAGGGTAGCCGCCATTCGAACGGCCGGCCCACCTTCAGGCCGAGCGACAGCAACTGGCCGGACCGAGACTCCCGCCGCCCGCCCCCTCGCAGCAACTCCGCGAGCCGTCTGCGACAGCGCTGAGCCTACCCGCGGCAGTCATCGGTGCCTCAAGGAGGCGGTCGTCCAGCGTTCCGCCCGAGCAGGCCGACCAGG
>JANJTV010000071.1 GCA_024710905.1 Anaerolineales bacterium | reverse complement strand
GGGCAGACTTCGCCTACCAGCCCGTAGCGTTGTTTCTTTAAGCGCCAATGTCGTGAAATTTCCATTCGTCATACTCCTTTTGTCTAGCAGCCCCAATCTTATTTGGGTTGTGCTATCAGGAACTATCAAACTTAAGCAAGTCGTTTCAGGATGTGAGTGACGGCTGTGGAGGCCGGGCCACCCAAGGATTGGATCATGCCGATCGTGGCTCCCGTTACCTGGCAAGGGCCGGCCGCATTCCGCAGCTGTAACACCGCTTCCACAGCCTGGTACACGCCTGTGGCCCCACCCGGGTTCCCGCGGGCTTTCAGCCCACCCATCGTTGCGCAGGGCAGTTGCCCTATTAACGAGAGACCGCCTTCGGTAGCCAGCTTCCAGCCCTTGCCGCGAATGGCAAATCCGGTTGCCTCGAGTGATAGTGCGGCGTAGATCCCAAACGCATCGTGATATTCAAAAAAGTTGATGTTGTCGAGCGTGATACCCGCCTGCTTAATGGCCCGGCCTGCCGAAAGTTGGGCGGCGTCGAAATAGAGCGGGTCGTGACGGTCATGCAGGGCCAGCATGTCGGTGGCCATGCCCGAACCGGCAATTGCAACCGATGGGTGGGCAAACCCTTTTGGCAAGAGGTCGCTGCGGGTGAGAATCAATGCAGCCGCGCCATCGGCATGGGGGGCAATGTCGAACATGTTGAGCGGGTCGCTGACAGCCTCGGCTTTGGCGTAGGTTTCCGGTTTAATAGCCTTCTGGAACATGGCATTTTTATTGCCTGCCCCGTTGGCATGAGCGGTCAGGGCAAACCCGGCGAAACCATCTTCCGGTACGTTAAATTCGTGCATGTAGCGACGCATGATCAGCGCAGCCTGGGCGGTGGGGGTCATACCCTGCACGGCTTCGTAATCGCTATCGGAGGTGGTGGACAGGGCGCTTTCAACACCCGCGCCGACCATATCGGTCATTTTCTCCACGCCGACCACCATGGCCGAGTCGATCAATCCGCTTTTCACGGCCAGATAGGCCTGGCGCAGGGCAGCCCCGCCCGAAGCACCCGCCGCTTCAACGGTGACCGCCTCGATGCCGCGCAGGCCGGCGAAATCGGCCAGTAGCACACCCAGGTGGGCCTGGCGCGAAAGATTGGGGGCCAGCATGTTGCCGACGAACATGGCCTGCGGGCGAATGCCGCCTGCGTCCTGGATGGCATCTTGAATTGCGCCAAAGGCCAGGTCGCGCAGGCCGATATCCCAGTGTTCCTGGACAGGGGTCTGGCCAATGCCAGCAATGATGATGTCAGTCATAACGTTTACTTCATGGTGATTTTGCCGCGTAGGCGGGCATAAGTGGCGTAATCGATCTCGGTACGGCGGGCGATGTAGTCGTGGGTTTTCAGGGCCTTGTCGCGCCGTTCGAGGATTTTGTCGGTAACGGTCAGGTCGAAGGCATCCGAGCCGGCCCCGGAGCCAAAGGAAACCAGCAGGATGCGGTCGCCGGGCTGGGCTACGTCCAGGGTGGCGGTCAGGCCGATGATTGACGACCCGGAATAGGTGTTGCCGATGGTGGGCACCAGCAGGCCCGGTGCAATCTGTTCGGGGGTGAAACCGAGCATTTGACCGGCGCGTTGCGGGAATTTGGTATTCGGTTGATGGAAGATGGCCCACTGGTAGTCGCTGGCGGACAGGCCGAGCAGATCCATCAGGGTTTTCCCCGCAGTCGTGACGTGGGTGAAGTAGGCCGGTTCGCCGGTGAAGCGAACACCGTGTTCGGGGTATTTCTGGTTTTCGCGCCGCCAGAAGTCGGGGGTGTCGGTGACGTAGGAATAAGAAGCATTGATTGTGGCCAGGGAACCTTCTGCCGGGCCGATGATGAAGGCTGCGCCACCCGCAGCGGCGGTGTATTCCAACGCGTCGCCGGGGCGTCCCTGGGCGGTGTCCATGCCAATGGCCATGGCGTAATCGGCCATGCCGGAGCCGACCAAGCCCATGGCGGCCACAATGGCTTCGGTACCGGCCTTACAGGCGAATTCCCAGTCCCCTGCCTGGGTGTTGGGCACGGCGCCGATCGCTTCGGCCACCACGGTTGAGGTCGGTTTCACGGCGTAGGGATGCGATTCCGAGCCGACCCACACGGCGCGTAACTGGTGGGCGTGAATCTCGGCGCGGGCCAGGGCGTTGCGGGCGGCTTCGATGGACATGGTAATGACGTCTTCGTCCAGGCCGGGCACGGCTTTTTCTTTAATTGGCAGGGCAGCTTTGCCGCCCGCCCAAACGCGGGCAATTTCTTTGGCGGGGATGCGGTAACGGGGAACGTAAGCGCCATAGCCGGTAAAGCCGACCGGACGGTTGGGGCGCAGGAGTTTTGGGGTATGGTTGCGATTTTCCATATGATTCCTTTTTGTTGCTAATAAACGGGTGTTAGGGGTTGGTCTTACCCTGATTTCATCTTCTTAATAATTTCTTCCGCGCGGTCGCTGCGGACGGTTTTTTCGGCCACCATCTGGGCGGCTACTTTTTCCACCAGCTCACCGCTGGCCCCTGCGGCGATGGCTACCTGGCGGGCGTGCAGGCTCATGTGCCCGCGCTGGATGCCCTCCGTAGCGAGAGCGCGCAGGGCGGCCAGGTTTTGCGCCAGACCCACCGCAACGATGACTTCGGCCAGTTCGGTGGCAGTTTTGATGCCCATTAATTGGATGGCTGCACGGGCAGCCGGGTGAACTTTGGTGGCGCCGCCAACAATGCCAATCGCCATGGGCATTTCAAGTGTGCCGGTCAGGTTGCCGTCTTTGTCTTTTTGCCAACTGCTCAGGCTGGTATAGCGGCCTGAGCGGGAAGCGTAAGCATGTGCCCCGGCTTCAATGGCGCGCCAGTCGTTGCCGGTGGCGATCACGACCGCATCCACCCCATTCATTATCCCCTTGTTGTGGGTGGCGGCGCGGTAGGGATCGCTGGCTGCAAAGGCGTAGGCTTCGATGATGCCGTCGCGTACCCGCTCCCCGGAGAAATCGTCGAAGGCCAACTCGGCCAGCGGGATGATACAACGCGCGCGGGTGATTCGCCGGTCTGCCAGGTTGGATAGGATACGCAGGTGGACGCGCCCACCGGTGATTTGGGCGATGGTGGGCGAGAGTTTTTCGCAGGCGGTGTTGACGGCATTGGCGCCCATGGCGTCACGCACGTCATAAATCAGGTGAACGACCAGGAAAGGACCGATTGGCGATTCGTGGATGATGCGTACTTCCAGGTCGCGCGCGCCGCCGCCGAATTTTTTTAGTACCGGGTCAATTTCGTCGGCCGCTGCCAGCAGTTCATCTTTGTGTTCCAGGATTTTCAGCCGGGCGGAATAAACATCATCCAGGTCGAGTACCTGCATCTGGCCGATCATAAGCGGCTGGCTGGAGGTGGTGAAGAATCCGCCGCCGCCGCGAGCCAGTTTGGCCATGAAGGATGCCCCGGCCACGACGGAAGGTTCTTCCACCGCCATCGGGACGAGTACATCGCGGCCATTAATCATAAAGTTCAGGCCGATGCCCAGTGGCAGGCTGTGCAGGCCAATAACGTTCTCGATCATGTGGTCGGCAGCCTCGGGGGTGAGCCCACCTGTCGTCCACGGGGAAAGGTCTTCGGGGGTCAGCTCCGCGCTGGAGGCGGTTTGGGCCAAGCGCTCTGCCAGGGACTTGTTATAAAAGCCAGGGATGCGGGAAGATCTCATTTTTCCACTTTCCAAAAGTTGATAGTTGCATTGTATGGGCGGCGTCTGGCAAAAGCTATCAGGTTCAGATGTAGGTTAAAATGAAACCGAGGAGTATGCATTCATGATTCCTGGTTTGGACGGCCTGCGGGCGATTGCGTTTTTACTGGTGTATTTCTTCCATGTCAATTTTTTGCTTATTGGTTGGGTGGGTGTGCAGTTATTTTTTGTGCTTTCAGGTTACCTGATTACAGGCATCCTGATGCGGATGAAAGAAGACTTTTCATTGCGCGAGTACCTGGGCAAGTTTTACGGGCGGCGGTTTCTACGGATCTTCCCATTGTATTATTTTTACCTGCTGGCGATGGCCGGGTTGGTGTGGGTCCTGTTGCAGTGGCAGGTGTATCCTGGCCGGATGCAAGAGTACCTGAACCAATTGCCGTTTGCCTTGGCCTATGTGTATAACTTTTTTTATGCCAGTGCCCTGTTCAAGGATTCGTTTTTCGT
>JANJTV010000050.1 GCA_024710905.1 Anaerolineales bacterium | reverse complement strand
CACTACGGGGTGCGCCCGCCGTATGGCATCATCCATTACGAGAATCGCGACTTCGCCGTGGATTACACCTACGAGTTGGAAAATTCCTTCCTTAATATGATTGCCGAGATTCGCCGTGATGAGCGTCGTGCCGATGTGGATCGTTCGCATGACAACCCGGCCCGGTGCGCCCGTTGCGGATTCCGTGAAGTGTGTGACCAAAAATTGTAGTTATAATCGCCCTATGAACATCCCCAAGCGTGTTGTGATTACCGCCCACCCCAAGCTGACTGAAGCCATGCAGGAAGCCAAAGCCATTGCCGCCTATTTTGGCGAAAAAGGCATGGAAGCGCCCTGCGGTTCGCTGAACGATGAAGACCTGCGCCGCCGAGTGAAGCAGGGCGAGTTTGACCTGCTGGTGGCAGTGGGCGGCGACGGCACCATGCTGCGGGCGGGCCACCTGTGCGCGCCCAACCATGTGCCGGTGCTGGGAATTAACAAAGGGCGGCTGGGCTTCCTCTTCCAGGCCGATTTACAGGGTTGGCAGCACACCATTGATATGCTGCTGGCCGGGGAATTCTGGGTCGAAAACCGCATGTTGTTGCGCGCCGAGCACCTGCGCGCCGGGGAGGTGCTCAGCACCTGGCTGGCGGTGAACGATGTGGTCGTCAGCCGCGGCCAGTACCTGCGGCCGATTCACATTCATGCCAGTGTGGACGGGCAATATTTGACCACTTTTGTGGCCGATGGCTTAATCGCGTCCACGGCTACCGGTTCCACAGCTTATGCGCTGGCTGCTGGCGGGCCAATCCTTCCGCCCGAGTTGCGTAACATCCTGCTGATGCCCATCGCCCCGCATCTTTCTGTAGATCGGGCTGTGGTGCTCTCGGAAGGTTCGGCTGTGACGATGACCGTGCTCAGCGATAACGGTGTCATGAGCGTGGACGGCCAACTGCCCGCCAGCCTGGCCGAGGAAGACCGGGTGGTAGTGCGCGCCGCAGAAGAATCCGTACAATTCATCCGCTTCGGCGATGAAGGCTATTTTTATCGCAACCTGACTGCCCACATGAACCAGAATGCCACCATAGGGTTACCCAGATGAGCGAAACGACTGCAACCTTTTGCGCCAATCATCCCACCGTTGAAACCAGCCTGCGCTGCAACCGCTGCGAGAAGTATATTTGCGTCAAGTGCGCGGTGAAAACACCCACCGGCTACCGTTGCAAGGAATGTGTGCGCAGCCAGCAAAAAGTGTATGAAACCGCCGAGTGGGTGGATTACATCCCCGGTTTCCTTGTTACCGCTGTGCTTTCCGGCATTGCCAGTGTGGGCATCAGTTTTGTCGGGTTCATCGGATTTTTCGGCTTTTTCCTTTCATTTATTGCAGCCCCGTTCTTTGCCGGGCTGATTGCCGAGGCCGCGCGCTTTGTCACCCGCCGCCGCCGCTCACGGAACCTGTTCATCAGCATGGCGGTGGCATTTGCCCTGGGCGCGCTGCCGCTCATCCTTTTTAACCTGTTTTTCTTCGATCTGTTTGGCCTGGTGTTCCAGGGTATTTACCTGTTTATTGGCCTGCCCACCTTTTACTACCGGTTGTCCGGAATCCAACTCGGAAGATAACCTCGCCCATGCTGACCGAACTGCGTATTGAAAATTTTGCCATCATCGACCGCCTGGGCCTGGATTTTGGCCCCGGGTTGGTGATTTTCACCGGTGAGACCGGGGCGGGCAAATCCATTATCATGGATGCGCTCGAAATGCTGCTCGGCGGGCGGGCCGAAACAACTGTCATCCGCAACGAAGCCGAACGTGCCACTGTGGAGGGCCTATTCAAACTGGCCGGGCCGGAGAAGGCCGCTGTGGTCGAGATTCTCAAACGTGAAGACCTGCTAGATGATGAGAATTTCGTCACCCTGGCCCGCGAGGTGCGCCGAGAAGGCCGCCATACGGCCCGTATTAACGGCCGCACAGTGAATGTCACCCTGCTGCGCGAGATTGGCGCCTTCCTGGTGGATATTCACGGGCAGACGGAGCACCTTTCCTTGCTGGACGTGCGGGCACACCTCGGGCTGCTGGACCGTTTCGCAACTGTTGACAGCCTGCTGGCCGATTACCGCCAAACTTACACTGGCCTGCAAGCTGTGCGCCGCGAGTTGAACGACCTGCGCGCGGCCCAGGCCGACTCAGACCGCCGCCTCGAGATGTACACCTTCCAGGCGGAGGAGATTGAAGCTGCCAAACTCAAGCCCGGCGAAGACGAAGAATTGCGCCAGGAACGTGACCGGCTGGCCAACGCTGAATCGCTGGCCTCCTTTGCGCAGGAGGCCCTCAACCTGATCGATGAAGGCTCGCCAGAAACGCCTGCCATCACAGACCAGGCCGGGCAGGCCGTGGCCGCGCTTTCTTCGCTGGCGCGCATCGACAGCACCCAGGACGAACTTTCCGCCCGTGCCGAAGGGATGTTGGAGACGCTTTCAGACATTGCCCGCGAATTGCGCGATTACCTGGAAACCATTGAATATAATCCGCGCCGCCTGGAGCAGGTGGAGGAACGCCTGGACCTGATTCACCGCCTGGAACGCAAGTACGGCGGGACCATTGAAACGGTGATTGCCTTCGGGCAAAAAGCCCGTGCCGACCTGGAAACCATCACCAATGCCGCCGAGAAAATTGGGGAACTGGAATCAAAAGAAAATACCTTGCTCACTGAGCTGGCAAAAAAAGCAGCCAAACTTTCGGAGCAGCGCAAGAAAGCTGCTGTTGTGCTGGCCAAGGGCATTGAAACCGAGTTGGATGACCTGAAAATGGCCTCTGCCCAATTTTCGGTTGATTTCCAGGTCAAGCCAGACCTGACAGGCCTGCCGCTGGATGCCAGCCAGCGCGTGGCGTTTGACCACACCGGTTGGGACCGGGTGGAATTCCTGGTGGCGCCCAACCCCGGCGAAGGCCTGAAACCGTTGGCCAAAGTGGCCTCCGGGGGTGAGACTTCGCGCCTGATGCTGGCGCTCAAGAACGTGCTGGCCCGCGCCGATGAGGTGCCCAGCCTGGTCTTTGATGAAATTGACCAGGGTATTGGCGGGCGCGTGGGGCAGGTGGTCGGCCAGAAACTTTGGAACCTGGGCCGCAGTCACCAGGTCTTGTGTATTACCCACCTGCCACAACTGGCTGCATTTGGCGACCAGCACTTCCAGGTGCAAAAAGTTGTCGAAAACGGACGCACTACCACCGACGTCCGCCGCCTGGATGGCGATCAGCGCCTGCTGGAGCTGGCCCAGATGTTGGGCGAAGTCAGCGAAGGGACTCTCCGCTCGGCGCATGACATCCTGCAATCCGCCCAGTCCATGATGAAAGCAAGCCCCGCCTGAAAATGCGCCGACCCGGAGTGGTCGGCGTTTTACTCCCGCCATGTTTGAAATTCGACTTTTCGGCACACCAGAGATTCTCTATAACGGTTCACCGGTCAGGCTTACCCGCAAGGCCAACCGGGCTTTATTGTTATACTTGGCGGCCAACGGGATGGCAGTCAGCCGTGATAGCTTGCTGGAGTTGTTCTGGGAACGCAAGAGCCTGGAACGTGCCAGGGCCGGGTTACGGGAAACGCTCTCGCGGCTGAGGGCCAGTTTGCCGGAAGCCAGCCTGCTCGTGAGTCAGCCGGAATCTGTTTCGTTGGATTTCAACCAGGCGCAGGTGGATTACCTCCAGTTTATGGCCTTATCCCAAAAAATCGGGGGAGATCCATGGCGTATCCCGCCGGAAACGCCACTGCCTGTTGGCTTGTATACAGAGATGGTGGAACTGATTCGCCTTTACCGTATGCCCGGCTTTCTGCCCACCGGGATCATGGAGGTAACCGAGGCCCTGGCCCATTGGCGTGATGAACAGGCCATTATTTCGCGCGGGATTTTGTTGCACAGCCTGGACCGGTTGTATGCGCATGCGGTTCATCACGAAAGTCCCGATGCTGCCTTGCAACTGCTGCGCCAGAGCGCCCAGGTGGATCGTTTGAACGAGACCCGCCAACGCCGCCTGATTGAGGGATTCCTGAAACTGGACATGCGCCAGGAAGCCCGGGCGCATTTTTCAATGCTGGAAAAAATATACCTGCGTGAACAGGCCTCGGATTTGCCTGATGAGTTGGAGGAACTGCGCGGACTGTTGTACAGTGAAACCCGCCGCCCGAGAAAAAAAGTCGCCGCCTGGGAGGTCCGTCCGACCCTGCACAGCCCGTTTGTTGGCCGCCAGCAGGCCTTGCAGCAGTTGCAAAAGGGTTTTGCCAGTGCGGGTAGTGTCATTATTTATGGCGAAGCCGGGGCAGGGAAGACCCGCCTGGTGCAGGAGTTTTATCGCCAGCAGGCAGGCCGCCCGCGCTTACTGCTGGCGCATTGCAGGCCGTTTGAGTCGAACCTGCCTTTCCAACCCTGGCTGGAAATGTTGCGACGTTCGCTCACTTCGGTGGAATGGCTGCTGCTGGATAAACACTGGGCAGCTACCCTGGCGGTGGTTTTGCCTGAGATTCGCCAGAATCGGAAAGATCTGACCGGGACTACTGTGCGTGGTGAACATGCCCGTCCGGCCATCTTTGAAGCCATTCACCGGATGTTGGTGATCATGGCTCGCGACCAGCCCCTGTTTATTTTTATGGATGATGCGCACTGGGCCGATGAAAGCTCGCTGGAACTGGCCGCTTACCTGATTGGCTGCAATATGTTCAGTGCCAATGAGAATTTCTTTGTGCTGGCAGCCCGCTTGGAGGCGGATAGCCCTGCCCTGAATACCATGCTGCTGGAAATGCGTCCCCAGCAACTCGTACAAATCCGCCTGAATCAACTAAGCCAGGCCGAAGTGGGTGAGCTGGCCCAACTGGCATTGCACGCGCCGGTGCCGGACGAGTTTGTTGAACGTGTAACGCGGGACAGCGGCGGCAATCCGTTCTTTGTTTTGGAGATTCTGCAACCATTGCTCGAGTCACACGGCGAGGTTTCTCCCGATTTGCTGGCCGGGGTGCCCCTGACGGGCGGCATCCAGCAATTGATGCATGCGCGTTTGCAAATGCTTCCTCCCCACTCCCGCGATGTGCTGCAGGCGGCGGCTATTCGCGGCAGTCACTTTGAAGTCTCAGTATTGGAGCGGGCGCTTTCCATGAATCCGGCAACGGTGGCTGGCGCCCTGACCACGCTGGAGAATGCCCGCTTCATTGCCCGCAGTGTAGAAACAGATGGCGAATATGACTTTATGCAGGAGAAGATTCGCGAATTGCTGCTGGCCAATCTCCCGCCTGCCACCAACCGTTTGCTGCATCGTAAAATGGCCGAAGCCCTCGAGCAGGAACATGCTTCATGGGTGGAGGTGCAGGCGGCATTGATTGCCAGTTTTTACGAGAAGGCGGGTCTTTTTGAAAAGGCCTTTCATTTTTGGACACTGGCTGCCGGGCATGCCTACAGGTTACATTCCATTCGTGAGGCGCAGGACGCCTGTGAACATGCTGCCCAACTGATTCCTCGCGCTGGGCGCATCCAGGATGATGAAGTCCATGCGCTGTACAGGATTTGGAACAAGATTGGATTTGAATTGGATGATGTGCGTAGCCTGATGCGGATTAATCAGGGTGTGATGCGGGTTGGCCGGGAGCGTGGTTCCGATTTATTAATCGGTACCGCGCTGACGGGGATGGGCAATGTTGCCTTTGCAGAGAATAAATTCCAGCAGGGCATTTCCTATATCGAACAGGCCTTTCCCTATCTGGAGCGGGCCAACAATAAACCCGAAATGCTGCGTGCCTTGCAAGACCGCGGCCTGATGGAATACATGAGTGGCAATTTCCTTGCTTCACAAGAATGGTTCAGGCGCGGCTTGTCCTTGGTCATTCAGACTAACAATCTGGCTGAACTGGAAATGCGCGGTGGGCTGAATTACCAGATGGCAATCACCTATGCGTTTATGGGACATCCGCATCGAGCCATGGAGTATGCTGTCCTGTCGATGCAGGATCACATGAACATCAACTCGTCGTTTGGGGCGGCATCTTCTTATGCGGTGATGTCCCTGATTCACTTCCTGGTGGGAAGGTTCAAGGAAGGGGCACAGGCTGGCCGGGCTGGCTTGAATTTAATCAAACATATGCAGACCAGCCGCATGCTGGGCTACTTGCAAATTTATACAGCGGCGAACGTTCTTGAGTTGGGTGAGCTGGGTAATGCTTGGCAGCATGCCCGTAAGGCCATAGAGACGGGGCAGGGTGGGCATCACAGTGAAATCATTGCCGCCGGGAATAAATTAATCGGGGATATTTATTTCTGCCTGCATGATATGCCGGCCGCCGTTCAGCATTACCAGCAGGCCTTTGCCATTGCCGGGGATAGTTTCGTGGCTATTAATGCCCTGTCGCAATTGGGGTCAACACTTACCTATTTGGACCGTCCCGGCGGGAGCGGCATGATCGAACAGGCGCGTGAGATTTGCCAGCAAACCCAATTGCTTGCCTTCAAGGTATTTGCCGACCTGGCATACCTGCGTGACCATTTGCACAGGCAGGATTTTGAGTCATTTGACAGCCATGCCAGTAGCCTGGCCGGTATGTTGCGTGTGTTGTATAACGTGCCCGATTCTTTGATTGTCGCACGGCTACGGGCTGAATTGGTTTACAGAAAGGGGGCTTACCGAGCCGCCCTCGAAGCCATTGCGCCATTGGTGACCAGTTTCCAGCAGGCCAGCGCAATCTGGCCGAGCCTGCGCAGCCTGAGCCTGCAACTGCAATGCCAGCGCCGCCTGGGCCAGGATGCCGGTGAAACTGAACGCAGCATCCACATCTGGCTGGAGGTGCTGAGGAACTCGCTTAGCGAGGCTAAAGAGCTGGAAGTCTCCCTCGAGTACTTTTCTCAAGACCTGTTGGGTGAGGGCCGGATTCGTACCTAGGGAAAGTATACAGAAAGTTGGTTTTTGGCAACAATTTGGCAACGGCCGTGTACTACAATCTTGCGTATCAATCAGCCATTCGGACACGGCCGCGAGCAGGGGAACCGTGTAAGGGAGCCAGCAGGGAGCAGGGGTGTCTCACTGCTGGCTCCTTGGTTAAATCTCACCGTTTCTTACTAAAAACTACCTAAACTTATGTTGACTTGGTAAGATTGTCCCGTAAAATCTGGGAACTTCCCAAAAAAAGGACTATCTTTAAATGATTCGTCAACGTATCCAACTCGGCCTGGTGCATGTGGCCGTCGCCATGACGCTCGTCCCGATCAACAGCACGCTCAACCGCGTGATGATTAAGGAACTGGAGATTTCGGCTGCGCTGGTAGCTATTCTTGCCTCGGTGCCCTACCTCTTTGCCCCCTTGCAGGTCGCGATTGGTTCTTACTCAGACCGCCATCCGGTTTTCGGGTTTCGCCGCACGCCGTATATTTTTGCCGGATTGCTCTTGTGTGTATTGGGAGTCTTTGTTTCACCGCAGGTCGCCTTCCTGATGTCTGAAAACCCTGGCGTGGGCCTGCTGGCAGCTGCGCTGGCGTTCGGGGCCTGGGGTATGGGTTATAACCTTTCCAGCGTTTCGTATCTTTCCCTGGCTTCTGAACTCTCTGGCGAAAATGGTCGTGGCAAGACCATTGCCGTGATGTGGTTCATGATGATTGTCAGCATCATTTTTACTGCCATCGCCATCAGCCGCCTGGTGGAACCTTACAGCCCTGAGGTGCTGCAACTGGCCTTTACGGAGGTCGCCATCGCAGCGTTGGTGCTGGGTGTGCTCGGCCTGCTCTGGCTGGAACCCCGTCACACTGAAACGAAAGCCGAGGCTGAGAATTACACCTTTCGTGAGATGGCTTCCGTCATCCTGAAAAGCCGCCAGGTGACGTTATTCTTTTTCTATCTCATGCTGCTACTGGCAGCCATTCTCGGACAGGACGTCCTGCTGGAGCCTTATGCCGCTGAAGCGTTTGGTATGACCGTCCAGCAGACCACACGGATTACCTCCATCTGGGGGGTGAGTGTGCTGGTGGCGATTTTGGTAGCCGGAGCCCTGGAGCGCCGCGCGCCGCGCCGCTGGGTGGCGCAGGCAGGTAACCTGGGCGCACTGGCTGGTTTTATTGCCATTGTCATCAGTAGTATTGTGGGTGGCACAGCCCTCTTTTATACCGGCGTGGTATTGCTGGGGATAGGCACCGGGCTTTCGACGGTTGCCAACCTGGCGCTGATGTTCGACCTGACCCTGCCAGGCTATGTGGGCCTGTTTATTGGGGCCTGGGGCGTCTCAAATGCGCTCTCACGCCTGATCGGCACCCTGACGGCAGGCGTTGTGCGTGATATTGTCAATCAATTCAGTGGGGATGCCTTGCTGGGCTATACGATTGTGTTTATTTTGCAGTCTCTCATGCTAGTGGCAGCAGTCATCATGCTCACCCGTATTAATCCCTCCGCGTTTTTCACGCAGGTCAAAACGCCCGGCCTAGCCGAACGCGCGGCCATGACAGATTAAGGATTGCTACGTGCCCAAAGAATGGCTTTCCCTCAGTGAAGCGGCAGAATTACTTGGCGTACATACCAGCACCGTGCGGTTGTGGTCAGACAAGGCCACCATCCCTGTGCATCGCACTTCGGGTGGACATCGCCGCTACCGGCGCGATGAGATCGAATTGTGGCTTAAAACTGCCCGCTCGCAGCCCATGATGGAACCTTCCAGTGCCCTGCAAAGCGCAGTCGGGCAGATGCGTATGCAGATTGCCGATGGCCGCCTGGAGCAGGAAACCTGGTACCAGAAACTGGATGCCCAGGCCCGCGACCAGTACCGCCAGAGTGGCATGATGCTGGTGCGGGGGATGATGAGCTACCTGGCTACCGAGGAAGTTGACTCCCGTACCGAGGCCTATGCCATCGGCTATGAGTATGCCTCCCGCGCCAGGCGTTACGGCCTGAACGCCGTGGATGCGACCCGCGCCTTCCTGTTCTTCCGCAACACCCTGCTGGAGTCGCTGGTGAATGCTTACGACCAGTCGCGGGTCCCGCCGGGCATGGCCTGGGGCAGCATGCTTAACAAACTGCATAACTTTACCGACCAAATCCTGATCAACCTGCTCGAAACCTACCAGATGTTTGAAGACACAAGAGGGCTATAACCATCCACAAACCGTCGCCAGGCGGTTTTGTTTTTCCATTACAATAAAGCCAGATGGAGAACCCAATGAGCCTGCTTAATGCGCCTTACATCCTGCCGACCCGCCGTAATCACGCCCTCGAACATGCCACCATTCACATCCTCGGCGCGCG
Organism: Anaerolineales bacterium; assembly: GCA_024710905.1. Lineage (GTDB taxonomy): Bacteria > Chloroflexota > Anaerolineae > Anaerolineales > Villigracilaceae > JANJTV01. The sequence continues at coordinate 35,408 of JANJTV010000050.1, read as the reverse complement.
CTTCCCGAACCGTTCCATTGCCGGGCATTCCAACCCGACCGGCTTTTTTATTGTAGGCAACCTGCCCACCGAGCACGTCCGCGAGGCTGCCAGCGAGGCGCTCAGCCGCCTGCAAAACGGCGAACGCCACCTGGCAATCCATCCCGGCTGCGGCACCAATTATCTCGTCTATGGTGCGCTGGCCGGGTTCCTGGCCCTGCTGGGGATGGTCGGCACACGCAACAGCCGCGAACGCCTGGAACGCTTCCCGCTGCTTGTGCTGCTCTCGGCGCTGGGATTCCTGATCGGGCAACCCCTGGGGCCTGCCCTGCAAAAACGAGTGACTACCGAGCCCAACCCGGGCCAGACCCGCATTGTGGACGTCCAGCGCATTTCTGCCACCTTGCACCGGGTGATTACCCACGACGACGAATGAGCCAGGCGCATCTTTACATACTGCTCGGCAACGACGAATACGCCATCCAGAAACGGGCGGTGAAGTTTGCTTCCATTTTTAGCGACCCGACTGCAGCGGATATGAACACCTCCCGGTTGGATGCGCGCACTGCCAGCGAGAATGACCTGGCCACGGCAGTTGGCTCCATGCCCTTCCTGGCTGCGCAGCGGCTGGTGCTCTTGGAGAATGCCTCGAAGAAATTCACCGGGCTGGAGGGGCACAAACGCTTTGCGGCCTTCCTCGATAGCGTACCACCCAGCACGCTGGTGGTGGTGCTCGAAATTGACGACCTGAAAGAAAAAGACATCCCCACCCACTGGCTGGTGAAATGGGCGGGCAAGGCGGGCGAAAAAGCCAAAACCGAGAGTTTCTTCCTGCCTCGCCCGAAGGAAATGCCCGGCTGGATCGCCGCCGAAGCCAAACGGCAGGGCGGCAGCATTGAATCCGCCGCCGCCGCCCGCCTGGCCGAAATGACCGGTGAAAACACCCGCCAGGCCGCGCAGGAAATCACCAAGCTGCTGACCTACGTCAACTTTGCACATGCCATTGGCCTGGAAGATGTTGAAGCGGTCTCGATTGTGACTGCCGAAGCCAGTATTTTTGACTTTGTGGATGCTCTTTCAGAACGCAATGGCCGCAAGACGCAAAAGCTGCTGGCCCAGATGCTGGAAAGCCAGGATGCCTTCGAGATCTTCCCGATGGTCATACGCCAGTTCCGGCTCTTGATCCTGGCGCGGGATGTGATGGATGACGGGGGACAATTAACCGAAGCTGCGCAGGCCATTGGCGGGCACCCGTTTGTGGCCGAAAAAGCCTGGGGCCAGGCGCGCAAATTCCAGATGGAGACGCTGGAATTGATCTACAGGCGTCTGCTCAGCATGGACGAAGCCGCCAAAACCGGCGGCATGCCATTGGACTCCGCGTTGGATATGTTCGTGGTGGAATTGACGAAGTAGGTTTACTCCACAAACTCCCCTCCGCGTTCAATGCGCCGGTCGAGCAGTTTGCGTTTGCTGTCAAACTGGAAGCCGATTTCAATTTGCTGGTAGCAGCGCCCAGAACCCATCAGCACTTTACGGCAGTAGTAGCGATCGCCGCCGTCTTCATATTCAATGCTCAGGTCGTTGTCCACATCCACGCGGCCTTCAATCACCTCGCCGCAGCGGCTGCATTTCACCCGGTAGACATAGTAATCCTTTTGCGGCTTGCTGCCCATGCCAAACAGTCGTTTGATAAAATCCATTGATTAGTCCCTTAAGATTGTTTCAATTTCATCCAGCTCATGCCCGTCAAAGTCCGGATGGTTGAGCGCGGCCAGGTTGTCTTCCAGTTGGGCCATGCTGCTGGCACCGATCAACGCGGAGGTGACCTGCGTCTGGCGCAGCACCCAGGCAATTGCCATCTGCGAGAGCTTTTGTCCGCGCCGTTCGGCCAGCGCATTCAGCCTGCGAATCTTCTCGATGTTGCGGTTGACATCCTCGGGAGTCAGCCAGACTCGCTCTGTTTTGCTGGCGCGCGCCCCGGCGGGGATTCCATCCAGGTAGCGGCCGGTCAACAATCCCTGCGCCAGCGGCGAGAAGACGATGCAGCCAATGCCTTGCTCATCCAGCACATCCAGCAGGCCGTCTTCAACCCAGCGGTTGAACATGTTGTACACCGGCTGGTGGATCAGGCAGGGCGTGCCCAGGCGGCGCAGGATTTCGGCGGCGCGGCGGGTGTCCTCCGGGCTGTAGGAGGAGATGCCGACGTAGAGCGCTTTGCCCTGGCGGACTGCGGAGTCGAGCGCCCCCATGGTTTCTTCGAGCGGGGTGTTTGGGTCGGGGCGGTGACTGTAGAAGATGTCCACATACTCCAGGCCCATGCGTTTGAGCGATTGGTCGAGGCTGGCCAGCAGGTATTTGCGCGAGCCCCACTCGCCGTACGGGCCGGGCCACATGTCGTACCCGGCTTTGGTCGAGATGATCATTTCATCGCGATAGGGATGGAAATCCTCAGCCAGCAGGCGGCCAAAGTTTTGTTCGGCCGAGCCGGGTGGCGGGCCGTAGTTGTTGGCGAGGTCAAAGTGGGTAACGCCCAGGTCGAAGGCGCGGCGGGCGATGGCGCGGTAGTTGTCGTAGGCATCCACCCCGCCAAAGTTGTACCACAGGCCCAGCGAGATGGCAGGCAGCAGCAGGCCGGAGCGGCCGGTGCGCTTGTATTTCATATTGCGGTAGCGGTTTTCAAAAGCGAGATAGGGCATTTCCTTCTCCATCTTTGGTGTGGTGCTTTTGATGCTTACTTGTCCCGGCTGAAAAAGTTATTGTCAGCGTTAGATTTCTTCGAAGCGGATGATTCGATAGTCCGGGGTCTTTTGCAGGAGTTCAGAGTCACTTAATATTTCCGGGTCTACGCCAAAAAAAGACGCAGCCGGGCCTGAGCCTTTTAGCACATATCGCAGCAATTCAATACGTCGCGGTGAATCAGATACATCGGTTGCCCTGGCGCGGATGGTACCTTCCGGGAGTGATAAGCCCACTTCAGGGTTCTTCATAATATTGCGATACCAGTGTGAAATTTGGCCGAACCCGGCTGTACAGTAAATGTCACCGTCAATTCGGGCAAAGTTGACCGGGGTTAAACGCTGCTGCCCGCTTTTGCGTCCTGTATGGTGAATGACCATGAACTGACCGGTGTACTGCGGCCAGTGATTAATCCATCGTCCTAGGCCGAGCTTCCACATGAGAATCATTAAACCATTGAATAGTTTAAATGCATGGCGTAGCTGATTCATTTGTGTGGACGTGAATTGGTTGGTGTCCATAGGCCGGGCTATTCGGGGGTGTCTGGCCCCTGCCAGCCGAATTTTTTCAGGTCAATGCGGTCTTTGTCGTCAAAGATTATGCCTTCGGCTTCGAGCCGGGCGCGTTGTTCCGCTGCGCCGGGGCGTTCGCTGATTTTGCCTTGGGCGTTGATCACCCGCCACCAGGGAACATCATCCGGGCACTGGGCCATGGCCCCACCCACCCAGCGGCCTTTGAAGGCGTCGTAGTCTTTCAGGCTCAGGCCTTGCGGCACAGGGATGAGCGCCCCGACCTGGCCGTAGGCCATCACCCGGCCAGGCGGGATGCGCCGGACAACTTCCCAGACGCGGGCGTTGAAATCCTTTGGGTTGGGCGGGGAGGAGAATCCGGGCATGGCTAGTCCCACTTCCATTGTTGCAGGGTGTCAATCGCATTATACGCCGTCAAATCCAGTTGCAGCGGTGTGACAGAGACATAGCCCGCCGCCAGCGCGCCAAAATCGGTGCCCTGCTCGTTTACGCCGGTGGGCACCTCGCCGCCGATCCAGTAATAATTCCGTCCACGCGGATCCTGCCGCGCCACCAGTTCATCACGATAAACGCGCAGGCCCTGGCGGGTGATCATCACGCCTTTAAACTCACCGTCTTTCATGTAAGGGATATTCACGTTCAGCACCACGTTCCCGGGCCAGCCTTCCTTCACGGCGCGGGCCGCCACTTTGGCCGCCATGCGTGCCGCCGGGCCGTAATCCAGCTCGCCATGTTTTTCGGGTGAATCGAGCGAAAAGGCGATTCCCGACACCCCAGCAATTACTGCCTCCATCGCGGCGGTTACCGTGCCTGAGTAGGTCACATCGTGCCCAAGATTGGCGTTCGGGTTGATGCCCGAAACCACCAGGTCCACGGGCTCCTTCACCACACCCAGCAGGGCCAGCGCCACACAATCGCTCGGCGCGCCGTCGCTGGTCAGGGCCGGCGTTCCATCGGCCAGTTTTGTTTCACGCACCCGCAGCGGCCGCTCCATGGTTTTGACGTGCCCGCTGGCGCTCCAGTTACGGTCCGGGGCCAGTACGGTCACCCGTCCCAGCGTGCGCATCTCCTGCGCCAGGGCCAGCAGCCCGGGAGCGGTTACGCCGTCGTCATTGGTCACCAAAATATGCATGCTATTTCCTTCAAAGATGGAAGATGGATTTGATTATAACCCCGCATATAATCTTGATTAATGAAACGCCTGCTACCCCTGCTGTTGATTTTTGGCTGGCTCAACCCGGCCTGTGCCCCGTTAAACGCGTCGGTTGCCAGCCCGGGTGGCTCGGCCCGCCTGGTGGCCCTCCAGCCGGGGTCTCAAGCCTGGCTCGTGCTCGATGAAACCGGCCAGGTTTTGCAGCAAACCCGCATGGACATGCCATTGGGTTGTGACATTTCATCGGCTACTGGCCAGCCGCAACACCCCTGGCTGCTGGTGCAACTGATCTGCGGCAACTGGCCGGTAGTGTTGGCGCTGAATATAAACAGCGGAGAGTCTCGTTTGTTGCTGGTGGGTGACGCACCAGACAGCCACTTGCTGGGATGGGATGTGAACAGCGCTTCCCCGGCGGCTTTCCTGAAGGCTGATTCATTCGGCGATACGGCCATTGCCCGTTTTTATATAGAAGAAAACCGTTACGAGCAAATGCCCGGCCTGCCGTTCTATACGTATCACATGCACAGCATCCCCGGCCAGACCGTTTATACGTTTACGCAGGGGCTGGGTTTTGGCAGCGAGTTGTGGCTGGCGGATGGCAGCCTTGAACAGGCCGGGTTGTTTCGCCAGGATGCGGCCATCCTCGGGTTTGCCACCCTGTCACCCGATGGCAGCCAGGTTGCTTATATTGATATTGCCGATAGCACCGAAGCCTTTACTGCCGGCCACCTGTGGGTGATGGAATCCGCTTCAGGAAACAGCAGGCAGCTTGCGGGTGCGCCTGCCGGGACGGGCAATGGCCTGGCCTGGAGCCCAGATTCCAGCAGGATCGCTTTTTATGGCACAAACGGCTTTTCCATCGTTCACCTTGAAACGGGCAGGTTAATGATTACCCCGGGGCGCATGCTTGGCTCACCAGCCTGGTCGCCGGATGGCGCATGGGCGATTGCTACGCTTGCTACGGGTGATACAATGGGATTATGGCTGTACGAAACATCCACCCAACAGTTCATGGCCCTGCCGGGAGGCGAAGGATTGTGCTGCGCAACCTGGGTGGGAGCCGGGCAATGAAATTGGCGGCGCTCCTACTGGCGATTCCCCTGCTGCTGGTGGGCTGCGCTTCGGGGCAACTGCCCGGCCTGGCGACCGTCACCCCGGAAGAAATGATCGAGCCTTTTTCGGCGCAGGAACTGGAAGTGGAACCTTCACGTACGCTGGCTTTCACCGCCACGTTGCCGCTCAGCCCCTCCCCGGTGTTTACCTGGACACCCCTGCCAAGCCTGACCCCCATCCCGACTGAAACGCCTCTACCCACACTGGATTTGCCAACTGAGAATTCGCGTGAGATAGCCTTCCTGACCTGGACGGGCCTGCCAACCTACCCCGGTGATTCGGAGCCGGGACGCCTGTTTGAAGTGCGCTATGACCCGGACCTGTGGGTCCAGATGGACGGGAATCTTGGCGAGGTGGTGCTGGCCCTGCGTGAAGACCCGACTTGCATCATCGTTGGTTGGTCTGGCCGCGGGTTGCCGACCGGCTCAAAAGTTGAGCAGGAATTCAGGGACTTTAATGGCATTATTTATGATGTCAGTATTGTGCGGGTGGAGGGGCAAGTGCGTTTTTATACTTATACCGGCGGCGACCGGCGCATCCTGACCGGTTTCCAGGTGACGCCCGGCGAACAGCCTGAAGCCTGCCTGCGCGAAGCAGAAAAGGTCTTTGCAAGTATTCGTTCGTTTACCGGCTTCCCGACCAGCACACCTTTCCCAACCCCTTAATTTATCCATGTCATCGCATCGCGTCCACCTGATCCAGCAAACCTCCCAACGCCGCAAAGTGATTGGCTGGCTGGGGCTGGCGGCGGTGTTTGTGCTGCTGGGCCTGGCCCTGTTTGGCGGTTGGCAGGTGGCCGAAGCGCGGCCCAGTCAGGCGGTGACGCCCTTCCTGTACCCACCTTATTATGGCCGTTCGTCTGAAGAGTCGGTTTTTGACCACAGCAATCCCATTTACGATCCAACGGATAATCGTATCGTCACGTATCTGGGCGAAACGCTAAACAAGAACTGCCCCTCGCCCCAGCCCAGCGGCTTCCGTCCGCCGAATGGAATTTGTGACGCCGGGTATGGTGGTTACTGGAGCTACCAATTGGGGACTTATATCTATTACAACGGCCATAACGGTGTGGACTACGGCATCAGTTACCGGCCGTTGCTGGCTACGGCAGATGCCGACCAGGTGACCTATGCTGGCTGGTACAACCCGCAGGACCACAGTTCCAATCTCGGCATCCATGTCCGTCTTAAGCATGCCAACGGGTACACAACCTGGTATGGCCATATGAGCGCCGTCTCAGTGCAGACCTGCACCACAAGCAGCTGTTCTGATGTCCGTGCCGGGGATGTGATCGGCATCAGCGGCACAACGGGCAACTCCTCCGGCCCGCACCTGCATTTTATGGTCACCAACCCGCAAGGCCGTGCTGTGGACCCATATGGCTGGGCGGGCAGCGGGCTGAGCCCCTGGGTGCATAACCAGTCCGAATCATTGTGGGTGCAAAACCCGGATATTTCCGGAACGTATGGCCGCGCAGTGTATCCATCCGGTCCGGCAATTGCCCAGCCAATCGCCCCGCCGCCAGGCATCCTGCTGGATGACACTGATCTGCGGTTTGATCAGATTCCAGAAAGCTGCTGGACGACCTACACCACCACCCAGACCCAGAGCCAGGGCGGGCGCATGCTGGCGACCCGGCCAACCTCCAATGCGGATAGCTGCCTGGCCCGCTGGAAACTCCCGCTGGGTGTGACGTCGGGCATGTATGCTGTGTACATTCGCATCCCGGCGGTGTATGCCACCAGTGAAGGCGCAATTTACAAGATCTACCATAATGGCGTTACCGAGCAGGTGGTCATCAACCAGGCCGTGTTCCCGAACGGGTCCATTACCGATGGCTGGGTGTATGCTGGCCGGTATTTCTTTAATGGGGCAGGTGGTGAATATGTGCAACTGGGGAACCGCACCCAGGATGTCACCGGGCAGATGCCCAGCCTGCTGGTTGGCGCGGATGCTGTGCGGCTGGTTCCGCAGTCTGTTGGGCCGCCCACTGAGACGCTGACCCCCAGCCTGACCCCAACCCCATCCAATACGCCGACGCCGAGCAACACGCCCACGCCGTCGAACACCCCTACACCCAGCAATACGCCGACTCCGTCCAATACCCCGACAGCCAGCCGTACGCAAACCCCCTCCCGAACACCGACGGCTTCTAGAACGCCGACCCCCTCCCGGACGCCAACCATTACCCGTACTCCCACGCTGACGCGCACGCCAACCTTCACGCGGACAGTGACTCCCACACGTACAGCCACATTTACCCGCACTCCAACCCGAACACCCAGCGCTACTTCCACACGCTGGCCGACGGCCACACCGTTTTACAACAAGTTAAGCATCTATTTTGCCAACCGCTTCCAGTTGAATGCCGGGCGGCTGCCTTACGAGTCGATTGCCATCCGCTATTCACGTTCGAACATCAGCATTTACGAAGCCATTCTGCAGCAATACTTTACTGGCCCCGGTTCCACCGAGTATTACACCTACGGTTTCATGGCCGTGCGGGATGGTTTCACTGGTGTCAGCCGCGTGGAAATCCAGGATAATACTGCTCACGTCTATCTAACTGGTACGTGCAGCCCTGAACGGGACGATGGTTACAATGTTGCCAACCTGGTATATGCCAACCTGAAACAATATCCGGCCATTCGCTATGTAAAAATCTATGATGCGGGCGGGTTGACCCTGAACCCGGGCAGCCCCGGCGATTCTGTGCCGCCCTGCCTCGACCCGGCCCTGCTGCCAACCCGGACGCCTACCCCAACCATTACACCGACTCCTACGGTTACTCCCACGCATACGCTGACCCCCACGCGCACCCTGCGCCCGACTGCCACCCCGCCGTATACGCTTTACAAGATCTATTTTGTACGTCGTGCCCGCCTAGCGGCCAGTACCCCGCCTTACGAGGTGGCCGGGAATCGCTATGTGGCTTCTTCCATCAACCGTTACAAAGCCGTGCTGGACGAATACTTTAAAGGCCCCGGCGCAACCGAACGTTACTCACTGGGTTACTCCGCCATTTATGACGGCTTTACAGGGTATTCCCAGGTGACTGTTGAAAATGGCGTCGCCAGTGTCTTCCTGAAAGGCGCCTGCAACCCGGCTCGCTACGATTACACCATTGCCGACCTGATCGCGTATAACTTGAAGCAATTCCCTGAAGTACAATTTGTTAAGGTTTATGATGGGAATGGAGAAACGCTTATCCCTGGCGGGTTGGCGGATTCGCGCCCGGCGTGTTTGACTTCCTCCACAGCCACTTCCACGGCTGGCCCCACCCCAACCGGGCCGCCGTCATCCAGCACGACCCCCACCCTGACGGCAACCCCCTCCGTGACACCCGGCGGGCCAACCCTGACCAGCACTCGCCAGCCAACCCTGACCCCGCGCCCAACGGATACGCGCTGGCCGACCGCTACTCGCAGGCCATAAAAATCCCCCGCCGAGAATGTTTCAGGGCGGGGGAACTCTTTTTAAACGGTTGCTTAGCGAGGCGTCAGGTCGTAGAGATGTAGAGACACGCCCGTTTCCGGCACGCGGAACTCATCCCGTTTGCGGCCAATATCCCCAAGAAATTCCAGAATGTAGTCGCGTTCATCTACGCCTGTATTGACAAAGCCGTGCGAAAAAATTACCCAGACCCGTGGCTGCCCGCGGAACTGGTCAATTTCTTCCCTGTACTGCCCAAGATTGTGATCAAAGCGCGAACCGCTGAAATAATCGGTGGGGGATAATCCATAGTGCGCGGCGTAGAACTTAAACGCAGGCACTGCACCGTGATGAACATAGATGATATCCCCCGGCTGGCGTACTTTTGCAAGATAACCCAAAGTTGGGGTGATGTGCTCAGGCAGGCTTGGGGTGGCGAAATTCTGGGCGGCACTAACGATTGGGCTGATTAATAGTATCCCTGCCAGCGCCAGGCTGGTTACCCTTGTGTGAGGATGAACACGGTTGAGCCATACGCCAAGCTGGTCGAGCCCCATGCCCATCGTGAGGATAATAAAAGGGGAGATGAACAATCCCATGCGCCCGCCAAAGGGATATTTTTCAACAGCCGAGGCGGTAAACGCCAGCAAGGTGGTAAAGACCAGGATGACCAGCCAGGATCGGTTTTTCTGCCAGGCGGCCCACAGGCCCAGGCAGAGAATTCCAAAGGCAGGCCAGAGCATGTCGTCCACCAGGCCGATTGGGTTTTGCAGGTTTCCCAGAATCGCGCCCAGGACCCAACCTGGCGCAGATGCATCCATCGGCAGGAAGTATTCCTGCCAGTACTCGATTAACTCGTTATTGGCGGCCAGCCCCTCGAACTGGACCAGGTACAGCAGGCCAAAATTAAGCAGCCAGGCAGCGCCCATGGCCAGCGTTGCCAGAAGGCGAGGCAGATCTTTTTTAAGCAGGTATTGTAACGTCAGTGTCAGGCCAATGCCGCCCAGTACAAATAACACGGGGTGCGAAAACCACAAGGCCACCAACCCCGCCAGCCCCAACCACACAAAATGCCGGGTCTTTGGCTGGTCATCAAAGAATTTGAGGGCCAGCAGGACCAGCGCCAGGCTCAAGGCCAGATCGAGGGTGTACTGTTTGGCCATCACACTATAGGAAATATAGTAAGCGCCAACGGCAAGGATGCCTACTGCAAACAGGCTGCCCGCCGGGCCCGTTATCTTTTTTGTCAACATTACCATCAGGAACAGTGAAATACACCCGGCAACCAATGGAAAAAACCGAAAGACATGTTCGCTTGTCCCAAAGGTTTGGATGAGGAACTTAAGCGCGAACAGGAAACCGAGCGGCGCGCCCTGGTCGTAATCCAGTTGTTTGACCAGCTGGTTGTAATCCCGTTCCACCAGGTTGAGGGCCAGCATGGCTTCATCCAGCCAGAGCGCCAGGCGCAGACGGTACTGGCGCAGGCGTAACAGGATACCCAACGCTACCATTCCCCATAGCATTAAATGAATTGGATCGCGAAAATATTCCTTGAGTCTCATTTTTGGGCGGCCAGGGCGGTTTTCAGGTTTTGCAGGGCATCCACCGGAGTGGGGTCAACCTGGTAGGCAATGGCGAGGTAGTAAGTCATGTAGTCGCCGAAGTGCAGGGCCGTCCAGATGTGCGCCAGGGTGGAGTTTCCTTTTGCCATGTAAAAATCGGTGTTCGAGCCTTCGAGCATGAAGGTCTGGCGGGTGATTTCGCTGCGCAGCCGGTTGCGTGGATGGTCGCTTGGTGCGTTGATGAACATGGTCATGGTGCGACTCATCAGCAGTTCTGAAGGGTTGACCAGTCCGGCCAGTGTATTATGGTCGGCTTCGGGCAGGAACTCAAAATTGGCCGGGGCTTTGGCAAGTTCGTTAATTTGGCCTTTCCAGCGCCGTGCCACCGGGGCCAGTGCACCGGAGCCAAACACAGTCACCCAACGGCCAACCAGTTGCCCGGCATAGCGTTTGGCCGGATTGAGCGCAGCAGGCACATCCGCTTTCAGGTGAGCCTGCTGTTCGTGCATGGCGGCTACAGTTTCCCTGACTGCATCCTCCTGGCCGGGAATCAGCCCTAGTCGGGCAAACAGGGCCAGCAATAAACCAAATGAGAACCCGACGGCAGCGCGTGGCTGGCCTTTATGTTCGAACTTCCAGAACGGGATGTTTGCGGCTGCGGCCTTTTCGGCCAGTTTGCCACCAGTGGAAATTGCCAGCAGGGTACAGCCTGCTTTTTGGGCGTTTTCATACGCATCAAGGGTTTCTTCGGTGTTGCCGGAATGCGACGATGCAATGAAAAGCGTTCCCGGGCCTTTGGCAAAAGCGGGCAGGCCATAATCGCGCCAGACGATGATGGGCAGGTCGCAGGTTCCTGCAATGTAAGCGGAAAGTAGGTCTGCGCCAATGGCCGAGCCACCCATGCCTGCGATGACCACCTGTTTGAAATCACCTTCCGGCAGGGGCAGGGATTGGCCGAGCGCATAGGCTTGTTCCAATTGGGCGGGCAGGTGGTCAATTTCGCCCAGCATGTTTTGGGCGTCCAGTTGTTGGATGAGGGACAGATCGTCAAGGTTCATGTGGGTTTCCGTTTCCAAATGGGATGGGTTGATTTTACCTGTTCTGCCTGTGTGTTGGGAATAAAAACCCTGCGGTTGATCACCGCAGGGCAAGGTAGTACCGAATATGTAGACAGGGATTATTTGATGTAATGGGAAATCTCTGTCACTGTCCCGGCGGCATCTACATGCCCGGCCCAGACAAACCCGGTTTGGGGGTTGATGAAGGTCACCTCGTAGGGTTTGTTAGTATTTGCAGGAACTCGGATGGTAACGATCCAGCCTTCACGGTTGAAGCTGTAGATGGTCTGGTCGACCAGGTCTGGCCGCTGCAAGACATAACCGCCCCAGTCACCGACATCGGGCATATTGGGTAGGGCATACGTCTCTGTAATGTACTCCATGGCACTGTTGCGGGCGAGCGTCAGGTCATGTGATGGGCTAAAGTTTCCGCCCGTCACAGGGATCAGCCCGGCATCTCTCACAGCCAGTTGGAAGACATTGCCGTTGGCGTCAGCCAGCCCGGCCCATGTAAATCCGTTGCGGGTGTTCACAAACAGGATTTGCTGGTTTTGGGTGGGGTCATTGGGCACCCGGACAGTCATCAACCAGCTGCTGTTCCTGAACTCGTAGATCTTCATATCTACCAGGTCGGGCCGGGAGAGTTCTTTTACCTGCCAGGTGGTCTCTGGCAATAGGCCGGACGTCCCGTAGTTGTTGGCCAGGTGAATAGTGACCGTATCCCTGGCCAGAATTACCGAATCCGGGAGATTCATTCCTCCCGTAACCGGGATGACTGGTGCGGGACCGCAGCCAAAAAGCAGGCCAGCCAGAAGAATCGAAACACTGATGAAAAACCACTGCATGGGTTTCATAGCGCACCTCCTCTCGTGCATTCCCATGGGCCTTGCCCCCTTGTTTTAACCGTAGTCCGGGAATGTCTGAAATGTATAAACAATCTATAGGAAGCGCCTGATTTATTTTTTACCGTTTCAAAACAGTGATGAGACTGTAAACTTCCTTGCTTTGCCACCCGCTGACCAGTGAAAGTTCGTTGGAAATCTGCTTGGCTTTGTGACCCGCTTTGATTCGGATGGTAATCTCTTGGCGTACCTGTTCTTCTGACCAACGTGAGATACCCACCCCGGTTTGCCCTTCAATCACCAGGACGAACTCACCCCGCGGCTCGTTTTCCGTGAAATGGGCCAGCACCTGGCTGACGCCGCCGCGCACGAACTGTTCATATAATTTGGTCAGTTCGCGGCAGACGCTTATCGGGCGGTCTCCCAGTACAGACAGGATATCTTGCAGCGATTCGACCAGCCGATGTGGCGTCTCAAAAATGATGAGGGTGTACGGCAGGCTGGCAACCGAGGCCAGTTTTTCGCGCCGTTCGGATGTTTTGCGCGGCAGGTAGCCCAAATAGAGGAAGGAATCCGTTGGCAGGCCGGAGGCGGCCAGGGCGGCGATGGGGGCCGAAGGACCGGGAACCGGGCTGACGGGGTGGCCCGCCTGGATGGCCGCTCTAACCAGTTCGTACCCAGGGTCGTTAATGGCCGGTGTGCCGGCGTCTGAAATTAGGGCCACATCCCCGCGCTCCAATGCCCGCAGGATGACCTCCAGTTTGGTCAGTTTGTTGTGTTCAAAATAGCTGGTGATAGGTGTTTCGATACCAAAATGGTTGAGCAGTTTTTGGCTGTGGCGGGTGTCTTCGGCGGCAACCAGTGAGGCCTCGCGCAGGGTGCGAATGGCGCGTGGACTCAAATCCTCCAGGTTGCCAAGCGGGGTCGCGACGAGGTAAAGGGTGCCCATAGGGTCATTTTAACCTTTTTTGGTTTTGCAGGTTGTATAATTTTATTTTCGCCAATAGGAGAGCTATGATTGTTATTTCAGACATGATGGGAACATTGACATTGGGCAGCCCGGTGCTGGGTTTGCTGGACTGGGTGCGCCATCACCAGAGTAAGTTGCAGGCCAACTGGCAGGTGACCGCCATGCTGCCGGGTTATTTTGCAGCAAAAGCCGGGCTGTTAGACCTGCAAAAATGGGGCCAGGGCCTGATGGTGGACAGCCTGGGCTGGATCGAAAACCCCAACCCGGAAAAACTGGACGCTGTGGCCGAATGGGCAGTCGAGCATGACCTGTGGCCCAAACGCCGCGAGGATGTGATTGCCCGCCTGCAGGCGCATCTTTCCGACGGGGCGCAGGTCTATGTTGCCAGCAGTGTCGTGGAGCCGATAGCCCGTGCCTTTGCCCGCCGCTTTGGCGCGCAGGCCATTGGCACACCGGTTGAAATTATTAACGGCAGGGCACGGCTGGCTGCTGAACTGGTGGCCAGCGAACGGAAGATCGCCGAGGTGCTCTCCCGCTTGAAAGTGGAAAAAGTGGATGTGGCTTATGGCGACACGGTGATGGACATCCCGCTGCTGGAGAATGCGGCTCACCCGGTGGCAGTCTACCCGGATGCTGGCCTGCGCGCGACAGCCTTACAACGTGGCTGGGAAATTCTTGGCGATAAGGCCAGTTATTCGTAAAGTTGGCAAAAACAGGGGACTATCAGGTTTTTGAGCTTTTTCGCCGGCGCATTTCTGTGGCCTTGCTTTGCAGGTCACGGAAATAATTGGTGTCGGTAATTTCGGCTACCTGGCGGGCGCGGCGCACTTCGTCAATTTCAATACGTAGTTTGGCAATTTCCTGGTGCAGGCGTTGCTCACGGATGTAACCATCCAGCGCGGCGGAAGCCAGCAGGATTAAGGCTTCCAGTACATCATCTGATGAGAATGAGACGATCTCACCGGTTTCAGCATCTTTTGAGTTAATTAGTTGCAGTACGCCGATGACTTCATTGTCTTTGTTTTCCAGAGGTACGGCAAAAAAAGACTTGGAGCGATAGCCGGTGCGTTCATCAAAGATTTTGGTGCCGGTGAAGTCGAAACCGTCCGCCTCGTAGGCGTCCGGGATGTTGACGCGTTTGTGCGTCAGCGCCACATACGAAGCCACATTGGAGCGGTTCTCTTCACCGTTTTCTTTATAGAGTGGGATGGGATTAAAAGTGATCGGGTTGCCGGTGGTACCGCCGGTCATTAATCCCAGCGAGGTGTTGCGCACAATCATGAAGCGCAGGTGCTGGTGATCTTCCACCAGGTAGAGCGTACCGGCGTCAGCGTTGGTAATTTCCTGCGCTTCCAGTACGACTGTTTCCAGCAGGCGGTTGAAATCTTTTTCCGCTGAAAGTGACACCCCAATCGGGATGACGGTGCGCAGCAGTCGCTGCTGGCGATCCTTGAACAGGACCTGGCGGGCCATAGAATCCAGCATGCTGGCCAGCTGGCCCAGGTCGTCCTCCTGGCCGATCATGTCCTCGAGCAGGTCGGAGGTATAGTCTCCGCGCTCTAGGGCATGCACTGCAATCATGATGCGCCTGACTCCGCGTGGGGGAAGGGTTTTCTGTGAGCCCATAGGTTGACGAGAGTATACCACCGGGACAGGAAAACTAAACCTTCTCTCCCCTGAACTGCGTCTCATATAACTGGGCATATAGGCGGTCCAGAGCGAGCAATTCATCGTGCGTGCCCCGCTCAACAATCTTCCCTTTATCCATCACCAAGATCAAATCCGCGGCCAGGATGGTGCTCAACCGGTGGGCGATCACAATGCTCGTCCGGCCGGCCATGACCCGCTTGAGCGCTTCCTGAATCAGGCTCTCCGATTCGCTGTCCAGGTGACTCGTGGCTTCATCCAGTACCAGGATCTTCGGGTCTTTCAGAATCACCCGCGCCAGGGCAATGCGCTGCTTCTCACCGCCACTCAGGCGGTATCCGCGCTCACCAACGACCGTATCGTAACCATCAGGCAATCCGGCAATGAAATGGTGGATGTTCGCCGCCCGCGCCGCCTGTTCGATCTCTTCCTGGGTGGCGTCTGGCCGCGCATAAACCAGGTTGGTGCGGATGGTATCGTGGAACAGGTAGTTCTCCTGCGTTACCATGCCAATTGCCCCGGCCAGTGACTCTAGGCCCAGATCGCGCAGGTCATGCCCGTCCAATCGGATGACTCCTTCAGTCGGGTCGTACAGGCGTGGAATAAGATAGGTGGTGGTGGTTTTGCCTGCGCCGGAGGGGCCAACCAGGGCGATTAACTGTCCGGGCCGGGCCTTGAATGAGATTCCGCTCAGGGCCACTTCGCGCGCCTGCGAGTCAGCGGCAGGCTCAGGGGAGTCTGCATCGTCGTTGGTGCTGGCTTTTTCAGGCTGCCGGTTGTTCCCGTTCCCCCCGCCCGAAAGGACGGCCTGCACATTTTCCATCTTGCCATAACGCCTGACCTCACTCAACAATGTGGCCGGGTCAACGCTATAGTTGAAGCTGACATTCTCGAATTCCAGCTCGCCTTTTACATCTTTCAGGACGACGGCATTTTCTTTTTCAGGGACATCCTGGGGCAGGTCGATGATCTCAAAGACGCGCTCAAAAGAAACCATGCTGGTGCTGAATTCCACCGGCGCGCCGGCCAGCCCCTGCAATGCGCCATACAGCTGGCCGAGGTACGAGCCAAAGGCCACGATGGTGCCGATGGTAAAAGCGCCTTCAATGACGAACCAGCCGCCCAGGCCGTACACCAGCGCCGTACCAACCGCGCTGACCAGGCCGATCATGACAAAAAAGGACGAGCCGATGACAGCCCGGCGAATGCCGATGTCGCGTACCTGGGCGGCGCGGCCCTGGAAGCGGTTTTGTTCCTCGGTGGCCCGGCCAAACAGTTTAACCAGCAAGGCCCCGCCAATGTTAAGCGTTTCATTCATGTGAGCGTTCATCTGGGCGTTCAGGTCCATGCCACGGCGGGCAATGTCGCGCAGCACTTCCCCTAGACGCCGGGCCAGCAGAATGAACAGCGGCAGGATTAAGACACTGACCAGCGTCAGCCGCCACTCGAGGGTTAGCATGACCGCCAGGATGGCAATAGCCTGCACCAGGTTGGTGACAATGCCGACAATGGTGTTGCTGATCGCATTCTGTGCGCCGACCACATCGCTGTTCAGGCGGCTCATCAGTTCACCGGTTTTAGTATTGGTAAAGAAGCGCAGGCTCATGCGTTGCAGCTTGCCAAACAGGGCCACACGCAGGTCGTAGATCACGCCTTCGCCGACGCTGGCGTTCAGTTGGCGCTGGATGACGTTGATGCCACCGGAAAACAATGGAACAAGCAACAACCCGGCCGAGAACAAAACCAGCTGGTTGATGTCTTTATTGGGCAGGATGTTGTCAATCAGGTGACGAAAAATAAGCGGGGAAAGCAGCCCGAATGCTGTGCTAAACAGGATGGTGATGAACATGCCGCCAATCTGGCCCCAGTAGGGCCGGGCATGGGCCAGTACGCGTAACAATAATTCGCGGGTGACTTTGGCGGGCTTTTCATCGCCCGAACGGATGTAGTTAAACCAGGCACCATGCATGCTATTTTCTCCAATTGGGGACAGTCAATTAATGGTCGGGTAACTATACGCCTGTTAGACTGGTTCCGCAACCGGACAAGCTGGCAGGTTAACGAAAGTTTGATGAACGGCTGTTGCTGGCTGGTTAAACCAACCTGGGATAAATAATTACAGTTTCAAAATATCGAATTTTCGGTAGTTTTCTTTGATGTGCATTTTTGCTATGATGAAGCATGTTTTTTTACATTCAAAGGAGCAGCTACGATGAGCATTTTTATTCGATTGGCAATTGCAGTATTTTTCTTGTTTACTACCCTGTTTTTTCCCTTAAGCAATGCCCTGGCGCAGGAGGAACTTCCCCAATTCCCGCAACGGAACTATTGGACGCGCGTCACCCCGTCCGTATATTATTGTGATGATACAGAAGGTATGACCGTGGAATTGCACATTGTCGGCCGAAGTGATGTCGAGCGGGTCATGATTAGGGATCCCTACGGTGAACACCTCTCTTATGACGGTCCATTTGAAGCTGATTTTTCAATCCTCTATGACGATGGCACCAACGGGGACCTGGTTGCCGGGGATGGAGTCTTTACGCGCTCAAACTTGAGGCCCTATTGCCCTGAAGACCGTATTGGGAGTTGGGGCTATGGCACCTGGGATTATTACCCGCGGTTTGAGCTTAAGAATGGGTCAGCCTATTTTTCCTGGTTTCCCATTCGCATCGGTGTGGTAGACCCCAAATATCGTGAGGCATTTGAAGTAGTGGATTTTGGAAATGGCCTATCAGCAACAGCCTACGCCTTCTTTATCCATGACTTTAATAAACAAGTGATCGATGATTACCCGGTCTCCAATGTCTCCTGCGGGGTGACAAATTTTCAAGCTTACCAAAAGTTATACAGTGTTTTACCGGATGAATTTGATATCGCCATGGTGACGCCGGGTATGCAAATGTTGAGACGAGGAGATCTGGTAGAGAACATACCGTACCTGGTATTTGTTTCGAATGATATTCAAAATATCGGGTTGGATATTTATGATAAGACCGAACAGTTTGGGTCAGCGGGACGGCTCAAATCGGTAATCTATAATTCTTTTGGTGGATTGGATGTTGTCGATCATGAAGTCGGTCATGTTTGGGGAGTAGCGATCGGAAGGCAATTGGGGCTCTTGAAGCAGACAGATCATATCAATGCTGTCACCTATCATTGGACTGATAAATCTGATGTTGGTGGCCAAATGCAGTCTTTTTATTTCTCATCCGGTGGGCCTGGATTGTTCATACCCAATGGTGATGAAACCTGGCGGTTTGTCAAGAATACAGATGCGTCGCTGAACGAGCCCTACTCCCCGCTCGAATTGTATGTAATGGGCCTGATTGGGCCGGAGGAAGTACCACCTGTTCACATCTTCTCTGGTTCGCCAGATATGACTGACCCTGAGCGGGTAACATTCCCATCCTACCGAACAATCACGATCGAAGATGTAATCGCTTCGGAAGGCGGCGAACGCATCCCCTCGGTGGCTGATTCGCAAAAAGATTTCACGATGGCCTACATTGTCACGCAGGATGGCCCCTACGATGACGCAGCCTATGTCTTTCATTCGCTCATGGCTTACCACCTGACGTCCAAAGAGCCGCCAGAAACCTATACTCCGGATGGTGACCTGGGTCAACTTCGTTATGTTATGCCGTTCTACTGGGCAACTGGCGGGCGGGGAACGCTTGAAACGCGCCTGCCGGTCGATCTCCCCGACCCGGTAGGGCTGCCCTACATGCCGGAAGTTGTTGAGCCAACGGCAACGGTTGAACCAACACCAGAGCCGACTTCTCCGCCTGTAGAGGAGGAAGCCTCCAGCAGTGTGGCGGAGGAGCGGTCTTCTGCAGCCCCAGAAGTGCCGGGTGGCTGTTCCCTGCTCCCGGTTGGCCTGGTCTTTTTACCAGGTTTTTGGACCTGGTGGAAGCGGAAGCAAGGAAAACACCTGTAATTTCCAGAGCCAGCCCCAATCGGCTGGCTTTTTCTTGCTATAATCCCGCCGACAGGAGCAACCGATGACAACCTTACTCAGTGTAAATATTGGGCAGGAACAAGCCCTGGTGCGGGCCGAAAAGACCGAACAGACGGGTATTTTTAAGAACCCGGTGGCTGGGCCGGTGAAAGTTCACCGCCTGGGGCTGGAGGGCGACTTTATCGGCGACAGCAAAAACCACGGCGGGCCAGACCAGGCCGTGTATCTTTACTTCCAGCCGGAGTATGACTGGTGGCGCGCCGAACTGGGCCGGCCGACGTTCCCCGGCATGTTTGGCGACAACCTGACCATCTCTGAGCTGGAAAGCGCGAAACTGAACATTGGTGACATCCTGCATATTGGCGAGGTTTCTTTACAAGTCACGGCGCCGCGTATTCCATGCGGTACGCTGGCGGGGCGGATGGAGATTCCGCCGTTTGCCAAGCAGTTCCGCTTTGCGGAAAAGCCGGGCGTGTACTGCCGGGTCTTGAAAGAAGGCGTACTCCGGGCCGGGCATGATGTACGGTTGGAAGAATATACTGGTACAACCGTCTCGGTGTTGGAAGTGATGCGCGATCATTATGATGCGGGCAGGACCGTAGAGACCATTCGGCGCATCCTCGCAGCGCCGGTGGCTGAACGGGCACGCAGGAAAAAACTCGAGCAACTGGCCGCCCTGACGGAACCGCCTGCGGCGGCATGAGTTGTTGGTTTAACGGGATCAGCTTCCGGGGTAGCTTGCCCCGGAAGTTTTCTTTTAATATCCTGCTTCAAAATCAACAATATTTTCCAGGGGCTGGCCTGCCAGGTAGCGCTGGTAGTTTTGCAGGAACATGGCGCTGATTTGCTCGGGAAAGCTCGGCGCGGAGGTGTGAAAGGTGAGCAGCAAGTTTTTGGCCTGCCAGAAGGGGTGATTTTCCGGCAGGGGTTCCTGTTCGGTGACATCCAGCACAGCCCCGGCGATCAGGCCATTTTCGAGCGCGTGCAACAGGTCGGTTTCGTTGACGGCGCTGCCGCGGCCCACGTTGATAAAAAGAGCACCGGGCGGCAGGTGGTGTATCAATTTGGCATTGACGATGTGCCGGGTGCGCGAAGTGCCAGGCAGGACGTTGACCAGATAATCCAGGCTGCTGGCAAAGGCTGGCAGGTCGGGTTCATGGAAGTAGTCATTGACATACGGGCAGCCCCGGCTCTGGCGGGTGTAACCGCGCACAGTCAGGCCAAAGAAGCGGGCGGTTTTGGCCAGTGCGCAGCCGATTGAGCCTACACCAAGCAGGCCGATGGTTTTTCCTTTCAGTGTGCCGGTCAGGGAGGCATCCCAGGTTCTGGTTTGCTGGGCCTGCCAGCGAGTGAGGAGTTTCCGTTCGTGCGCCAGCAAGTAACCAAAAACATATTCACTCATCAGGCTGCCGAATACGCCACGCGCATTGGTCAGGGTGTAGCCACGCGGCAGGGAGGGGTCGAGCAGCGACTCGACGCCTGCCCAGGTGCTTTGCGCCCAGCGCAGGTTGGGCAGGTGTGGCAGGGCGGCGCGAATCAGGCCAGGTTCCCCAAAGACAATTTCGGTATCGGCGGGCAGGTCGGGCGGTTCAACAATCATCAGGCCTGCCTTTTCAAACAGGTTCCGGTAGGTGACTGCATGCTTTGAGAGGAGCAGGATTGGTTTCATGCGGATATTGTATGCCGGAATGGGTGGTTGAAACTGCCTTATTCGGGGTTACAATATTTTTATCGTTTTTATTGTTGACCGGTGTACGGCTGGAGATGGCGATGCGCTTCGCAGGGTTGAAGGCAATAATGTACCTGTTGATGTTTGTGGCAGCGGGCCTGCTGGCAGGTTGTGTTCCCTTGTGGGCTGGTGCGCCGAAGCCGGATGTGCAGTCCATCACGGTTGTGCTGGATGATAATTACCCACCGTATTCGTTCAAAAATGAGCAAGGACGACTGCAGGGTATCCTGGTGGATGAGTGGCGTCTTTGGGAAGAAAAGACAGGTGTCCGGGTCAATTTGATTCCCATGCCCTGGGGGCAGGCGCTTTCTGGCATGCTGGCAGGGGAATATGATGTGATTGATACCATTTTCTATACTGAGGAACGCGCAAAAGCGCTCAGTTTTACAGACCCCTATGCAGATATTGATGTAGGCATCTTTTTCAGAAATAATATTTCAGGTCTGGCCAGTGCCGATGACCTGAAAGGTTTCAGGGTGGGGGTAAAGGCCGGCGATGCCAATATTGAGTACCTGCTGGATCGCGGGGTCACCAACCTGGTTTATTACGAAAGTTATGAGCAGATTATTCAGGCGGCTGGCCGCAATGAACTTAACGTCTTTGTCATTGATCTGCCGCCCGGGTTGTATTACCTCAACCGGTACGACCTGCAGATGGAATTTAACTTCTCGCAGCCGTTATATGGCGGCCAATTCCACCGGGCTGTTCGCCGGGAGGATGAAGCACTGCTGGCGCTGGTCAACGAGGGGTTTGTTCTAATTACTGAACAGGAGTCCCAGCAAATTCGGCAGCGCTGGTTTGGCAGCGCACTGCCAACCCCTCTTGACTCGGTCCGGCCGTATTTAATTGGCATCAGTATTACCGCAGTCCTTATTTTTGGCAGTTTGTTGTTTTTTAATCAGGTATTGCAGCAACGGATTGGGGCACGCACTGCGGAATTGGAAGCCAGCCTGGCCAGCTTGCGCGAACGGGATGAACGCCTGCGGGTGGTGACCGAGAATGCGCCGGACGCCATTATGCAGGTCGATCGGCAGGGAAAAATCCTGTTTATTAATCGCCCTGTGCCTGGTCTGACCAGGGAAGAGATTCTCGGCACCAATATCCGGCAGTGGACGCCCGAAGACCAGCATGAGATGCTTTTCACTGCCCTTGAGAAATCCTTTGAAACCGGCGTACGCCAGGAATACGAATCGATGGGGCCGGGACCTCATGGCGCCATGCATGTCTACAGTGTGCGCGTGATGCCTGTTTTGTTGGAAGGGCATTCCGATACGGCCATTTACATTGCCACTGATATCACCGACCGCCACACCATCACAGAGCAGTTACGCCAGAGCGAGGAAAAATATCGCCGCCTAGTGGAAACCATTAATACGGCCATTTTCATCTCGACAATGGATGGCCGGATGCTAGAAGTCAATTCGGCAACGGTGGAAATGTTCGGGTATGCCAGCCGGGAGGATTTTTTGCACGTCTCGGCCTTGAGTTTGTATGAAAACCCTGGAGAGCGTGAACAAATCAAGTCGCAATTGATGGAAAAAGGCTACATCCGCAATTATGAACTGTACGAACGAAAAGCCAACGGCGAGCCGATTTGGACGAATTTTTCGGCGGTCTTGCTGGAAGAATATGGCGGGGAGAAAAATGTCATTCTCGGTACGGTCATTGACATTAGCAAATTGAAAGCCACCGAGCAGGAGCTTCGCAGCAGTGAACAGCGCCTGCGAATCCTGATTGATAAAGCTGGGGTGGGTGTTGCCCATATGGATTCGCTGACCGGGCGCTTTTTGCAAATCAACCAGAAATACTGTGACCTGGTGGGCTACTCTCATGATGAGCTGCAAACCATCGACTTCCAAACCCTGACATACCCTGAAGATCTTGAGAAAGACCTGAAATTGATGGAGCAGTTGAAAGCTGGCGAAATCCGCGAGTTCAGCATTGAAAAACGCTACATCCGCAAAGATGGCTCGATCGTCTGGGCCCTGTTGATTGTCTCCCCGCTATGGCAACCCGGTGAACCACCCAGTACTCACATCGGCATTATTCATGATATTACCGAGTGGAAGCGCGCCGAATTTGCCCTGCAATATAGCGAAGCCCAGCTGCGCAAATTTAACCTGGAGCTCGAGCAACGGGTGGCCGAACGAACCTCCCAGCTGCAAGTTGCCAACCAGGAACTGGAAGCGTTTGCCTACTCCGTCTCACATGACCTGCGCGCGCCCTTGCGGGCCATCGATGGCTTCTCGCGCATCCTGCTCGAAGACCATGCCAGCCAGTTGAACGACCAGGCCCGCGCCCTGATCGACCGCCTGCGCGGCGCAAACCAGAACATGAGCCAATTGGTAGACGCCCTGCTCGGCCTCTCCCGAACTGCACGTACAGAGATTTATAAGGAAAAAATCAACCTGAGCCAATTGGCAAAAAATATTCGGGACGACATCACCAGCACTGCCCCCGAGCGCCCAACGCAATGGAAAATTGCCCCCAATATCATTGCCTATGGTGACGCCCGGCTGCTGCGAATTGTGCTTGAAAACCTGCTGGGCAATGCCTGGAAGTTCACAGCCCGCCATCCTGAACCGCGCATCGAGTTTGGCATGCGCATCATCGATGACCAGAAAGTCTACTTTGTTTCAGACAACGGCGTGGGTTTTAATATGGAATACGCCGGGAAACTTTTCGGCGCTTTCCAGCGTTTGCATTCCGTGCATGAGTTTGATGGGACAGGTATCGGGTTGGCAACTGTCCAGCGCATTATCCATCGCCATGGTGGGCATATCTGGGCGGAAGCGGCGATTGATCAGGGCGCCACCTTCTACTTTACCCTGGGCGGCTCGGGGTCGCCCGACGCAGAGTCAGGGAACTGACCCCCCGACCGCCTGTTTCCGTTATCTGCATTCCCCATCTCCGGGAATAAAAATAGACCCTTTTGGCAGGGGCCATTTTACAGTCATTTCGCTTTGCCGCGGGTTTCAAACAATTGGTAAGGTATCAACATCAGGAAGCCGATCACAATGATAACCTGCCCAATTTGTACCCCGACTGCCTGCCAGGGGCCGAAAAAAGGCACGGTAGGCAGGCTGTGAGTACCCAGGCCAAAAATGTCGGCCATGCCTGTAAAGACGACAATGACATAACCTGTGGCAATAATGCGCAGGCCAAAATCTGCCAGGATTGTTTTTTCCTGCCGCCCCCACAGGTGATTCAACCCGATATACCCGCCCAGGCACAGGATGCCAATTCCGATAATAAAAACGGAAATTTGCACAAACCCGACCACCGGGCTGCGATCGACCCCCAGCCATTCGGGCTTGCTGCCAATGGTCAGGGTCACGAAGCCAAGCAGGGCCATTACAATGGCAAGGTGAATCCGCTCGAGGCTGGGGAGTTGGGATGCTGAGTGGATATGGGGCAGGGAGGTTTGTTCGCTCATGATGGCAGGGCCTTTTGCAGGTGATTCAACCAGTTCTTGGAAAAAACACCCTCAATATCTTCAGGGGTGTACCCCCGCTCCTGCAAGATTGGGTCGAGTTTTTGCAGGTCAGCAATTGTATCAATTTCTGCCGGGACATGCTGCAAACCAAACCCCCCGTCGAAATCAGAACCAATCGCTACATGGCGGGCGTTCCCAGCTAACTGGCAGACATAGTCCATGTGGTCGGCGACCACTGAAAGGCTCACTTCATCCTTTTTTGATTTATTGGCCTTGCTCCAGCCATACTTTAAAAAGGAGTTTGCAGGCACAATGCCCATCACCCCGCCGCGTTCCACCAGTTTGAGGATGACATCATCTTTCAGGTGGCGGTTGCTTTGTGAGCCTGCCAGCATACCGATTGGGTTGGCATGGCTGGCAATGATGGAGCCTTCATAACGGTCAAGGGCCTGGTGCGCGGCCTGGTAATCCATGTGGCTGATATCCAGTGTAAAACCAATTTCCTGCATGGCATCCAGCAGTTCGTAGCCGTCTTTGGTCAACGGGCCGGGTTCGCCAGTGCCGCCGCAAAAACGGGTCCCGATCCAGGCCGGGCCAATGGTCCGCACCCCCAATTCCCACCATTCCTGTAACTCATCCGGGGTTCGCACCCCTTCTGCGCCTTCCATCAGGATGCATAACCCCACGGGCGGCTTGTTTTGCGGGCTGGCTGTTTGCCAGGTCTGCCAGATCGCATCCAATTCTTTTTTGTTAAAAATCAGCCTGAACTTGTCTGTATGGCGATCGGCCAGCCGATGATAGGCATCCACCTGGTTTTTATACAGGCGGTGGGCTTCATCGAAGGTTTCATAGGATTCGCTGTCCCATTCGCCAATTTTCTGGCGGGCCGGGGCAACATACAACGTGCTGAAGATGACAGCCACATGCCCTTTTTGGTATTCCGGAAATCCCAGCAGTGTATCGCCATTTTGTTGCACGGCTGTGCCGCCATTTTCATCCTGGCGGGTTTCATGCGCCGGGCGGGTGTAATCTCGCCTAAAGGTCAACATATTCCAGGCCATATCCTGGTGAGAGTCGATAATCAGTTTCATGAAGGTATTATAAAAGAAAGAGCGCACCTGCTGGTGCGCTCTCGCTGGTTATTCTTCGTCTTCTTCCTGGTTCATTTCCGCGGCCAGGGCTTTCATATCCATGTCTGCGAAAGCGCCGGAGTCTACCTTTCGCAGGCTCAGCCCGATGCGGCGCTGTTCCGAGTCGATGCGGATGACCCGCAGGGTGAGCGTGTCGCCTTCTTTGACAGCTTCCTTGGGGTGGTTGATGCGGTTCTCGCTCAGCTCAGAGATGTGAATCAAACCTTCCACATCACCTTCCAGGCGGGCAAATGCCCCGAACTTGGCCAGGCGGGTAATGGTGCCTTCGACGAGCTGCCCGACCTTGAAGACTTCCACCTTGTCCTGCCAGGGGTCGTTCTGCAGGGCACGAATGGACAGGCCAATGCGGCGCTTTTCGCGATCGACACTGATAACCTTGACTTTGACTTCCTGGCCAACCTGCAAAACTTCGCTGGGGTGCGAAACACGCTCCCAGGAGATTTCAGAAAGGTGCACCAGACCGTCGGCGCCGTTGATGTTGACAAATGCGCCAAACTCAGCCAGGCTGGTGACGCGGCCTGTGTAGGTCTTGCCTTCTTCGAGGTCGTCAATGACGCGTTCCTTGAGCGACTGGCGCGATTCAGTGTTGGCAGCCCGTTCGGAGAGAATCAGGCGGCGGCGGGCGCGGTCCACTTCAATGATCCGGACGGTAATCTGTTCGCCAATTTGCTGGGCCCAGCGGTCGGGGCTGTCACCCGGCATTTCATTGCGGCGGGCCATGCTGATTTGGGAAGCGGGTACAAAACCACGCAAGCCATGAACCAGTACAATCAGGCCGCCCTTGTTGTAACCTTCCACTTTGCCGTCGAAAGTGGCATTTTCTTGCTGTAGTTTTTCAACCACTTCCCAGCCCTGGGCTTCGCGGGCGCGGGTGTAGGAGAGAACAATGTTGCCGCTGCTATCTTCCGGATTAATTACATAAACAGGGATTTCCTGCCCAACCTGAAGCGCTTCGCGCTCCTCGGCAGGGATTTGGTCCAATTCTCGGCCCATGATTACGCCTTCGGACTTGGCGCCTACGCTGACAAGAATCTGGCTGGGGGCGATGCTGGCGATCACACCGGTGCGAATTTCACCCTGTGACGGGAATTCCAAATCGGCAGACGCGGAATTCATCAAAGTTTCCATGCTCTCCATGGACACTTCTTCCTGGGTCTCCTCCCCTGTGTTTGTTTCCGCGTGCTTGTTATTATCGATCATGCTGGTTTAACTCCAATTACAAAAAGATATGCGGCATTATAAAGGTAGTTACTGCAAATAGCAATAGCCACCCCATGCGGCGGACAGTGAAAGCGTTTATAATTCAAGTCGAGGAAATTCATGCCAACGAACATTTATCCATTTACAGCCATTGTCGGGCAGGCGCGCATGCGCCGGGCCCTGATCCTGAATGCGGTTGATCCGCGTATTGGCGGTGTGTTGATTCGCGGTGAACGCGGCACTGCCAAGTCCACTGCGGCGCGCGCCCTGGCGGCCCTGTTGCCCAAGGTGAAGGTTGTCAAAGATTGCCGCTTTGGCTGCGACCCTGAGCAACCCAATACCTGGTGCACGGAGTGTCGGGAACGGGCTGCTCGGGATGGCAACCTGCCCCAGGAACTCAAGACCACGCCTTTTGTGAACCTGCCCGTTTCTGCCACTGAAGACCGGGTGGTGGGTACGCTCGACATCGAGCAGGCCATCCAAAAAGGGGAGCGTCATTTTGAGCCGGGCGTGCTGGCAAATGCCAACCGCGGCCTGCTTTATATCGATGAAGTCAACCTGCTGGATGATCACGTGGTGGACCTGTTGCTGGATTCGGCCGCCATGGGTCAGAATATTGTCGAGCGTGAAGGGATTTCGTTCTCCCATCCGGCGCGTTTTATTCTGGTAGGAACAATGAACCCCGAGGAAGGCGACCTGCGTCCGCAATTGCTGGACCGCTTTGCCCTTTCAGTTGAGATTACCGGCATCCGTGATGCCCGCGAGCGCGTGACCATCATGGAGCGCAACCTGGGTTTTGAAGCCGATCAGAACGAATTTCGCCAGTCCTGGCTGGATAGCGAGCAGGAACTTTCCGAGAAAATTGAAAAGGCCCGCAAACTGGTTGGCAAGGTTACCCATTCCAAAC
Organism: Anaerolineales bacterium; assembly: GCA_024710905.1. GTDB lineage: Bacteria > Chloroflexota > Anaerolineae > Anaerolineales > Villigracilaceae > JANJTV01. The sequence goes on along the minus strand of JANJTV010000050.1, from coordinate 8,002 downwards.
GCGATTTATTGTCGATTGCTGCACTGACCTCTTCACTCAATGTGGACGGCCACCGCGCCGACCTGGTAATCCTGAAGGCTGCCCGCGCCCAGGCTGCGTTCGAAGGGCGGACGTCCATTACAGATCACGATATTGCCCTGGCGGCCGAACTGGCCCTGCCGCACCGCATCAAACGTGGCCCGTTCTACCAGGCCGAAGTGACGGCTGAACAGCTGCAGGAGCGCATTGAACAGCTCACCGGCCAGACGGGTGAAGGCGACCCGCAGGAAGGCGAACAGCAGGAAAACATGGAAGGGCAGGAAAAAAAAAGTCAGTAGTCGAAGACCGGGTGGAGGATGATACCCAGCCCGGCACACCTGAACCTGCCCAACAGGATGTTTTTGCATCTAGCAATGCCAATTGGTGGGATGGCGGCCAGAAAGTAAAGACTGGTGAGACGTTTGCCCCTCGCAAGCTGGATACCCCGCTCGACAAGTTAACCCGTAAATCTGCCGGCCGACGTTCACGAACCCGCACGGATCGTAAACGCGGCCGGTATATCATGGCGCGCCCGGCCAACGGCAAATCGACTGATATTGCCTTCGATGCCACTATTCGCGCGGCGGCGCCTTTCCAGAAGCGCCGTACGGAAAAACGAAAGCGCCTGGCCTTTGCCATTGAAAGCAGCGACCTGCAACGCAAAATCCGCGTCAAGAGAACTGCCAATCTGGTGCTCTTCCTAGTGGATGCGTCCTGGTCAATGGCCGTGGCAGAACGCATGAACGCCACCAAGGGTGCCATCCTTTCGCTGCTGACGGATGCTTACCAACGACGAGACCGGGTGGGGTTAATTGTCTTTCAGAAAGACCGCGCCACGCTGGTGTTGCCGCCGACCAATTCGGTGCAGCTGGCCCAGCGTGCGCTGGTGGATATCCCTGTTGGCGGCAAGACCCCGCTTTCGGCAGGCCTGCTAATGGCTGCGGATGTGCTGATTCAGGAAAAGCGTACCCATCCGGATGTTGAACCCTTGCTCTTTATCATGACCGATGGGGCGGGGAATGTCTCGATTGGGCCGATGTCTCCGCAGGATGAGTCATTTGCCTTTGCCGAGCAGATTGCCCAGCGCAACTTCCGTAGTGTGGTAATTAATATGGAACATGCCGCTTTTGACCAGGGGCTGGCCAAACAACTGGCTGACCACCTGAAAGCCCCATGTTATTCGTTGGGAGAATTGAAGGCCGAAAACCTTTACCACGCTGTGCGCAAAGAAATGGTTTCATAAAATTGATTGACTTGCCTGTTGCGTTTGTTGTACACTGATGCCAAACCAGAACCACGAGGAAACCATGTCAGCTCAAAATTCGCGTTACCGTTGGGTTGTTGTTGCCATCTTTTTTGGGTTCATGCTGCTGCACCAGGTGGATAAACTGCTGATCGGTCCGCTGACCCCGCGCATTATTGAAGAGTTTGGCCTGACCGACACCCAGATGGGTGCAGTCAATACTGGCGCGCTACTGGTCGGCACCTTGCTTTACCCACTCTGGGGCTATCTCTATGACCGATTTGCGCGCTCCAAGTTGCTGGCATTGGCCTCGTTTGTGTGGGGTGCAACCACCTGGCTAAGCGCTGTGGTGCGAACCTACCCGGCCTTTTTAATGACACGTGCCTCCACGGGCATTGATGATTCGGCTTACCCCGGACTATATTCACTGGTGGCCGATTATTTTGGCCCCAATCTGCGCGGCAAGATTTATGGCCTGTTGCAGCTTTCCCAACCCATTGGCTACCTGCTGGGCATGATCCTGGCTTTGATGGTCGCGCCGATGCTAGCCTGGGAATGGCGTACGCTCTTCTATATGACTGGTGGCCTGGGTATCTTGCTTTCGGTGCTGATCTATTTTGGCGTCAAGGAAATGCCACGAGGGCAGGCCGAGCCTGAGTTTGAAGGCAACCCTGAAATGGCAAAGTTTGAGTTCAGCTGGGACGCCATTAAAGACATCATGCGCAAACGCACCATGTGGTTCATCTTTTTACAGGGTTTTGCCGGGGTCTTCCCATGGAATGTGATCACCTACTGGTTCTTTACTTACCTGGAACGTGACCGCGGATATGACTCAAACAGTGTCTTGATGACCATGGCGCCGGTCATCTTGATCCTGGCGGGTGGGTATTTCCTGGGCGGGTTCCTGGGCGACTGGGCCTTTAAGCGTACTCCCAAAGGTCGCATTATTGTCTCAAGTATGGGGGTTTTGCTCGGCGCGATTTTCCTTTACACTGCCATCCAGACACCGATTGAAGAACGCTCGATCTTCTTCTTCTTCATGTGCCTGACGGCCCTGTTTATGCCGCTTTCCTCGCCAAATGTTATTGCCACCGTCTATGACATCACCATGCCTGAAGTGCGCTCCACAGCCCAGTCTGTGGAATATTTCATCGAAAACTTTGGCGCGGCCAGCGCCCCGTTATTGGCCGGCATCATTTCCACGGCGACAGGCAGCCTTGGCCTGGCTATCCTGGTTATTTGTTCGGTGGCCTGGCTGCTGTGTTTTATCATTTACCTCGGTGCGTTGTTCTTCATCGAAGGCGATATCAAATCCCTGCGCACTGTGATGGCGGCGCGTGCAGCGGATTCGAAACCGGCCTAGGCGGTGAACTGGCATGTCTGGACTCCTGACCGGGCGTTTGCTGGCGGCGATCCATTTTGCAGCCCAAAAACATCGCGACCAGCGTCGCAAGGGCGCTGAACAGGCGCCGTATATCAATCATCCCATCGAAGTGGTGGAGTTCATGTGGCGGGTGGGGGCTGTGCGGGAGGAAATCCCGCTGCTGGCTGCCATTTTGCATGACACCGTTGAAGATACCGATACCACCCCTGAGGAGATCGAGCAGCACTTTGGCACGCAGGTCCGGCAGGTGGTGATGGAAGTGACAGATGATAAAAGCCTGCCAAAAATCCGTCGTAAACAATTGCAGGTTGAGCATGCGCCGGTTATTTCTCGGTACGCCAAACTGGTGAAATTGGCCGATAAAATTTCCAATTTGCGAACCATGCTCGAATCGCCGCCACTGGGGTGGAATGAATCCCGCCTGGCGGAATATATTTTGTGGGGGGAGCAGGTCGTGGCGGGCCTGCGCGGAGTGAACGAAGGCCTGGAACAGGAATACGACTCCCTGTTGGCCAGGGCGAAGTCAACTTTTAGCCTGTAAACGGCAGGTGAAGCGGGTTCACGGAATGGGTGAGCCCGCTTCCTTTTCTTATTCCGCCAGGCTGTTGCATCTGGCAACCAGCACCGAGCAGTGCGCGTACTTGATGACGTGTTCCGAGACACTACCCAGCAGCAGGCTGCTGATTGCGCCGAGGCCGCGTGAGCCGCAAACGATCAAATCCATATGATTCTCGCTGGCGTAATTCACAATGGCCTGGCCGGTGTCGTCCTGTTGCAGGATGGTGCCGCCCGCATGGATGCCGTGGCTGAGCAGGTCGGCCACCACACCTTTGACCAGCGCTTCGGCATTAGCCTGCTGGTTTTCCTTGATGCGTTTGGCGTCTTCGTCGTCAATGGTCGGGATGGCGACGCCCATTGGGTCTACATAGTAGGCTGGGCGGTAAGGCTCGACAACATTTAACACTTCCACGCGGGCTTCGACGGGCAGGGGGAAAGCGCCGAGGAAGTCTCCGGCAACCCTGCTGCATGGCGAGCCATCGCTGACGAGCAGGATGTTGCGCAAGCCTTGGGATGTTTCGCGAACCATCAGCACTGGCCAGCGTCCGTCACGCACAACCGACATGGCCACGCTGCCCGGCATGGAGAGAATGCCGCCGCTGGTGCCGCGCGCGCCCATTACGATCAGGTCTGGCTGGTTTTTACTGGCATATTTGATAATTTTCTCGACGGGGTAGCCCATGCGGGTTTCGGTGTGGAAGTGGAAATGGCGGCTTTTGAGCAGGTTGCTGGTGCGTTCCATACCCTTTTTCACCATGTCATATTCCGAGGCCTGCATCGGCGTAAATACCCGCAGGGCGGTGATGTGGCACTCTTTGGGGTGCGGCAGATCTGCCAGTAGTTTGACTGCCGTATATGCGTTGAGAGAGCCATCGTCTGCCAGCAGGATGTTCAACAGGCGTTCCCGAACAACAGGGTTGATCATAAGAACCTCCTTTTGAGCGGCATGCCCCCATATTTTGCTCTATTAATACTGTAGCACAAATTTGTCCAAACAAAAATAGGTTTCTTGACGACAGTTCCTGCGAATGGTATGCTTGCGCCACAATGAAACCCTGTATCACCCTTAATGCCAAAACCAAGATCACCCATACCTTTCTGGTATTGGGGTGGAATCGGTTGGCAGCCAAGGCGCGTAAACAGGCCTTTGCAAATTAGCAAATCATCACCAGCCAACGCCCCGACACCGGTTCGGGGCGTTTTCTTAACCACGAGGAGAACGCATGACCATCTCAAACGCCACCCCTGTTTATGCCGTGCCAGACCAAAACCTTGTGCCGGTCAGCGACCACTTAAGCGGGTTGATGGACATCCCGGCTTCGCGCATGTTCTTGATCAATAAATCGCTGAAGGTTTACCTGGAGAAAAACCCGGGCTTCCCCACATACGACGCATCGCAAGGGGATGGCGGCGCCTCGCTGCCGGGAACCCCAAAAGCCATCCTCGAGCGGGCAGCCCAGATGCAAATTGAACATGGCACCTCGTATGACATGCCCTTTGGCACGGATGCCTACCGTAAAGCTGTGGTCGAGCAATACTGGCAACTGGATTCCAGCACTGGCTGGGGCACGGCCAATGTGATTGGCACAGCAGGCGGGCGTGATGCGCTGGTAAAAGCTTATGGTGCGATGCTGGCCCTCGGGCATGGCCGCCAGGGAGATGCAGTCATTGTCTCGCGTGTACCGTGGATTTCCTACAACTGGGGACCGTACGGTGTGGGTGCAAATGTCATCTGGGCACCTGGCGACCCATCTGAAGGCTGGGCCTATTCCGAAGAAGCCATCCGTACCAGTGTGGATTTTACCGCCCGTTCCGGCCGCAAAATTGCCGGGCTGGTCATTACCAATCCAGACAACCCCACCGGCCTGACCATTCCGGTTGAAAAACAGGTTTCGTTGGCCAAATCCGCGCTGGCGGCGGGCGTGGCATTTGTGTTGTTCGATTGGATGTATCACTACGTTACCGACGAACAGCCGATGGATCTGAATTCTTTCCTGAAGTATTTCACGCCCGAAGAACGCAAACGGCTGATGTTCCTGGATGGCATCACCAAAAGCTTGGGCGGGTCGAACATCCGCAACTGTCACCTGTTGGCCGACGAGTCAGTCATTAAGTTCATGGTGGCGCGCGCCTCGCATAGCGTCCTGCCGTCTTTTTTCTCACTGGCCGTCGCCATGGCCGCCTACGAAATGGGCTTCAGGCAGGCTGCCAGCACCATCATCGAACCGACCAATGCCAGCCGCGCCGCGTTGAAGGAATTGCTGGCTGCCAGCGGTTTGCAGCATATTCTTGGCAAAGGTTATTACGCCTTCATGAATGTCGGCGAATTCATCCGCGCCCGGGGTTGGGCCGACAGCGAACCGCTCGGGCAATACCTGGCCGAGAATTATGGTGTCGCGGTTGTGCCGGGCGCGTTTTTCTCGCCGTTTGGCAATGACTGGATTCGTTTTTCCTACGCCACGCCTGCCGAACGGACCAAAGGCGCATTTGAACGGCTGATGGCCGGCCTGCAAAGCCTGAAGTAGACAGGAAACCGCCATGACTTTTGACCCCCAGCAATTTGCCGACAAGTACCACCTGGCCCTGGAACAATCCGCGCGTGAGAAGCCCGAAGGCGGCCTGAACGGCTTCGAGCTGGAATGGAACCTGCTGGATGAGCACTTCCGCCCGTTGCGCACGGTCGGTTCCGGCCCGGCGGAGCAATCCTTTGTGGACTACCTGCGCGCCGAATGCATCCCGGCCTGGCTGGCAAACTTCAGCCAGCTCGAAGTCTTTCACTGGATGGTCGAATTCGCCACCCGGCCTTATTATTCCCCGCGCGGCACCCTCTACGAAGCCCGCCTGATGGAAGGTGTGCTGCTCAATGCCCTGGCACGCGCGGGTCAGCAATTTGGCGAACGGCTCTATCACTGGCATGGCAACCTGCTCTTCCTGACCGCCATTGGCCACGACAGCATCCCCGGCAACTGGGGCATTGCCAAGCGTCGCTACCTCGAACGTTGTGTGGATATGTACGGCGACACCCTCGCCACCGCAGGTACACATTCCAACCTCTCGCTGCCGGACCCGTTGTTCATGTGGGATTTCATGCACCTCCCCGCCAGCCAACGCGGCGACCAGCACCTCGACGAGTACAAATCCGAGTTTTACATCACTGCTGCCCGTCTGCTGCGCGCCTTCACCCCGCTTTACATCGCTGCCAGTGCCAGTACGCCCCTGCAGGCCCAGGTGCGCGGCGGACGGGCTGTACTGGCCATCACTGAATTCGATTCCGTGCGCAACCTAACCTTTCCCAATCCGCCCGAAATCGACCAGCCCGACCTCTACCGTTCGTACCAGGATTACCTGCAAATTTCTTATGACCTCGTCCGGCGCGGCATACGTTTTGGAAATAACAACTGGACTCCCGTCCGCGCCCGCAGTTTTGCCGAACCGGTGGAACGGCTCATTTCAACGACCGGGGAACAACTGACCGGGCTGTACACCCGCGGCCTGTATTCCGTTGGTGAGGCCACTCCCGCCGAGGAGATGGCCCGCCAGATCGAAAAACAGAACCTGATGGCGCGCATCAACCTTCCCATGGGCCGCGTGGAAGTCCGTACTGACGACGGCGGCAACCCGCTGGAAGTGGACATTGCCAACCTGACCTTCAAGCACCTGCTCTTGCTGCGCTCTTATGCTGATCCGCAGTTTGCCCGTTCCTTCCGTTATGACCGCGAAGACATCACCCGCGCCCGCGCCAACGAAACCCTGGCCGCCCGACACGGCCTGCGGGCCGAAATTGAAAACCCGCTGACTGGTAAGCCAATCCAGATGCGCGCCTTCCTCAAGTGGACGCTGGAGGAACTCAAGCCGCTGGCCCAGGCCCTGAACCTGTGGGAAGATCTAACCCCGCTGGTCGAAATGTCGCAAGGCGCGCCCAACAACGCCGAAAAAATCCGCACCCGGCTGCAGCTTGAGTTGGGCGAAAATGACGAAGTCCCCCAGACCTTGCTGCGTGAACTGGCTGCCGAGCGCGAGGAGCAGGTTCGCAAGGATATTGAACGGATTGCTGCCGAACACACCCGCCTGGAGGGCGACTCGGAGAAACTGTCCGAGTTCATCCAGCATGCCCGCGATGCGGCTCGCAACGACCAACAATTGCCGGTGAGATTTCGCCCGGCCTCCGGGGTGGTGCTGGATGCCGGCTACCCGGACAAAACCAGCGAAATCCTCGACATGGCCCAGCACCTGATTCGCATCCCCTCGGTGACCGCCTGCCCCGACGAACGACTGGAGGAAGTTCACCGCGCCGGGACGTTCATCTTCGATTACTTAAGAAATCATGGTCTGGAGACACGTTATTTTGATGGCAAATACCCGGCGGTCCATGCCACCTTCCCCGGCGCAACGGGCAATTCCCCGATCCTGCTGACGGGCCATTTCGATGTGGTGGAACCCGAACCGGATGATTCGCAATTCATTCCGCGCATTGAGGGGGACTATCTGCACGGGCGCGGCGCGGCAGACATGAAGACGGTTGTCGCCACCTATTTGGTTTGGATGAAAGACGCCCTGAAATCGGGCAAGTCCTTCCCCAACATTCAATTGTTGTTTGTTGGCAACGAGGAAAACGGCGAAGCCGAAGCCTGGGGTACGCCGCATGTGCTGAAAGAACTGGGGCTGACGCCCGCCCTGTTTATTGCCGGTGAACGCACCGGCGAAAAAGGTGATGAACTGTTTGGCGAAGTGTGTGTCGAAAACCGCGGCGTGATGCGCTTTGATGTTATCGCCCGCGGCGCAAAAGGCCACAGCGGCGT
>JANJTV010000151.1 GCA_024710905.1 Anaerolineales bacterium | reverse complement strand
GCATCGTAAATTTCTTCCTTCAGGGGTTTGTGGGTAAGTTCTTTCTCTGCTATTGACGCCATAATTATATATTATATATAATCACACCTGATTTCGGAAGTGCCCCAAGTCACGAAAAATGTCACCAGCCTGTCGGGTATAGCGTGCCCTTCGGGGTATACTTTCCATAATTGGAGATTTCATGTCTGAAATTGACCTAACCCCATTGAAACCCGCAATCGAAAAATATATCCCCTTGGGCCGCTCAGGGCTGCTGCCAGCCTTGCATGCGGCTCAAAAACTTTATGGCTGGCTTCCCGAAACCGTCGCGTCTGAAGTAGCCAAAAACCTGCGCGTTCCGCTTGCGGATGTGCATGGCGTCATCGAATTTTATGCCCTGTTTTACAACGAACCGCTTGGGCGTAAGGTCATTCGCGTTTGCACCGACCAGGCCTGCGCATTGAAAGATGCGGATGGACTTCTTTCCAGACTCTGCAAACAGCATAACGTAGAGCCGCATCCCGCAGAGGGACACGGTCACACAACGGATGACCTGTCTCTCACCATCGAGTCGAGTCCATGTCTGGGAATGTGTGAACTCGCCCCCGCAGTCTGGACGATGGACGATGGACAGTGGGCAGTGGGCGATGGCGAACCCCGACCGCGTTCAATGGTCTACGGTTCCATCCGTGAGTTGACCAAAAATTGCGGCAATGACACAACTTCACTAAAAGCATATGGTGAGTACAAGGGACTTCAAAAAGCGCTCACGATGCAACCAAAAGCCGTGGTCGAAGAGATCAAGGCATCAGGTTTGGTAGGACGCGGCGGCGCAGCCTTTCCGACAGGCATCAAATGGGAAGGTGCGTTGAACGCCGAAGCCGATCAAAAGTATGTCATCTGCAATGCGGATGAATCAGAGCCTGGTACGTTCAAAGACCGAATTTTATTGTTGGACGATCCGCACAGCACCATCGAAGGGATGTGCATTGCTGCGCACGCCATCGGTGCGACGAAAGGTTATTTATATATCCGCGCTGAATATCCATACATCGTGCCCGTGTTGGAAAATGCGTTGAGTGAAGCGAGAGAAGCGGGGTATTTGAAAAATTTCGACATTGAAATCCGCGTCGGCGCGGGCGCTTATATTTGCGGCGAGGAGACGGCGCTGTTTGAATCAATCGAAGGGAAACGCGGCTTTCCGCGTATCAAGCCGCCCTTCCCGACGACTCATGGCGTGTTCGGCAAGCCGACGGTCATCAATAATGTTGAAACGCTGTGCAATGTACCGCTTATCATTGAAAAAGGCGCGGCAGAATATCGCAAGATCGGCACGGAGAAATCACCTGGACCGAAGTTGTTCTGCGTCTCTGGCGATGTGACCAAGCCAGGTTTGTATGAAGTGGCATTTGGCTCAACCTTGCGCGAAATGCTCGAAATGGCGGGCGGAGTAGCGGACGGAAAGAATCTGAAGTCTGTGCTGTTCGGCGGCGCGGCGGGAGCATTCGCCACATCCGAACATCTTGATGTGAAAATGACCTTTGAAGATTTGCGCGCGGCGGGACTCCCTCTTGGCTCGGGTGTTGTGATGGTCTTCGACGAAACCCGCGACATGCGCGATGTGCTCAAACGTCTTGGGCGTTTCTTAGCACATGAATCCTGTGGCAAGTGCTATCCCTGCCAGATGGGAACCCAACGCCAAAAAGAAATCCTCGACCGTGTGGCGGAGGGGAAAGCGCTCGAAGGTGACTTCATCCGCCTGCAAGATGTCGGCTGGACGATGACCGATGCGAGCATTTGCGGCTTAGGTCAAACGGCGGCGAGCGCGACATTATCTGCAATGAAATTATGGCCCGAACTCTTCGTCGAAGGTCAAAAGTCAAAGGTCAACTGACCTGCGACCTTTGACTTTTGACTTGAAAAGGTGAATTTATGACTATCACATTTCTAATGGACGGCAAGGAAGTCACCGCGCAAGACGGGCAGACGTTATTGGACGTTGCCCGCGAAAATGGGATCGACATTCCCACCATCTGCTTTCACGAAGCGACCACAGCAAATGCGGTTTGCCGAATCTGCGTCGTCGAAGTGGAGGGGCAGAGAGTGCTTCAGCCTTCTTGTATTGTCAAGGCAGCGACCAACATGAAGGTCCAGACGCGAAGCGAGAAGGTTATCCGCGCGCGAAAGACCATTTTGGAAATGCTGTCTGCCACGATGGATTTATCCGAGGCCGCTGAAATCCAAACGATGATGAAAGAGTACGGCGCAAGCGATGAGCGCTTCCCCGATGCCGAGAAGCGTTTGTCGGATGTGAAAGATGACAACCCGATGTACATCCGCGATTACTCGAAGTGTTTGTTGTGCTGGCGCTGTGTGCAAGTCTGCGCGGACGATGCGCAGTACACCTTCGCGATCAACTTCGACGGGCGTGGATATGAAACGCAGATCGGCACATTCTTCGACAAGGCGATTCCTGAAACATCGTGTGTGTTATGCGGACAATGTGTGGGCGTCTGCCCGACGGGCGCATTGAAACCCAAGCGCGAATATTTACTGGAACAAGGCAAGACGCCCGCTGAGATCAGTGTGATGAATA
>JANJTV010000116.1 GCA_024710905.1 Anaerolineales bacterium | reverse complement strand
ACCCGGCGCCGGGACATACACAGTGCAAAAGGGTGACACGCTGAAAAAGATTTCCTCCTGGACGTTCACCACCCTTGATGCCCTGATAAAGGCCAACCCGCAGATTAAGGACCCGAACAAGATTTATATTGGCCAGGTGATTAACCTCCCAGCAAATGTAACCAGCTACAGTGTGCAAAGCGGTGACACACTAAAAAAGATTGCGGCCAAATTCAACATCACCTACGATGCCCTGCTCAAGTTGAACCCTGACATCAAGAACCCTGACAAAATCTCTGTCGGTCAGATCGTTCGCATCAATTAGATACAGAAATCTCCCCGGCGTAACAAACCGGGGAGATTTCTGTATCTTGCCGCGGAAATATCTGGTTAAACCTGTCCGCCATCGTTACCCGCATACCCATTGGTAACTGCCCAGGCTGCCGCTTCGGTGCGATTCTTGACCGCCAGCTTGCGCAGGATTCCGGCCACATGTTTTTCAACAGTTTTCAAGGTGACAAACAATTCCTGTGAAATTTCCTGGTTGGTTTTTCCCTTCGCTAGCAATCGCAGTGTTTCGGCCTCCCGTTCGGTGAGCGAGGCAAGCGGATCATTGACAGGTGAGTTAGACAACGGAATCAAACAGGACTCAAGCACATAGGCGATGGATTCAGACAAGCGTTGGGCTTTGCCACGCTCAAATTCCCCAGTAAAAACCTGTTCGCCCAATTGGGCACGGGCAGATTGCAACGCCTCGTCCAGGCCGCCCCACATATCAGGAATGGTATCAAGGGCACGCAACCCTCGCCAGAGAGCTTCATTCACCCCGGCCAGGAAAACCAGCTGCTGCAATTCAGATTGTAGGGAAGCGAGCCAGGCTGTCAGACGGACAAACCCACCCATCATGACACGATCACCCTGTTCGAACGCGAGGGGCAATCCTTCGCGAATTGCATCCGATGCTTCTTTAAGATCGCCGCGCAGAAACGCCAGGGAGGCCAACCCGGTCAGGGCATTGGTTAAAGGCTGGTGATAACGATAGCGACGAGACAGGCGTGCTGCCTCAAGATATCGTTCTCGCGATTTTCCTACATCTCCCTGAAGCATGTAAAATTCACCAATGCCCAGGTTTGCAGCGCTAATCATAAATCGATCACCGGACCGTTCCGCGTGATACAGCCCAAGATCATTATGATGAGCAACTTTTGAAAAATCCCTGGAGATAAAGGTGTAATGATTGCACAGGTTCCAGTGCACGCGAGATTGTCCCCAGTGATCATTGAGTTTTTCAGAGAGCGCAAGGCTTTCCTTGTAACATCCCAACGCTTTTTCAAATTCTCCGAGTTCGGTCAGGTTCACCGCTATGTTATTTAGCGAAAAAGCGGCACGACTTTCGTCTCCGAGGGCACGTGAAATTGCCAGGCTTTCTTCGTGAAAAGCGAGGGCTTGTTTGAAATCGGTGGAGAGCCACGCACAGGTGCCCGCCAGGCTGAGCAGATTGGCCTTCAGCGCATGTGCTCGAGCATCGGGCAATGTGCTTTGTTCGATCAGCGCGAGCGAGCGTTTCGAGAGCGAAATCAGGTCATTATAGAGGGCACGGGTCATCCAGTATTGTTCTAGATGGCAGATAATCCACAAGCCATCCAGCCACAGGGGGGAATCAACATCAGAAGCAGCCCCGATTTCCATTGCCAGCATCAAATTGGGATATTCCTGCTCAATCACATCCAACCAAGTGGACTGCTCTGCACCGCGCAACTGGCGTTCGGCTATTTGCGCCAGGTTCAGGTACAGGGCGACATACCGCTGCCTGATAACGTTCCGTTCCCCCTGCGTGTGGATTTCATCCCACGCAAATTCGCGAATGGCTTCAAGGATGGTAAAACGAGGCTCATCTTCGTCCGCTGATGTTTTTTGAATCAGGTGCTTGCTTGCCAGTGAGTCACTCAATTCAATCACGCGGTATTCGTCCAGTTGGAGCAAGCCAGCCAGGGTCAGGATGCCAAAACTGCCGGGGAAGACGGATGCATACCGCAGGGCATGCTTTTCATCATCATCGAGAAGATTATAACTCCATGAAATTGTCTGCCGAAGGGATCGCTGGCGCTCGGGCATGTCCTTGGTTGAGGAAGAGAACAGGTTGAGGAAGCGCGGGGCAGGCTCAGGCTCGGGTTGCAGTCGGGCCAGCATGGCCTGCGGGCTAAAAAGTTTGGTACGCAGGGCAGCCAGTTCCACCGCCAGGGGCAAGCCCCCCAGCCTTTGGCATAGCTCAGCAATGGACTGGGCATCCCCTTCAGCAGGATCAAAATCGGGTTTGACGGATTGGGCGCGCTGGACAAACAATTCCACCGCATATTTGGATTCCAGCGGCGGAAGCGGAAAAACCTGCTCAAGGCGTAACTGCAAGGGGTCGCGGCTTGTGGCAATGATTTTCAAGTGAGGCAGGCTACCCAACAATTCTGACACAAGCCTCGCACCGGCCAAGATGTGTTCGAAATTATCAAGAATGAGCAGGATATTGCGGCCAGCGAGTGCTTCCTGAAGCCTTTCTATGACGCTGCGCCCAACTTCATGCCGAATCTTGAGGGCATGCGCAATTTCCAGCGGAATCTCTTCGATTTTTGTCAGTGACGCGAGGTTGACAAAGTACACCCCGCCACTGAATTCATCCAAAAGCATCCTGGCCAAGTCAATAGCCAGGGTGGTTTTACCCGCGCCTCCAAAACCGGTAATGGTAACCAGCTGCACATCCGGGCGTAAAACCAGGGTGCGCAAAGCATGAATTTCACGCTCACGCCCGATGGGACGGTGGAGAATCCTTGGCAAATTGTTTGGGGTGATAGCAGGGATGGCAGACGGAGCGGCTGAATCTCTCATATTAAGAAATTATATCAAAGCAGGTTGCTTGGGCAAAACCCGGGGTGATACCTACGTAGCCGGAGAAGTAGGGTTGGAAAGTAGGGTTAACCCTACCGACAGGTAAACAAATCTCTTATATGATGATGGAAATTACGCAGGCAAATGATTCTTAAATAAGGAGAAAATCATGAAAACGAAACCAATCTATTTTGCCCTACTGTTCGGGTTGACGTTGGCACTTGCCCTGGCATGGACGCCGTCTCAAAATGTCCTTGCCCAAACTGGCGGACCAACCCCAACGGATGCCGCGGTTTGCCGTGACGGCGCGGGAAATGTAATTTCCTGCGACTCTGGCAACGGCAACAGCCAACCGGCAGCTACCGCAACCCGGGTGCCCGTGCAGTGGACAAATACACCCACGCCGACCAACACGCCTGAGCCGACCGCCACGCCGACACTTCCATACCCGGAAAATACTGCCCTGGGAACCTGTACAAGCGGTGACCTGGCAGCTTGCCGTGAAGAATTTACCTGTGAAGACGGTTTACTCGCCATCTATTCCAGCACCAGCCTAGACGAGAACACAACCTATGACTTTTACTGCATTCCGCCTGGCCAGGTCAGCCAACTGGATCTGCCATTTATTTCCAGCTCGGGCGAAACCGGAAAATCCGGGTTTGTTGGCGATTGCAGTTCCTCCGTTAACCTGGGTGCCTGCATGGAAGGGTTTGTCAACATGTGCATCAGCCTGGGTGGCACACCAGACGAAATGTATGACGAAGACGCCATGGGGCCAAACGGCAAAGTCGGGTGCTCTGACATTCCATCCCCATCAGACAGTTTCCCGCCTGCCCCACAGGAACCTGCCCCGACTGAAATGGCACCAATTGTTGCCGCAACAGAACAGCCTTCCAACCCCGAACCGACCCTTGCTTTCCCCGGCTGGCTGCCAGGGCTTGGGTTTGCACTCGGGGTACTGATTCTGGTTGGCCTGCTCTTGCCTGCCGTGCAAAAAATACGCGAAGCGGCTGCAAGAAGCCCGCACCCCAAGTCTCGCGAGAATATATTACTTGACAAAGATGTCGAACCGCAAGCAGCATCTGATTATTTATTAACAATTGATGGCATCAAAGGCGACGCGCCCGCCGAAGACCAGCCAAAAATCAAAAACAAGGAAGAAGATGGCGGTACGGAAGCGGCCTACATCAAATACGATGACATAAAGGGCGAGTCCAAAGATTAATTGATGAAAAGGCTCATTTTCGGGCAGGCGGCTCTTCTATCACAGGGGCCGTCTGCCCCACCTTTCCCCAACACGCTCACTGCCAGCCAACTCTCGGTCATGGCAGGGCGATTACATCTCGCCCGACACCGGAAAGAGACAACCCAGGCGCTGTTTATACAGAAAGAGAGTATTCCTCTCAACGAGGCGACTGAAATATTCGGGGAGGAGTTACTGTCCGCTCTCTGCCGGACAGGCCTGTTTCGGGAGACAGCCGAAGGCGTTGCATCCAACTTCAAGGGGCAGTGGTCTGATGAATTCTTCTTCCTTTCAGATTATCACCCTAAAAACGGCCCGGCACCAGATGACTACGTGTTATCGATTGGGCCTTCAGCGCAATACCTGCATAGCATTACTACCCGGCGAGCCATTGAAGAAGCCCTCGATCTGGGTTGCGGATGTGGTGTGCAAACACTTTTTTTAGCCCGCCACGCAAAACGCGTCACGGCCACCGACATCAACCCACGCTGCCTTGAGATGACGCGCCTGAACGCGCAACTGAATGGTATTGACAACATTGAACTGCTTGAAGGCAGTTACTTTGAACCGGTCTACGGACGCCAATTTGACCTGATCGTTGCCAACACGCCCTACGTCATTACGCCAGCGTCAACTCACACCTACCGCGACGCGCTCGGGACAGGGGACAACATGGTATTAAGCAACCTGAAATCCCTGCCACAGTATCTGAAAGAAGGCGGGGTTGCCCACATGCTGATTACCTGGCTACATAAAGATAAACAGCACCCTGATGAGCCTATCCGGGCGATTACGCAAATATTACCCGTGGATACCTTGCTGCTCCACCAATATTCTGATACTCCCTGGGGCTATGCTGGCAATTGGATATACGGCCACATCAAGAAAAACTGGGTGAAATTCCTGCTTACTCGCCTGGGCTGGGCAGCCTGGTACTGGCTGCATGGCATGGAGCGATTTGCTTTTGGGTCAGTCACGCTCAGGAAGCGCATGGATTCGCAAGGGCATTTTCTCTTAAAATGTACAAACCGGATAGCCGGGAAGTCCGCCGGGGCACACATTCAGTCGCTTCTCGATGCAGCGGTTTTCCTGCAAACGAATTCTGACTCGAGCCAATACTGGCAAATGGTTTTTCGTTCGCGACATCTGGTACTCAAAACGACCCCAGTAGGCGAAGTGCGCAAGGTTTCACTCGCTGAGAGCCTGTTACTGCCGGTTTCCATCAGTCCGCTCATGGGGCAACTGCTCAGCCGACTGGATGGGAAACGAACCCTGCGACAGGCCTATGAACAAGCCCTGCGAGATGGATTCGATGAGTCCATCCCACAAGAGCAAATCCTGCAGGAGGCCTGCAAGTTAATTGGCAACGGTTACCTGAAACAGGCATAAACAAATGGAAACATCCATCCCCTGGTACGTACTGCTAAATTCCGCCATTATCATCCTTTCGATCAGTTGGGCGCTGTCGGGCCTGTTTGGCGCGTCCTGGGTACCCACCTCCTTAAACATGGTGGACAGGATGCTCAAACTGGCTGGCCTAAAAAAGGCGAAACCCTGTTAGACCTCGGCACCGGGGACGGGCGGATTGTGATCTGGGCGGCCGGGCGATACCGGGCAAATGCCATCGGGGTCGAGATTGACCCAATCCGCTGCCTGTGGGCCAATTTCTGGATTCGCGTTCTGAGGCTGGGGAACTTGGCCCGGGTTGAGTACGGGAATATCTACGAAACAAACCTAATTGCTTCGGCAGACGTCATCACCCTGTACCTGTTGCAAAGTACCAACCGACGGCTGGAATGTCGTTTAACGGGAGAAGCAAACCCAAAGCCCGCATCCTGAGTCGCACATTTACCCTGCCGGGGCTTGAGGCGGCCAAAACGCTTAGCGAAGGGGTAATCTCCATTATCAGGTATAAAAAAACTCCCGACTCTGAAAAGAGAATCGGGAGTTTCATCACGCGCAGAGGCGCTTATTTATCTTCAGCAATACTCTTACCGCTGTACTTCAGCGCGACATGCGAGGCCGCCAGGCGGGCTATCGGCACGCGGAACGGCGAGCAGGAGACATAGTTGTTGCCGATAATGTGACACCACTCAATGGAACTGGGGTCGCCACCATGTTCACCACAGATGCCGACTTCCAGATCGGGGCGGGTCTTGCGGCCCTCGTTGACAGCCCATTCCATTAGCTTGCCAACGCCGTCACGATCCAATTGCTGGAAGGGATTGACCGGCAGGATACCCTGCTCGACATAGGTGACAAGGAAGTTGCGCTCGGCATCATCACGACTGTAGCCAAAGGTCATCTGGGTCAGGTCGTTGGTGCCAAAGCTGAAGAACTGGGCAAACTTGGCAATCTCGCCAGCGGTCACCGCCGCACGGGGAATTTCGATCATCGTGCCGAACTTGTAGGTAAACTTGACGCCTTTTTCTTCCATCACAGCCGAGGCAATGCGCTCCAGGCGCGGCTGGATCCACTCCAGCTCTTTTACCGTACCTGTGAGGGGAATCATCACTTCGGGGTGAACAACAATACCGCGTTTGGTGCAGTCTGCGGCGGCTTCGAAAATAGCGCGCACCTGCATCTCAACAATTTCTGGCATGGCAATGCTCAGGCGTACACCACGCAGGCCCATCATCGGGTTAGATTCATGCAAATTCTTTATGGCCGCCAGCAGGTTCTCTTTTTCTTGCAGGCCTTTTGTCTCACCCTTTACGCGCATGGTGATGACTTCTTCGAGCAGGGCTTCTTCATCCGGCATGAACTCATGCAGCGGTGGATCGATCAGGCGGATGATGACCGGGTGGCCGTTCATGGCATCGAACAGGCCATCAAAGTCTGAGCGCTGGCTGGGCAGCAGCAGGTTAAGCTGGGCAGTACGTTCTTCACTGGTTTCGGCCAGAATCATCTTCTGGACGATCGGCAGGCGTTCCGGCTCGAAGAACATATGCTCGGTGCGGCACAGGCCAATCCCAACCGCGCCATACGAACGGGCGCGTCGGGCATCCTTCGGGTAATCAGCATTGGCCCAAACCTGCAGGCCTTTTGATTTGCGGCCATCTGGCAGTGTGCGGATGCCATCACGGGCAGAGATTTCATCTGCCCATCCGAGCAAGGTCATTAATTCAGTTTGCTCTTCCAGGCTCGGCGCACTGGTGGGAATTTTGCCAATAAAGACCTGGCCGGTCGTACCATCCACGGAAATCCAATCGCCTTCCCTGACAGTCACATCCCCAACGGTCATGACGCGTTTTTCCAGGTCTATTTTGATCGAGGAAGCACCAACCACGCAGGGGATGCCAAACTGGCGGGCAACTACAGCCGCGTGGCTGGTGGCACCGCCTTCACTGGTCAACACACCCTGGGAAGCGATCATGCCATGTACATCATCCGGCTTGGTGAACGGGCGCACCATGATGGTGTCCTGTTTGCTCTCTTTCGCCATCCGCTCGGCAGTATCGGCATCAAAATAGGCCTGGCCAACCGCAGCGCCCGGGGAGGCATTGACGCCCTTGGCAAAAAACTTGCCGGATTTTTCGGCTTCCTTCTTGGCGGTCTCATCGAACTGCGGATGGAGCAGCGCATCCACATTTTCAGGGGAAACACGCATCACGGCTTCTTCTTTACTAATCAGCCCTTCGTTTGCCATATCCACGGCAATTTTGACCGTGGCCTTGGCGGTGCGCTTCCCGTTGCGGGTTTGCAGCATGTAGAGCGTCCCGCGCTCAATGGTAAATTCGACATCCTGCATTTCCTTGTAATGGCGCTCAAGTTTGTCGGCAATTTCCATAAACTGCTTGTAAACTACCGGCATCACCGTTCCCATATGTTCCACCGGGTCGGTATTGCGGATGCCCGCCACCACATCTTCACCCTGCGCATTCAGCAGGTACTCACCCATCATCTTGCGATCCCCGGTAGATGGGTTGCGGGTAAAAGCCACGCCGGTGCCAGAATCATTACCCATGTTGCCAAACACCATCGTCTGGATGTTTACCGCCGTCCCCAGGTCATCAGAAATATTGGTTGCGCGGCGATAGTCAATGGCGCGTTTGCCCATCCAAGATTCAAAGACGGCGCGGGTTGCCAGTTCCAGTTGTTTATAAACATCCTGCGGGAAATCTTCGCCGATATGTTTCTTGTACACCTGCTTGAACGTCCCCACCAGGGCTTTCCAATCCTCGGCAGTCATTTCAGTATCCAGCTTGTAACCTTTGCCGGCCTTGTATTCAGCCATGGGGTGTTCAAACACTTCATCATCCAGGTTGAAAACAGTGGTGCCGAACATTTCGACCAGGCGGCGGTATAAATCCCAGACAAAACGGGGGTTGTCAGTCAACTTAATCATGCCATCCACAACTTCGTCGTTGAGGCCGATATTGAGAATGGTGTTCATCATACCGGGCATGGAGAATTTTGCACCGGAACGGCAGGAAACCAGCAGCGGGTTGCTCGGGTCGCCGAACTTCTTCCCGGTGGCTTTTTCCACTTCCTTCATCGCGGCCAGCTGTTGTTCCCATTGGCCTTCAGGGAAGGCATTATTTTTGCGAAACTCGTTACATGCTTCGGTGGTGACTGTGAACCCGGGCGGAACCGGCACATTGGCGCGCGTCATATCGGCCAGGCCAGAACCTTTGCCACCCAAAAGGGCGCGTACGCCTTCCCAGTCCCCCGCATATTTTTCAGCTTCAGCAACTTCTTGGAATAAATAAACCCATTTTTTGGACATTTTCGGTCTCCTTGATAGGGATTAATAATGGCAACTCTGTGAAGTTTACCACAAACCTATTTTTGAAAACCTGCCCTTGCTCATCATATATGATGACATCCTTCTTAATAAACCCAATCAAATTGTAGGTCAGTTGCAAAGTAAAAAGAAGACCGCCTCGAGGATAATGTGACAACCATGAGTAAAACCATTACTGTCCTTACCATTGATGATGACCCCGCAATGACAGACCTGCTCAGCCTGATGCTGGGCAGTCACGGCATGAACGTCATCGCGGCCAATAACAGCCAGGAAGGCCTGACCCTGGCCCGCAGCGCCAACCCGGATATGATCCTGCTCGACCTGGTCATGCCCCAAAGGGACGGTTGGGAAATCTGTCGCGAACTGCGCAAGAATACAACCGCGCCAATCGCCATCCTCTCTGCCATCGATGACCCGCATCTCATCGCCAACGCGCTGGACGCCGGAGCCGATGACTACCTGACCAAACCTGTGCCTGCCGGGGTACTGGTGGCACACATCAACAACCTGACTCGCCGCGCCCAGGCTGAACAATCCCCTGAGAAACCCTTGCTTCGGCAGACCGGTTCGCTGAATGCCAATTCGTTAAATTTTTAACAAACCCTTTGCAGAGACAGGCCGCCAGAGTACAATACAAAAAAGTTTCAGGAGGCCGTTTTGCAAACCTGCTCCCGCTGTAATGCATCATCACCCGACACTGCCCAGGCCTGCGTTAACTGTCAGGCTGACCTGGCTGAGTTCTCTGTCAACAATGTTGCCCTGAAGAATTTCCGAGACAACCCGCGCGTCAACCTGGTGCGCATCAATGTCTCTGGGGATGCCTGCCCGCTTTGTTATGAGTCACGCGGAAGTTTCCCCAAAGATGCCGTACCGGTCCTGCCTCATGAGGGATGTTCCCACGCAAATGGCTGCCGCTGCACTTACGAGCCAATCCTAAACGACATCTACCCTTAGCTTTTGTCATCGTAAAAAGTCCGCCCGCCATTCTCAATGGCGGGCGGTTTGATTCTAGTTCCCAAATACATCAACAAAGGCTTGCGCCGTCCGTTCAGGCGCTTCCAAGGGGGGTGAATGCCCCACCCCGTCCAACTCAACCAAATGCGCAGCAGGTTGCAATTGTTTGATCTCCCGAGAACGCTCCACCGGGATTAATCCATCCACATCTCCATGCAACAACAAAAGCGGGACAGGGATTGCTTTAATAACCTCCGCTGCGTCAGACCGTTCTGCCATGGCTGCCAGGGCAGCAGCAACCCCTTCAGCATTCTGGCGCTGGATGACCGACCTGAAAAAGGTGACATGTTCCTGTGTTGCAGAAAGTTTCTCAGCCATCCCCAATACAGCCTTTACACCCTGCTCACGGACAAGCGCCGCCGTCTCATAACGTGCAGTTTGCCGTTCCGGTGGGTCAGCAGCAACCTGTGAACCAACCAGGCCTAGGCCAAGCAACCGCTGCGGGGTACGCCGCGCAAAGGCCAGGGCCACATATCCGCCCATTGAATGACCGGCGACAACGGCCTTCGGGAGTTCGCAGGCGTCCAGCAAAGCGGCCAGGTCTGCGGCATATTCTTCCATGCGGATATCCCCACGGCCTGCACTTGATTCACCGAAGCCTCGCAGGTCTGGCAGAATGAGATCAAAATGCCTTTCCAGGTGCGGCACCAGGGGAAGCCAGGTTGTGTGGTCAAGCGGGAAACCATGCACCAAAACCAGCGGTACGCCATGCCCCTGGCGATGATAAGAAATGGTTCTCCCATCCATTGAAATCGTTTTCATACTGCCTCCTGTTAGTTTTGGCCAGCCAGCCAACGACGGGAAAAATCGAGGGCCTGCTCGCGGGAAATGAGAATACCTTCAGCCTGGGCCTCGCGAATCGCCTCCAGCAGTTTCCCCAACACGCTGCCCGGTTTAAGTCCGAGTTCGGACATCAAGTCATCGCCGTTCACCAGCGATGGCGGTGAAACGACCTGCTCCGATGTTTCGTACCAAGCTTCCAACAATGCACGGGAGACGTCCAGGCAGGCAGCCCAGTGTTCCTGTGGCAGGGTTTGTTCATATACGGCACGGGTATCCGCCAGGGAAAGCAGGACCAGCGCCACCCCGGCCGTGCCAGTGTCACGGAAAAATCGATATATCGCGCGGCGGGTGGGTTGTTCATTTTGATGCACCAGCCGGTAGGCAAAATCATGAATGCGCATATGGTTTTTGATGACTGTGCGCAGGAAATCGATTTCGCCATTACTTAAGCGCAGGGCAATCCCCCGGCGAACAACCGCCTGGCTGCCTTTTTCTTCGTGGCCCAGGAAGCGGATACGCCCGTCCGGCTCAATGGTTTTGGTCTCCGGCTTGCAAATATCATGATACAGCGCCGCAAACAAAAGCAGTGACCGCATTGAACGTTCCGGGTTAAGCGGCCCGCCAAAATAGTCACCCAACTGCTGGCGATAGCGACCAAGGCGTAAAACCAA
This sequence comes from Anaerolineales bacterium, assembly GCA_024710905.1. Taxonomy (GTDB): domain Bacteria; phylum Chloroflexota; class Anaerolineae; order Anaerolineales; family Villigracilaceae; genus JANJTV01. The sequence continues at coordinate 27,705 of JANJTV010000116.1, read as the reverse complement.
TAAGCCTGTGTAGAGATCGGCATTGGCGCGGTCTTCGTCATATGCAGGCGCCAGCGCCACGAGGATGTGGTTAAGATGGCGCAGGACAGCCAGGGTATGCGTCCAGACATCGTAAACATGCGGGGCAGATTGCTCAACACCTGTCAATGTATCAATTTCTGGCAAAGGGACCTGGAACCCGCCCAGCAACTCCAACGCCCGCAGGGATGTCTCCGGGCGCGGCCCGTCCAGTATTTTGAAGAGCTCGTCCCGAAAACGCTCCGGGGATGGTTTGCCGAGCAAGCTGACAGCATCTTTCATCCACTGGCGAGTTTGCGTTTCAATGGTAAAACCCAGCCCGGCAGCCAGACGCACACCGCGCAGGATGCGAATTGGGTCGTCGGTAAACGCTTCGGGGGAGCAAGCCCGCAGGCGTTTTTCGCGCAGGTCCAGCGCCCCGCCATGCGGGTCGATCAACTTCTCGGTCTGCAAATCCATTGCAATGGCATTGATGGTGAAATCACGGCCACGCAGGTCGGCCTGCAAATCCTCGCCACGAAAAGCGGCAAAATCGAGGAAGATCCTAGGCCCCTCAGGAGGCTGGATCACCACCCGACCAGTATCGGTAGCCTCATCCAACGCATAAAAAGCAGCGTGCGGCAGACTTTCCGCAACTTTTCGGGCCAGCGCCAGGCCGTTGCCCGAAACGGCAAAATCCAGATCATGGATGGGGCGATTGAGCAGCAAATCCCGTACCACCCCGCCGACCAGGTACGCGTCATTGCCGTCTGGCAGGGCTGCACGGACGCACTCCACATAAGAACTAATGCTGGTGGGTAAAACGCTCATAAATTTAACTTCGGGGGTTTCCTTGTAACGTAACCGGCGGGCGGCTTCAAGCACCTGTTCGCGGCTGTTGCCCTGGGCGATTACCTGACCGCGCAGAATCGCCACCCATCGACCCGCATAGGGTGACGGGGAACCTGGCGGCAGGCTGGCATCTGGCAAATCTGTCATTTCAGCCGGGGCTCTGATACTTCTCCAGATCTACGACGCCAATAAAAGGCAGGTTGCGATAATACTCATCTATATCCAACCCGTAGCCAAAAACGTATCTATTCGGGATGCTGAACCCGCGATAATGGATTGGGACGACCACCTCACGACGCTCTTCTTTGTCCAGCAGGGAACACACCCGCAGGCTGGCGGGATTGCGCGTTTTTAACATTTCCAAGACATGCGAAATGGTATGCCCGCTATCCACAATATCCTCCACCAGCAAGACGTGCTTTCCGGCGATATTGGTTTGCAAATCGTAGGTTACACGCACATTCCCACTGGACTGAAACTTCCCCACCCCGTAGGATGAAATTGCCATGCAGTCCATTTGGTGCGGAATGGTGATGTGGCGCATCAGATCCACCATAAAAGGCAGGGCCCCGCGCAGGATGCAAATCAATAACAGGTCTTCATGTTTGTCTGCATAATCACGGTTGATCTCCTCTGCCAGGGAAGCAATCCTCTCCTGCAGTGTCGGAGCATCAATCAACGTTTCGGCCAAAAATTCCTGGTATGCCTGCATAATCACCTCTACACTGGTACTTCGTGGTGTTCCCGGCAGCGGGCTTCATACAATTCGGATGCGCCCACGATCACAACGGGATCATCATAACGCGCCGGTTTCCCGTTCACCAGGCGTTGGGTGCGACAAGCTGGCTCACCACAGACCATGCAGATTGCCTGGAGCTTATCCACCTTTTCGGCCTTTGCCAGCAAAGCAGGGATCGGCCCGAAGGGCTCGCCTCGGAAGTCAGTATCCAGCCCGGCCACAATGACACGCAGGCCTTTTTGGGCCAGCTCCGCGGTCACCTGCACAATATTCTCATCAAAGAACTGGGCCTCATCCACACCCACCACCCGGGTTTCCGGGTCAATCACCCCGAGGATGTCACCTGCCTTCTGGACAGGCACGGCGTCAAACTCGGCCCCGGCGTGCGAGGTGACTTTTTCCACGCCATAGCGCACATCAATGGCGGGTTTAAAGACCTGTACGTGCTTGCGCGCAATGACCGCCCGGCGTAGGCGGCGAATCAATTCATCGGTCTTGCCGCTGAACATAGACCCGGTAACAACTTCAATCCAACCGTGGGTGTGGGGTGTCACAAAACCTCCAGGAAAATGAAATGGGATTAAATCAAACAGGCAGGCGCTTGGTTGCACCTGCCTGTAAGTTTACTAGATTTTTACCGAATGTTAGGCGGCTTCAGCGGCCGACAAGGGCACATCATAGCCCAGCGCGCGCAATTTCTTCTTGGCGTCAATCAGGCCTTTGCGGCCAAAACCATCAATCGCCAGCACGGCGTCATCACCCTCGGCCATCTTGGCAATCAACTGACCGACTTCGGTAATACCAGCCTCAGCCAGGGATTTGGTCGGGCGGGCGCCGAGTTCCAGTTCAGCAACAGGACGCCTGGGGGAAACGCGCGATTCTTCGCGAGTCTTCTGGGTCTCAACATACTCCTGGCGGGCCTGCAACTTCTTGTAGAAACGATCCACCTGGCCTTCGATGTCGATAATGCGGGCCTGCTCACCGGAGAAGAACGGGTGGCAATTGGAACAAACTTCGACATGCAGGTCTTTGCGGGTGGAGCCAGTCGTCCAGGTGGTACCGCAGGAGGCGCAAACAACCTTGGCGTCTGTAAAATACTTGGGATGAATATCAGCTCTCATTAGATTTCTTCCTATTCCGCAGCCAGGGCTTCAGCCGGGATGACATTAACGCGTTTCTTGCCACGCACCACATCAAACACGACCACGCCGTCGATGGTGGCAAACAAGGTGTCATCTCGACCCTTATCTACATTCAGGCCAGGGTGAATGCTGGTACCGCGCTGGCGAACGAGGATGTTGCCAGACAACACAGCCTGCCCGGCATAGCGTTTTACGCCGAGGCGCTGGGAATTTGAGTCACGACCGTTGCGGCTGGAACCGCCACCTTTTTTATGAGCCATGGTGTCCTCTTTTCTTACTTCGCTTCGATTTTTTCAATTGCCAGGCGGGTATACGACTGGCGGTGACCGGTCTTTTCGCGAATGCGCTTCTTGGGGGAATAGTGGAAATTAATCGTCTTCTCGCCCTTAAAGTGCTCAACAACCGTTGCCTTAATGGATGCGCCCTTGACGGTGGGCGTCCCGACGGAGATGTCATCCCCATTTGCAACCAGCAAAACGTCTTCCAACTTGATGTTCTTGCCGGTTTCAATGTGCAGCAGATCGACCTCGATCGTGCCGCCTTCGACGGCACGATACTGTTTGCCGCCACTTTCAACAATTGCATATTTCATTATAATTCTCCTGGTTTTCGCTTCGCCACAGACATCGCGCCATTGCGCCACGCTGCGGGGTTGCCTGGATACATTCTGCCGCCCCAGCCAGGGAACTGCCGGGGCAGGCGCGAACAAGGATTATACACAGGCAGGCAGGTTGTGTCAACAACAAAATGCCGCTTCTTTCATTAAAACAATCAAAATTGTTTGGCTATAACCCGTAACGGGAGTATAATCGAGAATTGCACCAGCCACTGGCTGGTATTTTGTTGACAGGAGCAAGTTTTATCATGATTCAAAACCCGATTGCGCGCCTGCTGTTGATTCTTGGCATTGCCACCCTCGCCACATGGATCAGCCTGAGTGACATCATCACCATCCGCAACCCGTTTAACCAGCAGAAATTGTTCGAGCGCAACGTCGCTCCTCGCCTGGGACTGGACCTGCAGGGTGGTTTGCAGGTTTTGCTGGAAGCTGACCTGCCCGCCAGTGCAACAATCACCCAGGAAGATATGGAAGTTGCCAAAACCATCATCGAGAACCGCACCAACGCCCTGGGCGTATCAGAAAACCTGCTCCAGGTGGCCGGTGACCGCCTGATCGTAGGCGAATTTCCCGGTCTCGACGACGCAAACTCCGTGCTGGAAACCATCCAGCAGACCGGCTTGCTGGAATTTGTGGATACCGGCCCGTTTGCCCTTGAGCCTGGCAGCGACATTCTGACAGACTTGAACCAAACCGAACCCGCCCCTGAAGGCGCAACCGTCTTTCATACGGTGATGACCGGGCGGGAACTAGAGTCTGTCAATGTCACTCCGGGCGTCCTGGGAGGGTACCAGATCGATTTCCTGCTCAGCCCTGAAGGATCAACAATTTTTGGTGACCATACGGCCGCAAATATCGGCAATTACCTGACGATCGTATTGGATAAAAAAGTGGTTTCTTCCCCACTGATCAACGACGCCATCTATGGTGGGCAGGGCAGCATCAGCGGCACATTTACGCTGGAGGAAGCCAACGCATTTGCCATCCAACTGCGTTACGGCTCACTGCCCATCCCGCTCAAAGTGGTGGAAACCCGCATCATCGGCCCGACGCTGGGTGAAGACTCGCTACAGAAAAGCCTGCTGGCAGGGGTAATCGGCAGCATCATCGTCTTCCTGTTCATGATTATCTATTATCGTCTGCCGGGTGCCATGGCCGTCCTGGCGATAATTTTCTATGTTGTTTTTGCCTTTGCCCTGTTCAAGTTCATTCCGGTTACGCTGACCCTGCCGGGCATTGCCGGTTTCCTGCTCTCCACCGGTTCAGCATTTGACGCGAACATCCTGGTCTTTGAACGATTAAAGGAAGAGTTGCGCAATGGCAGAACCCTTGCCCAGGCCTTTGAACAAGCCTGGACCCGCGCCTGGCCCTCCATCCGCGACTCGAATATTGCGGCATTAATCACAGCGGGCATCCTGTTCTGGTTCGGCAGCGCGTTCGGCGCAAGCATCGTCAAGGGCTTTGCCCTGACCCTGGCCCTGGGTGTGGTGACCAGCCTTTTTGCCGCGCTCTATGTCACCCGCACCCTGCTTGGCCTGGCCTTTCAAATCTTCAAACCCACCAACCTTTCCCGCTGGATTGGTCTTTAAGGAGTACGGCGGATATGAATATCCTGAGTAAACGCTACATCCTGTTTTTTGTGTCACTGATCATCATCATCCCCGGCCTGTTCCTGCTGTTTTCAGGCGGATTGCCGCTCTCGATTGATTTCACCGGGGGCAGCCTGATGGAAATCACTTTTGACAACGGCAACCAGCCAGACAACGCTGAAATCACTGCCATCTACGAAGCAGGCGGGGTGCGCGACAGCCAGGTTCAGACTACCGATACAGGCTCCTACATCATCCGATCATCTTTCCTGGCTGAGGAAAATCGCCAGGTCATTGAACAAAACTTGGAAGCCGCTTTTGGGAGCATCACCATCCAGCGCTTCGACAGCGTTGGCCCAAGCATTGGCGAACAGGTCACCAGCCGCGCTGCCCTGGCCGTTGTTGTTGCCGCGCTGGTTGTTGTCCTGTTCATCGCCTGGTCCTTCCGCGGCATCCAGAACGCCTTCCGATATGGCATGTGCGCCATCTTGGCCATGCTGCATGATGTGGCCATCATCTTTGCCTTCACCGGATTCGGCAAATGGTTGCTGGGCTGGGAGATCGACTCGCTCTTCCTGACCGCCCTGTTGACCGTAATTGGTTTCTCCATGCAAGACACCATTGTAGTTTTCGACCGCATCCGCGAAAATGCCACCATCTACCGCCGCCTGGATTTCGAAACCCTGGTCAACCATTCCATCATCCAGACGTTGCAGCGCTCCATTAACACCCAGCTGATGACCGTCCAGTTCATGCTTCTGGCCCTGGTACTTTTTGGCGGTATCACCCTGCAAGAGTTTGCCGCCATCCTCTTGATCGGTCTGGCCAGCGGAACCTATTCCTCCATTTTCATTGCCGCGCCACTTCTGGTGGTGTGGGAAAACCAGGAATGGAAGAATTGGTTCAACCGCAAGCCCGCCGCGGCCTGATTGGTGGCCCTGGTCCAAAAAGGCGCGCCGCTGGCGCGCCTTTTTGGATATCTGCAACATCATCCCACGACATTTTTGGGTAAGCAGCCCGTAAATTGCGATAATTACGGCTTTCTATGATATAAATCGCCTATCCCAGACCATGTTTAAACACCTGCGCCTGAGCCCGGAACCCAAAAAAGTTGGCCCTGACCCAAGCAGTATTTCCATCGCGCAATTGGTCGGGGATGCCTCCCTGCCCGTTACAATTAAAACCATTAACAGCCTGCCTGAGAACCCCAAACTCAGGCTATATCGCACGCTGATTCCCATCCAGGTGCTGGCCGAGTTCGACATTAACCCGCGCACCTGGCTGAACCCGGAGAAGCAACCACAGGTACGCCTGACCGCCGATGCCGGTACTGACAAATTAAAAATTTCTGCCTGGTACGGTGAAGATCCGGCCAATGAGTTCTTTTATCTGGAATTGGCCGATAATGCTTATAACGGCATAGATCTGAACTTCCTCGTAGCCAATAACCCGCTCAGCCCCAAATTCAACACAGATGTGGACGACGAAGGCCGTGATACGCTGTTTGGCACAGTGCATCGCAATGTTAAAGAGGAAGAGCGCGCCATGCAGGCAGGCCTGGCTCCTGGCCAGGTGCGTGACGGGCTGCGCTGCTCAACTCTTGTTTTCACTCATATTGAAACCTTCCTGACCATGATGGCTCACCACGCCATTACACTGGAACCCATGACGTATGCCTCGGCCTGGATTTTTGAGCGTCGGGGCTTTGCATATTCCAAGGGTCACCAGCTGATGGACACCATCCACAGGGAATTCCAGCCCGACGGGGAACTGCACAAAGCGCTGGATGGTAGCACGCCGTTCCGTCAGCCTGAGCAATGGAAGACCGTACGCGGCCGCGCCTGGGCCATCCATGACGGCATCCTGCAGGTCATTGACCGGAAATGGGATGACCTGAAAATGATCAAGCAGGTTGGGCGAAACGCCAGGGTGGAAACTTTCCCGGCTGCGAAATATTAGGAGGCAGGATGAGCCAACGCTACCAGATGACCCGCGCCGCCGAATTGGAGTCACTAGCCGTGTTCCGCAGTTTTATTGTGGAATGCTGCGCCAGGCATAATATTCCTGAGATCACGGTCTTTGACCTGAAACTGGCCGTGGACGAGGCCTGCACGAACATCATCGAACACGGGTACAAAGGCATGGATCCCGGCTCGATCATCCTGTCATTCCGCATTGAAAACGATCGCATCAAAGTACAGATCACCGATTTTGGGCATGTCTTTGAACCGGAGGAAGCTCCACAACCCAACATCCATGCCCCAGCGGAGGAACGCCTGCTGGGGGGGCTGGGCCTGTACCTAATCTACCAGACGATGGATAACATTGACTACCATTCATCGGATGAAGGCAATATCCTGACATTTACCAAATTCATCAAATAGGATTATCCCCCAGCCCATGGAACCGCAAACCAATCCTTACCTGATTTGGCAGCTAATCCCCGGCATCGTACTGTTTGGTATTGCAATGTACATCCAGAGCCGCCCGCTCAAAAAACGCGAATCGGGGGCATTTACCTGGATGATGCTGGCCGGGTCATTGTGGGCCATCACCAATGCTATCCAGCTGGCAACGCCCAATCCTGGCTGGCAGCGCTTTTGGCACAACCTGACCTACCTGGGCATCATGATTATCCCGACCGCCTGGCTGTTGCTCTCGGTCAAAATTACCGGCATTTTTCGTGAGCCGGTAGAGAAATACGAGCGAATCTTCTATATCTTCCCCGCGATTACCTACCTGATCATGCTCACCAACGACTGGCATGACCTGTTTTTCACTTCCTCCGAGGTGGTGGATGTTGGCGGGTACGCTGCCCTGCAAAGCACTTATGGGGTCTTGTTTTATGTGCACACTGGTTACTCCTACCTGATCCTGCTGCTCGGGTTGGGCATCTTATCCTATTCTCTGGTGACTGAATTTAAGAAGTATGGGTTTCAGGCATACGGACTGCTGGTTGGCACCCTGGCGCCGCTGATTGGGAATGCTTATTTTTTGTTTGGGTCCCCCCCGCCAGGTTTCCCTGACCCAACCCCGATTATTTTTTCAGCGACCGGGATAGCCTTTGCCTGGGCCATTTTTGGCGGGCAAATCCTCGAGGTCGTGCCACTGGCCCACGAAACCATCGTACGCAAGCTGTCAACTGGCATATTGATTCTTGACGCCGATAAAAACATCCGCGACATCAATGAAAAAGCGCGAAAAATGCTCGGCCTGACCGCCAAAACCTACGCCGGGGATTCCATGGCCACCCTGGTCGCGCAGCACCGGGACGTAGCGCGCGTGGTCAACCAGGCGCTTGAAGCCTCCGTCCAGGAAGACCAGACTTTCCAGATTGACTACCCCGCAACCGGCCGTACCTTTGATGTCCATGTCTCGCATATTGGCGGCGGTTCAGATGGAGCGACCGGCTGGTTGATACAGTTTAATGACATCAGCGAGCAAAAACAGGCGGAAGAAAATCTCGAATCAACCCAGAAAGCCATGCGCAGTGTGCTGGACACCCTGCAAGATAGTTTTTTTGAGGCTGACCCGCGAGGCATCATCACCTATGCCAATAAAGCATTCATCCGCAACCTGGGATACACACGTTGGGAAGACGTGCAGGGCAAGAACTTCAGGACCTTTACGGACCGTAAAACTGTCCGTGAAATTTTCAAGAAATTTAATGAACTGTACGAAACCAAACAGCCACTAAAACCCTTTGAGTATCACTACCGTACCAAAGACGGGCGCGTTTTCGTTGGCGAAACCACCGTTTCCCCGATTATGCAAGGCGGCAGGGTCATCGGTTCGCGAGGATTGATCCGCGACATCACCACCCGATATATAGCGGAAAAAGAGATCCTCCAGCAAAAAGACTTGTTGGACAACCTGTTACAGCAATCCCCCATTGCGATGGTCATCAACGATAAGATGAATCGGATCACCATGGTTAACCCGGCTTTCGAGAAACTCTTCGGGTTCACCAGGGAAGAAGTGCTTGGCGGCACGCTGGATGACTTCCTCCCGTCACTGGAACTGGACCCGGCCAGTAAAATGTCCAACTCCAGCGTGATGAAACTGACCGCCCATGTGACCAAACGCAAGGCCAAAGACGGCCGCATCCTGGATGTGGAGATCTTCAACAAGCCCTTCCATGTCGGTGGCGAGCGATTCGGGTACCTGGCGTTTTACAACGACATAACTGAGCGCCTGAAAACACAGTCTGAGTTGGAAAAATCACAAAGTTCTTACATTGCTGTGCTGGAAACCCTACAGGATGCCTACTTTGAAGCCGATCCGTCTGGCCGCCTGACCTACGTCAATGAAGCGTTTTGTAATGCGGTCAGTTACCCAAAAGAAAGACTGATTGGCTGGCATTTCCGCAATGTCGCTTCCAGGAAGTCGGTCCGCGCAACCTTTGATAACTTCAAAAAATTATACGAAACCGGGAAACCAATACCCCATTTTGATTTCATCTATCGCGGCATGGATAATCAGGAAAGGCAGAGCGAAATGGTTGTTTCGCCCATCCTGGATAATGGCGTGGTTGTAGGTGCCAGGGGGCTTATTCGCGACATTACTGTGCGCATCGAAGCGGAGGAGATCCTGCGGCAGGCCAAAGAAGCCGCCGAATCCCGTGCCGGGGAATTGTCCGCAATTAATCGCGTGGCAGCCACCGTCGGGCGCTCGCTGGACTTGAAGGAGATCCTGCAATCGGTCACCCGGGAACTAACCTCCATTTTCAACATCCGCAATGCGGGTATTGGCCTGCTCAGTCTGGATAAAAAGAGTATGGAGATCGTCGCCTTCCATGCCGTTGACCCGGATGAGAAAAGTGCCCTGGGCTTGCTTCTACCCGTTGAAGGAAACACATCCTCCATGGAAGTGATTCGCACGAAAAAGACTATTATCATCCAGGACGCCCAGAGCGACCCGCGCACCAGTTCCATCTCTGATATATCCCGTTCGCGCGGCACGAAATCCATTATGATCGTCCCCCTGCTGGCACGTGGCGAAGCCATTGGCACGATTGGCATGCCCGCAAAAGACCCGAGCCATCAATTCTCCCGCAATGAAATAGAACTGGCAGAAACGATCGCCAGCCAGATCGCAACCGCAATTGATAACGCCCGGCTCTACTCCAGGACCGAAACCGCGCTTGGCGTAGCAGAACGCGACCTGGAAATCGGCCGACAAATCCAATCCGGGTTTTTCCCCGAGACACTGCCTCACCTGCCCGGATGGGAGATCGCCACCCACTTCCATGCCGCCCGCCAGGTCGCGGGAGATTTTTACGATGTATTCCAGTTCAAAAATTCCAAATTCACGGCTTTCATCATTGCAGATGTCTGTGACAAAGGCGTCGGGGCGGCACTCTTCATGGTGTTGTTCCGCAGTCTGCTGCGCGCATTTAGTGAACGGCAGGTGGATCAGGGCAATGTGCGCGCACAACTACTGGAAATCATCCAAAATACCAACAATTTTATCGCCCAGTATCATGGTAAATCCAACATGTTTGCCACCCTGTTCTTTGGCATCCTTGACCCGGATCGCAATTCGTTGGTGTATGTGAATGGCGGGCATGAAGCGCCTGTTGTCTTAAACAAAGACGGGCAGGTCATCCAGCGTTTAATGCCCACGGGTCCGGCGGTTGGCATGTTCGTGGATATGGATTTCCAGGTGGAACAGGTGCACTTCAATGAAGGGGACTTCTTGGTCGGTTTTACGGACGGCACCACAGATGCCAAGAATGCCGCCGGGCAGCAATTTACAGAAGACCGTCTGCTGCAAAGCATCTCCGTTCCCTGGACATCCATCTTTAGCATGCTGTTCGAGTTGAACATTGAACTCAAACGACACATTGGTGAACAAAACCAGTTTGATGACATTACACTGATCACCTTCCGGCGCAAGAACACTTCAGAAAATGAGCAGCACGCCATTTGCCGGCCCGCCGACATCAATATCCTGGGCGAATTGCGCGAGTTCGTGGAGGCCGCCACCGAGCACTGCCGGCTGCCCGCCGAAGATGGTTTTGCTTTCAAGCTGGCCGTGGATGAATTGTGTGCCAATATCATCCAGTATGGATACGAAGACCGGGAACCTGGCATGCTCTCATTGTTGTTTGAAACCCGGCAGGACACCGCCCGCCTGGTAATCCGCGACGACGGAACATTTTTTGCGCCTGAACAGGCAAAAACCCCCGATGTTGAGGCTGGTTGGGAGGAACGCCAGATTGGCGGGCTCGGCATTTACTTCGTCCAGGAACTGATGGACAATGTCACGTATAATACAGACGGTAACGGGGTAAATCAATTCATCCTTGAAAAGAAGATACCCGGCTTACAACAACCAAAGTGAGGAGAGAATTATGGATATCAAAGACAAAAATATTGATGGCGTAACTGTGATTACACTTACCGGGAGCATTGACGCGATGTCTGCCCCGAAAATCACTGAGTTCATTCAGAACCAGATTGCAAACGGTAACATCAAGTTGGTCGTGGACATGCACGGTGTGGACTACACCAGCAGCGCCGGGTTGCGCGTGCTGCTGGGCGCAATCAAGGAAACGCGAACCCAGGGCGGCGATATGCGCCTGGCTGCGGTACAACCAGATGTGCTCAAAGTGCTGAAGCTAAGCGGGTTTATTAACATCCTGAAGATGTTTGACGACCAGGATGCCGCTGTCGCCAGTTTTGCCTGATATTTCATCCGTTTTAATGTCCAATCGCAAGAAAATAGCCCTGGTGATCGGTTGGGGCAGCGTGAAGTGCGCCGCCGCCCTGGGATTTTTACGCGTCCTGCATCGGGAAGGCATCGATGTAGACCTTGTTGTGGCCAGCGGCGGTGGCGCCATTTATGGTTCACTGTTTGCCCTTGGCTACGGGATAGAAGAAATCGTTGCCCTGAATGAAAAACTCTGGACACATGAGGTCACCGAAAAGACCAACCGCCAGGCGATTTTACAAATCCTGATGCCGGGCATCTTCCGTGTCAGGGAATATTTCAACCTGCGCGATGATAAGCTGGTCAACAAACGTTTACAAGAAGCATTTGGCAATAAAACATTTGCTGACACGAAAATCCCGCTTTTTATTTCTGCCACCGAGTACAAAACCGGCCAGCAGGTCATCCTCTCAGAAGGAAGCCTGTATGAAGCCGTTCGCGCCACGATTGCCTTGCCGCTCATCTTCCCGCCCATCGAAAAGGATGAACACCTGCTGGCAGACGGCTACCTGGCAGATCCATTACCGATAGGGATTGCCCTGAAAGAGAATGCGGATGTAATAGTCGCGATGGGGTTTGCCTCCATCCCGGCCATTGAACGCAAGGGTTTCTCTGATTACCTGCTGCACGTCTCCGGCCTGCTCTCCAACAACCTGCTACAGGCTTCGTATTCTTTTTATAACCTGGCACACCATTCTGAAATCTTCCTGGTGATGCCTGATTTCAAAGAAACCATCCATATCTTTGACACTCACAAAGTGCCGGACATTATCCGTATTGGCGAAGAAGAGGGTGAAAAAATCATCCCCAGACTCAAGAAAGCACTGGAGGAAACAGATGACAGCGAAAACAAATAAACGTGTCGCCCTGGTGATCGGCTCAGGCAGTGTCAAATGTTCCGCCGCATTGGGTCTGGTGCGGGTACTTGAACGGGAGAACATCCCGCTTAGCCTGGTGGTGGGTTGTTCCGGCGGAGCCATTTACGCCGCCTTAATTGCCCTGGGCTGGCCGTTGGATCGCATCCAGCAAACTGTTACACGCACCTGGACGCGCCAGGTCACCGGAACGCGTAACAACAAGGCCATCCTGCAGTTGGTTGCGCCCTGGCTGGTGAAATTTGACGAAAGCTTTGGGCTGATTGACGACCGACTGATTAATCGCCGCCTGCGTGAAGGGTTTGGTGAGGCCACCATTGAAGGCTGCCAGGTGCCGCTGTTCATCACCGCAACCGATTTTTACGATGGCGAGCAGGTCATCCTCGACAAAGGCAGTATCGCCGAGGCTGTGCGCGCCAGCATTTCCATCCCGTATATCTTCCCGCCCCACAGGGTGAATGGCCACCTCCTGATCGACGGCTACCAGAGCGACCCCCTGCCCGTGGGCGTTGCCATCCGCGAAGGGGCGGATATCATCATTGCGATGGGCTTTGAAAGCCCCTACCAGGAACACGTCAACTCGCTCATGCGTTACAACTTCCAGTTGAGCAGCGTGACATCCAATAACCTGCTCAAGACAAATTTCGCCTTCCACAACCTGGCGCATCATTCTGAGATCATCCCGATCCTGCCGGAATTTGACCAAAAGGTAAAACTATTCGACACAGATAAAATCCCTTACCTGATCAAAGAAGGCGAAAAAGCCGCAGAGCAACAACTGCCATACATTAAAGCACTGCTGGATGGTTAACCAATGGCAGTGAAGAAACCAATCATTGCACTCGTCATTGGCTCCGGCGGGCTTAAATGTGCCGCCGTGATTGGCGTGATGCAAGTGTTGGAGCAGGAAGGGATTGCTGTAGACATGGTGGTGGGTTGTAGCGGCGGAGCAGTCTTCGGCGCGGCCATTGCCCTGGGACACGACGCAAACCGGGTAGACCAAATCCGCGCCCAAACCTGGACCAATGACGTCAGCAGCCGTTTGCATTTCCCTTCGCTGCTGAAGATCGCCCTGCCAAAACTATTTGGCTTCGACGACCAGATTGGCATCTTCGATGATCGTATCATGACCGGCAACCTGACCCGCGCATTTGGCAGCCAAACGTTTGCCGATACAAAAATCCCGTTTTATTGCGTGGCCACCGATTTTAATACCGGCGACGTGGTCGTTATCTCAGGAGGGCCCCTGGTGCGCGCCATTCGCGCCAGCGCGGGCATCCCGGTCATCTTCCGCCCGGTGGAAGTGGATGGCAAACTGCTGGTGGATGGTGGCGTCTCCAACCCGCTGCCCGTGGATGTAGCCATCCAGCATGGCGCAGATATCATCATTGCGCTGGGCTTCGAAAACCCCATGCTGCCTTCAGTGGCCTCGCCGGGTAATTTTGCGTCACAAATGTTTACCATCCTGGTCAACCAGCTGCTATACAAAAAATTCGCGTTTTACAACCTGGCCTATCACTCTGAGATCATCGCCATCGTGCCGGAATTCAAAGAAGGCATCAAGATTGGCGATGTACACAGCGTACCAATCATCATTGAACAGGGCCGTGCCGAAACGATCAAACACCTGCCCTACCTGAAAAATATGCTGGCCAACCACCCCACCCCAGAAGGATGACCCATGAAGACCAATAAACGTACATCGCTCGTCATTGGCTCCGGCGGCATCAAATGCGCCGCCGCCGCCGGGCTTTGGAAAGTCCTGCAAGAAGAGAAGATCCACGTTGACAGCATCGTGGCCTGCAGTGGCGGCAGCCTGTACGGCACATTAATCGCCAACCATACAAGTGTGGAGCAAATGGAACAGTGGTCGCGAGAATTATGGACCAGCGACATCATGCAAGGCTACACCGCCAGCCTGAAAGCCAGCCAGGAGGGCAGCCTGAAATTCAACGAACGCAGCGGCCTGGTGGACGACTCGGTTATGAACGCCAAGATCCAGGCAGTATATGGCGACCTGCAATTTAGCGACCTGAAAATGCCCCTTAAGCTGGTGGCCACCGACCTGATGAACGGTGAAAAAGTCACCCTGGCACAGGGCCGCGTGGTGGATGCCATCCGCGCCAGCATGGCCATCCCGATCATCTTCCCGCCCTGGGAGGTGGATGGCCGCCTGTTGGTGGACGGCGCGGCATCTGACCCGTTACCGATCGATGTCGCCATGCAGGACGGGGCAGATATTATCATCGCCATGGGCTTTACCCTCAGCTACCGTAACCGCTTCCGTTCCATCACCGCGGTGCAGGAGCAAATGAATGCCATTTACATCAACAACATCCTGAGTTCCACCTATTCGTTCTATAACCTGGCTCACCATGCCGAGATTTTCCTGATCCTGCCGGAGTTCACCGAGAGCATTTCAATGTTCGATGTGGATAAAATCCCCATGGCGATTGAGCGCGGCGAGGTGGCGACCCGGGAGCAGATCCCGCACATTAAACGGTTACTCGCTGCGGGGTAGCCCGCCAAACCTGCCCGTTTGCGGGCGATGATTGTTGTAAGGAATAGATACCATGACCACAGAACCATCGATTAATCTTTCAGACATCCCATTGTTCCACTCCCTTCCCACGGAGGAAATTGCCCGCCTGCAAGAAACCTTCGAGGTGCAGGAGGTTTCGTCCGCCAATATTTTATTCAACGAGGGTGAGGTGAGTGACGCGTTCTATGTGATCCTGAAAGGCGAGGTGGAGATTATCAAGGCGCTGGGCAGCCCGGAGGAATCGATTTTGGGCGTGCGCCAGGCAGGAGAATATATTGGCGAGATGGGCCTGCTGAACCAGGACGGTGTGCGCACAGCCTCGGCCCGCGCCAGGACAAACGCGCGGGTACTGGTGGCCCATTATGCCAGTTTTACCGAACTGCTCAGCCGCCAGCCACAGTTGGCCTACCAGCTGGCGCGCGTTTTGAGTACACGCATGACCGCCGCGCAAAACGAAACCATTGAAACCCTGCGCGACAAAAACGCCCGGCTGCAACAGGCCTACGACGAACTGAAAGCCGCGCAGGAGCAGATCATCCAGAAGGAAAAGCTGGAACGCGAGTTGCAACTTGCGCGCGAGATTCAATACAGCATCCTGCCAGGGCAATTGCCTGGCATGGGTGGCTATGATTTTGGCGCGCTGATGATCCCGGCCCGCGCGGTGGGTGGTGATTTTTATGGCATCTTCCCGCTGGATGAAGAACGCATGGTGCTGGTGGTCGGCGACGTAACCGACAAAGGCGTGCCAGCAGCCATCTTTATGGCGCAGACCCATGCCCTGTTACGCGCCTCAGCAACGGTGCAGTTGAGCACCTCGCAGGTGCTTGAGCGGGTCAATGACTACCTGATGGAGATGAACGACAAAGGCTTGTTTGTAACAGTGGTGTACGGTGTGCTTGAAAAGGCCAGCGGGGAATTTGTTTATACGCGCGCCGGGCATGAACTCCCATTGATTGTGGATGCCAAGCGGCAAGCCAGTTATGTGAAAATGGGCGGCGGCATGGCGCTGGGCCTGTGGCCGGAGCCGATGCTGGCGGAAAGCCGTGTGCTCATCCCGCCGGGCGGCATGCTGATCTTGTATTCAGACGGCGTAACCGATTGCACCAACACCGACGAGAAAACCTTTGAAGCCGCCGGGCTGGCTGAGTTTGTGCAAACCCTGCCCGCCGAACTGGACGCCCAGCAAACCTGCAAGGCCATCTATGACCAGCTGGTGGTTTTCCAGGGCGAGGCGCCGCAATTTGATGATGTCACCCTATTGGCTGTGCGGAGGCTGACTTGATCAAGCAATAAAATTACGTCTTCCGTTTTCCAAATCAATCCCCGCCCATGCGGGGATTTTTGATCCGCCTGTGATGTTCGATTACCTGTCGAAGTGACAAAACTCACTTGAATTTGTGATTTATTTCACTATCATAAAGAGTGAGAGTGCCGTTTTTGGGATTGGCAAGCACTCCACATAGTCGACTTGTTTGCAGGCTGCCCGGCCAGGGGGAAGGTTCACGGGCGTTGGAAACCGGAGGGAATATGCAACAAATGACCGATGAGCGCGTCAGAGCGGGCATCCCCCACGAGGAGGATATTTCCCTTTTGCACGAAGTCAGCCTGAAAACGGCTGGCGTTTCGCGACTGGAGATGTGCATCCAGTGCGGCACCTGCGGGGGCTCCTGCCCTGCCGCCGAAGACATGGATCACACCCCGCGCATGCTGTTCGCCATGCTCCGGGCTGGCATGCGGGAGGAAGTGCTGCGCAGCAATACCCAGTGGATTTGCGTCTCCTGTTATCACTGCGTGGTGCGCTGTCCGCAGGAAGTGCACATTGCCGATGTCATGTACACGCTCAAGAGCATGGCCATTCAGGCAAAACTTTATCGCGACTCCACCGCCCCGGACTTCTCACAGACCTTTGTCGACATGGTAGAGACCTTTGGCCGGAGTTACGAACTCGGCCTGGCCTCACGGCATTACCTGAAACACTTCCCGCTGCGCCTGCCCGGCATGATGCCGATGGGTGTTGGCATGATCTCAAAAAAGCGCATGGCGCTCACCCCGAAACGCATCCAGCACATGGACCAGCTTCATGCCATCCTTGAACGCGCCAAACAACTGGAGATGACCGCATGAATAAATACCTGCTCTACCCTGGCTGCTCAATGGAATCCAGCGGCAGGGCTTACCGCGATTCGATTAATTCCATCCTCTTACCGCTGGACATCCACATGGAAGAAATTGACGACTGGAATTGCTGCGGCGCGACCGAGTACCTGGGCATCAACCTGATCCCCGCCTATTCACTGATTGCGCGCAACCTGGCGCTGGCTTCCAAACAGGTGGATGGAACGCGGACAGTCGTCGCGCCCTGCTCGGCCTGCTACTTGAACCTGGCCAAAGCAGATCATTACATGCGGGAACGCCCGGCACTTGGCGAAAAGGTCAACTTGGCCCTCGAAGCAGGCGGCCTGCACTACCAACCCGGCACAGTGGATGTACGCCACCTAATCGACGTGTTGGTCTATGACATCGGCCTGGAGACGATCCGTAGCAAGGTGACCCATCCGCTGACCGGGCTAAAAGTTGCCCCGTATATGGGCTGCATGCTTCCCCGCCCAGACTACCAGCACCGCTGGTCTGACCACGAACACCCCACAGAACTGGATGACCTGCTGCGGGCGCTAGGCGCGGAAGTGATCGATTTCCCGCTGACGACCAATTGTTGTGGCGGACATATGACGCAGATCGGCCCCGAAACCGCCTTCGAGTTAATACGTCGCCTCGTGGCTGATGCCGATGAACGCGGCGCACACCTGATGGCGACTGTCTGCCCGATGTGCCAGATGAACATCGATGCTTATCAAAGCGAAATGAACGGATTTTTTGGTACACACTACCACATGCCCGTGCTGTTCTTCACCCAGCTGATGGGCCTGGCTTTTGGCAGCCCACCGGAAGCACTCGGCATCGGCACGGAACTGGTCAGCGCGCGCAAAGCGCTGGCAAACATTGGCGTAGAAACACCTGCCATACAGGAATCTCCCCGCAAAAAAGAGCAGGGCCTGCCCATGCCGCGCCGCTGGACCAAGCATGAGAGCAAGGAGGCAATCAAATGACCGCCGGGAAACAGGAACGCGTAGGCGTCTATGTCTGCCATTGTGGCACGAACATTGCCGGGACGGTGGATGTTGTGGATGTCGCCCAATGGGCACAGGAGAAGCTGGGTCACCTGGGCGTGGTCATCGCGCGCGAATACAAATTCATGTGCTCCAGCCTCGGGCAGGAGTTAGTTGAAAAAGACATCAAAGAACTTGGCCTGACCCGCATCGTTGTGGCGGCCTGCTCACCCCACCTGCATGAAAAAACCTTCCGCACAGCGGCAAAAAATGCCGGGCTGAATCCCTACCTGGTGGAACTGGCTTCCATCCGTGAACAGGTGTCCTGGGTGCACACCGATAAAGTTGTGGCTACTGCCAAATCCAAGGCGGTCGTTTCGGGGGCGGTCAGCCGGGTGATACAGAACCAGCCGCTCGATGAGATTAAAGTCCCAATCAACCCGAACACGCTGGTCGTGGGCGGCGGAATCGCGGGCATCCAATCTGCATTGGAAATTGCCAATGCAGGATTCCACGTATACCTGGTTGAGCGTGAGCCGTCCATTGGCGGGCACATGGCCCAATTTGATAAGACCTTCCCGACTCTGGATTGCGCAGCCTGCATCCTGACCCCGCGCATGGTGGAGGCGGGCGCACACCCCAATATCACCCTGATGACCTGGAGCGAGGTTGTTCAAGTCAGCGGCTATGTCGGCAGTTTTAATGTGACGATCAAGAAAAAGGCGCGCTATATCAACGAAGAGCTGTGCACTGGCTGTGGAATCTGTGAAGAAAAATGCCCCAAGAAAGTGATCGACGAGGTCTTTGAGTCCGGGCTGGGCTACCGCAAGGCAGTGTATACGCCCTTTGCCCAGGCCGTGCCAAAGTACCCGGTCATGGACAGGGAAAATTGCACCTACTTCCAAAAGGGCACCTGCAAAGCCTGCGAAAAGTTCTGCCCCACCGGCGCAATTGATTTCAACCAGCAGGATGAGCTGGTCAACATCCAGGTCGGCAACATCATCCTGGCCACCGGTTACGACATGTTCGATGCACGCCGGGTCAGCAATTACGGCTATGGCCGCCTGCCAAATGTTTTCACCAGCCTTGAGTTCGAACGCCTGAGCAATGCCGCCGGGCCAACCCAAGGGGAAATCGTCCTGCGCGATGGCAAGACGGTACCCAAATCGGTGGGCATCATCCACTGCGTTGGCTCGCGTGACCGCAACTTCAACAACTATTGCTCAGTGATTTGCTGCATGCAGGGACTGAAATTTGCCCACCTGGTGCATGAACGCACCGGCGCAACAGTATACAACTTCTACATTGACATGCGTACCGCTTACAAAGCCTACGATGAGTTCTACCAGCGCGTGCTGGATGAAGGCACCTTGTTCGTACGAGGCAAAGTCGCTGAAGTCACCGACGCAGCACGCAACGAAAGCGAGAAAGGAAAATTAATCATCCAGACCGAGGACACACTGGCCGGGAAACAAAGGCGCATCCCGGTTGATATGGTCATCCTTTCCAGCGGGTTGCAGCCGCGCAGTGACGCAAAAGAAGTCGGCAAACTGTTTGGCATCTCCTGCTCGGTGGACGGCTGGTTCACCGAAAAACACCCCAAACTCGACCCGGTCGCCACAATGACGGAAGGCATCTATATTGCCGGATGCGCCCAGGGACCCAAAGACATCCCCTCCAGCGTGGCGCAGGGTGCGGCCGCCTCGGCCTTCGTACTCGAGAAGATCCTGCAAAAAGAAGTCGTCCTCGAGCCAATCAAGGCCAGCGTGGATGAACGCCTGTGCTCCGGCTGCCGCATCTGCAACGGCCTGTGCCCCTTCCACGCCATCAGTTTCCTCGAAGACGAACAAGTCAGCCGGATTAACCCGGCCATGTGCCAGGGTTGTGGAACCTGCGTGGCCGCCTGCCCGGCAGGCGCCATCAGCGGCACAGGATTCAGCGATGCGCAGATCATGGCCCAGATAGACGGCCTGCTGCTGGACAAGCTCGAGCCGGTTCCCGCTTAAGGAGTTGGACCATGCCCAACGAATTTGAACCCACCATCATCGGTTTCACCTGCAACTGGTGCAGTTACCGGGCAGCAGACCTGGCCGGCACAGCGCGCATGAAATATGCCCCCAACGTGCGCCTGGTCCGCCTGATGTGCTCCGGACGGCTCGACCCGGCCTTTGTACTGCGCGCCCTGGCTGGCGGCGCAGACGGCGTGATGATTACCGGCTGTCACCCCGGTGAGTGCCATTACATCGAACAGAATTACAAAGCCCTGCGGCGCTACCTGCTCTTGCGGCGGGTGCTGGCTGGCCTGGGTATTGAACCAGAACGGGTAAAACTGGTCTGGGCCAGCGCCGCCGAAGGAGCGCGATTTGCCAGCGAAACCACCCGCTTTGTGGAAGAAATCCGCGCACTTGGCCCGCTGAACTGGGGTAGGGATACAACCGGAAAGATGGATGACATAAAAGATAGTGATGAAAACTCATCCTTGATTACTCATTCTTCATCCTTCGAAAAGGAGGTGCCAGCATGAGCGCCAAACCCATCGACAAAGCCCGGCAAAAGCCAAAATTTGCCATGTACTGGGCGGCTTCCTGCGGCGGTTGCGAAATCGCGGTGCTGAATACCCACGAAATGATCCTCGAGGTGGATGCCAATTTTGAGGTGGTCTTCTGGCCGGTGGCCATGGATGCGAAATACAAAGATGTTGAAGCCATGCCGGATGGCAGCATCCTGCTGACCCTGTTCAATGGTGGCATTCGTAACGATGAGAACGAAGCCATGGCAAAGTTGATGCGCCGCAAGTCACAGATTCTGGTGGCTTTTGGTTCCTGCGCCTGCGAAGGCTGCATCCCCGGGCTGGCCAACCTGAGCCCGGCCGGGGAGATTGTAAGAACAGCCTTCACTACCATCACCACCGACAACCCGCACGAGATTTATCCGCGCACATCATATGATGTGCCGGAAGGCGAGTTGCACATTCCGAAAATCGCTCCCCTGCTGCGGCCACTGGGACAGGTCGTGGAGGTGGACTACTTCATGCCGGGCTGCCCGCCTGAAAGTCACCAGATCAAAGCCGTGATCGACCTGGTGATTAAAGCCATCCACATGGAAGCAGAACTGCCGCCCAAAGGCAGTGTCATTGGCGTTGGCGACTCAACCGTGTGCGATGAATGCCCTCGCGCACGAAACGTTAAATCCATTCACGCATTCGCTCGCATTCAGGACGTCGCCCCGCTGGACCCAACCCTGTGCCTGCTCGAACAGGGCATTCCCTGTAACGGCCCGGCCACCCGCAGCGGATGTATGGCGCGCTGCCCTCAGGCCGGGGCGCAATGCATTGGTTGTTACGGCCCGGCTGAAGGAGTCATGGATTATGGCGCCCGGCTGATGACGGCTTTCGCCTCGGTCATCGACTCGAACGACCCACAGGAGATCGAAAGCATCCTGGATGGCATCCCGGACCCGACCGGGCAAGTCTATCGATTCAACCTGGCCGGGTCTCTCCTGAAAGCCTCACGCGCCGCGCACAAGGCCGAACCGTAAACCGACCAATGGAATGGGAATTCTCCACCACGGGCCACGCGCCCGTCATAAGAAAGGAGCCGGAGATGAAAACCCAACCCGACAAACCGCAGGAACGCTACGAAGACCGCAATGCGCTGCTCGAAAAAGCCCTGATCGAGGAATACCTGCACGAGAAGGGCAGTTCAATGGAAGCCCTGCGCAGCCTGCCTGCCGAACAGGCGGAAAAATTAATGACAGAAGCCTCGCAATACGCCTCGCTCAAAATGGAGGAAGTCTCGGCGCGGGCACACCTGGTGCAGGAACTCCATGATGACGCAGCCTCACTGAAAAAGTAAGCAGGCAGAGAAGGAACGCCCCATGCAACGAATCAGTATCGACCCAATCACCCGCCTGGAAGGGCACGGCAAAATCGAGATTTTTCTTGATGAGCAGGGCAATGTTGCCAACTCGTATTTCCAAATTCCAGAACTGCGCGGCTTCGAACGATTTGTCGTGGGCCGCCCGATCGAGGAAATGCCCCTGCTGACCAACCGTATCTGTGGCGTGTGCCCCGAAGCACACCACATGGCCGCCGCCAAAGCGGCGGATGCCGCCTACAAAGTGGACCCGCCCCGCCCGGCCAAACTCCTGCGCGAACTGCTTTACTCTGCTTTCTACTGCACCGATCACACCACCCACTTCTATGCGTTGGCTGGCCCTGATTTTGTCATGGGGCCAACTGCGCCGGTTGCCGAGCGCAACATCCTGGGAGTCATCCACAAGGTCGGGCTGGAGGTCGGCGGCAAGGTCATCCAGATGCGCAAGTACGGCCATACAGTTATTGAAATGATCGGCGGCCGCAAAGTGCATCCCTGCACATCCATACCCGGCGGGCTGACCAAAGGTATCACCGAGGAACAACGCCGCGAGATGGAAGACATGGGGCGCTGGGCGGTGGAATTCGCCCGCTTCAGCATTGACCTGTTCAACCAGATTGTGCTTGGAAACAAAGAATACGTTGACCTGATCCTGGGAGACATTTACACCCACAAGACCTATTCCATGGGGTTGGTGGACGAGAAGAATCGGGCCAATTTCTACGACGGCAAGGTTCGTGTGGTTGGGCCGGACGGCAAGGAATTCGTCAAGTATGCGCCAAACGAATACGCCGGGCAAATTGCTGAACATGTTGAAGAATGGACCTATCTCAAATTCCCGTACCTCAAGCAGGTTGGATGGAAAGGCTTTGTGGATGGCCCAGATTCAGGCGTCTACATGGCCACGCCGCTCTCGCGCCTGAACGTCTCAGACGGCCTGGCTACCCCCCTGGCGCAGGAGGAGTTCGAGCGGTTTTATACCACCCTGGGAGGAAGACCTGTTCACCAGCGGCTAGCCACACACTGGGCACGCCTGATTGAGCTGCTTTACGCGGCTGAACGCTGGGTGGAACTGGTCACTGACCCGGAAATCACCTCGCCAGACGTTCACAGGAAGCCAAGCCAAATCCCAACTGAAGGTATTGGCATCGTCGAAGCCCCACGCGGGACCCTGACCCATCATTACTGGACAGATGAACGCGGTATTGTCACCCGCGCCAACCTGATTGTCGGCACAACCAACAATTACGCCCCGATCCAGATGTCGACCAGGAAAGCAGCTGAACACCTGATTAAAAATGGCCAGGTAAACGAAGGATTGCTGAACATGGTCGAAATGGCCTTTCGGGCCTATGACCCATGTTTTGGCTGCGCTACCCACTCTCTTCCCGGGCAGATGCCGCTGGAGATCAGCATCCATGATGCCCAGGGTAACCCGGTCAATGTGTTGAAGCAGTTCTGTTAAACGGGGGCAGGCTGCTCGTGAGCCAACCACAATCTGATAGATAAGCGGAGACTGTCGCTAATGAAGAAAATCATTGTCGTCGGCCTGGGCAATCCCATCCTGGGAGATGATGGCATTGGCTGGAAAGTGGCTGAACAGGTAAAACAAACCTTGCCCGCTGATACCGCCATTACAGTGGCATGTTATTCGCTGGGCGGCATCAGCCTGATGGAGCACCTACTCGGGTTTGGGCATGTCATCCTGGTGGACGCAATTGTGTCGGGGGAATACGCCGGTTCCGTCCTGACCATGCGATTGGGTGACATGCCCAATTACTCGGCTTATCATACGACCAGCCCACACGATACTTCTCTACAAAATGCGCTGCAACTGGGCCACTCACTCGGCGCAGACCTGCCCGAAGACATCCGTGTGGTGGGTGTCACCATCTTGCCGATTCATGAATTCAGCGAACAACTTTCTCCGCCGGTGGCTGCCGCCCTGCCCCAGGCTGTGGAAGTGGTGCTCCAACTGCTGGAAGAGCTCAGCGCCGAAAAAGAAGAAAGCCTTCCGTAAGGGTGGCTTTCTTCTTCGAGATGCTCCCACGAATTTTCTGAAAAGCCGACAATTTAGGTAAAGATAACTTAAACAGGGATGATTTGCGCCCCCGTTTGTGACAAATATCCCTGTTGAAATTTGCACCGCAGGCCGATAATAAGGCTGACCATAACTAATTTTATGGTCAGCCTTAACTCTTTGAACAAGGAATCCGATGACAGACTCCATTCAGTTGCACCTGCTACAACCCGGCCAACGCGCCACCATCACCCGTATCAATGGCGCAGGAGCCTTGCGCCGCCGCTTTGTAGAAATGGGAATTGTGCGAGGTGAGACGATCCTGATCGAACGGAACGCGCCGCTCGGTGACCCGGTGGAGTATTTCATCAAGGGCTATCACCTGGCCCTGCGCCGCGAGGAAGCCGCCCAGATCGAAGTAACCCTGTTGGAGGAGTCCCATGCCTGAACTAACCATTGCCCTGGCAGGCAACCCCAACGCCGGGAAGACGACCATCTTCAACGCCCTGACCGGCCTGCGCCAGCACACCGGCAACTGGCCGGGTAAAACGGTGGAGAAAAAAGAAGGCGAAATTGAACATGGCAAGATAAAAATTAATATTGTTGACCTGCCTGGCACTTACAGCCTGACCGCTTACTCTCCTGAAGAAATCATCGCCCGCGATTTCATCATCCAGGAACGGCCGGATGTGGTGATTAACGTGGTGGATGCCACCAATCTTGAGCGCAACCTGTACCTGACCGTACAGATTATGGAACTGGAAGTGCCGGTGGTCATAGCGCTCAACATGGCCGATGACCTTCACAAAAACGACATAAAAATCGACCTGGATGAACTCTCCACCCTGCTGGGTGGCATCCCGGTTGTGCTGACAACCGCCAACCAGGGAATCGGCATTAACCAGCTGGTCAGCAAAGCCGTTCAGGCAGCCGGGAGGCAGGCATGACAACAACAAACTTCAGATTGGATTACGGCAGCAAACTGGAGCGCGAAATCGCACGGCTGGTCACCGCCTTTGACGAAAACAAGATTGAGACTGGCACGTACCCAAAACGCTGGCTGGCCATCAAATTGCTCGAATCCGACGAGGACATCCGCGAACATGTCGGCAGGATGTCAAATGGCGCAAGCGTGCTGGAGATGGCCCGGCAAAGCGCAGAAAAACTGCAATCCATGCTTGGCGACGAAGCAGATATCCTGCTGGCTGACCAACGTTACGGCTTTATCAATGGCGTGGTCAGGCAATCCATGCACCGCCCGCTGGTGGACCGCCTGACGCTGACAGACCGCATTGACGATATCGTTACCCACAAGTGGCTGGGCCTGCCAGTCTTTTTCGCTGTCATGTATGTTGTCTTCCGCCTGGTGATTGACGTCTCGGCACCTTTCCTGGAATGGACAGACTCGGTCATCAACGGCCCAATAGCCGGTTGGCTGGCCACATTGCTGGCCTGGGCGCAGGCCCCCGAATGGCTGCACTCACTGGTCATCCACGGGATTGTGGCCGGGGTGGGCGGTGTGCTGGTCTTTGTACCTGGCCTGATGATCCTATACTTCTTCCTGGCCCTGCTCGAAGATTCCGGCTACATGTCTCGTGCTGCTTTTGTGATGGATCGTTTCATGCGCGTGGTCGGCCTGCACGGCAAATCGTTCATCCCGATGATTCTTGGTTTCGGCTGCGCCGTCCCGGCCATCTATGCCACGCGTACCATTTCCAGCCGCCGCGACCGCATCCTGACCGCCTTGCTCGTCCCGCTCATGTCCTGCTCGGCGCGCCTGCCCGTCTACGTGGTCTTTGGGCTGGCCTTCTTTGGCGCCAGCGCCGGCACTGTCATCTGGGGCATGTACGCCCTGGGGATTGTCATCGCCATGCTGGCCGGCATGGTCTTTACACGCACCATTCTCAAACCAGATGCGTCTTCAGCGTTTGTACTGGAGTTGCCTCCCTATCGCCAGCCAGCCCTGAAAAGCGTCCTCATCCACATGTGGGAAAACACGCGCGAATTTGTCCGTAAGGCAGGTACCATGATCCTCGGCGCATCGGTCATCATGTGGCTGCTGCTCAACCTGCCCTGGGGCGTTGCCAGTCAGCGCGACTCCTACTTTGGCAAGGTGAGCGGGGCCATTGCGCCAGTCTTTGCCCCGCTTGGTTTTGGCAACTGGGAAAGCGGCGGAGCACTGGTGACCGGCTTTATGGCCAAGGAAATAGTTGTCAGCACCCTCAGCCAGGTGTACCTCGGGGAGCAGGAAATCGCCCCGGCGGAACCAGCCGCACTGGGGGAAGACCTGTTGGGCATCGTCACCGGGTTTGGCGAGGCAACCACTCAATCTGGCAAAATCCTGCTCAGCATCCTCCCTGGCATGAACCTGATCGACGAGGAAGATGAAACCCAGGAGACCGCGCTGGGCCTGGCCCTGCAAAAACAATTCACCCCGCTTGGCGCATTGTCCCTGCTGGTCTTTGTGCTGCTCTATGTACCCTGCGTCGCCACGCTGGGGGCCATCCGCCACGAATTCGGGATTGGCTGGGCAATTACCTCGGCGGTCTACCAAACTGGCGTCGCCTGGATGGCCGCCTTCATCGTTTACCAGGGCGGGATGCTGTTGGGATTGGGATAGCTGCTATGCTGGCGCAATTGCTTCGCCTGCTGGAAAATAACGAAGGTGGGCTCACCCTGGCCGAAATCAGTCGCGAGATGCAGGCCCAACCCTCAGCGGTTTTCGCCATGATCACGCTGCTGGTACAGAAAGGAAAACTGCTCGAGATCGGGCCGGACGGCAAGTGCTGCACAACCTGCGGGTTGGAATCGCAATGCAGCCTGCTGGCGATGCGCGGAAAACGATACGTTCGTAAACCCAATACAACCATCTGAACATATAACCCCTCCTGCTTTATACAGGAGGGGTTCTTGATGACAAAACTGAGATGCTGTAGAACTGGAATAGTTCAGCAGCGGCTTTTTATATTTCCCCGCAGAAAGGCATGTACTACTACTGCCCCAGCAATGTTTCGAGGCGATCGACCAAACCCGCCAGGGAGGCAAATGCTTCTTCAACGGGTTTCGGGGCGGTCATATCCACCCCTGCCTGCTGGAGGGCTGCCAGCGGGTAACGGGAGCCACCAGATTTGAGAAAGTCGAGGTAACGGTCCACCGCTCCGGGTGCGCCTGCCGTCACGCCCTTCGAAAGGGCATGCGCGCCAGAAATTCCGGTTGCATACTGGTACACATAGAAATTCATATACATGTGCAGGAATTGTGCCCAAGTGATGCCAATTCGTTCCCGGTCAAACTCCACTTCTTCCCCGTAGCCTTCCTTGAAAAAATCGGCCAGGATGCCAATCATGATATCGGCATTCAGCGGCGCGCCTTTCTCGGCACGAGCGTGCATTTCCAGTTCAAAGCGGGCCAGGGTTGGCATGATGAAGAAATAGCGATGGTAGTTTGACATGGCTTCTTCAATCAGCGAAATCTGGAAATTTGGGTCGACCTGGGTGCGCATCAGGTATTCGCGGACGGTGGCCTGGTTAAAGTTGGAAGCCACTTCGGCCACAAACAGGCCATACCGGCTGTAGATATAGCGCTGGCTGGCGCGCGAGTAATAAGAGTGCATGGAATGGCCAAGCTCGTGTGC
>JANJTV010000013.1 GCA_024710905.1 Anaerolineales bacterium | reverse complement strand
ATGGGCGTTGCCCAGGCCCACGCCGATTACATGGCAGCCAATGGGATTATTTCCCATACTGGTTCCGGTGGTTCAACGGCCACCAGCCGTATTTTGGCGGCGGGCTACCCCCTGGCAGGCGACCTTTCCCTGGGCGGAATCCGCGCTGAAAACATCACTGGCGGCACCCGGAAATCGGTCTACGATGCTGTGCAGGAGTGGACGGGCGATGCCCCACACTTGAATACGATGTTGCATCCTTCGGCCTTGGAAATTGGCGCTGGCGTGGCCTACCGGGGTGACACGGTCTATTATGTGATTGATGTGGCCCTCCCGAAAGGCGGCGCTTACGTTGCGCCAACCCTGCCAGGTGGCACACCGGGACTCACGGCAACCACGGTGGTCTATGCCCCGCCGCTGGTCAGCACAGTGTTTCCCAACACACCCGGACCGGACGGTCGGGTAATCCACACCGTGAAGGGTGGCGAAACACTCTGGCTGATTGCCATTACCTATGGGGTTACCGTGGCAGAGATTCGGCAATTAAATGGCATGTCGGAGGAGGAGGCCATTTACCCTGGCGAGGTGCTGGTCATCCAGGTTGGCCTGCCTACTGCAACATTTGCAGCGCCAACAGGCGCCTTTACAACATCACCGACATCGCCCCCGGGCCACAACGCCGCACCAACCACAACCGCTACTGTGCCTGCCCCTACCCCGTCGAGCATGCCAGAGGTTGTCACCTCCCAACCCGAAGATGGGAATGGCCTGGCTGTAGTTTCCATCTTGCTAGCAGCTTTGTTATTGGCAGGCGTACTGGCCTTCTCGTTTGTCCCCCGCAAGTAGTGACTTAAGATACTAACGAAAGATGATGATTGGGAATACCCTGAATGTGAACAGGGCACTATAATGTGATTGAGTATATTGTGAAAAAAATCACAAACAAGGAGGTCGTTTTATGAGTGAAATTCGTATCGATGCTTTGCTACCGGCAGAAATGGCTACCCGTGCAGAATATATCGGGGTGCGCAAAGCTGAAGCCCCAAAGTTGCAGATGTTCATCCTTTCCGTGTTGGCGGGGGCGTTCATTGCGTTGGGGGCCATCTTTGCGACCACCGTATCCGCCGGATCGGCGGGCATCTTGTCTTATGGCCTGACGCGCCTGTTGAGCGGGGTGGTGTTCTGTCTGGGGTTGATTCTGGTGGTGATTGGCGGGGCGGAATTGTTTACCGGCAACAACCTGATCGTGATGGCCTGGGCAAACAAAAAGGTGACCACCTACCAGCTCCTGCGCAACTGGGGCATTGTCTATGTAGGAAACTTCATCGGTTCGATCGGTACGGCGGTCTTGGTGTTTTTTAGCAAACAATATGTATTTGGTGGCGGGGCCGTTGGCCAGACTGCGCTTACGATTGCGAACAGCAAAGCCGGGTTGGAGTTTATCCCGGCCCTGTTCCTGGGCATCCTGTGCAACGCCATGGTTTGCATGGCGGTCTGGATGACCTTCAGCGCGCGCAGCGTCCTAGATAAGGTCGTGGCAATACTTTTCCCGATAGCAGGGTTTGTTGCCGCCGGGTTTGAGCACAGTATTGCCAATATGTACTTTATCCCGATGGGCTTATTTATCAAGGACTTTGACCCGGTGTTTACGCAAGGCGTCCTTGAAAGCGCACAGGCCGCAGGAACGGCACTAAGCCTTGAGCAATTGACCTGGGCAAATTTTCTGTTCAATAACTTGATTCCCGTCACGATTGGTAATGTGATTGGCGGGGCTGTGCTGGTTGCGGCTGTGTATTGGGCCGTCTTCCTGCGAGAAAACAAGCAGTCTTAAGTGAAGGGAGTAACCATGAAAGCATTCGTATTAATCAATATCCGCACGGGCGAGATCGAGGATGTAGTTCGCCACTTGAAGCGCCTTGAACCAATCAAAGAAGCAACCATGACGTTTGGGCCATATGATGCAGTTGCGATCGTTGAGGCGGCCGACGTGCGAGAATTGGGCAAGATCCTTTCCTCGCAGATCCAACCCATTCCCGGGGTGATGGAAACCCTGACCTGTTTGTCTGCTGAATAAGGTATGTCTTGAATAGGAAAGGCCCTCTTGATGAGGGCCTTTTTGACTTAGGAAATCTGTTTATAAATAACGCGTACTCGCTCCCCGGTCAGTAATGGCACACCCTTGTCCACCCAGCGGATGAAATGGCTGGCCAGGCGGTGCGCTTCCAGCGCCTGGCGGGATTTGTAGACTTCATATAGCATGAACCTGTGCGGATCGTCTTCCAATTGAAGCAAGTCAAACTGGACAATGCCCACTTCTTTGCGACTTTCAGCGGTAATATTTTTCGCTTCAATCAGGAATTCACTTAATTTCTCTGGCTGTACTTCTAAATGAACAACTTGGACGATCATGCGATTTCCTTTCCACAATCCGGCTCGGTAGGGCTATCTTAACAGAATAGTATAAAAATTCCATAAATATTGCCGATTTGTCTTGATACAATGAATATCGAGAATCTATCCCTTTCCAATGGCGAATTTGAATGGACCTTCTGAAATTACGAAACTTTGTAACGCCCTACCTGCCCCAAATCCTGCTTAGCTTCCTGAACCTGGTGGTGCTGACCGCCCTCTCACTGGTTGTGCCGCGCATCATCCAGCAAGTGGTGGATAATGGCCTGGTGCTACGCGATGTTGACCTGCTGGTGCGGTATGCTTTCTACCTGCTGGGGTTGGGCCTGGTGACGGCCCTGTTGAGTGGCAGCCAGCGCTATCTCTCTGAGTGGGTCTCGGCGCATATTGGCTATGACCTACGAAACAAGATTTACGACCATATTCAGTACCTACCGTTCAGTTATCATGATCACTCCCAGACCGGGCAATTAATCAGCCGGTGTATTGAAGATGTGCGCGCCATTGAGCGATTTGCAGGCAGCATCATCATCGAACTCGCCCAGTTCCTGCTGTTGGGGATTGGCATCCTGGCGTTGATGTTCTCTGCCAATGCCGAACTGGCGCTGATTGGCCTGTTGCCAATGGTTCCGCTGGTGCTGATCACGCTCAATTTTGGCGATCGGGTGACAGCCCTGTTCTTCAAGGTGGATACGGCACTGGGTGACCTTTCCTCGGTCTTGCAGGAAAATGTCTCCGGCGCGCAGGTGATTCGCGCTTTTGCGAAAGAGCAATACGAAATTGAGCGTTTTGACAACAGCAATAAATTTTATTTCAACTCGCGCTTGACTCTGATCGGCGAATGGGCCAAAGTCATGCCCACGACCAATCTGTTGATCGCCCTTTCAACCATCTTGATTCTCTGGTTCGGCGGGCAAATGGTGTTGCAAGGCAGGATGACCATTGGCGAGATTGTCGCGTTTAAT
This sequence comes from Anaerolineales bacterium, assembly GCA_024710905.1. Lineage (GTDB taxonomy): Bacteria > Chloroflexota > Anaerolineae > Anaerolineales > Villigracilaceae > JANJTV01. The sequence continues at coordinate 26,755 of JANJTV010000013.1, read as the reverse complement.
GCCTATTTGCTGATGCTCTCGGCCCCGGCCCAGCAGCTGACCTGGCTGGTGAATGCGGTTGGTGAAGCAACCGCCGGGGCGCAACGCGTGTTGGAAGTACTGGAAACCGAGCCGGAGATTCAATCCCCGCCCGGGTCGAAGGAATTGCATGGGGTACGGGGGCAGGTTGAGTTCCGTTCGGTTTCGCTGAAATATCAAGATGAAAAGCATGATGCCCTGAGCGATATTAACCTGCTAGTGGAGCCGAATCAAATTATCGCCCTGATTGGCCAGACCGGTTCTGGAAAGACATCGTTGGTTAACCTGATTCCCCGTTTCTATGATGTCACTGAAGGCGCTGTGTTGGTGGATGGACAGGACGTGCGCGAGCTGGAATTGTTCTCGCTGCGCCGGCAGATTGGCCTGGTGCTGCAAACCTCGCTGCTGTTTTCAGATACCATCCGTGCGAATATTGCCTATGGCAGGCCGAATGCGACTGAGGAGCAAATTATCGCGGCGGCAAAGGCGGCCCAGGCGCACGAATTTATTATTGGTTTTGAGAAAGGCTACGACACGATTGTCGGTGAACGCGGCGTGACCCTGAGTGGTGGTCAGCGTCAGCGGATTGCCATTGCTCGCGCCCTGCTGATGGATCCTCGCATCCTGATCCTCGACGATTCACTTTCCAGTGTGGATACCCAGACTGAGCGGTTGATTCAGCAGGCCCTGGATGAACTGATGCGGGGCCGTACCACCTTTGTGATCGCGCACCGTATGAGTACAGTGCGCCGGGCCAATTTGATCGTGGTGATGGCGGATGGCAGGATTGTCCAGCGCGGCACCCACGAACGCCTGCTGGCGGAAGGTGGGCTGTACCGTGAAATTCATGATTTGCAGCTGGCGCAAGAGCATCGTTTCCTGGACGATATGGAGCGCCTTGGCAACGAGCCTCCCCGGCCAAGTCGGGAAGCAAAATCATCCCATTCGGAGGGGTTCTAATGAGCAATATTGCGATCACCCCTCCTGCCTATGTGACACAGTCTGAAGAACAGTACGACAAGGGCTACGACCCACAGGTGACCCGCCGTTTGTTGGCTTATGTAAAGCCGTATGCCTGGCAAATGGCCCTTGCCATGCTGTTGATGGCCGGGGCCACCGCGGCGGCTGTGGCTGGCCCATATTTTGTAAAAATTGCCATTGATGATGGCCTGGCGGCTGGGGATGTGATTGCCCTGCGCAACACGGTCATGTTGTACCTTGGCGCGTCGCTTGTGCAGTGGGCTTTCACCTATGTGCGGGTCCTGATTATGGCGCGAGTTGGCCAGTCCATCATCTACGATATGCGCCAGCGGCTGTTCACCCACTTGCAGCAGCTTTCGCTTGGCTTCTACAGCCGGTATTCAGTCGGGCGGGTTATCACCCGTGTGATTAACGATGTCGAAACGCTGCGTGAATTCATCACCTGGGCAGTGTTGGCGATTGCCCGCAATCTGTTTGCCATCGTTGGCATTATCCTTGCGATGATCTCGCTGGATGCGCGCCTGTCGTTGCTGGTCTTCGCCACCATCCCGGTCATGCTGCTGGCCACGCGCGTTTTCAGACATCACTCGCGCATGGCGTACCGCAAGGTGCGGGCAGCCATTTCCTGGGTAAACTCGGTCTTGGCGGAGAACATAAATGGTATCCGTGTGGTACAGGCTTTCAGCCGCCAGCCGCACAACTACGAATCGTTCAGCCAGTACACCAACCGATATCATCGTGGTACGGTTTTGCAGGCCGCTAAAATTGCCTCGTTATTTGTCCCGGTGGTGGATGTGCTTGGCGCGCTGGCCACGGCGGCGGTGGTCTGGCTGGGAGGGGTGGCGGTGTTGGGCGATTCGATCACGGCGGGCGTGCTGGTAGCCTTTGTGTTGTACATTGACCGCTTCTTTGAGCCAATTCGTGACCTGTTCCGACGCTTCGATACCTTGCAATCCACCATGGCAGGCGGGGAGCGCATCCTGGCTTTGTTGGATACACCGGCGGAGGTGCAGGATGCACCTGGTGCGCAGGCCTTGCCGCCGATCCAGGGCAGGGTGCAATTTGAGCAGGTTTCATTTCATTATTCAGACGACCCCACGCCTGTATTGCGCGAGATCGCCCTGGACATCCAGCCTGGCGAGACGGTGGCGCTGGTCGGGGAGACTGGCGCGGGCAAGACCACCATCGTCAAATTGATCTCGCGCTTCCACGACCCGACCTCCGGCGCGGTGAAAGTGGATGGTTTCGACCTGCGAGACATCACCCAGGACTCCCTGCGTTCGCAGATGGGCGTAGTGTTGCAGGACCCCTTCCTGTTCAATGGCTCGGTGCGCGATAACATCCGTTTTGGCCGTCTGGATGCAACCGATGCTGAAATTGAAGTCGCCGCCACGGCCGTTGGCGCGCATGAGTTCATTTCGCATTTACGGAACGGGTACGATACCTCTGTGGAGGAAGGCGGGGCCTTGCTCAGCGGTGGACAGCGCCAGTTGATTTCGTTTGCCCGCGCCCTGCTGGCCAACCCGCGTATCCTGATCCTGGACGAAGCCACCTCCTCGGTGGATACCCAGACGGAGCAGGTCATCCAGCGGGCTCTTGCGACCCTGCTAAAAGGGCGCACTTCTTTTGTCATTGCCCACCGCCTGAGCACCGTCTTGCACGCGGATCGAATTGTCGTGATTGATGACGGGCAAGTGGTGGAGCAGGGCACCCACCAGCAATTACTTGAGGCCCAGGGGCGGTATCACCAGCTCTATAAAGCCGGTTTCCAGGACGAACCCAACCCTTGACGGCACGGCCAGGTTTGGTAGAATCAACCCATCTTATTCTTTGAAAGGAGGTAACAACATGCAAGTCATTGCCAGCGCTTCCCGCAAACCTGTATCCTTTGTGCCTCCTGTCCGGGTGATGGCGTAAGTTTTCGCTTCCACGTCTATTGCCGCAGGGTGCACAGCCCTGCGGTTTTTTATTAAGCGCCGCAGGGACTCTCTGCGGTTTTTTAATTCAAAGAGTAAGCACAAGATGAACCTGAAACAAGCCTATCAAACATTTGAAGAACTCGACGACCTCGACCTGGACGAAAAAGGTCATGAGCGCTTCCTGCGCCGCAACCCCAAGAAAAAACTGAAGCACGACGCAGTTTTTGTCCACAAGCAGGATGACTCGCACACCAGCCTGAATCTGACTTACAAAGCAGCCCGATTCGAAGAAGTCTGGCTGCTGGACTCGCTGGCTGGCCTGTATGAACACGCCTGGATTACGGACGTGCTGCGCAAAGTTAAAGGTGGCAAGGAAGCCTCGGTCTACTTGTGCCGCTCAGGCCCGGCGGTTGAAACCGAGCTGGCGGCGGCCAAGGTCTACCGCCCGCGCTCGCTGCGCAACCTGAAGCAGGATCACATCTACCGGGAGGGGCGCATTGACCTGGATGCTGACGGGAAAAAGCTTCACAAGGATGCTGATGTCGGCGCTGTTGCCAAACGGACGGCCTACGGCGAACAAATCCGTCACCAGTCCTGGATCGTCTACGAGTTCGTCACCCTGCAAACCCTGTACGAAGCGGGCGCGGATGTGCCCCGTCCTTATGAGGTCTCCAACAACGCCATCCTAATGGATTATATTGGCGACTATGCCGCACCCGCCCCGGCCCTGAGCGAAATTTCACTTGGTACCAGCGAGGCTCGCGTGCTGTATGAACGCACCTTGCACAACCTGGAACTCATGCTGCGGCACAACTGCGTGCATGGCGATCTTTCGGCATATAACATCCTGTACTGGGAGGGCGACATCACCCTGATCGATTTTCCGCAGGTGGTTGCGCCGGACTCAAACCGCAATGCCTTCCAGATCTTTGAGCGGGATGTCATCCGAACCTGTGAGTACTCCCAGAAAATGGGGATTCGGGTGGACGCCCAAAAGCTGGCCACCGATTTATGGAAAGGTCGCGGGTTGAGTGCCGCCCCCGAAGTGGATCCGCGCCACCTGGATGCCGAAGATCCCAAGGATCGCCAGCTCTGGCAGCAGGTCGGCAGGGCTCTATGAGCATCAAATAAACTGGCTGCCACCTCGGTGCACAGCCAGTTTATTTTTATTTCTTATTGCCCCACAATCCGAAGCCTGCATTGCGGCGCTCTTCGCGGCGTCGGTGTTGCTCCTGGATTTCGTGGATATGTTCCACCTTTTCGGCAATTGCTGCTTGCAACCAGCGTCTGCCTTTTTCGGCTGTTCCGAGAGAACCCGCGCCATACGCCCCGTGGACGGAGTCATCGTCCCAGGGCGGGTTGGCGACCAGCGCACCACCCTCCACCCAGTCCATGAAATAAGATGACGTGCTGACAAAATCAATGTCGTCCCTGACGCGCTCCATGTGGACGAGCTCGGGCCGCAGGGCCAGCACCATGGAGGTTTCCAGCTCACAGGCATGACCCATCCCGCCGATCTTTGAGTCGCGATATTTCTCCAGCGCGGCCACGCCGGTTGGGCCGGAGGTGTGCAGCCAGGCCGTGGCGCAAAAAATACGCTTGTGCCTGTCCCCGGCATACTTGACCACGTTGACCAGGAACGAGCAATTCCCGCCATGCCCGCTCATCAGGTAAAAGCGGCTGAATCCGCGTGCAACCAGTCCATCCACCACCGCCAGCCAGAAATCCTCGAAGGCGCGACCCCCGATATTAAGCGTCCCGGCGAAGGAGGAACGGTGCGTGCTGACCCCGTAGGGCATCACGGGGAGCGTGTAGCCAATATCTGGTGCGACCTGGGCAGCACCCTTGGCAATTGCTTCGATGATGATCGTATCCACCGAGAGGGGTAGGTGATAGGCGTGCTGCTCGGTGTGGCCAATCGGCATCAGGATGACTTTCTCGCGCTGCCCATCAGACGGGAAATTAGCGATGGGTTTTGGCCCGGGCAGGCGGAGGTGGCTGGCGCCGAGGCCCAGTTCAACATCCGCCGGGCTAAGCAGGTAGACCTGCGAAAAACCATCGTCACGCAGAGAATTGAGCAGGTTCCCCACGGTTGCCGCCAGGACCGAATCTGGCACTTCCAACCCGGAGTCACGCCAGCCAAATGGGAAGGCAGGCAACAATCCGATTTGGGCAGGTTGGCCCAGGGACTCGGCAACCGCGGCCCAGGGGTAGCCAGCCCCGAGCGGGAGAACCAAAGGGGTGTTTCTGGGCAGGGCGGCCACTTCGGGCCAGGTCAGATCATCAAAAGGGAATAGTTTTGATTTCATAGTTTATTCGTGTAGCCAATAACTCTATACCGAATATTTACAAACTCATTTCAGGCAATAAATACCAATCCAAGAACTGCTCGATACGACGCCAGGCATCCAATTTCTCAGCGCGACGCACGAAGCCATGCGGCTCGGTGGGGTAGGTTTGGTATTCGTACGTCTTGTCATGACGCTTAAGCGCTTCCACCCATTGCTCGGAACTCTCCGGCGGGACAATGTCATCCTTTAAGCCGTGAAGAATCAGCATGGGTTTCCGGACATTGGCGGCTTCCTGGATGGGGGAAGCGGCTTCATAGACCGCGCGATTTTTGGCCGGGTGACCAAGGAAGATCTGGGTGTAATAACGCAGTTCACGCGAGCATAGCGCCCAGGAATTGATTACATCGGCGTCGCCATACTTGGCCACCCCGCAGGCAAAACGATACCCCGGGTCGCGCGCCAGGCTGCAAATGGTCATGTAACCACCGTAACTGCCGCCCATGATGGCGATGCGGGCCGGGTCAATACCCGGCAGGGTCTTGAGGTATTCGGCGGCATGCAGGCAGTCCTGGGTGTCTTCGATGCCCCATTTTTCGTAATTCATTTGCTCGAATGCCACACCGTACCCCGTTGAGCCGCGATAGTTTGGTGCAATAACCGTATAGCCCTTGGCGAGCATGTATTGCAGCAACTCATCCCAACCAAGCGTATATTGCGAGGACGGCCCGCCATGCACCCAGACGATGGCCGCCCGGTTGGGTTTTTCGGGCGTGAACAGGAAAGCCGGGATCTCCAACCCGTCAAAACTTTTATACGAGACGGCCTGCGGCATGGGCATCCTGCGCGCCGCCAACACCGGCGGGGTGTTGGCGGTCAATGCCTCGACCTGGCCGGTGGCAACCTGCACCTTATACAGCTCGGGCAACTGAACCGGGCTTTCAAATTCCACCGTCAGGAAAGCCCCGCCAGGGCTCCATTGCGGGCGGCTGTGCCAGCCGGGCGTGTCGCGCAACACCTCCAGCGCGCCGGTGCGGGCATTCAGCAGGGCCAGTTCACCGGAACCAGCCCGGTTGAGCACACAGGCAATCTGTTTGCCATCCGGCGACCAGGCCAGGTCTGAAACATCGAGCCCTGCCTCGCTCAGGCGTTTCAACCCGGTGCCATTTGGGTGCACCAGCCAGGCGTCATCGTGGCCGTTTTCCTGCGAACAAAACGCCAGCCATTTGCCATCCGGCGACCAGCGCACCCCCCAGGCGCGGGTTTTCGGTTTGCCATAAACCGTTTTTGTCTCGCCGCTGGCCAGGTCCAAGACACAGATATCCAGACGGTTGAAATCATCAAAACGGCGCAGGGTGTAAGCCACCTGAGTACCGTCCGGCGAGGGCTGCGGGTCCCAGTGGTCTCCCTCAGCAAGAGGCGTAAGAATCTTGAACGCGCGACCATCCAGCGAAACCAATCCCAGCAGGTCGGCTTCATCTTTCTCGAAACCAAGCATCAGGGATTGCCCGTCCGGCATCCAGCGCGCACCCCAGCAGGCGGAAAGGTACGGCGCGATTTTCTCCGGCAGGCTCCCGCCGGCCGCATCCATCACCCAGGCATGGCCCTCGCTGGTAAAGGTCAATTTTGTGCCATCCGGCGACCACTGCGGAACCTCATCGTTCCAGAACAGGGTTGGGCCGCGGTCCGTGCTCAAGCGCTGCGGCCAGCCGCCCGTGGACGGGATGAGATACAAATCGGTCAGGTCGTCCGATTCCCAGAAAAAAGCGATTTGTTTGCCATTGGGGGACAGGCGGTGATTAAAGATGCGTTTCAGGGAGGAAATCAGCTCCAGGCTCCAGCCTGTGGGCGGTTTCGCATCCGGGCGTGGCATGGAGGGCCAGCCATTGCGTTCATATTTCTTTTCCAGCTTGATCGGGTTGGTCATCAGGAAGCTCCAAAAGAAGGTACCCTTATTGTATGCCAAATCTCTTTACAGGCATGGTAAAAATCCTGTAAAATGACTTATGAATGAACCATCCATTGTGTGTCCGGCAAATTCATATCCACCCCTGAAAAGCTACCGCCTGGTCTTGTCGGCTGGTAGTTTTTAATTCCCAAAGGAGATCTGTATGATCCGTAAGACACTCTTCGCCCTAACGATTATCCTGTCACTTGTGCTGGGCGCCTGCGCCCCCTCATCCTCGAACCTGCTGCGCATCGGTTGGGCAGGCAGCCCCGACACGCTCAACCCCGGCACAGGCCTGCTGACCGAATCGTATGTGATTTACAGCCTGGTGTACGACTCGATGTACCAGTACCAGCTGGATGGTTCTTACACCTTCGAAGCGGCTGAAAGCGTGACCGTTTCTGACGATGGTCTGGTCTATACCTACAAGCTACGCGACGGGCAAAAGTTCCATGACGGCACTCCTTTGACCGCCGATGATGTAGTTTTCTCGTATAACCTGTATGCCGCCACCGAAGACTTCCCCTACATGCCCGGCTACACTTACTACTTTGAAAGCGTGGAAGCCGTCTCGCCCAGCGAGGTCAGGATCACCCTGAGCGAGGCCATCCCCAACATGGAAAGCCAGCTGATTTACCTGTTCATCCTGCCCAAACACATCTGGGAGAGCGTAGAAAATGCGGCCGAATTTGAGAACCTGGAAATGATTGGTTCCGGGCCGTTCAGGCTGGCCGAGTACAAACAGAACGAATTTGTGCGCCTGTCCGCCAACACCGAGCACCCGCTTAACCCGCCCAAGGTGGAAGGCGTGGTCTTCCAGACCTTTGAGAATGAAGACGCCCTGGTGCAGGCCATCCGCACCGGCGCAGTGGACATGATTAACGAAATGCCCAACACGGCTGTTGAAGCCTTGCAGCAGGAGCCGAACATAAAAGTGGTGGTTGGCGCCCCGCTCGCTCCGGATATTGCCGACATCATCATCAACCAGGCTGACCCGGATACCTGCCCGACGGAAGACGGTGGGGTGTGCTCCGGTCACCCGGCTCTTCGAGACGTGAACTTCCGCCGCGCACTGGCCATGTCCACCGACAAGGAAAAGTTGATCGACATCGTCCTGCTCGGGTTGGGTGACCCCGGCAAGACCCTGATTCCCACCGGATTGGGCGATTTCTTCAATGAAGACCTGCAGGATTACGCTTACAACCCGGCCCAGGCAAACTCCATGCTCGATGGGGCCGGGTATGCTGACATTGACAATGATGGCATTCGTGACATGCCGGACGGCAGCCGCTCCATCACCCTGCGGATGAATTACCCCAGTGACAGTGTCAATGCCCCGCGCATGGCCGAATTGCTGAAAGAGCAGTGGGCCCAGATAGGTGTTGGCGTTGAAATCCAGCCCCTGGACGCAGACACGCTCAGCTCGGTGTGCTGCCCGACCTTTGATTACGACATCATCCTGTGGGGCTGGGGCTCCGACCCGGATCCGAGCTTCCTGCTCAGTGTCTACCTCGGTTCAGAAGTCACATCCGGGCTGAACGAAACCGGCTACAGCAACGTGGAATATGACAGCCTGTATGCTGTGCAGGCCACCGAGCTGAACGATTCTGTGCGCCGCCAGGTCATCTGGCGCATGCAGGAAATCGTCCACCAGGATGTGGTCTACATCGTGCCGTTCTACGCCCAGGCCGTGCAGGCCTACCGCACCGACCGGTTCACCGGCTGGCTGGATTCGGGCGGGAAAGTCGCCCTGGACGACATCACTTCATTGATTCTGGTTACACCGATTCAATAACCTTTCATCACGAATGAATGGCGGCCTGGCTTAAGTTGCCAGGCCGCCATTTGGAGCCATCGCCATTGAACCAGATGCAATTCCTGTTGCGGCGGGTGGGCTGGGCCTTGCTCACCATCCTGCTGGTCATCATCCTGAATTTTTTCCTTTTCCGCGTGCTGCCCGGTGATCCGGCCCGGGCCGGCATCCGTGACCCACGCCTGACACGTGAAGCCGTGGAAGCCATCCGGGTGCGTTTTGGGTTGGACAAGCCGGTGATTAATTGCTTCCAGTCGCTGAATCCTATGGAGCTGGGCGATTGCGCCGTCAACCCGCTTGAGACGCAATTCTTTTTATACGCTTTTAACCTGGCGCAGGGTGAGTTTGGCATCAGCTACCACTCCAACCGCCCGGTCGGTGAACTGCTCGGCGAACGCCTGTTCAACACCCTGGCCTTGATCGGGGCCGGGCAGGTACTTTCCATTTTGCTGGGCATCCTGTTCGGAACCATCGCAGCCTGGAAGGCCCGCAGCCGCATCGATTACGCCGCGCTGGTGGTCAGCCTGGTCTCCTGGAGCCTGCCTACCTTCTGGCTGGGCATCATCCTGCTGTTCTGGGGCAGTTCGCTCGGCCTGCCAATTGGCGGCATGCTCACCCCCGGCAGCAGCTGGATGTCACCGGCCGAACGACTGGCGGATTTCCTTCGACACGCCATCCTGCCAACGCTGACCTACACCATAGTTTTCATGGGTGAATACATGCTGGTGATGCGTTCCAGCCTGCTGGATGTGCTCTCGGAGGATTACATCCTGACCGCCAAGGCCAAAGGGCTGGGAACTTTCCAGATTTTAAGAGACCACGCCCTGAAAAATGCCATGCTGCCGATGGTGACCATCATTGCGATCAACCTGGGTTTCACTGTGGCGGGCGCAGTACAAATTGAAACGGTCTTTTCGTGGCCAGGGTTAGGCGGCGCAATTTACGAGGCGGTCGGCCGCCGCGACTTCCCGGTTTTGCAGGGCGCCTTCCTGATGATTGCCATCAGCGTGATCGTTGCCAACCTGCTGGCCGACCTGACCTATTCCTGGCTTGACCCGCGAGTCCAGACGGAATAAGCCATGGCGCTCAGCGAATTGCTCAAAACACCTGTCAACAGCCCGGTCAGCCAATTCAGGCAGGCTTTCCTGCGCAACCGCATGGGTATGATCGGTTTGTTCATGCTGGCGGCCATCATCCTGCTGGCCCTTTTTGCGGATGTGCTTGCCCCGTATGACATTTCCACATCGCAGGGTATTACCAGCGCCAACATTTATCGCGCACCGAATGCCACCCACTGGTTCGGTACCGACGACGCCGGGAAGGATGTGCTCTCGAACTTCCTGTACGGTGCGCGCGTTTCGCTGCTGGTGGGTTTCTTTGCCTCAGCCATTTCCATTTTGATCGGCGGAGTGCTTGGCCTGCTGGCCGGGTATTTTGGCGGTCGTACTGAAAACCTGATCATGCGCTTTACGGACATCATGCTGGTCATCCCGGACCTGCCATTAATGGTCGTGATCGTCGCGCTGACCAAACCCAGCCTGCTGAACATCATCTTTGTCATTGGCCTGCTCGGCTGGACGACCACCGCCCGCATTGTCCGGTCGCAAACCCTGGCAGTCAAGAACCGCAAGTTCGTCCTGCGCGCGCGGGCCATCGGCGCGGGCGACGGGCACATCATCACCCGCCACATCCTGCCGCTGGTCATGCCCTTGCTGGTGGTGAACACCGTGCTGGTCATCTCACTGGCCATCCTGAACGAGAGCACGCTCAGTTTCCTCGGCCTGGGCGACCCGACCGCGCTCTCCTGGGGGCAAATGCTGAATTTTGCCTTCTCCCGCGGGGCCATGTCTGCCGGGGCCTGGTGGGCGCTGGTAACCCCGGGTGTGGGGATCGTCTGGGTCGTGCTGGGGTTAACCCTGCTCGGCCAGGGCCTGGAGCAGGCACTCAACCCACGTCTGGATTTTCACCATCTCAGCCCAGGGCTCACTCCCGTTGTCAAGAACACGCCTGCTGGTGAGCCTGCCCCTGCCACCGAAAATCTCCTGCTCGAGGTGCGTGAACTGTCCATCGATTACCTGGCAGATACACAACCTGCCGCACATGCTGTGGAGAAGGTCAGTTTCAATTTACACCGGGGCGAGACGCTCGGGTTGGTGGGTGAAAGCGGCTGCGGCAAAACCACGCTGATGCTCGGCCTGCTGCGCCTGCTGCCTGCCACCGGACAGGTGGTGCACGGGCAGGCCTGGTACGGCAGGCGCGACCTGGTGCAACTGCCAGAGCATGAGCTGGCCGAACTGCGCTGGAAGGAACTTTCGATCATTTTCCAGGGCGCAATGAATGCGCTCAACCCGGTGCGCACGGTGGGGGACCAGATTCGCGAAGCGATCATAAAACACGACCCTGCGTTATCCAAAGATAAACTGGCCGCGCGGGTGAACGAACTGTTGGAACTGGTCGGCATCCCGGCCAGCCGCAGGGAGCATTACCCGCACCAGTATTCCGGCGGCATGCGCCAGCGGGCAATGATTGCCATGGCGCTGGCCTGCAACCCGAAGGTGGTGATCGCCGACGAGCCGACCACCGCGCTGGATGTGATGATTCAGGCCCAGATCCTGGGCCTGCTGGACGTATTAAAGGAACGGCTGGGCCTGTCAGTCATCCTGGTGACTCACGATCTGGGCGTGGTGGCCGAAATGTGTGATTCAGTGCTGGTGATGTATGGCGGCGTGACGGCTGAATACGGCCGGGTGGATGCGATCTTCAATGCCCCGCAGCACCCGTATACACGTGAATTGCTGAAAGCCTTCCCCGACCTGAGCCAGCCGGGCAAACGACTGGCCTCCATCCCCGGTTCGCCGCCGCGGTTGGACAACCTGCCGCCCGGCTGCCGTTTTGCGCCGCGCTGCCCGCTGGCCTTTGAACGCTGCCACACGGAAGCGCCTGTCTTGCACGAAAAAGACGGCCACCAGGCCAGCTGTCATCTTTTGACGCAGGAGGCGCAGCCATGACAGAAATCATCCTGGAAACTAAAGGGTTGGTCAAGCATTTTGAGTCTGGCCGGCCGGGCCTGTTTGGCGGCCCGCAAAAACCGATCCGCGCGGTGGACGGGGTGGACATCCACCTGGCGCGCGGCGAGACGCTGGCCGTGGTAGGGGAAAGCGGCTGCGGCAAAAGCACACTGGCCCTGCTTTTGATGGGCCTGGAAAAACCGACCGCCGGGAGCATCCGCATTGCGGAGGTGGACATTGCCCGCAATGACCGCCAGGCCGACAAGGCCCTGCGCCGACGGGTGCAGATGGTCTTCCAGGACCCGTACGAGTCGTTGAACCCGACCCAGACCATTGAGCAGATCGTGGCCGAGCCGTTGGACGTGCACGGACTGGCAAGGTCACCCGCCGAACGGCGTGAGCGGGTTTGCCGCGCGCTTGAAGACGCCGGGCTAAAACCGGCCGAAACCTACCTGGCGCGCTTCCCACACCAGCTTTCAGGCGGGCAGCGCCAGCGGGTGGTGATCGCCGCCGCATTGGTCTTGGAGCCGCAGGTGCTGCTGGCGGATGAACCGGTTTCGATGCTGGATGTTTCCATCCGGGCTGAGATCATCAATTTGCTGGTAGATCTGCGCGCCATGCGCCAGATTTCGGTCCTGTTCATCACCCACGACCTGGGTGCGATTGGTGCGTTTGCCGACCGGGTGGCGGTGCTGTACCTGGGCCGGGTGGTGGAGACCGGCCCGACCGCACAAGTGCTGGCCAGGCCGCAGCATCCGTACACAAAAGCGCTGTTATCGGTCATCCCGGCACCCAACCCACGCCTGCGGCGTGAACGGATGGTACTGCAGGGCGAGACGCCCAACCCGCTGGACGTCCCGACAGGCTGCCGCTTTCACCCGCGCTGCCCGATCGCTATGGAGAAATGCCGTACATACGAACCACAGGCCGTAACGGTTTCACCCGGCCACCACGCGGATTGCTGGCTGGTGGAGGGGAAGTAGTTGACCTGACTGAAGAGGAGCTTTTTGCGATTGCGATATCTCAAGATGTTCGAATAGATGCCTCGCTAGGCTCGACACGAGATTAATAAACAGTAGGGACGCACAGCTGTGCGTCCCTACTGCACATTTCCCCACACAATTTATTTAATCGTCGGCACCAGGGCCGCGGCGCTGTACTCCTGCTGGCGTTCCTGGCGGAACTGCTGGGTATACAGGCGGTAATAATGACCCTTTTGCTTAAGCAGTTCGGCGTGCGTGCCCATTTCGGCGATCCGCCCGTCCTCGATCACCAGGATGCGGCTGGCGCGCTTGATCGTGCTCAGGCGGTGGGCGATCACAAACGAGGTGCGCCCCTGCATCAGCGCATCCATACCTTTCTGGATGAGCGACTCGGTCAGCGTATCCACGCTGGAGGTGGCCTCGTCCATGATGAACAACTCCGGGCGGGCCAGCACGGCGCGGGCCAGGCTGATGAGCTGCTTTTGGCCGGTCGAGAGCAGGTTACCGCCCTCGCCGACATTTTCATCGTATCCCTTGGGCAGGGTCAGGATGAACTCATGCGCGCCGGCGATCTTCGCCGCTTCCTCCACGTCCGCATCGCTTGCGCCCAATCTGCCGTAACGGATGTTCTCGCGAACAGAGCCGGAAAATAAATGCGGCGTTTGCAGCACAATGCCAATGCGGCTGTGAATGCTTTGCAGCGTGTAATCGGTGTAATCGTGGCCATTAATGCGAATCCGGCCTTCTCGTGGTTCGTAGAAGCGGCAGAGCAGGTTGACAATGGTGCTCTTGCCGCCGCCCGTCGGACCCACCAGGGCGATCATCTCGCCCGGCTTTACCTTCAGGCTGAAATCGGTCAGCACCGGTTTGCGGTCCTCGTAGTAAAAATTGACCTTCTCAAATTCGATCTCGCCCATCAGTGTTTCGGCTTCCAGCGCGCCGTCCTTGTTGTGCACGTCCGGCGGGGTGTCGATCAGCTTGAAAATGCGCTCGGCCGAGGCGATCGAGTGCTGCATTTCGGCATACACCCGGGCAATGTCCTGGATCGGCCACATCATAAAGGTCAGGTACGAGACAAACGCATGCACGCCACCAATCGTCAGCAGGCCCACCTGCGATTGCAGCCCACCGTACCACACAATGCCGCCCAGCGCGATGGCCGAGATGATCTGCACCACCGGCAGGAAGAGCGCCGAGAGCCAGGCCGCCCGGTAGGAGGCCTTGTACATGTCGCCGGTCAGCAGCTGGAATTCCTTCAAGTTCTCGTCCTCACGGCCCAGCGCCTTGACCACCCGCACACCCTGGATGTTCTCATTGTGCGCGCCAGTGATCTTGGAGTTGGCCCGGCGCGAGGCGCGGAATTCCACCAGGATGCGCTTGCGGAACTGCACAGCGATGACCATCAGCACCGGGATGATGGCAAAAACGATCAGCGCCAGCTGCCAGTTGATCACGGCCATGAAAATGACCGAGGTCAGGATGTTGGTCACCGCCCAGGTGGTATCCAGCAGGCCCCAGGTCATCAGGTCCGCCACGCGGCCGGTGTCCGAGGTCACGCGCGCCATCAGTCGTCCGACAGCATTCTGGGCGTAATACGACAGCGACAGATCCTGCAGGTGGTTGAACATCATACGGCGCAGGTCATACTGGATGCGCTCGCCCAGCACCCCGGCCAGGTAAATGAAGGCAAAGATCAGCCCGGACTGCAGCAGCTGGAAACCGCCATACAGAAGCACCAGGTCCCAGATCATATCCTTGTTGCCCAGCTGGATGCCGTCATCGATGATGTGTTTGTTGATGTAGGTAAACGCGCCGTCAAGGGCCGAGGTGAGCAGGATGGCGACAAAAAAGCCAAGCACCCACTTCCAGTGCGGGCGTAGCAGCCCGACAATGCGTTTGAACACCTCTCCAGTCAATGGACTGGTATGTTCTTCTTCTTCGAGTTCTATCAGTTCGTCACTCATGGTGTTTCTCCAATGTCTAAAGGATTGATCATCCTTCTAAACCGCCAGTTCCTGTTCCAGTTCCTCATCCACACGGGTCTGGATGTCATAGATCTTGCGATAGATGCCATCCTGCTTGACCAGTTCGGCGTGCCGGCCCATCTGGACGATCTCGCCCTTGTCCATCACCAGGATCAGGTCGGCGTTCATCACCGACTGGATACGGTGGGCGATGATGAAGGTTGTGCGGTTCTCCATCAGGCGGTTCAGCGCAGCGCGGATCTCCGCTTCCGTTTCCATATCCACCGCCGAGGTCGAGTCGTCCAGCACCAGGATCTTCGGGTTCTTCAGCAGGGTGCGGGCGATGGTCACACGCTGTTTCTGACCGCCGGAGAGTGTCACACCTTTTTCGCCGACCAGCGTGTTGTACCCGTCCGGGAAGGACTGGATCACGTCATGCACCGCCGCTGCTTCGGCAGCCCGCTCCACTTCCTGCTGCGAGACCTCCCGGCCAACGCCGTAGGTGATGTTCTCGCGGATGGTGCGGCTGAACAAGAAGGGTTCCTGCTCCACGATGCCAACGTTCTTGCGCATAAACTCACGCGAATACTCCTTCAATTCCAGGCCGTCCAGCAGCAGGGAACCGCTGGTGTAATCATAGAAGCGTGGCAGCAGGTTCACCAGCGAGGTTTTGCCGGAACCGGTCGAGCCGATCAGCGCGATCACCTGGCCGGGCTGCGCGGAGAAAGAAATATCCTTCAATACCGGCAGGCCGTCTTCGTACTCAAAACTGACCTTGTCGAACACCAGCCCGCCTTTTATGCTGCGCTGCGCCTCGCCAATCCCTTCGGTCAGCGGCTCGCGCGGCTGCTGGATGATCTCCATCAGGCGGGCATAGGAAACCAGCCCGGTGGAAGTCTGCACGATCAGGCGGCCCAGATTACGGATCGGCCAGATCAGCCAGACCACCATGCCCACATAGGCCACATACGTCCCGGCCGTAATCTGCCCGTCAATGGCCAGGAAAGCGCCAAAGACGAACCCGCCCAGCATCTGGAAGCCGAGCACAATATCCGAGAGCGGCCAGAACAGCGAGTGCATCAACAGCAGCAGCTTGCCGCGCAGGTACTTCTCCCAGTTGTCCTTTTCAAACTTGTCCTTCTCATACTCCTGGCGGGCAAACGCCTTCACCACGCGCACGCCGGTCAGGTTTTCCTGCAGAGTGGTCGAGAGCGCCGCCTCCTGCTCCTGGTATTTCTCATAAGCGTCGGTCACTTTTTTGAAGAACCACAACGACACCAGCAGGATGGGCGGGATGGCAATCACCGAGACCAGGCCCAGGTCCACACGCAGCTGCAGGATGGCAATAAAGTTGATTACGAACAGCAGGATGATGCGGCCCACGCCAATGGCCTGCTCGTTGAAGAAGCGCCGTAAGGCGTCCACATCCGAGGTCACACGCTCGATCAGGTCACCCGTAGGCGTCTTGCCGTGATAGATGAAGCTCAGTCGCTGGATATGGTCGAACAGGAAATTGCGCAACCTGCGGGTCACAGATTCGGCTGTGTAAGCCGCCATGCGACCCGACAGGAAGGCAAATCCGCCTTCCACAACGGCGAGGCCAACAAACCCCAGGGCAATCCAGACAAAGGTTTCGGTCATCCCGCCATCCAGCGGCTGGGCATCGCCCGCCACCAGGTCTGCGAAATATCGCAGCAGGAACAGCGTTGTGGTTTTCGCCAGGGCCGAGATGGCCAGCGCAAGGGTTGCGCCGCCATAGGCCAGGTGGAACCCGCTCATCATGCGCCATACACCCACCAGCCGGTTGGTGTGAATGGCCTTGCGAAAATCGTAATAGGTTGTGTCGTTGATTGTGTCCATGTGTCTACTCCGTGCAAAATGAAACAAAAAGGCCGTGTGCGGTGCGCACACGGCCTAAAAAACAAGGCAATCTGACTGATTAACAGTCAACAGGCGCACTCCGAGAACGAATCATAGCTCCGCCAGTAAAAGCGGGAACAAAGCGAACGTCGTACAACATAGTGATGCAGCTATTCATTTGGAATGCGACCTCCTTTTCTTAGAATTAGATTAACGCGACTAGTTTATCACCCGGCGCTTTCATTTGTCAAGGAATTTACGACAAATTCGTCCGATTTGTTCTTTTCGCCTGCCACGGCACTGGTCAGGTCATTGATCCACTTGCGGGAGCGGAAACGCCAGACCCCAAACAGGAACTTGGTTAATTCCTCGGTCAGCGACAGCGCATAGACCAGGTGAATGGGGAAGTGCAGCACAAACGCGCCAATCGCCGCCAGTGGCACGCCCACAGCCCAGATCACGATTCCATCCAGGATGAGCGAGAACTTGGTATCGCCGCCCGCACGCAGGATACCGACAATGATGACCATGTTACCCGCCCGCAGCCAGACCGCTGAGGCCATCACCAGCAGCACGTTGCGGGCATTGGCAATCACCTCCGCAGAGACTTTGTACAACCCGAAGACCAGGTCTGCCGAGAAATAAACCACCACGCCGATCAGCATTGCCCCGAGGATCTGAATCACCAGTGAACGCCGCGCAAACGCATAGGCCTTGTCCGGGTCGCCCCTGCCAATCAGGTTCCCCACCAGAATCGAGGTGGCATTGCCGATGCCAATGAACAGCACAAAAGCCATCTGATCAATCGAACCGACAATGTTAATCGCCGCGTAAGCATCCGTACCGACCCGCGCGTAGATGGCATTGTAGGTCGTAATGCCAAAGGACCACAGCACCTCGTTGGCAATCACCGGCAGTACCGGCTTCATCACCCGCATAATAAAGGTGAAATCAAAGGAGAATAATTCACGAAAAGAAGCCGCTGCCGGGCTGGTGGGGTCGCGGTAGATAAAGAAGAGCAAAACGACACACTCCAGCACGCGCGCCACCAGGTTGGCCCAGCCCGCGCCATTCACGCCCAGTTCCGGCAGGCCGAAGGCGCCAAAGATCAATCCATACGAAAGCAGGGTGCCAAACCCCAGCGCACCAATGCTGACGAACAGCGGCAGGCGCACATTGCCTGTCGAACGCAGGTTGACCACATAAGCAAACGTGATCGCAAAGAACGGGTACGACCAGCCGAAGATGCTTAAATACTCGGCGCCAATCCGAATCACTTCGGCGTCTTCGGTATAAAATCGCAGGGCAATTTCCGGGATGAACACCGCCAGCGCGCCAAAGATCAGTGCGCCGAACAAGCCCAGCGCCAGGGCCAGCCCGAGCATGCGGCGGATGTTCGGCACATCCCGTTTGCCCCACAACTGGGCGGTGAACATGGCCGAACCGCTCATAATGCCAAACAGCACCAGGTTCAGCAGGAAGAACACCTGACCAGACAGGCCAATGCCGGCCACCGAGGCTTCCCCCAGTTGCCCGATCATCAACACATTGATCAGGTTGATCGAGGACATCAGCAGGTTTTGTAACGCGATCGGGCCGGCCACACGCAGCAACTGGCCCAGGTACTCGCGATCAAAAAGCAACTCTTTCATATGGCTCCTGACAAAAAAAGCGCGCCGCAATGGCCCGCAAGAAGGCAAATTATAGCAGGTTGTATAATTCCAACATCATGCAAACTTACCAGCTCACCCCCGGTGGCCTGCTGCCATTCCCGACCTCCACCGCCACGCCAGACGACTTTTCACGCAGCCTGCCGGCCGGGCTGTACACCACTTTCCGCACCTACGCCAATGGCAGCCGCGTGTTTGGCCTGCGCGCACACCTGGCCCGCCTGTTCGGGCCAATCGCAGCAATGAGCATCAGGCCACTGGTTTCGGAGGAACAAACCAGGGCGTTGCTGTACGAAGCCTGCTCCCGCCAGCCAGGCGAATCGCGCCTGCGATTGATCCTGACCACGGCTGGCTCCCCCGGGGCCGTGTTCCTGTCCATCGAGCCATTCCAGGCCCTGCCGGAGGTGCTCTACCGGCAGGGAGTCAGGGTTGCCAGCGTGGAGGTCCACCGCCAGACGCCGCGCCTGAAAACCACCGCCTTCATCAGCGCCAGCCAGCAGGCCCGCACCTTGATTGGCGGGGAAATTCACGAAGTCCTGCTATGCCAGAAAGGCCGCGTCCTGGAAGGCATGACCAGCAATTTTTATGCCCTGCAGGGAAAAACACTCATCACTGCCCGGCGCGGAATCCTGCTGGGGGTTACGCGGCGCATCGTGCTGCGTCTGGCACGGATGGGGGAGGGGCTGGATGTGGACTATCGCCCGCCGCACCTGCAGGAACAGTTCGACGAAACCTGGATCACTTCCAGTTCGCGGGGCGTGCTGCCAGTGGTGGCCATTGACGGGAAACCGGTGGGGGAGGGCAGGCCCGGCGAAATGACGAAACGACTGCGGGTGGCGTACGAATCCTATGTGCTTTCCAGGGCGGAACCATTTCTCGCCAACAAAAAACTGCCCGGCGGATAGAGTCGGACAGTTTGGGGGCAACATGATAAAGGTTGAGTTGTATCCAGACCAGCAATTGGTTAAAACGCTTTTTCCAATTCCGCATTCATCTGCTTGATGCGCATGCTCAAGACGCGCATGATCGCCAGGCTGACTTCCGGGCGTTCGTAAATCAGGCTTTCGAAACTGCGCCGGTCCAGCACCAGCAGGTGAATATCCGACACAGCTACAGCAGTCGCGCTGCGTTTGTCTCCACTGATGACAGCCATCTCGCCGAAGACATCCCCATTCTTCTGGCGCGAGAGTTCGATCTCCGGCTCTCCCTTGCCCTGCGGGATGAACACCCGCGCCTCCCCTGATATCACCACATACATCTCATCACCGTCATCACCTTGCGAAAAGATGGTTTCACCCTGCCCATAAAATTGTTCGGTGGTGATGCTGGCTACCTTTTGCAGGTCATACGGGCTGAGATCGGCCAGCAGGGAGACACGCCGCAGGAAGATCACACGGTCCATAATTGAGAGGGTGGTCAGGGTATCCATGGCTGCACTCCTTGAAAGTTTTTTGCCGGAAAGGTTGGCGCGCGGGTCGCCGGGGCGGGCGGCATAAATCGCGCAGGCTTTAATCCAGGTATCTGCATCCTTGCGAAGCAGGCTGATCAATTGTTGCTGGTCCAGGCCGGGCAGCCCATCGGGGCGGGAATCCTCCCAGATTTTAAGCAACGGGCGGGCCTTGACCGTCGGGAGGCTGGACTCAAGGGTTTCGAGCGCATTGGCCACCTGCTGGGGGTCTTTGCTATACAGGTTTTCCAGCGCGGTGCGCACGGTCTGGTAGTCGCCAAGCAGGCCCAGTCCCTTCATGGCGCGGATGGCGTCCTGCCGGGCGCGGTTATACAAAGAGTCGCGCAGCAGGCTCAGTTTGTCGTTTTCAGGCTGGATGATGTGATGATATTGATCATACAGCAAAGCGGACTCGGTCTTGAGCTGGATGTAGTGCTCCAGCTGTCCCTCGCTGCCGGCTCGGTCCATCAGGCTGCAGGCGTACAGGGCGCCTTCCTGGCGTTTGTGGTCGAACAAGGCTTCCAGGATATCGGCGCGGGCGGTTTCTCCCATATTGACCAGGGCTTCGGCGGCCGCATCCCGGACGATGTTTTCACGCGACTCGAGGGCATTAAGCAACAGGGGAACGGCCGGCTCTCCCACGCTGGGCAGGGCCAGAGCCGCCGCCTTGCGCACCGATGAAGTGGCCCGCATGTCCGTCAGCGCCGCGGAGAAGATCTTCAGTGCCTGCGGTTCATCCAGTTCTGCCAGGCCCTGCAAGGCCAGCGCACGCTCTTCGCTTTTACCCTGCCGGGCAGTGTCAAGGATAATCTCACGCGCCTGGCGGTTATTGGCCAGTTTCACCAGCGCCACCTCGGCCATGATGCGCACCGTCAGGTCACTGTCTTCGATCAGTGGTTCAAGCAGGGCCGTCAAACCACGCGGGTAGGTCGTCAGGCTGGTCAGCGTGGTAATGGCCTGGGCGCGCACATGGGCATCCTCATCCTTGAGGGTAGCTGCCACATCCAGCAAGGCTGTGGACGTTCCACGCCGGGCCAGCCCGCGCAGCGCGCCAATTCGCACCTGCGAGTCGTTATCCTGTAATCCTTCCACCAACCCTGGCAAGGCAGCCGGGTCGGGGGTTTGCCCGAGCACATCCACAGAAATGCGACGCACTAATTTGTCGGAATTGCGCATGCCATCCATGGCCGCCCGCACCGTGATCATATCTTTCGTAACGACCTGCTCCGTAAACAGGGATTGCTTCCCAGCCTTAAGTGAATCGAGCAAGGTCAGGTGATAAAACTTGCCCGCCCTGAAAATGACTACACTGGCCACAACGCCGAACACCAGGCCGACCAGCGCCAGTTGCTGCGAGGTAAGTGTTTGCTGGCCGAGGAGCAAATAAATGCCCGCCGCCAAAGTACCTACCTGGGCCGGGACGCCATCCATAAAGGCGCGCACCTGGTCGCGCCGGAAAGCCGGCACGGCATTATACATGGACTGGTAGGCAGTATCTGTGACACCTGCAAGGTAAACCTGCTGGATGAACCGGAAAAGGAAAATAATGACTGGCAGGCCGGTCAGGAAAACCCCGGCAAAACCCGCTGTGTAGAGCAGGGCAAAAACAAGCAGGGAAGCCATGATGCCAATGCGGGCATAAATGCGGTTTGCAGCAAAAATCGTCACCAGGAAAGCCGCTGCTGTGCTCAGGCCGTTAAACACGCCCAGGAACCCGGCCAGGTCGCTTTCATTGCGGAACTGCTCATTGGCGGCTTTGACAAACGGCAGGTCAATGGAAAAATACAGGATCGAAAACAGACTGGCAGCTATCATCATCCAGCGCAGCATGGGGGAATTGATCGTGTACCGGAAGCCCTGTTCCAGGTGGGCGCGCAGGGCGATCTGTTTTTCCGTTGCCCGGCGTCGATTCGCAACCCGCTCGACCGGCGAACCCAGCAGGAAAACCAGCAACAGGCTGGCCAGGCCCAGGGTTGCGCCCCAGACCAGCAACGGACTGCGCGCCCCAAAGAGTGACACCACCAGCCCGGCGCTGAAGCCACCCAACACCGAACCCAGGATACGCCCGGCGTTGAAGATCGGGAAGAGTCGTTTGGCCTGCCGGGTGTCGCTGAGCAGCCCGGCTGCGCCCCACAACATGGTCGAGACCAGTGCATTGGCGGCTTCCTTGCCCAGCCACAGGAACGGGTAGAGCAGGCTTTGCGGGGAGTCCAGCAACCACCAGGCCACAAACACCAGCACGGTAACCAGCACTGGCACCAACACGTACAACACTTCACGCCTGAATTTCATCAGCAGGACGGTGATGCCCAACTGGATGAAGAAGGAAAGCACGCTCAAGGCCATGTACAGGTACGGGCGGAACTCCACCCCATAACGGGCCAGGAAAAGCGTTTCGATGGCCGTACTGCCCAATGTAAAACCAGCCGCCGTCAACAGCATGACCAGCCCCATCAGCAGGACCTTGCGTTCCTCCCCGGGCTGGATGTTCAGCAATTTGACGAGCGACTGGATGGTTGGCATTAGCTCTATTATATGATGTTAGTCAAATATTTCGTGATAACCCTTGTCCAATTCGTCATCCGAAATATGGGCATAGCGCTGGGTAACCGAAATACTGGTGTGGCGGGCCAGTTCCTGGGCCAGTTTCAGGTTTCCTGAAGCGCGCAACACTGTGGTCACAAAATAATGCCTGAACGAATGCGGGGTGATGTGACCCTGCGCTTCCTCCCCCAATGCCTGGCGCACACGTTCATCCACAATGTTGCGGCCGGTAGCCGTGGTGATCTGCTTGATCTTTTTGCCTGCGCCGCGGTCGTGCCGGGCAAAAAGGGGCAATGCGCCGAGGGGCTTGCCCGAGGCGCCGTCCAGCGGGCCGCGCAGGGATAAATATGCCTTGAGTGCCGCCATGGACCGTTCAGAGAAGCGTACTATGGCCTGTTTATCGCCCTTGCCAATGATCATGGCCCGGCCTTCGTTCCAGTCAATGTCGCCGCGCCGCAGCTTGCAGGCTTCATGCACCCGCAGGCCAGTATCTGCCAGGGTCAGCAGGAAAGCCCGGTCGCGGGCCAACCGCAGCAACTCCTGGCGGGAGTCCTCGCCGGTGGGGGAGGGGGCCTGCTGGATATAGTCCAGAATTCGTTCGATGTCATCACGTGGGAATTGCGGCAGGCGTTGTCCCTGGCGACGACTGCGTTGACGAATCAGCAGGTTGATTCTCGGTAGGGTGGGGGAGGCCAGTTCCTCGGCAGCCAGGAACTCGTAAAAGCCTTTGGCGGCCTGCAGGTATAGTTGTTCGGTGGCCGGGGAGCGATCCTTGAGCGCAGCCGCAAACCAGGCAATTGCATCTTCTTTGAGCAGGGACAGGTCTGCAATGACCGGATCGATCTCCCGACTGGCAAGTACTTTCGCAAAAGAACGCATGGCAAAGCCGTACGTATCGGCAGTATTTTTACTGCGTGCGAGGCTGACGGCATCCAGATATCGCTCAATCGCTTCCTGGATGGGTATGGGCTTGGAATTGTTCATTTATCAGACAATTTCGTGTAAGTTAACGCTCATTCGGGATCCTAACGGTGAATGGAGCACATGGACGCCGCTGCCACAGGCTGTCATCAAACAGAGGGCCGGCAAGGGTTTCTTGTAGGTGATACCTGATTTAACTGGCAAAACCACACAAGTTCATCATCCAACAAGTACACCGCCTTCAGAATATTGTATCCAACCTGCGGCAGAAATACATGTCAGGATAACCTGACAAAAATCCCGGCTATACGATGTTGAAAGTGGTTGATTACGGGGTGATTATGTTTCTATTAATTATACTTAAGTTAATCATAATGATAAACAGCAAATTTGTCAAGCCCCCACTGGCCGGGTGTACCTCACGACAGGTAATTACACACAAACCAGAACCGGCCACGTTCTGGCAGGCCGGGCAAGTTCGCATCTAAACTGCGGCTTGCCCGTATCTCCCCCACCCCGCCCGGTGCACTCATTTTCTGGTAAGATGCCCCCCATGACCGCCGCCTACAAACTCATCCGCTCCCGCCGCCGCAGTCTGGCGCTGATCGTCAATCCCGACACCACCCTGACCATCCGCGCCCCACTCCACCTGGCCCTACGTGACATCGAACGCTTCCTGGCCGCTAAAGCAGACTGGATTGCCAGCAAACAGGCCGAGGCCCGTACCCGCCACCTCCCCACCCTGCGCAAGTTCGTCCCTGGCGAATTATTCTATGTTTTCGGGAATCTACACCCATTGGAAATTGACAACGCAGCACGCGGTTTGGTCTTCGATAACGCCTTCCGGCTGGCTCCCCCCTCCCTACCCCGGGCCAGGGAGTTAATCCAACGCTGGTACCAGAAACAGGCCCGGCGTCTCATTCCGGCCCGTATAGAAGCCTTTGCCCGCCAGTTTGGACTGGAATACACCAAAATCCGCATCACCTCTGCCCGCACACGCTGGGGCTCCTGCACCAGCCGCAATGTGCTCAGTTTTTCCTGGCGGCTGGTCATGGCTCCGCCAATCATTATGGATTATGTCATCCTGCACGAGCTGGCCCATACGGTCGAGCACAACCACTCCCCTCGTTTCTGGGCACGTGTCGCTGCAATGATGCCAGACTACGAACACCACCGCAAATGGCTCAAGCGGCATGGCCAGCACCTTGACCTGGATCGCCTGCCGCACGGCGAACTACCTCCCCACTAAAACCCAACCTGCCCGGGGCTTGATTTATAGAATAATTGTTCTATAATTAGAGCATGGATGCCCTGACCAAATTAAACGTGCTCTCCGGCCAAATGTCTTTCGAGCCGGCCGAAGAACGCCGCCCGGATTGTTTTGTGCCACAAAAAGCCGCAGACCATGTTTTTGTCCACCCTGCACAGCGGCCAGATGGCAAACCGGTCAAATTGCTAAAAACCCTGCTCTCCTCGGCCTGCGAACGGGATTGCTTTTACTGCCCGTTCCGGGCCGGGCGCAACTTCCGCCGCGCCACCTTCAAGCCGGAAGAGTTTGCCAGCCTGTTCCAGAAAATCCACCAGTCCGGCATTGCCGACGGTATTTTCCTTTCCAGTGGCATCGCCGGCGGGGGCGTGCGCACCCAGGATAAACTACTCGACACCGCCGACATCCTGCGCAATAAATTTGGCTTCCGCGGGTACATCCACCTCAAGCTGATGCCCGGCGCTGAAAAGGACCAGGTCAAACAGGCCATGCTGCTGGCTGACCGCGTCTCAGTCAACCTGGAAGCGCCCAATCGCGAACGACTGGCCCGGCTGGCCCCGCGCAAGATTTTCTTCGAGGAACTACTCCAGCCGCTCAAGTGGGTGCATGAAATCCGTACCACCACTCCGCCCCACCAGGCCTGGAACGGCCGCTGGCCCTCCATGGTGACCCAATTTGTGGCCGGCGGTGCCGACGAAAGCGACCTGGAGCTTCTCAGTACCACCCATTGGCTGACCAGGAACCTGCGCCTGCAAAGGGCCTACTTCTCAGCCTTCCACCCCGTGCCAGACACACCGCTTGAAAACAAAGCCGCTGTCAACCCGATGCGCGAACATCGCCTCTACCAGGCCTCCTTCCTGATTCGTGATTACGGTTTTCAAGTGGAAGAACTGCCTTTCAGGGGCGCAGGTGAGCTGCCCATTGACACCGATCCAAAACTGGCCTGGGCGCAGGACAACCTGGCGCACACCCCGCTGGAGGTCAACCGTGCCGAAATCCAGCAGTTGATGCGCGTACCGGGGATTGGCCGTAAAGGGGCGGAAGCCATCCTCAAGGCCCGACGGGGTTCCGCCCTGCGCGACCTTTCCAACCTGCGCAAACTGGGCATCCTGACAGAACGCGCCGCCCCCTTCCTGCTGCTGGACGGCCAGCGCCCCGCCCGGCAGGCCAGCCTGTTCTGACGAGAATCCCCCTATCCGGCTATTGAAACACACGAAAAAGCATGCTATTCTTTTGGTGTACTTGTCACCACAAACCAACATACCAAAAGGAGAATGACATGGACTTTTCAGCAATGTTTCAAACTTGGATTAACGCCGTCACAAAACCCAACGAAGCCTCCTACCAAGAGCTGGCCAATTCGCCGCATGCCAAGACCAGCAATGCGCTGATCTGGCTGTTCATTGCCGCCTTGGTTGGCGGCCTGCTGGGTGGCCTGCTCGGCCTGGTCTTCTCAGGCGCAGGCAATGCGATGGGCGAGATCATGAGCCAGATGCAGGATGTGCCCCCGGAACTGCGTGAAGCCTTCCAGGCGGGCGATGCCTTTTCAGCAGGTGGCGGCCTGGTTGGCGTGTTGTGCGGTGCCCCAATTGGCGCCCTGGTTGGCGTACTGTTCTTCTTCATTGGCGCGGCCATCCAGAACTGGATTGCGCGCATGTTCGGCGGCGTGGGCGACCTGGAGAAGTTTGTTTTTGTCAATGCGGCCTATTCTGCCCCGATTGGCCTGGCGACCAGTCTCCTGAGCAATATCCCGGTGCTCAACTGCCTGACCATTTTCATTAGTTTTTACTCCCTCTACCTCAACTACCTGTCGATCCGTACCGTGCACCAACTCACCCCCGGCAAATCGATCATGGTCATCCTGATCCCCGCGCTGGTATTCTGCCTGTTCTTCGCCTGCCTGTTCTTCCTGTTTGCGGCTGTGCTTGCCCCGGCCATTGGCGGCGTAATCGAGCAGATCAACCAGTAATTGGCGCCGTAGCTTGGTTTGTAGTAGAATTTTCATGTGCAAGGCAGGCCCAAATTGGTGGCCTGCCTTGTTTCTTGAAAACGCCAAACTGTATCGGAGGTACATGATGAAAACAAAAACCATAATCACCCTGCTGGCCTTTGCACTTTTGCTGG
>JANJTV010000094.1 GCA_024710905.1 Anaerolineales bacterium | reverse complement strand
CGAATACAACATCAAGGTCAAATTGACAGACGCCGCCCGCGAATGGCTTGCCCGGGAAGGGTTTGACCCTGCCTTCGGGGCACGCCCGCTGCGTCGCGCCATCCAGAAATATGTCGAAAGCCCGCTCTCGGTGGAATTACTTGGCGGCAAATTCACTGGAGGCGGAAGCGTTACAGTGGACGTGGAAGACGGTAAAATTGTCTTCAAGTAATCCGACTGTCCAAATCCAGTAGTACCAACAGGCGGGGTGCCCCGCCTGTTTTTATTTGCCTAATAAACGATACAATCCGCGCCTGAGAGGAAGCATGAACAAAAATGCCAGCCTGACCCCCACCCTGACCTTTTTCACCCTGTTTGCGGTTATCCTGTGCTGCTGCTGCCTGGCCATTATAGGAACATCGTTTGTTGGCCTGGTTGGCATCGGCGCACAGATTACCCCCACACCTGAATTTACCTCCACCCCCGGCCCGCTGAGCGGTGGTGATGTATCCCAGCATCCGGCAACCCCGGCAGGCCCGGCAGTGCTTGACCCGCAGGCCAACCTCGCTACACTACAATCCATTATTGTCCCTGAAGGCGATGATGCCGACCTGGCACGCCGCCTGAAAGGAATCGACAGCATCCCGCCCTCCTTGCCCAGCGGCCCGTTCAATGTGGGTGACCAAAAGCAGTTTTGGGCTATCAACAATGACAATAACCAGCCCTTCCAAGTAACCGCCACCGTTCAATATCGTACCGACCATTCTTATTTTTGGATTGAAAACGGTACCCGGTTTAACCAAAACGAACTGCGCAACCTGGCTGAAACGTTTGAAGATAGCATTTACCCCCAAACCCGTGAGTTTTTCGGCAGCGAAAACACGCCCGGAATCGATGAAGATCCGCGCATCCACATCCTGCTAACGGGCGGCATTGGCAACAGTGTGGCCGGGTATTTTTCCTCGGGCGACGCCGTGCACCCGCTGGTTTACCAGTACTCGAACGCGCACGAAATGTTTGTCTTTAATGCAGATGTCATCCGCCTGCGCAGCCCAAGCACCTACGGAACCCTGGCGCACGAATTCCAGCACATGATTCACTGGCAGCAAGACGTCAACGAACACTCTTGGATGAACGAAGGCTTCTCAGTATTGGCCGAATTCCTGCTGGGCTACCCGGTGGGTTTTGACCGCAGTTTTGCCAACAATCCCGACCTCCAGCTCACCGACTGGCCTGACCAGAACACCATCCCGCATTACGGGGCCGGGTTCATGTTCCTGAACTACTTCCTTAACCGGTTTGGTGAGGAGGCCACCCGTGAACTAGTGCGTAACCCGCTCAACGGCATGGAAAGCGTCGAAGATGTGCTGCGCAACATCAATGCCACCGACCCGCTCAACGGCCAACCCATCACAGCCACTGATTTTTTTGTTGATTGGACCGTAACCAATTACCTGAAAGACAACCGTGTGGCAGATGGAAGATACACGTACACGAACTACCCATCTGCGCCTACCGTTTCAGAGAGCGGCTCCATCACCCGCTGCCCTGCCGACCTTAAGGATACAGTCAATCAGTTTGGCGCGGACTATATCGAAATCCGCTGCCGTGGACAAGTCACGTTATCTTTCTCCGGCAACCCGGAAATCAACCTGCTGCCCGCTTCGGCCTCTTCCGGCATTATGGCCTTCTGGTCAAATAAAGGTGACAGTTCCAACATGACCCTGACCCGCGAATTTGATTTTACTGACACCAGCGGCAACATAGAAATGACCTACCAGACCTGGTTTGACATTGAAAAAGATTACGACTATCTCTACCTGCTGGCTTCGGCAGATAGCGGCGAAACCTGGGAATTCATCCTGACCCCCTCCGGCACCGGGGAAAACCCCACCGGCAGTTCCTTTGGCTGGGGCTACAACGGACGCAGCAATGGCTGGACTCAAGAAGCCGTTGACCTTTCCCGTTATGCAGGGCAAAAAGTGCTCGTCCGCTTTGAATACGTCACAGATGCCGCCGCCAATGGCGAAGGCCTGCTGCTGGATGATGTTTCCATCCCGGCCATTGGGTACTTTACCGATTTCGAGCTGGACGATGGCGGCTGGCAAGCGCAGGGGTTTGCGCGCATCCATAACAGCCTGCCGCAGGAATTTCGGCTGACCCTGATCACGTTTGGCGGGCAGACCGTTGTCCAGCCAATTTTGGTTTCAGGGGATGCAACCGCTGAAATTACCCTGGATTTTGATTTGTATAACCGGGCAGTGCTGGTCGTCAGCGGGGTAACACCTTACACCCGCGCTGACGCTGCCTACAAAATTAACATCCCGTAATGTGACTCTTGCTACAGACCATGCAGGGCAAGCGTAGTATGCTTGCCTTGTTTCCTTTCGGAGGGTAAACCATGACCGGAATAAATGCAAAAGAAGTTTTCGGGGTGAGCCAGTTGGTTTCCACCCAGCCAGGCGGCATTGTCAGCCGCCAGATCATCCACCAAGCAAGCGGCAACCTGACCCTTTTCGCATTCGATGAAGGCCAGCAGCTCAGTGAACATATGGCTCCTTACGATGCCCTGGTGCACGTATTGGAGGGGCAGGCTGAGATCATCATTGATGGCGAAGCATTCACCGTGCAAACAGGTGAGATGATCCTGATGCCCGCCAACCATCCGCATGCTGTGCGGGCCACGACGCCCTTTAAGATGCTTTTGAGTATGTACAAATAGACAGGTATTGCAAGCCAGTTGTCATGCGCTTTAAATACCAGCCCGGGGGTTCTGGAATATAATCAACCCAGGTTGGTACGAGAATGACTCCCAAAAGCGCATCCCCCAAAACCCATACCATCGGCCTGCTGGCCGCGCGGATTGGCCGCGCCTGGGGCTCGGAGTTCCTGAGCGGGGTCACCGATGCTGCCGACCAACGCGGAGTGAACCTAATTTGTTTTGTGGGCGGTAAACCTGCTGCGGGGATTAAACCGGGGCAAATTACACCTTCTTACGAGTTTTATGACATGGTTGCCAAAGGCAACTGTGATGCATTGCTACTGGCCGCAGATGTCGGGCATGGCTTACGGCCTACCGAACTGGAGCAGTTCGCTGCCAGCCTGCCCAAACTGCCTATGGCAGGCATTGGGCTGGGCCTGCCGGGTGTGCCAAATATCATGACCGACAACACCAACGGCATGAGCCAGGTCATCCGACACTTGATCGAGGAACACGGCTATCGCAAAATTGCCTTCATCAGCGGCCCGCGTGGGCATTACGAATCAGAATTGCGCCTGGCCGCCTACAAAGAAGAGTTGAAATCCCACAAGATTCGCGTGGATGAGAAGCTCATCTTCGAAGGCGACTTCAGCGCCGAAAGCGGGCGCGGTGCAGTGATCCACATGCTTGACAATCTGAAATTACGCCCGGACGCCATTGCTGCCGCCAATGACCGCATGGCCTTTGGGGCACTTGAAGCCCTCGAAGCGCGCGGTCTGGACATCCCCGACGATATTGCCCTAACCGGTTTTGACGACATCCTTGAAACACAATCGCTCGGCGTGCCGCTGACCACTGTAAGGCAATCTTTTTACCAGGCAGGCAAGCAGGCGCTTGAACTGCTGGTGCGCCGTTTAGAAGGCGACTCGATCCACCCGGAAATCCTGCTCAGCAGCCATCTGATTATCCGTTCCTCCTGCGGCTGCCTGCCAGACAGCGTCCGGCGGGCAGTGGTCAACCCGACGGATGTTGCCCTGACCGGCCACCTGGAAAACCGCCGCGAAGCGGCCATCCGCGCCCTGATTGGAACAGCCAGCACCTCCCGGCTGACGGCCTCCACCAAAGATCTGACGGAAGCCTTCGGCAAGATGTGGGACAGCTTCCTGGCGGCGCTGAAGAAAGACTCAGACAGTGGCGATGCCTTCCTGCGCAGCGTAGAATCGGTCATCCTGATCCTAAAAAAACGCGGCACTGAGCCGTCGGTCTGGCATGATGTGATTTCAACATTCCGCAAACACGCCTTGGGCGGCATTAATGACCACATGATCGCATTGAAAGCTGAAAATCTCTTCCAACAGGCCCGCTTGCTGACTGGCGAGATTTCACAGCGCGCCCAGGCCACCCGCCGCCTGGAAGTGGAACAACAGGAAGAAGTGCTGCAAAACTTTAGTTTCAGCATGGCGTCAGCCATGAGCCTGCGCGAGATTGGCACAGCCATCAGCAGCAATTTCCCCGAAATGGGCATTGGCCGTTCGTTCATCATTACCTACGGCAATTCGCTGAATCCACAGGCTGTGGCCTCCGAAGATTTCCACTTGCTGCTGCAATATGAATATGGCAAGCTCTCCATGCCCACCGAGCGCCCTAAACTGGCAGCCAAACGGCTGACCCCGGACTTCAAACCCCAGCCCAACATGGCCAACCATGCCATTGTCATGCCCCTTTCACTGGCCAACAACCGTTTTGGCTTCCTGTGGATGCAAATGGGCCCGCAAAACTGGGAGACTTACATCCGCAGCCGCAACCTGATCAGCAGCGCCCTGCTCCGTACCGTGCTGGCCGAGGAACGTGAACAGGCCCGCCGCGAGGTAGAACGCCTGCTGGATGAAGCCAAGCAAACCACCGCCGAACTGGGCATCGCCAAAGAAATTGCCGAACAAACCGCCAGCGAGAATGCCAAGCTGTATCAATCTGAACAGCAGAACCGCCATAACGCCGAAGGCCTGGCCCGCGCCTCGCGCAACCTGTCCACCCTGCTCAAAATGGACCAAGTTCCGGAGCAGATCCTCGAACAACTGTACCAAATCATGCCCTTCGGGCGCGGCGCCTTATTCCTCGAGGAAATTGGTGGGTATACCCACATGGTCGCCCACCGTGGCTTCCCAGACGACAAGCGCGTTGAAGACCTGCGCGTCCAGGCCACCAAGGGCGGCGTGTACGACCAGATGACCAAAAGCGGCGAACCCATCCTGATTAAAGATGTGAGTGAAAACCCCGGCTGGGTGCAAATCCCCTGGCTGCCGCTGCACAAATCCTGGCTGGGCGTACCATTGTTTGCCAAGAACAAAGTCATCGGTATGATCTCGCTAACCCGCGAAGCCCCCAACGCCTTTTCTGACGATGACCGCCTGGTCGTGACAACCTTTGGCATGCAGGCCGCCATTGCGCTCGAAAATGCCCGCCTGTACGAGGAAGTCACCCGCTTCAACGAAATGATGGAACGCATGGTCGCCCAGCGCGTGGAAGAACTCAACAACGCCCTGGCCCAGCTTGAAAAAATGGATAAGAATAAAACATCCTTCATCCAGCTGGCGGCGCACGAACTGCGCACCCCCCTGACCGTGATGAAGGGCTACCTGACCATGCTGCAGGGAACGCCAGAAATCAAACAAAACGAAACCATGCTGGCCGCCGTCGAAGGCGTGCTGACCGGCACCGATCGCCTGCACCAGGTCGTCAACGCCATGTTGGATGTGGTCAAGCTCGACAACCAGACCCTCAAACCACACTTTGAGACCATCACCCTCGCCCCGCTAATAACACAGATTCAACGCGAGTACGCAAAAGACCTCGAAGAGCGCAGCATAAAACTCAGCGTCGACGAAAGCATCCGTGAAATGCCGGCCTTCCCCGCCGACCAGCAACTGCTCCGTAAAGCGCTCGACAATGTCGTTGTCAATGCCATCAAATTCACACCAGATGGCGGGTTGGTAACCATTGGCGCCAGCGTCGCCACCGATGAACAACTGGGTGAATGTGTCGAGGTTCGCATCCACGATACCGGCATTGGCATTGACCCGGCCAACCACAAAATTATTTTTGAAAAACTGACCCAGGTCGGTAAAGTGGAACTTCACTCTTCCGGGCGCACCAAATACAAAGGCGGCGGCCCCGGCCTGGGCCTGGCCATTGCCGCAGGCATCATCCGCGCCCACAACGGCCGCATCTGGGTGGAAAGCCCTGCCCACAACGAAACCACCTTCCCCGGCAGCACCTTTTTCATCCGCCTGCCAGTAATGAAAAAATAGGCTTTTCCGGCCTGTCCATTGCCCCCGCTTCACCCGGTAAATAAACTTCCCTTCCTTTTCTATAACCGGAGGCTGGTTCCCCGCCGCCTATTGCCGTCTAACAGACGTGCCAATCCCTTTGAGACAAGCAAAAAGGCGTTTTCTCTGGCATGGCTCCTGCTCCTGTTTTACAATAGGCAGTGAAATTTTATGGGTAAAAGGAATTAATCAATGTTCACCTGGCTCACTGAAAATCGCTTATTTGACCTGGCCCGCGCAGGCAAACGCACCACCCACCTGCTGGCCGCCATCCCGCTCTCCCTCGTCATCAGCCTGCTGGCGCAATTTGGCATCCTCCCCGTCATCATCGCCCAGGTATTGCTGTACGGCCTGCCTGAACAAACGACTGGCTTCAGCCTTGCCCCGGCTGGCCTACCGCCGGTCATCAGCGGATTATGGTTGACTGTTTCATTGATTTCAGCCTTCTGGCTGATGATTGTTTTCACCTGGCTGTGGATGGGCCTGTGGGAAGGCCGTGCGCCGTGGACCATCGGACTGGAGCGCGACAGCGCCGGGATGAAATACCTGCGCGGGCTGGGGCTCGGCTTCCTGAGCTTTACCGCCGTGGTGGGCTTGATGGCCCTGACCGGCAGCGTGGAATTGGAGAGCGGCGACCCCTCCCAACAAGGGCTGGCCGCATTGGGCGGCGTGGTGATCGTTTTCCTCGGCTGGGTGGTGCAGGGCGCAGCGGAAGAAGTGCTGACCCGCGGCTGGCTGATGCAAACCCTGGGTGCACGCTACAAAGCCTGGGTAGGGATTCTGGTATCATCGCTTGTCTTTGCCATCCTGCACGGGCTGAACCCCAACCTGGGCCTGATTGCACTGCTCAACCTGACCTTGTTTGGTTTGTTTGCAGCCCTTTATGCCCTGCGAGAAGGGTCGTTATGGGGCATTTGCGCCTATCACAGCGTGTGGAACTGGGTGCAGGGCAACTTCTTCGGTTTCGAGGTCAGCGGTGGAGAAACCAGTGGCGGCATCTTATTAAACATGATGGAAACCGGCAACGACCTGTGGACGGGCGGCGCATTCGGCCCGGAAGGCGGGCTGGTTGTAACTGTTGTTTTGCTGGTTTCAATGCTACTTGTATTCATTGTAAAAATACCGCCTCAGGCGGCGGAAACTTCCGTATAACGGGGGCAGGCGTGGGGGAGCCAGCCCGAATTTCATCATCATTTTAGAAAGAGGACAGTATGACAAAAACCCGTATCACAGTGGCGCGCGGCGACGGCATCGGCCCGGAAATTATGGACGCAACGTTGAAAATCTTGCAGGCGGCTGGTGCGCCGCTGGAATATGATTTTATTGACATCGGCCAGTCGGTCTATGAGCAGGGCATTACATCCGGCATTCGCGAGGAAGCCTGGGATGTTCTGCGCCGCAACAAGGTCTTCCTGAAGGCCCCGCTGACCACGCCACAGGGCAAGGGCTTTAAGAGCGTCAATGTGACCATTCGCAAATCGCTGAACCTGTATGCCAATGTGCGCCCGGTTAAGGCTTACACGCCTTATGTGGCTTCGGCACACCCCGGCATGAACCTGGTGATTGTGCGCGAAAACGAGGAAGATCTGTACGCAGGGATTGAGCACCGCCAGACCAATGAAGTGACGCAAGTGCTCAAGATCATCTCGCGGCCCGGCACCGAGCGGATTGTACGCTATGCGTTTGAGTATGCCCGCGCCTATGGCCGCCGCAAGGTGACCTGCATGACCAAAGACAACATCATGAAACTAGCCGACGGGCTGTTTCACCAGGTTTTTGACGAGGTAGCAAAGGAATACCCCGACATTGAAAGCAACCACCAGATTATAGATATTGGCGCAGCGCGCCTGGCCGCCCAGCCCGAAACGCTGGATGTGATTGTGACTTTGAACCTGTACGGTGATATCCTTTCGGATATTGCCGCCCAGGTGGCCGGGTCAGTCGGGCTGGCCGGTTCTGCCAACATTGGCGACCACGCCGCCATGTTCGAAGCGGTGCATGGCTCCGCGCCGGATATTGCCGGGAAGGGCATTGCCAATCCGAGCGGCCTGCTGGTGGCTTCCACACAGATGCTGGTGCATCTGGGTCAGCCCGAAATTGCCCAGAAGGTGAAGAACGCCCTGCTGTGCACACTGGAGGATGGCATCCATACTGCGGATATTTACCGGGAAGGCCTGAGCGAGCGGGAAGTTGGCACACAGGCCTTTGCCGAAGCGATTATCGAACGCCTGGGCAGGGAACCGCGCCAGTTGCAACCAGTACATTACCACGGGC
>JANJTV010000054.1 GCA_024710905.1 Anaerolineales bacterium | reverse complement strand
AGCGGGCTGAACTGGAAAGCCGGCTTGGGCGGCGGAGCGGGACGCTTCCGGACAGGAGGCGGGGGTTGGATCGGGGACTGGTCAATGGTCCGGCCGGTGGTCTCGCCACTCCTGGTCTCGGCGCGGGTCTCGCCGGTGGCTGCCTCACGCGTCGGCTGCGGCACGGGCACCGGCAAGACACCACCCGGGGCGGCCTGCCCCACCAATCCCTCCAGGGCTCGCACAAAGCCTTCCATGCTCTCAAAGCGGTCCTCCGGCTGACGGCCGAGGGCCTTGATCAATACCGCCTCCACGGCCTCCGGCAGGTCCGGCACGAACTGGGTCGGACGCGGCAGGGGCTCGTTCATCTGCTTGAGCACCATCTCCATTGGTGTGTCGGCCTGGTAGGGCTTGTGGGCAGTGATCAGCTCGTACAGCACGATCCCCAGGGCATAGACGTCCGCCCGGGCATCGATCTTCTTGCCCATGCCCTGCTCAGGAGGCATGTACATTGGCGTACCGATCCCGACCCCGCTGGCGGTCAGGGTGTGCGAGTCGTCCGCAGCCAGCAGCTTGGCGATGCCAAAATCGGTCAGCATCGGCTCCCCGTTCTCACGCAGCAGAATGTTGGAGGGCTTGACGTCGCGGTGGATGATGCCGTTCTGGTGGGCGTAGTGCAGGGCGCGGGCCACCGGCAACAACAGCTGGATGGCGGTGCGCCAGGGCAGGGCCCGGCCCAGGGCATCGCGCAGGATACCGCCCGGCAGGTACTCGAGCACCAGGAAGGGCGACCCCTCGAACTTGCCAAAATCGAAGACCTTGACGATGTTGGCGTGCGACAGGCGCGCCAGGGACTTGGCCTCGCGTTCAAAGCGTTCCAGGACACGCCGCAGGGCTTCCGGGCTGAAGGCGCTCTTGCGGATCAGCTTGATGGCCACCTCGCGCTCCAGGCGGGTGTCCATGGCCTTGTAGACCGTGGCCATGCCGCCCTGCCCGAGTTCCTCGACCACCTGGTAGCGCCCGATCGTTTTTCCAACCAGTGTTGCCATAACCCCTCCACAGAACCGTTGATGTCTTCCGTTTCAGTATAGTCCCGGCCCGGCCGCTTTTCAATCCTGACAATCTTCACTTTTTTCAGACCAGGCCGCCAGGGGACCGGTCCAGAGCGGGCAGGACAATTCCCCAAGCGGCTGGCTCAGCGAGCGGGCCTCCGCCAGGCGGCCGCTGCGCGCCAGGCCTTCGATGAACGGCAGCCACTCCAGTGGCTGGAGAGGCGTCAGGCCATCGGCCTGGAGCTGGTCATACAACCGGAGGATGGCCGGCCAGTCGGCACGGGCGCGGGCCAGTTCGGCCTGCTGGAAGGCACGGCACCAGTCCATCCTGGGGGGATCCGGGTCGGCCGGCCAGGCGGCTGGCAGGGGAGGTCCCTTGCCTCCCTCCGCGGCGGAATCGGCCAGGAAGGCCAGCTGCTGAAGTTCCGGGGGCGCCTGCCAGAGGGCCGCCTCGTACGCGTAGGCGCGGTCAAAGACCTTCAGGCAACCCGATTCGGGCAGGTAGAAGACCAGCGGAGCGTCGATCCGCCCGCGGTAGGGCAGCCCGGCGTAGGCGTAATTCACAGGGGTGCCGGGATCCAGGGCAGCCAGCTTGTCCCCGCCCAGGCGCAGGGACGGAAAAAGCACGGCGGCAGACAGCTCCTGGCCGGGCGGGCCGAAGTACAACCAGTTGATCGGGGCGGTCAGGCTGTTGTCCGTCTCGTAGCGCAGCGGCGGAGCCTCCCCCACCACCAGCGTCCCCGGCGCCAGGACCGGCACCCGCCAGCGAAGCTGGGCCAGCAGTTGCTGCTGAACCTGCCAGTCCTGCAGGTAGCTTGTCTGCTGCGCCGGATGGCCGGCGGCGGCCAGGCCCACCAGGAGCACGAGCGCCAACCTGCGCTGCCAGGCGTTTCTCCAGGTCCAGCCCACCAGACCCACCGCCAGCAAGGCCGCCCCGGGGGAGCAGGGCAGCAGCAGGCGGTCCCAGCTGAATCCCAGATCAAGGGGCAGGCCGGCCAGCCAGGCGGGCAGCCTGCCGGCCAACAGCCCGAGCACCCCCAGGCCAAGCGCCTGCCGGAACGACTCGCGAGAGTCCTCCTCCACACCGGAGAGCAGCCGCCAGGCGACCCAGCCGGAGAACAGTCCGGCGGCCAGGGCAACAGGCAGCTGCTCGAGGGTCAAATTGGAGAGCCAGCGCAGTGGTTCGATCCAGGCGGCCAGCCCCGCCAGCAGCAGCAGCCGGGCAGGTTCCAAAAGCAGGCCCAGGGTCCACTGCCCGGGATCGGCGGCCGGTCCGCCGGGTTGGAGCGGGTAATAGTCATAGCCCCCGGCAGTGTAAAAGACCGCCAGCAGCAGCAGGGCCAGGCCATGCAGAAGCAGGTACGGGAACCACAGCCTCAGCAGGCTGCGCAGCGGGTGGTCCCCGGCGGTGCGCAGCTCGCGCAGCACCAGCCAGAAGGCCGCTCCACGCAGCAGCTCTAGACCCAGAAGGTACTCGGTTTGCAGCGTCCCGGCCGCCTGGCAGACCAGGGCGGCCAGCCGCCAGATGCGGTGCCGGGCGGGGTCACGCAGCGAGCGCAGGCTGAGCGCCAGGGAGACCAGCAGGAAGAAGAGCGGCAGGAAATGCTGCGGGAGATAGACCAGCGCAATCGCCTGCTGGCTGAAGCCCGGGTAGAGCAGGAAGAGGACCGCCGTTCCAAGGGCCTGGCCTTCACGCCGCGGCCAGAGCTGGCGCAGGAAGTCCCAGAAGGCCAATGCTCCCAGCGCCCGCACCAACAGGGCGGCGAGATGGTAGGCCAGCGGGTCGGGCGGCAGCAGGCGAGCCAGGCCGTATGCCGGCAGCCAGGTCAGGGGCCGGGAGGCGGCAAACAGGGTCTGGTAGAAGGCCGGGTCGGGGTTTGCAGCAGCCCACAGGAAGAGCCAGTCATCCCAGTACAACCCCAGCCGGCCGAGCTGCCAGCCATAACCCAGCACCGCCAGGACCGGCAGGAGCAGCAGCGCGCGCTTCATGGCCCGGCCTCCCCCGCCAGGTCGGCCCGCAGGTAGACGAACTGGTAGTAGGCGGTCCGCCCCCCGGGGCCGAACACCCCCAGCAGGACATAGTTCGCCAGGCGCGGGTCTCCAGGCAATCCGGCCAGGGAGGGACCGGGGGTCAGGCGCTCCGGGTCGTAGCTGGTGACCACCATCCCGGCCGGGGCGTGCGAAAACAGGTGGTCCAGGGTCTCACCCGGGGTCGCCCCGGCGGCCAGGGTCGGGTCGTTCAAACCACTCAGGTCCAGGCAGGGATGCTCGATCAGCAGGCTGCAGACCAGTCCCGGGTCGCGAACCGCTGCCACCCAGGCGCCTGCCGGCAGGCGGTCCGCCAGGGCCAGGGCTGCCGGGCGATGCGCCTGGGCCAGCACGGCCTGCCCGGTGCGTAATTCCTGCAGCGTACCGGACAGCCCGCCCAGCTGCAGGACGAGCTGCAGGACGGCCAGCAGCGCGGCCGGTCCGGCCCAGTGCACCGGACGGCGGGGAGGGGTCATATAAATGAAGGAGAGCAGGAAAAGTGGATAAAAAGGGGCGAAATATCGCCCGGAAAAGTTCATTTCCTGGCGCATGCCGAGCGAGACCAGGCTGCCAGCCAGCACCAGCCCCATC
The DNA here is from genome assembly GCA_024710905.1 of Anaerolineales bacterium. GTDB lineage: Bacteria > Chloroflexota > Anaerolineae > Anaerolineales > Villigracilaceae > JANJTV01. Next base: position 1,867 of record JANJTV010000054.1, on the reverse strand, counting down.
CCGCACAACCCGGCCAGTCCTCCGGCCGAGCGCGGCGATTGAAAGCGCAGGGAGGACAGCAGCCCCCAGGCCGCCGCGGGCAGCAGCAGATACAGCCCGAAAAAGTCCAGCCCGGCCTGCATCCCGGCGGTTCCCTGGCCGGCACGCACGGTGACACTGGCGGGCAGCAGGCTGCCGAAGCTGGCCAGGTGCCAGGCCAGGTAGGCCGCCAGGCCGAAAACCCAGGCCGCCGCGGCCCAGGCGGGAAGGCGGCGGGCGGTCCAGGCGGTTCCCAGCATCAGCAGGCCGAGCAGCATCCCCTCCGGTCGCGTGGCCGCGGCCAGCAGCAGCACCCCGATCAACATCGCCCAGTGTGCCGGGCGCCGGTGGGTCAGCACCTGGCGGAACAGGACCAGGCCAATCAGGCCAAGCAGGCCAAACAACGGTGTCTCCAGGCCGGAGACCAGGTGCGGGAACTGGAAGGGGGCCGTGGCCGCCAGCAGGAAGGCCGCCAGTCCCACCCAGCGGGCCGGGCCGCGGGCCTGCCAGGCGCAGGTCCAGAGCAGTCCCAGGCTGAGCAGCTGGCTGGCCAGTCCCAGCGCGACCCCCAGCCCGGCCGGCTCAATTCCTACACGCAACCCGGCAGCGTACAGCACGGTTTGCAGCCAGCCGGTGGCGCCGGCCGCCGGCGGACCGTCCAGGTTCCAGACCAGCCGGCCGTGAACGGCAAGATTCTGGGCATAGCGGTGCAGGATGTAGGCATCATCCACCGGGCCGGGCTCCAGTTGAAAGAAAACGGCAGTCTGGTAGGCCAGGGCCATGACCAGCACTGAGAGGAAGATCAGGAATGTAGACCGTGAGGTTGCCATGACCGGCTCCGGCGCCAGGTGAAATGGAAGCCAGGGTGCAGGAGGAACTATTTCGGCAAAGCACCTGACCACGCACCAGGCAGTTCGCCGCTGTGACCTTCTTGGGATCGGACGCTCAACCGCCACGATCCAGTAGTTTACGGGTTCAGCGCCAGGCGCCCAAAATCGCGCCGAACAACAGGAGGTTGACCAGGTGATTGCCCACCTCGATCGCCCAGACCTTCAATCCATGACCGGCGAAAAGTTTGTTCACCAGGGAGGTAGGAGCCACAAAGCCCAGCCAGAGCATGAACCCGGTGCCCGCACCGGAAAGGGCACTGACGCCACCCGTCATCATCCCCCCCATCGCATTGACCATGAACGCCATCGCCACCGCCTGGACAAAGGAGGCCAGCAGGGTCAGGGCCCAGGTCAGGTTCATGTTGCTGCTCCCTGGGGCTTCGTTCTCAGTTTTACCGATGCCCTTCCACCAGATGGGGAAGAAGGTCTTGGGGTTGTACCAGAGCGTGCCGCTTACCATGCTGACCAGGACACATGCCACAACAGCCAACCAGTTAATTGAAAGAAAATCCATTGGAGCCTCCAGGGAATGATCGATACGGACAGACTCTGATCATATCAGAAATCCTGTTGTGTTTTTGGCATCGGTTTTATGCACCGCTCAAATAGAGCATGGCATAACAGGCAAGCCAGTGTTCCACCATGTAATTTGATCCCGTCACCGCGCCCAGGCTGGCCTGCGCGTGAACGAGGGCGGCGGACTCCAGGGTCTTCCTGCGTCCGTCCTGCGCCGGCAGGATTTCCCCCAGATGCTTCCAGACAAACGCCCGATACAGGTTCAACCCGTGCAGGTGGGCCAGCTGCCCATCGTTTTCATCCGAGACATGGGCTGGCGCAAACAGGCTTTCCGGCTGACCGTCCGCCAGCCCGGGAAGAAATCCATCCAGCCAGGGCAAGAATTCCCTTTCAGCCAGCACCCGACTCATCAAATCCACTTCGGTCAGGGCCGGCGAGAGGAA
>JANJTV010000043.1 GCA_024710905.1 Anaerolineales bacterium | reverse complement strand
ACCATCAAACATAGCAGGGTCCCCAGGAGAACAATTGGTTCGTGCAGGTTCCAAGATTCACGGCTTCTCTAACCCATGCGCTTCAAGCAGGGCGGCGTCTTCCATTAATGCCATCGTCAGGCCGTCGGCCACGATTTCACCGTGATCCATGACCACCATGCGCGGGAAGACCTCGCGGGCCATGGCCAGGTCGTGGGTGGAGACCAGCATGGTGATGTCCAGTTCGCGCAGCAGGTTGATCAGCGTGCGCCGCGCGCGCGGATCCAGCCCGGCGGAGGGTTCATCCAACACCAGCACTTGCGGATGCATGGCCAGCACAGTGGCAATCGCAATGCGTTTCTTTTCACCAACACTTAAATGATGGGAAAGGCGCTCCGCATATTCGCTCATGCGCACCGCCGCCAGGGCTTCTTCCACGCGGCTTTTGATCTCATGTTCCGGCAGGCCCATGTGCAACGGGCCAAAGGCCACATCTTCGAAGACGGTTGGCGAGAACAACTGGTCATCCGGGTTCTGGAAGACCAGCCCGATGGCAGCGCGGATGTAGGGCAGGTTCTTCTCACTTAACGGCATCCCGGCCACAGTGAGCCCGCCCTTCTGGCCGGTCAATATCCCGTTCAGGTGCAGCATCAGGGTGCTTTTGCCCGCCCCGTTTGGGCCGACCAGGACCACTTTATCCCCCACACACAGTTTCAGGTCTATGCCATGCAGGGCTACGTGGCCATCCGGGTAGGAAAAATGCAGCCCATCAATTTTGAGGATGTCGTCCTGGCACTCAAGCACCAGGGGCAAGACAGGATGGGGATGGGAATGTGAAATGGGCATTAGCCGAGCCTCCCGATTAATTGAACCAGTAAAAGAATGAAAACGCTGGCGGCAAAAACCAGCCAGTCACGACCGCGCAGGACATGTGCACGCATGGTGCGTAACTGGCCGCTGTAGCCGCGTGCGAGCATGGCATTGTAGATGCGGTCACTGCGCTCATAACTACGTAGGAAGAGCTGCCCCGCCATGTTACCTGTCACCTTTGCCCGCCAGAACACACTACGGCCGCTTTTCTGGCCGGGCAATGCTGCAGAACGGGACTGGCGCGCGCGCAACAGTCGCATGACCTCGTCCGTCAGGACGAACAGGTAGCGATAAAGAAACGCAATAATGGTGGTCAGCACCGCCGGGACGCGCAAATGCTCAAAAGCATGAATCAGGTCCGGGAAGGGTGTAACCGCCACCAGCAGCAGACCCGCCTGTACCGAAAGCCAGGAGCGCAGCAGGATACTGCCAAATTTGACCAACCCAACATCGGTGGGAATGAGCTGGATGGGGCCGAGCGTCCACTCGGCCAGCGGCTGGCCAAAAGGCGAAAAAATGGAAGAGACTGCCGCCAGCATGAACGGAATGGCGATAAACGAGCGCCGAAAGGTGAAATCGATGCCGAGTTCACTGGCAGCATTGGCCAACAACACGGCCAGCCAGGCCAAACCAAATGCCGACCACGCGCCATCAGGCAGCAGGGCATTGGAAAGGATAAAAAGTACCGTTACCACCACCTTGATACGCGGGTCGAGGCGGTGCAGCGGCCCATCGCCATGATGGTAACGGTCAAACGCATCAGCGTGCAAAGCTAACCGACCTGCTTCCTTAACATGCGCCCGAGGACGATCATCAGCCCCAGCACAACTAGCGCACCAACCACCCCGGCCACAATGGTCGAAAGAGCTGTCTCGCCGAGGAAGGGAATGGTGTAATCGGGCAGAATCTGATACGGCGCATCCATGCCGGTTTCAAGGAAGCCCAGGTCGTCGGCCACACGCTCCAGGCCGTCCGGGTCGCCGGAAGCGAACGGGGAGATGAGCACAGCCAGGATGGAAACAATCACGCCGCCATACACCCAGCCCATGCCGCCCTGAGATGCGGTCTTTTCTGCATTCAGCAAGTCGGGGCGGGTCTGTTCAATGAAAGCCAGCGCCGCCACAGTAATCAGTGCTTCGCCAAGGCCAATCAGGGCATGCACGCCCAGCATGGCCGGGACGACAATCTCCAGCCGTGTGGTGCCGCTCAGCCACAATTGCAGGGCGGTAATCAGGGCCGAGGCCATGGTCGAAAGCCAGGCTCCCGCCCCGGCCACCGCCAGGCGAGTGGTGCGGTTCTGGCCCGACACCATGCGGTACAGGCCAAACCCAATCAGCGCGGTCAGCACACCCATGTTAAAGATATTCGCACCCATCACCAGCAGTCCGCCGTCCTGGAAGAGCAGCGCCTGTACCGCAATGACAGCCGTCATCACCAGGATGCCCGCCCAGGGGCCAAGCACAATCGCCGCCAGCGCACCACCCAAAAAGTGGCCGGAAGTGCCGCCCGCCACCGGGAAGTTCAGCATCTGCGCGGCAAAAATAAAGGCCGCCATAATGCCCATCAAAGGCACCTGCTTGTCGCCCAACTGGTGATTGGTCTTCGAAATCGCCAGCCAGACCGCCCCGGCAGTTAGCGCCCAGAACACCAGTGAGATGACCAGGTTCAGGAAACCATCAGGAATGTGTAAATAAGCGGGTGAGTAATGCATTTCTGTCTCCTTTTTAATTAATCCTTGCAATGCGGGCATAGCCCGTTGAATGTGATATGATCTTCCGTAAGCCGGAACCCCGTCAGCCGCTCAAACTCCTCCACCAACCCCTGCACCCGTTCATGTGGAATTTGCACCTGGTCACCGCAAGCGCTGCACACCAGGTGATGATGCGCCGAGGCCGCCAATTCATACTCCAACCGCCCACCCCCGGCATGCGTTGGCCGCACAAACCCGCTGCGGGCCAGGAAATCCAGATTGCGGTATACCGTTGGCTCGGTAAAACCGGGCATGGCCTGGCTGACGCGCTCATACACCTCGGTGGGCGAAAGATGCCCGGCGGCATGCAGGACAGTCAGGATGGCCATACGCTGCGGCGTCAGGCGGAATCCCTTTTCACGAATCTGGTAGGCAATATGATCAGGGGTACAGGTCATACTCTTATTGTAACTACTTACAATAATAAATCAATACATAAAATTCTACCGGCCAGGTTGGATTTCACCAAGCAAAAACAGCCCCTGCGAGACTCTCAAAACATATCGCAATCCGGATGAAAACCACCGGCGGGCTGCCCCGCGCCTGCTCCCGCCAAAGCAGCGCCCCCTGCATTGACAGCAAACCCCTTTAAGGTATAATATCGTCCGCTTCGCTGGTCGACTAGCTCAATGGCAGAGCAACTGACTCTTAATCAGTGGGTTCAGGGTTCAAGTCCCTGGTCGATCACACGGAATAAACAACCCCGCCTGGTAGGGGTTGTTTGTTTTTAACGGGTC
>JANJTV010000002.1 GCA_024710905.1 Anaerolineales bacterium | reverse complement strand
GGCTGCTTGTTCCAGGTATTATCGTTGCGCCATATTTTGATCGCGAAATGATATCGTATCAATTGGCCGGGCTGGTTGCAATGGCTGTTGCAACCATGGCCTTTAGTACGCTCGAATTTCGTAAGCCTGATTTGCAACGCCTGTTCCTGTTTGCCATTGCGCCAGTGATATCCGTTTCAGTTCTGACAATCTATTACCTTATTACTCAGGATATTCGCTTTTCTGGTGGTGGTGCGAATGAGCAAATTACGGGGGGGATTGGGGCCAATCAGGTGGCGGCTGCGCTGAGTTTTGGGGCGACAGTGGCATTTTTCTACATTTTCCTTGCCTTGGATGCTCCCAAGGTGCGGAACCTGATGCTCGGGCTAATGTTTGGTTTCACAGCGCTTTCCATACTCACTTTTTCCCGTTCGGGATTGTGGAACACGGTTGGCGCCGTGGCGATTGGTCTTTTTTTCTTGGCGCAGGACCGTTTGCGTGCTTCGCGGGTGTTAATGATGCTTGTGCAGTTTGCCCTAGTAGGGTACTTCCTGCTTTTCCCCTTCCTGTTGAACCTGACCAGCGGCACATTCCTTGACCGTTTTAGCGATTTTGACTCTACCGGGCGCGACAAGCTTGTTGAAATTGACTATCAGTTATTTCTTGATAACCCTTTAACGGGTGTTGGCGTTGGCCGGTCACCCTATTATCACATCGCTTATTTTGGTTACCTCAAGAATACCCATACTGAGTATTTTCGTTTGTTGGCAGAGCATGGTAGCCTGGGGGTGGCAGCGATTGGTATGCTTGCTTTGATTACAATTCGGCGCTTTTTGAAAAAGCAGAAACCCTTCGAGAAAAGTGTCACCACGGCTTTCACGGTTTGGATGTTGCTTTACCTGGCCCATTCGGCCACGCGCATGGTAGCGCCATCGTTTGCGTTTGCACTGGCTGCTGCAAAATTCCTGCCTGAAGAAGAAGCGGAAGATGACTCAATTACGAGTTCTTATTACCACAGACGCTGAACGAACCCCTGATGGTGCTGCTGTTCCTCATGCATACGCCACCCAGGTGGATGATTTACGCCGCGCAGGGATTGTCGTGTGTCTGTTTGGGGTGGACGACCGGACTTCTCCTGCGGGGATTTATCGTAATATTCAAGAATTGCGAGCTGAAATATTGCGTTTTGAGCCGCACTTGCTGGTGGCTTATTATGGCACGATGGTTGCGGCCATCACCCGCCTGGTGGCCGGGATGAAGCCGTTTGTTATTACCTTTCGAGGGTCAGACTTGCTGGGGACATCAAACCCCGGTTGGAAGTGGCGTTTACGTGATGCAGTCGGAAAGTTGCTCAGCCTGTGGGCTGCAGCCGGTGCGCGGCGGATTGTTGTCAATGGCACTGGATTGCTGACTGCATTGCCGGTGTTTTTACGGAACAAGGCCCACAACCTGCCCAATGGTATTAATACTGAAATCTTTTCGCCAGTTCCGTTGCCTGAAGCGCGTGCCCGCCTGGGCTGGGACACGGAAGAGAAGATAGTTTTATTTAACGCCGGGGTAGGCAGCGGTCAGGTGGTCAAGAATCGTCCCCTCGCAGAGGAGACCATTCAGTTGTTGCGCCAGCGCATCACTGCAGTCCGGCTGGAGGCCATTTCTGCCTGTTCGCGTGAAGAAGTTGCCCTGCTGATGAATGCCAGCGATGCGTTGCTGGTTACTTCCCTGCACGAGGGCAGCCCTGACCTGGTGAAGGAAGCCCTGGCCTGTAATCTGCCGGTTGTTTCTGTGCCATGTGGCGATGTGCCTGAGCGTCTTTCTGGCGTATCTCATAGTTCGGTGCAACCGTATCATGCCGGGATGTTGGCTGCCGCCCTCGAAACGGTATGCAAGGCTGGGGGGCGTTCGAATGGCCGGGAGCAGTTATTCGCCCAGGGTCTTGACATCCATTCGGTGACAAAACAATCCCTGATCATCTATCATCAGGCGGCTTCGTCATGATCGTCATTATTGATTATGGCATGGGGAATCTGGGCTCCATTGCCAATATGTTGCGCCAAATGGGTGTGCAGGCGGTTATCAGTGCAGACCCGCAGCAGATTGAACGGGCGGAGCGGTTAATCCTGGCCGGGGTGGGTGCGTTTGATGCCGGGATGGAACGCCTGCATGCCCTTGGCCTGGTGCCTGTAATGGCTCATATGGCGCTGGAGAAGAAAATACCGTTTATTGGCATTTGCCTGGGTATGCAATTGCTTACCCGAGGCAGTGAGGAGGGTCAATTGCCCGGACTGGGATGGGTGGATGCCGACACGCTCAAGTTCGATTTTGGTAAAAACCCGGGCAATCTGCGTGTGCCACACATGGGTTGGAACGAGCTTCAGCCGCAGGCCAGCCACCCGTTGCTTGCAGACCTGGGAGAAGAACCGCGTTTTTATTTTGTGCATTCTTTTTATGTCAATTGTGAACGCTCACAGGACGTGCTGGCTGTTACTGATTATGGGTTGCCATTTCATTCGGTAATCGGGTGTGCCAACTTGCTTGGCACGCAATTCCACCCCGAAAAAAGCCACCGCTATGGCAGGCGTATCCTTGAGAATTTTGTTCGCTGGGTTCCATAAAAATGCTTTTACCGCGCGTCATCCCTACCCTGCTTTTGCGCAATACCGGCCTGGTGAAAACTGTGCGTTTCAAAGCCCCGGTCTATGTCGGCGATCCGCGTAACGCTGTCAAGATTTTTAATGAGCGCGAAGTGGATGAATTGATCCTGCTTGACATCCAGGCAACCCCGCAGCGTACGCCCATTCAATTTGACCTGATTCGCGAAATTGTGACCGAGGCGTTCATCCCCATTGGCTATGGCGGTCATATCACCAGCGTGGAGCAGGCCCGCCAGTTGGTTAAATTGGGGATTGAAAAAATCGTGTTGGGTACAGCCGCAGCCACCAACCCGGCCCTGGTAGGCGAACTTTCGCGTTTTGTGGGCGCATCAAGCACGGTGGTATGTGTGGATTACAAAAAGAATCTCTGGAGCCGCAACGAAGTGGTTATGATAGGAGGGCGCAAGGGAACCGGCCAAGACCCATTGGAATTTGCCCGCGAGATGGAACGGCGTGGCGCAGGAGAAATTATCCTTAATTCGGTGGATCGGGATGGCATGATGAATGGGTATGACCTGTCCCTGCTACGTCAAGTGACAGCCAGTCTGGGTATCCCTATCATTGCCTGTGGCGGAGCCGGCCAACTGGCCGATTTCCGCGCTGCGGTGGATGCCGGGGCCTCGGCTGCGGCGGCAGGCAGCCTGTTTGTATTTCATGGCCGCCATCGCGCCGTGCTTATTAATTACCCCACCCGCGCCGAACTACGCGCCGTGTTTGCGTAAGGAAATGTATGACTTATCAGATTTGCACCCGCTGTATTATGGATACCAGCGACCCCGGTATTACTTTTGATAAAGACGGGGTGTGCAGCCATTGCCATGAGTATGACCGGCGGGCTGCCCGTGAATTGCTCCCGCCCGGGGAACGTTCATCCCGTCTGGAAGCCCTTGCCGCGCAAATCCGCCGCGAGGGGCAGGGCCGGGATTATGACTGCATCCTGGGTGTCAGCGGCGGGGCCGACAGTTCTTATGTGGCCTACCTGGCAAAAAGCCTGGGCTTGCGCCCCCTGGCGGTACATTTCGATAACGGTTGGAACTCAGAACTTGCAGTCGATAACATCAAAACCCTGCTATCAACATTGGAGATTGACCTGTACACCTATGTGGTGGATTGGGATGAATTTTGTGACCTGCAAAAATCATTCCTGAAAGCATCGGTTCCCAATGCTGAAATCCCCACGGATCATGCCATTAATGCTGTCTTATGGGATGCCGCTAACCGGCATGGCCTACGATACATCCTGAATGGCAGCAACCTCGAGACAGAAGGCATCATGCCGCTGGCCTGGACCTACACAGCGATGGATTTTTTCCATATTCAGGCCATTCAGCAGCAATTTGGTTCCCGCCCGCTTAAGAGCTTCCCTCGCCTGGGGGTGTTTAAGTTTTTATATTATGTCTTTGTGCGCCGTATTCGATTTATCAACTTATTAAACTTTGTACGCTACGACAAAGCACAGGCCGTTGACCTGCTTGAAGCACAATGCGGCTGGCGACCCTACCCGCAAAAACATTATGAATCCGTCTGGACGCGTTTTTATCAGGGGGTTTATCTGATTGAGAAATTTGGCTTTGACAAGCGCAAACCACATTATTCAACACTGATTAATTCCGGCCAGTTGAGTCGCGAGGAAGCCCTGGCAAAATTACAGGCCGAAAACTACCCGGCTGACCTGGCTGCCCAGGACCGTGATTTTGTGCTGAAAAAATTTGGCCTGGGCGAAGCAGATTATGTTTCACTTCTGACAGAAGCATCCAAAAGCCATCTCGATTATCCCAACCTGTCGGGTGTTTACCTGCGTTCATCAAAACCACTGGAATGGTTTAAAAAAATTGCCAGAAGCTCCTGAGTTGTTGCCGCTGGTATCCATTCTTATGCCCATCCGCAATGAAGGTGCATTTATTGCGCGCAGTCTGGGTTCGGTACTTGCTCAGGACTACCCGCTTAATCGGCTCGAAGTGCTGGTGGCCGATGGAAACTCAACGGATGATACCCGGGCGCAGGTGGCAGCTATCCACGAAAAACAACGAGATCTAAGAGTTGAGATTATTGATAACCCCGGGCAATTTATGCCCATCGGCTTCAACCTTGCCTTACGGCAGGCGCGCGGAGATGTCATCATCATGTTGGGTGGCCATGCAGAGATTGCGCAAGATTATGTGCGCCAGTGTGTGAGACTGATACAGACAACAGACGCAGCCTGCGTGGGCGGTGCAATGGAGACAATCGCAGAAGACCCGGCAGGACGGGTGATTGCCATGGCCATGCGTTCACATTTTGGGGTGGGTGGTGTGGCCTTCAGAACTATGCCGGACCGTGAAATGGATGTTGATACATCAGTTTTTGCTGCCTACCGCAGGGATGTGTTTGTGACGCTGGGCGGCCTGGACGAGGAAATGATTCGCAATCAGGACGATGAGTTTAACTATCGTTTACGCGGGAAGGGCGGTAGGATTCTCTTTTCACCATTCATACGGTCTCGCTATTACAGCCGGGCCAATTTTCCGTCCCTCTGGCGACAATATTACCAGTACGGCCTCTACAAAGTACGCGTCTTGCAGAAACACCCGCGCCAGATGAGTTTGCGCCAATTTATGCCACCCCTGTTGGTACTTGCTTTATTGGTGTGCAGTGTGATTGCTTTTATTCCCCCTTTCCAGCTATATGCCATTCCCCTGCCGCTACTTTATGTAGTTGCAAATGGCCTTGCATCTTTGGTGACTGCTATTCAGCAAAGAAATACAACCGCATTAGGAACTTATTTCCTGCTGCCGATGGCTTTTGCAATCCTTCATCTGAGTTACGGATTGGGATTTTTACACGGACTAATTAGGTTTTGGAACCGATGGGGAGATAAGAGTGGAAAAACCCCAATCCTTCTGGTAAGACAATGACAGACGATCTCGATCGGTTGAAAACAGAATATGCTGACCGCGCCAGGCACCTGGCAGGCAGCGATATATACTCCATGCTCAACCCGGCGAATTTGTTCATTATCCACAGCAGGCAGCGTGCAATGGTGAATGCCTTGCGTATACATGGGATGACCAATCTGACGCAGTCGCGCATCATGGAGTTGGGTTGCGGCGCGGGCGGCGTGCTGGCCGAGTTGATGTCCCTGGGGGCCAGGCCGCACCACCTGTTTGGCGTGGATGTATTGCCAGACCGGCTGTTCGGGGCGCAGGCGGCGACAGGCCTGTGGAACCTGGCCTGTGCGGATGGGCGTTCCCTGCCTTATACATTCCAGGGCTTCGACCTGGTACTGCAATTCACGGTCTTTTCATCCGTTTTGGATGATGCTGTCAAAGCTCATTTGGCGGAGGAAATGCTGAGGGTTGCCCACCCGAATGGTTTAATCCTGTGGTACGATTTCTGGCTCAACCCGACCAATCCCCAAACCCGGGGTATTCGCCCGGCTGAGATCAAAAGATTATTCCCCGAGTGTATTTTCGCCTTCCAGAAAATTACGCTGGCCCCGCCGATTGCCAGACGCGTGGTACCGGTTTCGTGGGGGCTGGCATATTGGCTGGAGAGTCTCAGGATTTTCAATAGCCACTACCTGGTGGCCATCCGGCCGAAGGGTGAGTAACGCTCCGCAGATGCGGGGCGTTTTGTTTAGCGGGGAAAGACAGCCAGCGGGTGTTCTGCACTGATGAAGGCGCGCACGCGTGCCCCGCGAGGGTGCAGTTCGGTATGAGGCTTGAAGGCATGCACCACCTGGCCGCTGTCAAGACGCAGGCGGTAGAGGTTGAACGCGCCACGGAAAAATCGTTCCTGCACAATTCCGTTGCCGTGTTCGTCCATCTGGAAGTCGACATCGTCAGCGCGCAGGGCGATCTCAACAAAATGCCCTGCAGGGAAATTAACGGGTTGGGGCAACAAGCCTATTTCGGTCTGGATGCCGTCTGAGAGAGCCTGGCCGTTGATGAAGTCGCTGTCGCCCATAAATTCAGCCACAAAACGGGTGGCGCAATTGTGGAAGATGTCCTCAGGCGTGCCAACCTGTTCGAGATGACCATCTTTGAAGACGGCCAGCCGGTCGCCCATGAACAGGGCTTCTTCCTGATCGTGGGTGACAAAAACAACTGTTGCACGCATGCTTTTGAGCAGGCCGCGCATTTGTTCGCGTACTTCCAGGCGCAAGTCGGCATCCAGGCTGCTGAAGGGTTCATCCATCAGCACCAATACCGGGCCGGGAGCCATGGCGCGCGCCAGGGCCACACGCTGGCGCTCGCCGCCAGAGAGGGCATGTGGGTAACGTTCGGCCAGGTTGGTCAGGCCAACTTGTTCGAGCATGCTCATGACAATTTCTTTTTTCTGGCTGCCCTTCACTTTTCCCAGGCCAAAGGCCACGTTCTCAAAAACGGTCAGGTGCGGGAAGAGGGCATGATCCTGGAAGACCATGCCGACACCGCGCTTTTCGGGTTGGACAAAGACACCTTTCCCTGCAACAGGTTTGCCACCGAGCGTGATCCAGCCGGAGTCTGGCCGCTCCAACCCGGCGATCAGGCGCAAGGTGGTGGTTTTGCCACACCCGCTGGGGCCAACCAGGGCCAAAATTTCCCCTTCCTGCAGTGCAAATGACACATTGCAGACAGCCGGTTCTTGGTTGCCATGAAATTGTTTTGTGAGGTCCCGAACTTCAAGGGTGGTCATCGGAATATTTTCTCCCTGCGTAATAGAAAGAATAATGGTAATGCTGAAAGGCAAACCAATAATAAGGCTGTTGGCGCAGCCTGGATATAAAAACCCTCATTGGCCCACATCCAAACCCGGACAGCAAGTGTGTCAAATCCTGCGGGGCGCAACAACAAGGTGGAAGGGAGTTCTTTTAAGGAGGTTAGAAAGACCAGTGCGCCGCCAGCCAGCAGGCCGGGGAAAATCAGCGGCAATGTGACCCGCAACAAGGTTTGCAGTGAATTTTGCCCGAGGGTGCGTGACGCTTCCTCCAGGCTGGCAGAGAGCTGTCCCAGTGCCGACTCGCTGGCACGCACCGCCTGTGGCATGTGGCGCAGTACATAGGCCATCACAACCAGCAAAGGTGTTCCGTACAGGAAAGGCAGTAATTGGTTCACCAATGAAACCAGGCTGAGCGCGATTACCACGCCGGGAATGGCATAGCCTACCTGCGCCAGCCGGGAAAGCGATTTGGAAATAGGGTTACGGTACCGGGTGGCGAAGATGGCTACCGGTAACGATAATAAGACAGCCACCACAGCTGCCAGTACCGAACTCCACAGGCTGTTCCAGATAAAATTTTCCATGCCTTGCGATCCGCTCCTGAGTACGGAGGTCAGTGTCGCCGGGTCAAAAAACGCCTGGATGCTCCAATAGGCAAGGACGGAGATTGGTACCAGCAGGCTGGAACTTACCACGCCCACCACGGCCAGGGTGGCGGGGATTTTCCACTTCCCCAGTTTGAGTTGGGCAGCCGGCCGCCAGTTACTTTCCATCTGAGTGAAACGCGCCTGCCCTTGCAAGCGCAACTCGGACCAAAGGAACAGGATGGCGAGCGAAACAAGCACGCCTGCCAGCACTGAAGCGGCGGAGCGGTCATACCTCCCGGCCAGTTGAACGAAGATTGCTGATGTAAAGGTTTCATAACGTAATAGGGCTACTGTACCGTATTCTGCCAGAATATCCAGAGAAACCAGCAGCGCCCCGGCGGTGATGCCCGGTCGCAGGGCGGGCAGGGTGACCTGCCAGAAGGTCTGCCAGGAGGTGCGTCCAAAGGCGCGGGCCGCTTCTTCCACAGAGGCATGTAAAGAACGGAAGGCCGCACCGCTCAACAGGTAAACATATGGGTACATGAACAGGGTCAGGATAAAAGCTGCCCCCCAAAAACCAAGCGGGCTGGGGGTAGGGATTTCCTGCCCGAACAGGTTGCTCAACGCTTGCGGAATCATCCCGCCGCGAGGCCGGAGCAGGGACAGGTGAACTACCCCGCCAATATAGGCGGGAATCGCCAACGGCAGTGCCAGCAACCAGCGGAACAGGCTGCGCCCGGGCAGGTCGGTGCGTTCGGTTAACCAGGCCATACTCACTCCGGTGACCACGGCGCCACTTGTGACTGCCACCACCAGCAATAACGTGTTGCCCAGTAACACCCATAGACGCCCTTGCAGTAACCGGGACCAGGCCTGCGGATCTGCCCCGGCCGCGCGGACGAAAATATACACCAGCGGGATAATCACAAAAAGGCCTACCAGCCCCGCGGCCAGTGCTAGCCGGGGGCTGATATTTTGTATATTGAACCAACGCGGGATGGCAATGGTTCGCATGCTCATGTTTAGGGGAGTCCCACCATTTCCATCAGGTTAAAGGTAGCATCCACTTCCGTGGCAGCCTGGGCCACATCCACTTCCGCCAGGCGGAAGCCATCCAGCGGGGCAACATCCGGATGCAGGGCCACGCCAGGCAGCAGGGGATACTCATAGTTCCCTTCGGCAAACAACTTCTGCCCTTCAACGGAAACCAGGAAGTCCATGAAAGCCTGGGCGGGAGCCAGGTTCGGCGCGCCAATGATGATCGCTGCTGAAGTGGCGTTGCTGATCAGGCCGAACTGACCTTCTCCCTGGTCGGGATAAATGATGCCTACATTGCTGCCTTCGGCTACCTGCAGGTGATAATAATAGTGGTTGACCAGGCCAAGCTTGAACTCGCCAGCGCCGACCGCCTTGCGGACATCCGTATGGCCGCCAAAGAAGGTCACCTCATTGGCCAGCAGGCCGTTCAGCCAGTCCTCGGTAGCCTGTTCGCCGATTAATTGTCGCAGCGCAGCGACCTGGGCTTGCATGGAACCATTGGTCGAGCCAGCGGCGCCAATCTGTCCCTTCCACTTGGGGTCGGTCAGGTCAAAGATTGAAGTGGGGAGTTCAGCTTCAGGAACCAGGTCCTTGTTGTACATGATGACGCGGGCGCGGCGGGTCAGGCCAACCCAGGTGTTGTCCGGGCCAACAAATTCGGCGGGCAGGGCATCCGCGCCATTCGGCAGGTAAGACTGGAAGATTCCCTGCTGGCTGAGCGATTGGATGGTGAACAGCTCGGTGGTGATGAAAATATCAGCCTGCGGGTTGCCCTGTTCTTCGATCAGCGCATTGGCCAGTTCGCTGTTGCTGCCAGCCTTGAGCAGCACTTCCACGTTGGGGTACTGTGCTTTGAATGCTTCGATAACCGGCTGGATGAGCGCTTCGGAGCGGCCGGAGTAGATTACCAACTGGCCGCTGACTTCGGGGGCGGGCTCAGGGGAGGTGGTCTCGCTGGAACTGGAAGCCGCTTCCTCGCTGGAGGAGACAGCTGCCTCGGTGGCGGCAGGTTCGGGGGTGGCTGCTGGGGCACATGCGCCCAGCAGCAAAGCAACAATCAGAAAAAGCATGGTGAAACGGGTTTTGTACATGTAGAGTGTTCCTTTTGGGTTTGGTTAATGTGGTTTATTATTAAACAAACACGCGCGTGTGTTGTTTGCTAAGGATGGTCCTGCCTGACGCGGACTTCGTGCGCCATTTGTTCAGACAGTTGAATGAATGGGTGACCTTCTGGCTTAACGAGGCATGCACCGTTGGATTGGATGGCCACAACCGAGAGTTTTGCGCCCAGCATCAGCCCGGCCTGGCGCAAGAAGTTCTTCTCTGCTTCACCAGATTTGATCGCAGAAATCGTCACCTGCGCCCCGGCGGCACACAGGGCCAAGGGAGCATCCAGGTCGGTTTCCCCTTCAATGCTACTGGGGGCGGGGATGGGTTTCCCCTGCGGGGAGACCAGCGGAGAGCCGAGGTAAGATGAAAGTCGTTCAACGACATCATCTTCGGCAACATGTTCAAGGCGGCAGGCAATTTCATCCGCTTCAGTGGGTGAGAACCCCAGCCGCTCAGCGAGGAAGACCTCCCACAGGCGGCGGTGACGCAAGATGCGGGAAGCTTCATTCTTCCCGGCGGTCGTCAGGCCTACACCTTTATAAGGCGTATAAACGACCTTCCCGGCTTCCTCAAGTTTTTTGATCATCTGGTTGGCTGATACGGGCTGAACTTTCAGCTCGGTCGCCAGGTGAGCCAATGGGACAGGGTCTTGCCCGTTCTCGTTGGCCTTGGCGATGATGACCAGGTACATTTCTTCGCTCTCGCTCATGTTATGCCTTGCCTAAAGATTATGTCGAAAATGTTATGCCGCGCCACATAATAGTGCCAGTTATTATCCTTGTCAAGGCAAAAACTCATGCTTTTTTATGATTAATGTCATAAAAATAGAAAAAGCCGATCAAATGACCGGCTTTTTTGTAAGTTTACGCAGGTTTTTTATTGCCCGGCCTGCCAGGCTTGCAAGTATGCTTTCAGGCTGGTACTTGTCAGGTTCAGGATGCTGCCATCGGGAGGCCGCACGCTCAGGTCCTTATCCACGCCGGTAACCTGCACATCGGCCGGATTAATCTGGACTGCCAGGCAGGTCAGGGCCGAGGTTTGTCCTGCATCAAGATCGGTGGTCAGGCTGGATGTAATGGTGGGAGCAAGGTCGGGCAATCTGACCAGGAAGGATGGTGAGAAGAGCAGGCTGCGTAGAACGAGGAGTTGCCGCTCGCGGCGCTGCCACTCAGGTTCATTGTTGTCCAGCGAACTTAGGTAGCGCATGGTGGTTCTCCCATCCCATTTTTGCTGTCCTGCAGGGACGGAGAAATCACCATACCGGTATGCTTTCGGTACGTTAATCTCTAACCCACCGATCGTGTCAATAAGACCGGGAACGATGCTGGCATCAAATGTGACGTAGTGCTGTGGCAACAGGCCCAAATTATCATAGATGGCCTGTGCGAGCAGGTTCGCTCCGGCTGTCTGGGCAGATGCCTGGCCAAACCCGCCATTTTGCTGGATGCGGAAATAGTACAGGTTATTAAGCGATGCTGAATTACCCGGATAGCCAGACTGGTTGGGGGTTGGAACAATCAATTCGCGGTCAATGGCCACGCTGCGGATTCGATTTGATGCATAGTCAAATTGGATAATCTGAATGCTTTCCGCACCAAAAG
>JANJTV010000001.1 GCA_024710905.1 Anaerolineales bacterium | reverse complement strand
ATTTACATTTCCGACCGGGCCGAATTCACCCCGCGCAACGTTCAGACCGATGAAGGCCGCGCGACCACCGTCTATGCCATCAAACTCCGGGTGAATGACCCCGAGGGCAAGCTCAAACCTGGCATGCCGGCGGATGTGATTTTCAAGTAGGTCATAGGTCAATGACCCTTATAATAGCCCACTCCCTGCATAAATCCTTCGGCGCAAACCACGCTGTTAACGACGTCTCACTGAACATCCAGCCCGGCGAGATCTACGGCCTGGTCGGCGCGGATGGGGCAGGAAAGACCACCACCCTGCGATTGCTGGTTGGCGCGCTCCGACCCGATTCCGGGCAAGTGACTGTCGCCGGGCACTCCGTAAATAATGACGTCGAAAACGCCCGCGCCCGGTTGGGTTACCTCTCTCAGCGATTTTCGCTTTATGAAGACCTGACCGTGCTGGAGAACATCCGCTTTTTTGCCGAAGTGCGCGGCCTGTCCGCTTCCGAGTGGTTGCCGCGTTGTATGGAAATCCTGGACTTTGTCGGCCTGGCACCATTCAAAGACCGCCGGGCCGGGGCGCTCTCCGGCGGTATGAAGCAGAAACTCGGTCTGGCTTCGGCGCTGGTCACCCGGCCGCACGTGTTGTTGCTCGATGAACCCACCACCGGCGTCGACCCCGTCACCCGGCAGGATTTCTGGCAACTGGTCATCCGCCTGGTGGCGGCGCCGTTCAGCGAGGCTGGCGGGGTGGCCATCATCATCTCCACGCCCTATATGGACGAAGCCTCGCGCTGTCACCGGGTTGGTTTTATGCGTGCAGGCCGCCTGATTGCCGAAGGTACGCCCGGCGAACTGCGGGCCCGGCTGAATGGCCGCGTACTTGAGCTGCTCGGCGGGAGCCTGCCTGCCATGCGCCACCTGGCCGGCCAGGATGAAGATGTGGAAGATGTCGTGGCTTTTGGTGACCGCTTGCACATCCGGGTGAAGCCTGCCCGGGCGGAGGCTGTGATGAAACGGTTGCGGGGCGGGCTCCCGAAAGCCGGGATTCCGTTAAAGGAAATCCGTTCTGTGCCGCCATCACTGGAAGATGTCTTTATTGCTTTATCCAGTTCTACGGAAAGTGCTGGCCAGCATGACTGAAACAATAATTTCGGTCAAAGAACTCACCCGCCGCTTTGGCGATTTCGTCGCGGTGGATGCCGTCTCGTTCGAAGTGCAGCGCGGCGAGGTGGTGGGGTACCTCGGCCCGAACGGCTGTGGCAAGACCACCACCATGCGCATGCTGCTCGGGCTGTTACAGCCCTCTGCCGGGCAGGCAACTGTTTTTGGCTATGACTGTTTCAGGGACACGGAACGGGTGCGCCAGCAGGTTGGGTATATGTCGCAAAAATTTGCCATTTATGACGACCTGACCGTATTGGAGAACCTGATCTTCTACGGCGGTGTGTACGGCGTCTGGGAGCGGGAGCAGATCCTCGAAACGGTGGCCCGCGTGGGCCTGGCCAGCCAGCGCGATACCCTGACCCGCGAACTCTCCGCCGGGTGGCGGCAGCGCCTGGCGCTGGGAATCGCCCTGGTGCATCATCCAAAATTGCTTTTCCTCGATGAACCGACCTCCGGTGTAGACCCGATCGCCCGCCGTGCGTTTTGGGATTTGATTCATGAACTGGCCGAAGGCGGTGTGACGGTGCTGGTGACCACGCATTACATGGATGAAGCCGAATATTGCGGCCGGGTGGGTATGATGCGCGCGGGGAAGTTGCTGGCCATGGATACGCCCGCGCGGCTGAAAGAAACCGTTGTACCCGGCGAAGTCTGGGAGGTGATGGTTTCGCCGTTGGAGGCTGGGCTGCAGGCCCTGCATGCCAACGACGGTATTTTGCGAATTGGCCTTGCTGGCGACCACCTGCGGGCGATTGTGCGGCATGGGCTGGGTGAGAAGCCCATCCGGCAGGCTTTGCAGACCGCCGGGTTGAACACGGCCGGCATTGTGCGCGGCGAGGCCTCGCTGGAGGATGTTTTTATCAGCCTGGCAAAGTAGTTTGGTTCTTAAAAGGAAAACCGGCTGGCCTGTTGGCGGCCGGTTTTTTGCACTTAAGGATAAAATACATATATGAACCGAAATGAGATTTGGGAAGGATTGAAAACCCAATCGCCGGAGGTGTTGGTGATCGGTGGAGGCATCAACGGGGTGGGCGTCCTTCGCGACCTGGCCGCCCAGGGGGTGCGCGTACTGCTGGTAGAGCGAGGCGATTTTTGCTCCGGGGCGTCTTCGGCCTCATCGCATATGGCACATGGCGGTATCCGTTACCTGGAGAATGGCGAGTTTCGCCTGGTGCGGGAGGCGGTGCAGGAACGCAACCGGTTGATTGAGAATGCCCCGCACCTGGTCCGCCCGCTGCCGACGACCATCCCTATCTTTAAGGTTTGGTCTGGGTTAATGAATGCCCCGTTAAAATTTTTTAACCTGCTCGACCGGCCCGCCGAGCGCGGCGCGTTGGTGATTAAGATTGGACTGATCCTGTATGACCTGTTTACGCGTGGGCAGGGGACTGTGCCGACACATAAATTCTTTGGCCGCGAGAAATCACTTGAAAAATGGAAGCAACTCAATCCTGAGGTCCAGTTCACGGCGATCTATTATGACGGCTCGATTCTTTCGCCAGAGCGGCTGGTGGTTGAACTGGTGCTGGATGCTGAGGCCGAAGGGCCGCATGCCCGGGCGTTGAACTATGTTTCTTTTGCGGGTGGGCAGGCTGGCAAAATCCTGCTTAACAATGAGTTGAATGGCTCCAGCCGTGAAGTGACGCCGAAAGTCATCATCAACGCCGCCGGGCCGTGGATTGACCCGATTAACCAGGGCCTGGGCTTGTCCCGTCGTTACATTGGCGGCACCAAAGGCTCGCATATTGTCCTCGACAACCCGGCCCTGCGCGAAGCGATTGGCAGGCATGAATTTTTCTTTGAGAACAAGGATGGGCGGATTGTCCTGATCTTCCCGTATTTTGACAAAGTCATGGTCGGGACGTCGGATATTCCCATTGAAAACGCAGACGCGGCGCGCTGTACGGATGAAGAAGTACAGTATTTCATTGAACTGGTTTCCCGGGTCTTTCCTGGTATTC
>JANJTV010000016.1 GCA_024710905.1 Anaerolineales bacterium | reverse complement strand
CGCTCGTGATAGGCATGCAGGGAGTTGGCTTCCGTATCCACGGCAATACAGGCCTGACGGGCCAGGTGCTCGGCAAGTTTCTTCAGGCTGGCAGGCTGATCCACCCAGATGGGCGGCGAGAGGGGAGCAACACTCATAGGATGAAATTATAGCCGATAGGGTTCGTAGGACGGCTGGCGAAGTCGTTTTTCCATAATCAGGGCATCTGCGCCGTCCCGGTAATACTTCCACCAGGTATCTATGAATAAATACCCGGCACGCTGGTACATGTGGATGGCGGCAGTGTTGTTTGCTCGAACACATAGCCGGGTGCTGGGCATGGTCAATTGGGACTCGCAGGCTTCGAGCAATTGACTGCCAATCCCACGGCGCTGGTAAGCCGGGTGAACGCACAGGGTGGCAATCCAATCGGTATTTTCGTGTGGGCGGGTTTCGGCAGCAACAAAACCGATCATTTGACCGTTTTCGACCGCTTTCAAACGAACCACTCCCGGGAAACTTAAAACGGCTACCAGATCGAGGAGCGGCCAGGCATCCAGCGGGAAGCAGGTTTTTTCCAGGTTTCGCAACGCGTTCAGGTCAGTAATGGAGGTTTTTACGATTTCCATATATAGAAAAGGGTCTCCAGTCAAACTGACTGGAGACCCTAATTGTACACCTTCTAGCGGTTATTTATTGCCCTTGGTGAAGTTTTCCAGCATGCTGGTGAACTCCATCGGGAAGATATACTTGGTGGATGGGCTGGCGCCCATTTCTTTGAGCGTCTCAAAGTATTGCAGGGTCATGGTCTTCTGGTCGACCTTCTGGGCGGCGGTGTAAATCTGCTCGAGGGCGCGGGCGAAACCTTCGGCGCGCAGCAACTGGGCTTCTTTTTCACCTTCTGCAGAGAGGATGGCAGACTGCTTTTGGCCCTCAGCCTTGAGGATGGCGGACTGCTTTTCGCCCTCAGCGACGTTAATGGCGGCTTCGCGGGTACCAGTCGATTCAGTTACGACCGCACGGCGGATACGCTCGGCAGACATCTGCTTGTTCATGGATTCCTGGATTTCGCGCGGCGGGATAATCTCGCGGATTTCCACATTGGTCACTTTGACACCCCAACGTTCGGTCACTTCGTCCAGTTTGGTTCGCAGGGTGATGTTGATGTGCTCGCGCTGGGAAAGTACATCGTCCAGGTTGATGCCGCCGATCACGGCACGCAGGGTGGTGGTGGCCATTCCCTGTGCTGCAACTTCAAAATTGCCAACCTGCAAAACAGACATGGTGGGGTCTAGTACCTTGTAATACCAGATGAAATCCACCTGGATACCGGCGTTGTCGCGGGTGATGGCTGTCTGGTGCGGGATTTCACGCACCTGCTCGCGCAAGTCAGTCCTGACAGCCCGGTCAATAATAGGGACGAGGATGACAATGCCGGGGCCTTTGGCGCCAACCGAGCGCCCCAGCCGAAAGACCACCAGGCGCTGGTATTCCGGCACAATTTTGATGGCGTTGGCCAGGAAGATGACCACCACCGCGCCGACAAAGCCTACTGCGCAGAGTAAAAATACAATATTTTCCATCGTTCTCTCCTTGAAAAAATTAGTGATTGGTTTTTTTGACGATTAGCACAAAGCCTTCACGGCCAACAATCTCTACATCACTGCCAGCCGGGATGGGTTTCTCACTACGGGCGCTCCACAACTCACCTGCGGCTTGCACGGAGCCTTCCTGGTGGATTTTTGTTTTGGCTTCACCGACCTGGCCAATTAATTTGCCCAGGTCCTGGTCGGGTGTGGTTTGCATGGCTGCAATGCTCTTTTCTACGCTCACCCACAAGAATCCGCCAGCCATCAGGGATGTTGCGCCAGCCAGCAACGGGTTGACGGCCGGCCAGCCGTTTTCATCCACAAACAGGAAGATGGAGCCCGCAAGAACCAATAGGATGCTGGCCCCAAGCAGCCAGAAGCGGTACTTCATGAATCGCAAGGCATACAGGAAGGGTACAACCGCCAGGATGACGGCTACCAGTGCCCAGGGGTTGATGCCCAGGGTGGCAATCCCATAGCCCGCCATTAAAAGCAAGAAGGCCGCGACGAGTTCCAGCAGGCCGGTACCGGGTGTCACCAGAGCCAGCAGGCCCACCATCACACCACAGACCAGGAAAACATAAGCCGTATTTGGGTTGACAAAGAATTCCATCTATCATCTCCCTTAAAAAGATTATACAACGGATATTTGCGGCACAGTTAAGCATACGATTAAGGAACATATTTGTTGCAGTGAACTGGTGACAATCTGTTGATGAATATCAGGCCGGGGTTGGCTGTATAATGGGCCTGCCATTCTAGGGGCAATGCCCAACAAGGAGTTCTCGTGACATTCAATAAAATCTGTATTCTTGGCCTGGGTTACATTGGCCTGCCAACTGCCACCATGTTTGCCTCCCACGGCGAGGATGTGCTGGGGGTGGATATTAATCCGCAGGTGGTTGAGAGCCTGCAAAAAGGCAAGGTACACATCCATGAGCCGGGTCTGGCCGAAGCGTTTGACCGGGCGCTGGCTACCCGGAAGCTTTCATTTGCTACTCAACCGGCCCCGGCTGACGCGTTCATTATTGCCGTACCGACTCCCTTTTATGAAGACAACCTGGGTGAACTGGGCGGCATTAAGTTTAAAAAAGCCGATATGCGCGCTGTTACTTCTGCCGCGCAGGCGATTGTGCCGCACTTGCAACCTGGCAACCTGGTTGTGCTTGAGTCGACCTCCCCGCCACGTACAACGGTGGAGCTGCTTGTTCCGATCCTTGAAAAATCCGGCCTGAAAGCCGGGGTTGACTTTTACCTGGCATACTCGCCGGAACGCGTACTTCCGGGGCAAATCCTCCGCGAGCTGGTGGAGAACGCCCGCGTCATCGGCGGCATTTCCCCTGAGTCGGCGCAGGCGGGTCATGCCCTGTATGCAACTTTTGTGAAAGGGCAAATCATTGAAACGGACGCCACCACTGCCGAGATGGTCAAGGTGATGGAAAACACATATCGCGATGTGAATATCGCGATTGCCAATGAATTCGCCCGCCTGTCAGACCGGTTTGGGATTGATGTCTGGGAGGCCATCCAGATCGCCAACCTACATCCACGGGTTAAGATTCTTAATCCCGGTCCGGGCGTGGGTGGCCACTGTATTTCTGTTGATCCCTGGTTCCTCGTGGAAGCAGCTCCTGATATCACCCCGCTCATCCTGAATGCTCGCCAGGTAAACGACGGCCAGCCGCACTATGTGCTTGATCTCGTTCGTCGTGCGTTGGGCAATGATCTGCAGGGCCGCAGGGTCGCTGCACTGGGCCTGGCCTACAAGCCGGATGTGGATGACCTGCGGGAAAGCCCTGCTGTTGAAGTGGTACATCTCCTGCAGGGGGCTGGCGCTGTTGTAAAAGCTTTCGAGCCGTTCAAGCCGGAGGCTGGTATCGCCGGTGTACAGGCGGTCCCGACCCTGGAGGCGGCCCTCGAAGATGCCGAGCTGATCCTTTTACTGGTCAGCCATGGTCAGTTCAAAATGCTTACCCCGATACAAGTACAATCACTGACGCCGGCCCGAATCCTTGTCGATACGGTCAATAGCTGGCAGGGCAAGGATTGGGCTGCAGCTGGCTTTGCTTATCACCGCCTTGGGGTGCGCAAATAGCCCGTTGGTACTGGCAAAAATATTAATATCATTGCAAACTGGGTTTGCTGTATAATCAAAATGTGAAACCCATTTTCAAGGTAACCCTACTGTTATTGACAGTGGTGTTGCTTCTCGCTTCTGGCAATTCCCAGGCCCGGGCCCAAACCGGCGTTTCGGGCTTTTTTGCTGAGACCGGGCACAATGTCACCGGGGATTTCTGGGCCTACTATCAGAGTGTGCCACAGGCCCGCCAGGTGTTTGGCTACCCGATTACCGAGGCATTTACCGATTCGCGTACCGGCCGCCTGGTTCAGTATTTCACCCGCGCACGCTTTGAGTTTTACCCGGAATTCCCTGAGGGTCAGCGTGTCAGGCTGGCAGACCTGGGTCAAACGTTGTACCAGCCTGGAGCATCTTTGGATATGTTCACCCCGCTCGGATGTCAGGCGTTCAGTACCGGCTTTTCAGTTTGTTATGCCTTCCTGGATTATTTCACCACCAATGGGGGGGAAGCTATTTTTGGCGCTCCGATCTCATCGTTTGAATTTCACAACGGCCGGATCGTGCAGTACTTCCAGCGTGCCCGCTTTGAGTGGTATCCTGAGTTGGCCGATGGTCAGAAAGTTGTCCTGGCCGATTTAGGTCGTATATATTTCGACCAGATTCCCGAGGACCCAAATTTGCTTGCGCCGGTGCGTCCGTCTAATATTATTGAAAGCATCCTTGAGATTCGCGCACATGCGTTTATGCAAAAAGCTGTTACTGGCCCCGTTGACGAGCAAACCCTGTACGTAGTTGTTCAGGACCAGACGCTTGGCCCGGTGCGTAATGCTATCGTGGCGGTGGTTGTCACCTGGTCCGATGGCAGCCAGCAGAGCATTTCGATGCCCAGTGATGAAAACGGCACGGTGATTTTGCCGTTTGCTGTGACGGGGCAGGCGCATGGCAGCCTGGTATTGGTGGATGTGCAGGTGTTTTATGAAGGCCTGCAGACGGATGCGCTGACATCTTTCAGAATCTGGCAGTAAGTTTTTAGATATGTAGAATAACGTCTGGCGCAGCATTGGCTGTGCCAGACGTTATTCTACGGGGTTGTGGCCCCAGGGAGCCAGCCAAAAGTTAGAGCCAGGAGCGCTTTCTCATCCACCAGAACATGAGTCCTGGTAAGGCCAGGATGGATGCAATTGTTGCATAGAAGGCAATGTTGCTTGTCCAGGCGAGTTGGGCAGGCTCGGCGGCGAAGAAATTCATCCCAAAAAAGCCGACAACAAATGTGAGTGGCATAAACAGGGTGGTGATGATGGTGAGGGTTTTCATTACTTCGTTCATGCGGTTGTTGATGACCGAGAGGTATGTGTCGAGCGCGCTAGTGACGAGATCTCGCATGCTTTCATTCAGGTCGTGCAGGCGTACGAGATGGTCATAAATATCGCGAAAAAAGATTCGGTCGCGGGGGTCTACAACCTGGTAGTCATCGCGGGCCAGTTTGTTGAGCACTTCACGCTGGGGGGTAATGATGCGACGTATGGTAAGTAGCGAGCGCTTGAGTGCGAAAATTCTTTCCATGGTGTCAGGTGCAGCCTTGGTGAGGACTTCATCTTCCACCTGGTCAATCTGGTCGTCCAGGGCTTCCATGATGGGCATGTATTCCCCAACCAGTTCGTCAATTAATTTGTAGAGCAGGTGATCGGGCCCCTGCGATGTGTAGCGGGTATCACGGGTGCAGGCCTGGTGAATTTTTTCTATTGCGGCAAGGGGGGTGTCGTGGTGGGTAACAACATAATTGCGTCCCAGAAATATGTCCAGTTCGTGCATTTCCAGTTTGAGCGGATCTTCCGTTTCTGGGCTGAGTGCGTTGAGAACGATATAAATATACTCCCCCCAGTCATCTACTTTTGGCGTGTGGGTTTCTTCTAACGCATCGTCCACTGCCAGTGGGTGGAATCGGAAGATGCCTGTCAGGATGGGTTCGCAGGATTCATCTGGTTCACCGCTGAAATCGACCCAGAGTAGGCTATCAGGGTTTTGTAATAAGCTGGCAAATTCTTTCGGGTGAATATCGCTGCGTAGTTCGTTGCCGGGGGAGTAGTAGAAGGTATTTATCATGAAATTAATAATATTGCAAATTAGTTTGAAAATATCAATATTGATATTGACATTATTTACTCAGTGTGTATAATAAGATTGTAAATATAAAGCGCAATTTTGATATGATGCATCCGAAATAAACATTTATCGGCAACAGGTGAATTTTAACCCCTTTTGACCGGTTTGCGTGAACAAGGAGAGAACCCATGAATACTGCCCTGAGTCGTTGCCCGGTTTGTGAAAGTGAACTGAACATTACCCGCCTGCATTGCGACACCTGCGACACAACGTTGGAAGGACGATTTACCGGTGGGCCGTTTGCACACCTGAATACTGAACAGATGCAATTTGTTGAGACGTTTATTCGGTGCGAGGGCAAAATTACCCGTATGGAGGATGAAATGGGTCTATCTTACCCGACCATTCGCAACCGCCTGCATGAGATCATCCGTGCGCTGGGTTATGAACCGGGCAAGGATGATAGCCCTGATGTTCCCGATGAGCGCCGCCGCCAGATCCTCGAAGACCTGGATGCGGGCAAGATCTCGGCAGATGCCGCCATGCGCATCCTGCGCGGGGAGGAGGAGTAACAATGCAACGTCAATCTTATGATACGTCATCCAATCCTGTAATTCATGTTTCAGCTGCGGGCGGCGACCTGCAGGTGGCCGGTTGGGAGCGCCTGGAGTTCTCACTTAAATCCAATGGTGAAGAACTAGGTGTGACTCGCAATGAAGATACGTTTGAAGTGCAATGTGATGATGACCTGATCCTGTATGTGCCGCAGGCTGCGAGCGTTTCGATCGACTCTGTCGGCGGCGATATGGATTTGCGTGCCATGGAAGGCCCTGTGCAAATTGGGTCGGTTGGCGGCGATTTACAGGTTCGCAGTGTTGGTTCTTTGCATATTGACCATGTCGGTGGTGATTTGAACCTGCGCGGCGCTTCGGGAGACTGCCAGGTAAATGCTGTCGGTGGCGACTCGTCTGTAAAAGATGTTGAAGGGAACCTTTCGCTGATGGGTGTCGGTGCAGATGCTTACATCCGTCAGGTTCTGAAAGATGTCCAGGTGGGGGCCGGGGCTGACGTGGTCTTGTACCTCGACCCGGAAGGGAAGCGGGAATACCAGATTTCTGCGGGCAGCAGTGTGTTGCTGCGCCTGCCTGCCGACACGGGTGCGACGCTTGACCTGACGGCAGGCGGCCCGGCTTCCATCCGCATCGATATGCCGAAAGTGGATGCTGCCGAGGTGATGGCACAAGGATTAGGCCAGGTTGTTTTGGGCAATGGTGAGTCGCGCATCCAAATCTCTGCGGGGGATGAGATCGTTATTACCCATCGGGCGGAAGAATGGGCTTCAATGGCCGAGTTCGGGCCGGATGCTTGGGACTCCCATGACTTCCCCGGTGTACCGCCGATTCCACCGATTCCGCCGATCCCGCCTGTACCGGGTTTAGAGGGGTTGGGTGAACGGATTAACGAGCGGCTTTCAGGAAAGCTGGAAAAGATTGGGGAGCGGCTGGGTGAGCAAACCCGTCGCCGTACCGAAGCCTCCATGAGACGCGCTGAGGCGGCCATCCGGCGCGCCGAGCAAAAAATGCGGGCTGCCGAGCAGCGCAGCCGGTTTAGTGGTTTTTCGGGCCGCCCCAAGGTGGTTGTGGATCACAACCTGAAATTCCGCCCGGTACAGCCTGCTGCTGACCCGGTATCTGATGAAGAGCGCCTGACCATCCTGCGTATGCTCGAAGAGAAGAAGATTTCACTGAAAGAAGCTGAATCTTTGCTGGCTGCGCTGGATGGCAAGTAGGAGAAACGAACATGACCGACAGTGAACGCGCCCACATCTTAAAAATGATTGAGGACGGAAAGATTTCAGCAGAAGAAGGGCTGAAGTTGATGCAGGCCCTGCAAACCGACCCGGAAGATGAAGCCCCCGAGGCAGAAGAATATGTCTCACGCGAAGACTCGTCTGCGGAACAGGCTTCTGCTGAAGCCAAACGGGAATTTGAGAAAAGAATCAGTCGTTTCCGCCGCCTGTGGTTAATCCCGACCATTTTTGGTCTGGGCATCACCCTGTTGGGCGCGTGGTGGATGTATAATATCGTGCTTGCTGGGCTGAGTGGTTGGTTCATCCTGGCGCTGGCGTTCTTCCTCGGTGGGGTGGCCCTGCTATCTCTGGGCGCTGGCAGCCGCACCTCCCGCTGGCTGTATGTGAATGTCCAGGAAAAACGCGAAGGGGCATCGCCGCGCCGCATTCGGCTGGCGTTTCCCATCCCGACCGGGCTGCTTCGCTGGGGAATCCAAACGTTTGGGCATCGTATTCCTGACCGTGAGCGCATGGCAACCGATGACATCCTTAAGATGGTATTTGAGAGTGATGCACTGAATGATCCGATTTTGATTGATGTCAAAGAAGATGATGAACAGCACGTTCAGGTTTATATCGGATAAGGAGTAAGCTTATGGCTACCGCTGAAGAACGAATGAGAATCTTGAAGATGATCGACGAAGGCAAATTGAGCGCCGAGGAAGGTGCCAAATTGCTTTCTGCGCTCAGCGAGAATCGCCGGGCTACCATGGGTGCGCCTTCCATCTCCCGCGGGTCGGGAGGGCCGCGCTGGTTGCGTGTGCGCGTCACCGATATGAAAACGGGTCGTTCCAAGGCCACGGTTCAAATTCCGCTTGGATTGCTGGATGCCGGTATGAAGATCGGCGCGCATTTTGCCCCGGAAGTGGAAGGGGTTGGCATGGAAGAGATAATGAACGCCATGCGGTCCGGCATGACCGGCAAGATTGTGGACGCCATTGATGAAAAAGATGGCGAACACGTTGAAATCTTTATCGAGTAGCCGACAGCCTTCACTTTTGGAACAGCCCCCTGTTTTATGGGGGCTGTTTGCTTTTTGCCAACGAACCTGTAAAGATTTAATCCCTGTGCGCGTGATAAGATTAATTGAATGAAGAAAAAAATGTTCCTGGTGTTCCTCGCTATGTTGCTGGCCGGGTGTGCTCCGCCGCCACAGTCAGTGCATGATCAGGCTGCTGCGACATCACTCTCTACGGTGGAGCAGCCAACTGTGGCGTCTGTTGCAACTGAACCCCCGGTTGTAACCCTGCCTGAAGAAACCACTGCCGCAACGGAAGTAAACTGTGGCAGCCCGGAAGTCAATGACTTGGCCGAATCAATGGCGCAAGATTACGATTTCACTAGCCGTGAAGAGATCATGGATTGGTTCTGCAGCGGCGCGGAATTTGAAGATATTTTGCTGGCACTCGAAACGGAAGCCCAGGTCGGACTGCCTGCCGAAGATGCGCTTTCCATTTTGGTGGGCGGGATGGGTTGGGAAGAGATCTGGCAGGACTACGGCCTGACCGAGTGAAGAATGAAGGAGAAACTTCAATGAAAAAACTACTCATTTTAACCCTGGCTTTTTTTGTGTCGTTCAGCCTGGCCAGCCCGGCCCTGGCAAAACCAGGGAATAAAGTTGTCAAAGGTCCGGTTACTGCTATTAATGATGATGGTACTTTTGCTGTCTTGAACGGTGACGACAACGAACTTGTCCTGGTCGTTGCCCCGGAGGGTTTCGACCTCTCCACGCTACAAGTGGGAGATATCGTGCTCGTGAAGGGAACTTTACAAGATGATGGCTCGCTGGTTGCCCAATGGGTGAAAATGCCTGGCAATGGCGGCGAAGACGATGATGAAGACGAAGATGCAAAGGACAGGGAGGAAGACGAGAAGGAACGCGCAGAAGAAGCCGCCGAATCAGAAGATGAGCCCAGCGCTTATTGCACAGGCGAAAAAGAAGGCCCGCACCCCATGGCGACCCGCCTGGCCGAGCGTTATGGCGTGACCACCGATTGGGTCATGGGCTACTTCTGTGACGGCCTGGGCATGGGCACTATCATGCTTGCGTTGAAAACCAGCAGCATCAATGGCGCCAGCGTCGATGACCTGCTGGCCGAACGGGCTGCCGGGATGGGCTGGGGGCAGATCTGGAAGGAATTGAACATGATCGGCAGCGAACGGGATGCATTTGTCCCGCCCGGCTGGCTCAAAAAGGGCGGCCCCAAGAAATAACAAGCCGTTACCAGGTAATAATGATTCCCGGTCACCCCGTAGCGGGTGGCCGGTTTATTTAACCGGATTCTGGCTGTGAGAAGTCTGCCTGCGGCAAAACATCGGGCTTGACAGGCGCGGGAACTCCCTCTATAAACATTAATAACGAAACAAGGAGGCAGCATGGAACCAATTCGGGCGTTGGTGCTTTCGGGCGGCGGAGGTAGGGGGGCTTTTCATGCCGGGGTTTACCAGTATCTCGAGGAGATTGGCTGGGACCCACAGGTGGTGGTCGGGACGTCGATTGGCGCGGTGAATGGCGCGGCGATTGTGGGTGGGATGAATGCCAAACAATTGGCGCAGGTCTGGCACAGCTTGGAGGAGCATAACATCCAGGGCCTGCCGCCGGGTATGCGCGGTCTGGCGCGCTGGATTGCGCACAAGTCTTTTGGTGACATCATGGATGCCAACCTGCCGCAGGTTAAACCCGAAGAGGCCACCTCGCCCACGCCGGACCATTTCTGGCCGCCCCTGCCGTTGCTGCCGCGCTGGCTGGCCGAGCGGCTGGTGGGCCGCTGGATTAACCTGCTGGATACTGGCCCGTTGAAACGGACGCTGTATCGCCGTTTTGGGTTTGATGAAAAGAAAATTGCTGAAAGCGCAAAAACATTATTGATTGCGGCAACCAATGTGCAAACTGGGGAGCGGGTGCTTTTCAGTAATCGCGCTGTTTCAAAGTATGAGACGGGCGAGCCGCGCCGGGATGTATTCCCGGGAATCACTGCCGAGCGCATCCTGGCCAGTTGCTCCATCCCGCTGGTTTACCCTTGGACGTACGATGAAGCCACCCGGGCGCATTATTGGGATGGAGCGGTGGTGGCCAACACGCCGTTGGGCGCAGCCCTGGATGCGATGAAAAATGCGCCTATTGATGTACCTGCCCAGGTGGTGGTGGTGCTGATGACTCCTTGGTGGGAGGCTGGGCAGGCAGCGCCACAGGCGGCGCGGCGTATGCCTGATTCGTTCGGCGAGGCGATCACTTGGACGCTGGACTGGGCGCTGCTGGCTTCCTTTCGGGAGCGCTTGCGGCTGATTGACGCGTATAACCGTTTTGCCGAACGCGAGCGCGCCGAAGGGCCCGGACCGTACCAGTATCGCCTGGTTGACGTGGTGATTGTTGCGCCGCAGGACTTCCTGTCTGCCGCGCGGATTATTGATTATGACGGGGATGTCTCCGCGAAGTTAATCGAGATGGGGTACACCGCTGCAAAGCAGGCCTTTCAGACGCATGTGGTTGGGTGATTATTGGACATACAGCCATGATTGATTAAACAAATACTCCCCATTGGTTTGGGGAGTATTTGTTTTCGGTTGTGGTGCCGCTTTACGCTTCCAACTGTTCGTAATTCTCCGGCAGCCAGCAGCACAGCACCAGTTCGCGGGCGGCCTTGACCTCGTCCATGCGGCCAAAGAGGGTGTTGTGC
Source organism: Anaerolineales bacterium (assembly GCA_024710905.1). Taxonomy (GTDB): domain Bacteria; phylum Chloroflexota; class Anaerolineae; order Anaerolineales; family Villigracilaceae; genus JANJTV01. Next base: position 1,296 of record JANJTV010000016.1, on the reverse strand, counting down.
GGCGCGGTCTTGACCAGCTCGGGGTTGGTGCGGGCTTCCTCAACGATCTGGATCAGCGCGTCGGCGAAGGCATCCAGGGTTTGTTTGTTCTCCGTTTCGGTCGGCTCGATCATCAGGGCTTCGCTGACAATCAACGGGAAGTAATTGGTTGGCGGGTGGAAGTCGAAATCCATCAGGCGCTTGGAGATGTCCAGGGCGCGCACGTCGGTGCCTTCCACACGGCCTTCCATGACAAACTCATGCATACAGACGCGGTTGAAGGGCACTTTGTAGTGTTTCTCCAGCCGTGCTTTCAGGTAATTGGCGTTCAGCACGGCATATTGTGAGAGGGCTTTCAGCCCGTCTGGCCCGTGCATGACAATGTAGGTGTAGGCGCGCACCAGGCCACCACCAAAGTGGCCGTGGAAGGCCTTCATGCGGCCAATAGTGTGTTTTGGCGTCACAAAACCGTATAGGGGTGGGGTGTCGTCTTCGGCGGCTTCAACAATCCCTACCAGTGGGGCAGGCAGGTAATCGGCCAGGCGCTGGCTGACGCCCACCGGGCCGGAGCCGGGTCCGCCGCCGCCATGCGGCACGGCAAAGGTCTTGTGCAGGTTGAAGTGCATGACATCGAAGCCCAGGTCGCCGGGGCGTACAATGCCCAGCAGGGCGTTCAGGTTTGCACCGTCACCGTACATCAGGCCGCCGCAGGCGTTGACAATGCGCACCACTTCTTCGATGTTTTCATCGAACAGGCCGAGCGTATTAGGATTGGTCAGCATCAGGCCGACCACCGTATCGTCGCAAGCAGCTTTTAGGGCGGCCAGGTCCACGTTGCCGCGCGAGTCGGAGGGGATGGTGACAACCGACATACCAAGCATGCCCGCCGAGGCCGGGTTGGTGCCGTGGGCCGCATCGGGAATCAGCATTTTGGTGCGTTTGTGGTCGCCGCGCGCCTTGTGATAAGCGGCCATCATCAAAACGCCGGTGAACTCGCCGTGCGCGCCTGCCGCAGGCTGCAGGGTGACAGCAGCAAAGCCGCTGATCTCTTTCAGCCATTCCTGCATTTCATACATCAAGGACAGGTTGCCCTGCACGGTTTCAATCGGCTGTAACGGGTGGCTGAACAGGAAGCCAGGCAGACGGCAGGTGTCTTCGTTAATCTTGGGGTTGTATTTCATGGTGCACGAACCGAGCGGATAAAAGCCCTGGTCCACGCTGTAGTTGTAGCGGCTGAGGTGCATGTAATGGCGGATGACATCCACTTCGGCCAACTCGGGCATGGGCAGGTCATCACGCAGCAGGGCGGAATCAGGC
>JANJTV010000045.1 GCA_024710905.1 Anaerolineales bacterium | reverse complement strand
GTTGTCAGTGGTGCTGGCAGACGGTCAGTCCTCCGGGCGCGGCGCAAAAGCCATCTCGATGCAGGTCGTACGGAAGGTGATCAGCCTGCTGGCTGAAGGGGTGCGCGACGGCGCAGCAGCCCGAGCCGCCTCGGACCTGCTCTACACCGAGAAAGGTGGCAAGGTCTCATCAACACTGAATATCGCCTCGGTGGATATGCAAACCCGCACCATTGTGCTGGCCCGCAACAACCCTTCGCCGGTCTATGTCATGCGCGCCGAGCGGCTTGAAAAACTGGATTCCGAGAGCCAGCAAATTGGCTTTGCCCGCAACACCAAACCGGTCATCACAGAAATCCCGCTCGAACCAGACCTGACGGTCATCATCTTCACCGATGGGCTGGTCCATGCCGGGTCACGGCGCGGCACGCCAATGGATATTGAAACCTCGCTGCGCGGCATGCTCGAAGAGAGCGACCCGACCGCCCAGGAAGTGGCCGATGCGCTGCTCTCCCAGGCCATGCAGCTCGATGAGCACCGCCCGGTGGATGATATCAGTGTGGTGGTGCTGCGGGTGATGCCGCGCCAGGCAGCAGATAATGTACGGCGCATGACGGTCAGGCTGCCAATCAATTTATGAAAGCAAGCCAATGGCGGCAGTGGCGAGCTTCGCTACGCGATACCTGGCTGCTGCTGAACGAGTTCCGAACCCCTTTATTCCTGTTTACCATCGCCGTGCTGGGCATCGGCCTGTTCTACGACGGGCGCGCTCGACTGGTGCATGAAGCCACCGGCAGCCTGGCCGAATCGATCTACCTGGTGCTGTCGCTGGCCTTCTTCCAGCCTGCTGGTGATTTCCCCGATGATGTTTTCTTACAAATTGTTTTTTTTATCATGCCGATCATTGGCCTGAGCACCCTGGCCTCGGGCCTGGCCGATTTTGGCATGCTAATCTTCAACCGTAAATTACGCAACAAGGAGTGGGAAATGGCTGTCGCCTCCACCTTCAATAACCATACCATCCTGGTCGGGCTGGGGCACCTCGGTTACCGCGTCGTGCAAAACCTGCACGCCATGGACGAGCCGGTGGTGGCCATCGAACTGAATCCCTCAGCAGACCTGGTACAGACCGTGCAAGCGATGGGCATCCCGGTCATCCAGGACGACGCCACCCGCGAGGCCGCCCTGCAGGCAGCAGGCATCACCCGCGCCCGCACCATTGTGATGTGTTCACAGAACGACGCCCTGAACCTGCAAATCGCCGTGCGCGCGCGGAACCTGAAACCGGACATCCGCGTGGTGGTGCGCATTTTTGACGACGACTTTGCCGAATCGCTGCAAAAGCAATTTGGCTTCCTGGCCATGAGCGCTACCAGCATGGCTGCACCCGCCTTCGCCGCTGCAGCGGGCGGGGCAGACGTCACCCGCCCGATCACGGTCGAAAACGAAAGCCTCAGCCTAGCGCGCCTGGCACTTGAACCCGACAGCAAACTGATCGGTAAGACCATCGGCCAGGTGGAAGATCGCTACGACCTGAACGTGGTGCTGCTCAAACGCAAAGGCCAGCCAGACGTGCAACCTGCCAACGACCGCGTGCTGGAAAAACACGACACCCTGGCCGTGCTCGGCAACCCGCAACAGATTAGCCTGCTTGTTCATGACAGCCACGCCTGAGATTACCATCGGCCTGGTGGGGGTATGCGCATCAGGCAAATCCTCGCTCAAAGAACGGTTGGAACAGCGCGGCCTGCGTGTGCGCCACATCGCCCAGGAGCACTCCTACGTAAAAGATATGTGGAAACGCCTGACCAACCCTGAGGTGCTGATCTTCCTCGACGCCAGTTTTGATACCACCCTGCTGCGGCGCGGGCCGTCCTTCTGGAATTTGCAGGACTACCAGACCCAGCAGGAACGCTTGGCCCACGCCCGCCAGCATGCGGATTTTGTGCTGGCTACCGACAACCTGACTCCTGACCAGGTGGCCGAGCGCGCGCTGGAATTCCTGCAGCCCTACCTGAAACAATGAATGCCCCCAGTTACGACCTGCCCGCCGGAGAAAGCAGCCACGAAATTATCGTGGTAAATTCCCGCTTCATTGCCACGCTGGCTCCAGTTGAAAGCGTGGAGGCAGCCAGAGCCTTCATCCACACGATAAAACAACGGTATGCGGATGCAACGCACAACGTCCCGGCGTACCTTATCGGGCACGGCAACAGCGTAACGGAATATTGCAGCGACGATGGCGAACCCTCCGGCACGGCCGGGCGGCCTGCACTGGCCGTGTTACACGGCTCGGGGTTGGGAGATGCCTGCCTTGTGGTGACGCGCTACTTTGGCGGGACGCTGCTCGGCACCGGCGGGCTGGTAAAAGCCTACACGCAATCCGCGCAGGAGGTTATCCAACGCTCCGCCAGGGCCAGGCGAATCGAGGTGGCCACCTGCCTGCTGGCGCTGCCTTATCCCCTATTTGATCGAGTGAAATTGCTTGCCCACTCCCAAAGCGGCAAAGTACTCGACTCGGACTTTGCCGCGGATATCACCCTGACCCTGCAATTCCCAACGGATAGACTGGGTGGCTTCCAACGCGCGCTTTCAGAACTTTCCAACGGCCAGTTGCAGGCCGAAGTGATTGAAAAAAGGTTTACCCTGGTGAAAATTACCTAGCTGTTTTGTAATGAGTGCAATATGCAGTTAATGGGTCGTTTTTGGGGGATTTTATGTACAATAAAATCACAGTTCGGGGAATTTAACGAAAACCGGCAGACAGCAGGGAGCGCATATGGCCTCAAATACACCTGTGACAATTGACAGCACCCGGCTAGAAGGCGGCTGGCTTTGGATTGTGCGCATCGTGTGGGTGGTCGGGGTTGGGCTGCAAACCGCGATGAACTTGCTTGGCGTGGTGGCCGTGAAAGATGTGCTTTCGCAACCCTGCGTGTTGGAGCCCTGTAGCCTGCGGCAGCAAACCAACATTCACAGCATGGATGGTGAAGTGCATATCTGGCCTGGCCCACCCATTGGGTATCCTAACCCCCTGCGGCCAGACGAAATACAAGTCATCGAATCACTCAACCTGACCCTGGAGCAATACGGTTGGATTTCAGCCGGGATTCTTGGAGTCTCAGCGCTGGTTTACCTGCTGCTGGCCATTGGCCTGGCCTGGCAAAAGCCGGACGATCGAATGGTGCTTTTTGTCTCCTTTATGATCGCCAGCCTGCCAAATATTCACTCCCCGCTTGGCTTTACCCTGACCGTGCAACAGCCCGAATGGAAATTAATTTTTGACGTCGCCAGCGCCATCGGGTTGATTTGTTTCATCGGCTTCCCGCTGATTTTTCCCACCGGGAAGTTTGTTCCCGGCTGGGCACGCTGGATTGCGGCATATATTGTGATCGGCGCAATTTCATTGATTGCAGCAAGGCAGTACGCCTTTGAAATAGAGTTTTTAATTGTAGCTGGATATCTGTTCCCTTCCTTTGCAATGGCAGCATTTGCCCAAATTTACCGGTATAAAAAAGTCGCCAGCCCAACAGAACAACAGCAACTCAAGTGGGTTGTCTCCGGGCTGGTCGGGTTCTTTGCTTTCAATATGATGCAAATAGCATTTGCAGCCACAGCCGGGGTTTCCATCGAGACCGCCCTGGTCACATCCCTGGGCAACCCGGCCTGGTCGTTCTTCTTTTCAGCCATCCCTGACCTTCTATTTAGTTTATTTAGTTTTTTTATCCCGGTATCCATCACAATCGCAGCCATGCGGTACCGGCTCTGGGAAATTAACTTTGTCATCAATCGCGCACTGGTTTATGGAACCCTGACCGCAAGCCTGGCCGGGCTTTTTGCAGCCAGTTTTTTCGCCCTGAACAGCCTTTTACAAAATTTCATTGGGCAGGAACAAGTGATTCTGTCCGCCGGGATATCAGCCGCACTGGGAATTTACCTGTTCAACCCGGCAAGGCGCTGGTTACGGAGCTTTATTGACAGCCGTCTGTTTGGCATCCAAATTGATTACACCCCTTCCGCTGCATCAAAAGAATCCGGCCCAACCCTGACCCATTTTGGTACATATAACCAGTTGGAATTTATTGGCCGGGGCGGCATGGCCAATGTCTACAGAGCTACCGACCCAGGAAAAGGACATCTTGTTGCCGTAAAAATTCTCAATGAGACATTAAGCGCTGACCCCGAATTTCGTAAACGTTTCGAGCGTGAAGCCAGGATTGCCTCCATGCTGCAGCACCCCAACATTGTGCCTGTTTACGAATCAGGTGAAGTGGGTGGTACGCCCTACATGGTGATGCAGTACATCCACGGCCAGGATTTGGGAGAGACCATCCGGAGTTCGGGCCGCCTGGCACTCAAAGATGCCATGCCCATCATTGAGGGGATTGCCGATGCGCTGGAATATGCCCATTCCAAAGGGCTTGTACATCGTGACATCAAACCATCCAACATCATGATGGACGGCTCAACCCCGCTGATCACTGATTTCGGGATTGCGAAAATACTGGATGGGAACACAAAGTATACGCAGACGGGAGGGGTTCTCGGCACATTCGATTACATCTCCCCGGAGCAGATTCAAGGAGCAGCGGACATAGACTCGCGGGCCGATATTTATTCTTTCGGGGCATTGGTGTACCAGTTAGTCACCGGGAAAAAGCTGTTCTCTTATCAAAATCCTGGCGCCTTGCTAATTGCCCACCTCAGCCAGCCAGTGCCCAATCCACGCGACTTTGTTCCAGAACTTCCCCGGCAGGCTGCATATGCCATCCAAAAAGCGCTTGCCAAAAAACCGCAAGAACGGTTTGCAAGCGCCAGGGAATTTGCGACTGAATTGAAATCAAGCGATTAATTGGCTGGTTGCACAATTTCCATTACCCCACTGAGAATTACTTGCTTGAACTCCTTCGAAATTGCATGCCAGTCCAAAACATCCACCCGGAAAGGCAGGGAGGATGCCTGGAAAGCCTCCTGCAACACCGCCAGCCGCTTCTAATGTAACGCCTCCTGCCCCCGAATAACCAGATCAAGGTCAGAGTACGGTTTTGCCCCGCCGCTGACGCGCGAGCCAAAAGCAATCACCTCGCTACCAGGAACATGGGCAGCGAGAAACTCTTTTACCAGGGTTAACTGCTCTGCTGCCAGATCAATCATTACGAGCTGAGATTCGAGTGAAAAAATCCTGCGCAACTGGCAGGAAATCCAACGCAGCCTGGAAGGATACATCGGCATTATGCTGGCGGTAGGTATGGGAGGTCAGAATGCGGGCCTGGTGAAAGTCAACCCAGAGTTCTACATTTTCAATCAATAAATTCTCGGCGGCCAGCCGGAACAATTCCCGGCGAGTCACACCATCCGCTTCAGTCGGGCTGACCTGCACCTCCAGCCAGCGTTTCATCATCTTCCAGCATTGTTCATACGCCACTTCAAAATTCTGCATGACACCCGCCTTAAGCGTCTCAAAATCTGCACTCGTCAGGGATGGATTTTTTAAAAGACTTTGCGACGAACCAATGGCATTCTCTAATGCATCAATTGAAAGTTTCAGGCTGGAGAGATCAAGTTTCATAGAAAGATTTAAGTACGTGCCGTTATTCCTTCTTCAGCACCATAAGGGTGATGTCGTCGAACGGTGCGGCCTGGCCGACAAATTCTGTCAGTGCGGCTTCCAATTTTTCCATCAGTCCTGTAGCGGACAGGCCAGCGTGCTTGACCAGCAGGCTGGTCAGGCGCTCCATACCAAACTCCTGCCCGGCGGCGTCCAGGGCATCCGGCACGCCATCGGTGAAAAGCAACAGGACATCACCGCTTTTTAATTCCACATTCCTTTGCTCGTACGGCATGTCCGGCATGATGGCCAGCGCCATGCCGGTGCGGGTCAGCTCTTCGGGCTTTTTGCTGCCCTTGCGCAACAGCAGCGGAGGGTTATGCCCGGCATTGACGTAGGTCACCAAACCACTTTCCGACTGGATTAACGCGGTAAACATTGTCACGAACATGGAGTTGTCCGAATCGCTGGCCGAGAGCGTGTTGGTACGCTCAACCGCGTGGGCCAGGTCGGGGGAAGAAAAGATTGAAGCGCGCAAAATGGCGCGGGTGTTGACCATCATCAAAGCAGAGGGCATGCCCTTGTCGGCCACGTCCGCCACCGTCAGACCCCAACCCTGCAAAGCCTGGCTGCCTTCCAGGCGGATGAAATCGTAATAATCCCCCGCCACCTCGCGGGCGGGAATCCATTGCGCGGCCAGCTGCCAGCCTGGGACAGCCGGGGTTTCGTTGGGTAGCAGGCTGGCCTGCACCTGGCGGGCGACCTGCAATTCGCGCTCGAGGCGGCCTTTTTCAACCGCCACCTGGTACAAACGGGCATTTTCAATGGCAAAGGCCACGCTGGCGGCAAATGTCTCCAGCAGGTCCTGGTCTTCCTGTGAAAAACCGGTTGGCTTATTAAAGACTTCGATCACGCCAATGGCAGTTTCGTTGACCAACAAGGGCACGGCAATCAATGACAGGGTGGTGAAACCGGAGTTTTTATCGAACCCACCAAAGAAGCGGGCATCATTACGGACATCATTGACGATCACCGGCTCCTTATTGTCCACCACCCAGCCCGCCAGGCCGGAGCCGCGTGGTACGCGCTGAGGCTGGATACTGTTGGCCGAATCACCCAGCGCCACCTGGAAGACCAGGTCGTCCCCGTCCACCGTCAGGATGGAGGCGGCCGTGCCGCCCAACAGTTCTTTAACGGCCTGCGTAGAGGCCGAAAGCACACGTTTCAGGTCCAGCGTGGAGGTAATCTCAAGGCTGATGGAGCGGAGCAGGTCGAGGGTGGCCAGCTTGGATTGGGCCTGCTCATAAAGACGGGCATTCTCAACCGCCACGGAGGCGCTGGCAGCAAACGTCACCAGCACATCCAGATCGGCATCGGTAAAACCGCCCGGTTTGTTAAAGATCTCAATCACACCAATCGCTTTTTCTTCCACCACCAACGGCGCAGCGATAAGCGACTGGGTGGTGAAGCCGGTTTCGCGATCCAAGGTGCCATAAAAACGCGGGTCGTTGGCCACGTCATTAACCAGCACCGGCTGGATGTTGGCTACCACCCACCCGGCAATGCCCTGGGTGATCGGGATGCGAAACGGCTGGGCGGAAACTTCCTTTTCGCCGACCGACACCTGAAAGACCAAGTGGTCGCCTTCGACCGTCAGGATCGAGCCCGTGGAGCCACCCACCATGCTTCGGATGGCCTCAACGGACCGGGGCAACACATTGCGCAATTCAAGGCTGGAGGCCACCTCCTGGTTGAACTGGCGCAGCAGGTCAAGTGTTTCAACGCGAGCACGGGTTTCGGCATACAGGCGGGCATTTTCAAAAGCTGTGGCGGTGGTGGCCGCAATGGCATTCAGCAGGTCGAGGTCGGGCTGGGTGAAAATGCCGCGCTGGGCGTGGTTATCCACGTAGATGACACCCAGGACGCGCCCTTGGTACATCAGCGGGACACACATGATGGAATGGATGTGCAGCCCCATGATGCTGGCGCTCCCAGAAAATCGGGCATCGGCCTGGGCATCGTCGGTGACGACCGGCTGGCCGCTTTCAAGCACCTGCTCCACCACGCTGCGCGAGTAGCCAAACTCTTTTGAATCGAGTGCGATTTCCGCCATGCCGCGCGCCACAATTTTGTTCTCCCCGCCGGGCGTCGGGCGACCCAGCAGCACAAACCCACGCTCCGCCCCGGTCACGACGAGGACATCGTCCATGACCGTGTTGAGTACTTCGTCGGGATGGCTGGACGCGCCCAGGTTCTGGGTCAGGCGCATCAACAACAGCAGGCGCTCTTGCGGGGATTGGGCACTGGCGGGTGATTTGAACATGAATATCCCTCTCGGCGATGAATAGGCTAATTGTACGCCAATTCGTCCAGTTTCATATACGGAAACCACGAAGCGTTTTCAGTGTTTGTACCCAAAAGGAGACGGCCATGGAAACCTATTTTGAAAAAGACTATACCGGTGGCGGCTTTGAGTTGTTCGGCATCCCCCACCTGCTGGCGCTGGGAATCATTGGACTGGTCTGCCTATCCTTTTTTTACTTCAGGAACATCTGGGACGAAACCGCCCGCCGCAACGTGCGCTTAGGGTTGGCGGGGTTCATCCTGGTTGCGGAGCTTTCCTGGCACTGGTGGGTGCTGTCCTATTCTGAGTGGACCATCCAGACCATGCTGCCCTTGCACCTGTGCAGTGTGTTCATTTGGCTGAGCATTGTGATGTTGGTGCAGAAAAACTACCAGATTTTCGAGATCGCCTATTTCCTCGGGCTGGGCGGGGCACTACAGGCCCTGCTGACACCGGATGCGGGCATATACGGCTTCCCGCACTTTAGAGCCTTCCAGACCTTTGCCGACCACGGCGGCCTGTTTATAGCCTGCATGTATATGGCAGTCGTGGAAGGATTCAGGCCAACACTGGATTCATTCAAGAAAATGTTCCTGTGGACGAATATTTATATGGTCTTTGTCTTTTTCATCAACCTGGCCATTGGCAGCAATTACCTGTTCATTGCTCGTAAACCGGATTTCCCATCCATGCTCGACCTGCTGGCTCCCTGGCCCTGGTACATTTTGCAACTGGAGGTGATCGCTTTCGTCATTGCTGCGTTACTCTACCTGCCCTATGCCCTGAAAGACATTGCCTCCCGCAGGCAGGCAGAACTGGCGGGTTGAAGCACTTTCACCACAAAAGACACTGCGGCAAAAACACTATTGGTCCCGGCAAGCTCGGCCAACGATTTCTCATTTCCCGTCCGACGAACGCGCCGGACCGGTGATCCAATCCCCCGCAACACGCATCTGCCAGACCGGCCAGACCGCCCGCTGGGTGATCTGTTCACGGGTCAGCGGCTGGTAGTACACAAACGGCATATAGATGTAAAAGACCAGCAGCAGGAAAACCGTCATCCACCTCAGGATGTTCTTTTTGGCCTCAACTGAAATCGTCTCAATCATCTGGAACAACAAAAAGAACAACACCAGCCCGATCAGCAGCGGCGGCAGGTAATGATACAGGTACATCACGCGGTCGATGCGCATGATGCCCGCCATGTAACCCCAGTACAGCAACAGGAACGGGTACAGCCAGCGGCGCTGGTCGTTCTTCAGGAAACGAAATAAAACATCCGAAAGCGCCGTCGCCGAAGCGGCCAGTACACCAATCAGCGAGACCAGCCAGGTGACAGCGTTGCCCAGCAGGTAGGTCGTCCGGTAAGACTGCCCGTCGGGCGTCTCCCAGCGATAGGAAATGGCCTGCCCGCCAAACGGCCACTGGTACCACGGGCTGCCGATCTCCTCCGGCTGGCCCAGTTTCAACTTGGGCACGCCGTCGTGCCATTTCAGGATAAACCGCAGGGCATCCTGCAACTGGATAACGTAACGGGTGGAAACATCCACCTGTTCTTCGCCGCGCAGGATGGCCGCATGTCGCTCCGAAATCTCGTATTCCTGGCCTTTCACCAGGTTGGGGATCATCGCAAAGTGGATCTGCCACACGCCCAGCACCATGATTCCCGCCGCCAGGCCATACAGCGCCAGCAGGCCAATCGGGCGAGCCACCCCGAAGCGCCTCCAAGCCGAGAATAGCGCCAATGGGAGCAGAACCAGCAGGAAAGCGGCTGTGAATTTGACCATCAGCGCCGCGCCAAACGACAGGCCAAACCACAGCCATAGCAACGCGTCTCGCCGGTCCGGCGGCCCTTCTCGCTGCCAGAGCAAGACAAACGCGACCATGTTCAGCAGGCAGAAAAAGATCAGCGTGGTGTCTGGCAGTCCCGCCCGGCCCTGCACCAGCATGGCATTATCAAAGAGCACCAGCAGCCCGGCCATGAAAGCCATCCAGTTGGCGCGGGTCAGCAGGCGCACCAACCAGAACAGCAACAACGGCAGGAAGGTGCCAAATACCGCCGGGGCAATCCGGTAACCCAGGATTTCGGAGTCAATCGGCCATTTCTCATTAACCTTTTTTTCGTCCACGAACTCATCTGCTGCCGCGTCCGGGAAGGCCATTTCCTGCCCCAGGTACATGAACAGGCGCGCCAGCGGGGGATGACTCTCCTGGTGAAAGCGCCCGTGGATGTACTTCTGCACCAGCGGGATGTAATAGGTCTCGTCGAAAATGATCGCGCGTGGGTAATTCAGGAAGGTGAAATGGAGGGCCAGCGAGGTCAGCCACAGCGCCAGCAGCAGGATCAGCGTCTGGCGCTTGTCAAAGCGTTTCAGGAAAGCAAAGCGCGGGGCAGGTGGTTCAGACGGCGAGGGGATGGTTTCGGGAGTGGTTTGCATACGGCAAAAATTATAGCCGAAACAACAAGATTCCAAGGGCAGCCTTCGGATTGCCTCTTGCAATTGCCCTGCCCAACCCATACAATATTCCTAACCGCAGGGCGAGTCCAAACAACTCGCCCTGTCCTGTATTGACACCTCGAGGCCTTCATGCAAAAAAAACGCCCCCACCTGCTGGGCATCCTGTTGCTGCTCTTTATTGTCGGCTGCAACCTGCCTTCCTCCAACCCGCAGCCACCCGCCCCACCTACCCTTCTGAGCATCACCCATCCCGAAAGCCTGGGCAGCTGGCCGCAACTCACCAGCCTACCCGTTCGCGTGCAGGTCTCCAGGCCCAACGACCAGATCGCCCGCCTGGCGCTGTATGCCAACGGCGCACTGGCCGGGGAACAGGCCTTGCAGACCGGGCAAACCCTGGCCGAGTTTAGCTGGGTCGCATCCATCCCCGGCGAACAGCGCCTGGTCGTTCGCGCGCTGGATGCCAGTGGTCGGGTGATCGGGCAGGCCAACCCCGTCCAGGTGATGATTTCGGAACAGGCTGCCCGCTTCGACCGGCTGTACTTCCCGGTAGAGGGTGACACGCTGGAGAATGTCGCCGCCCTGGCAGGCGTCCCTGCGCAGGAGATCCTGGTTGCCAACCCCGGCCTGCAGGCTGGCGCCCCCCTGTCGGTTGCCTCACCCCTGCGCATTCCCTACCTGCTGAGCCTACCCGACCTGCCCGCAGCGCCAGATGTTCCCTACAGCGGTGCAAGCGCGCCTGCCAGCCCGTATGTCCCCAACCCGCTGGCAGGCTGGTGGAATAGCGTCTTCCCGCCGCCCACCGCCCCGGCTACGCCCGGCATCTCTGCCACAGTGGCAGGTTGCGCGGTGAACCTGTCCATCATTGACAACTCGGACAATGAAGACGGATTTCATGTCTACCGGCTGGGCAATGAGGCCAGCCAGTTTGAAAAAATCGCCACCCTGGCAGCCGGTTCCGGCGGCGGATTAAGCTTCAGCGATCCCGGCCTGTCGGGCCAGGTCACCTACTATGCCGCAGCCTTCAATGGGGCAGGCGAGACCTCCGGCTCCCTGGCCGGAGTGAGCATCGACGATTCGATCTGCGCCGCGCTGGGGGGCAGCCAGCTCGCCTCTGCCAGCCCGTTGCCGCCCGGCGGCCCGATCCCCGAGACAGCCTTCCAGGTCGATGATTCCCTGTTCGCCAATTTTTACGAGAAGACCTATTACTATATTTCACTGGACGGCTCCCCCTGGAGTCGCGTGCCACGCCTTCCAGACCAGTTCTTCACCCCCGAAAACGGACTGTTTGAACTGGATGCCGCCATTGCACAGGTTGCCGCGCCGCCTGCCAGCGGCCAAACGGTGGTGGACCTGGAAGCCTGGGGCTGGCGTGGCGGTGATTTGATCTTTATCGGCCGCTTCCAACGGGTGCTGCAAGCCGAAGGGGAAAGCTACTTTGTGCTGGACGGCGGGCGGTTGACCCTGTGCGATTACACGCAATGCAGTGGAGAGTTTGACTCATATACATCCCTTGAAAACAGCACAGACCAGCCGGGCAATCAGCAGTTGCAATGGAACCTGGCGCCCGGCCCGGTGACAGAGGGCCTCTGGCAGGTGTCTGCCGCCCCGTTTGAAGCAGGCTGCGAGGTGGGCGGAAATGAAGTACTGCTGAGTGGAGAGGTCAGCAAAAACAACAACGAAACAAGGTTTTCCATTGACATGACCGGCCTGCCGCGCACCACCACCCTCGGGCCGGTTGGCTCGCTGGGCAATGTGCCGGGTGGCCTGACCCTGGGCAACCTGGCCGGGGTGGAAATGGCAATAGAGGCCTATTACATCCGCGTCATACCACTGATTAATGGCGCACCGGAATGCTCCCCCAGCAACACGGTGGTCGTACGGATTGCCGAAACCCAGCAGGTGGTGGTGGATGCCCCACCCGCTGCCCCTGCCCCTCCCATGCCGTATGACGTCAAGATCATTGACTTCAAACCCATCGAACTGCCGCAGGCGGAATTTATGCGTTGTGTGCTCATCCTGGAAAACCCGTACTACGGCATGGAAGTGGAAGAAACCGAGGATGCCTTCGGGAACAAGACCTTCGTCAACAAGGCCACCGGGGAGCCGGTCAATGCCGTCGAAGCCATTCTTTACCGGGATATCTACAAACCCGGCGAGACCATTTGCCCGGCCAAATATGTCTATAAAGAACCGAGTGCCTGGGAGAAATTCACCAGTTTCCTGAAAGAAGCCATCAACACGGTTTCAATGGTTTACAACACCCTGGTGGCCAAACTGAAGGAATTTGTCGCCAAGTTTAACCCGATGTGCCTGCAAGGCGAACTGATCGCCGGGCAGATCAGCGACAGCGCAGTAGAGTCGGTGCAGGACGTATGTGCCGCCGCTGCCGAAATCGCCGTCAATGCAGCCCTCTCCTACGTCGGTCTGCCACCCAGCCTGCCCAATTACGAGCAATTGGTCGAGGTCGGCAAGGGCCAGGCGGTGGATTTTGCCGCCCAGCAAATTGAAGAACAGACCGGCCTGCCTTGCCCGGATGTATGCAAGGAACAGATCCGCAACATGCTGGACGAAACCATCAGTCAGGTCGAATACCTGGTGGCTGACAATAATTCGTGCATCAGCGAATCCGATGCCCATAACCAGGGCTTTGAACCGCTCTGCATCCCCAGCCCGCCCATCCGCGCCGTGCCCGAGCCGCGCGGCCAGGTACAGCCAGCCCTCCTGACCGTGGAAGTGAGCATGAAGGCCGATGCAGTAAGCATGGCCCTGCCCGACCCCGCCCTGTTCAAGACCGCCTGCCTGGTGGCTGTTCAATCCCAGGCCCAAAACGACTACTGGATTGGCAAGGGGATATTGATCGACCCATATTACGCGACCACCCAATGGCAGGGTGCAAGCATTTCAGGTGAACTGTACCCGACCATGGCCAAACCCACCCCGGTGCTCACCCCCGGGGAAAGTACCCAACTGACCTTTGTGCTGGAACCCAGGCGCGGGCAATACCCGCCCGGTGATATGAACTTCCTGCCGGGGAACCTCGGGCCGGAGGGTGGCTTCTGGCTGCCAGGGCACATTGCCTACCTGCAAAACAAGTACAACAACTCGCAATTGGTCAATTACTACGGAAAAACGCTGGATGACTGGCCCTACCTGTATTCCGGCGCACTGGCCACGTTCACGGCCAGCGCACAGTGCACCACCACCGCGGCCGGGTATCTGGGCAGTTCCAGCCAGGCCAGCGATGAATTGATCACCACCCTGCCTGCCATCGAAGAGGGAGTTGCCCCATGATGCACATCAAAAAACTGCTGATATGGCTGTTGATTTCCACCCTACTGGCCGCCTGCGCACCTGCCGGGGGTGGGCTGCCCACCCCGCAGTTTAACAGCCTCCCGCAGGCCTGGATCGACGCCCCGTTAAACGGGAGTACGCATCCCCTGGGACTGCTGGAAATTGTCTCCCACGGCAGCGACCTTACCGGCATCCAGCAGATCGAGTTGAGCATCAATGGCCAGGTCATCCGCACAGACGCCAACCCGAGCAAATCACAGGTCATCATCACCATGCGCCAGCCCTGGGAACCGGCCGCGCCCGGCCCTTATGAGATCAGTGTCCGCACCCAGAGTGGCAGTGGCGAGTGGAGTACCCCGGCAGCGGTGAATATTAATATCGAAGCCTGGACGCCTACCCCCACTTTGACCCCAACCATTACACCGACGCCGACGCCCACCCTAACACCGACCTCGACGCCTACACTGACGCCAACCAATACCAACACCCCTTCGCCGGAGATGCGCTACAGCCCGCCGACCATTTCGGGCAGTGCGATCTTCAACGTGCCAGGGTGCGGGGAACCCTCCTCGCTGACCATCCGGGTAGTGGTTTCCAATGCCGATCGCGTAACCTTGTTCTACACGGCTGGCGGGGTGAATTACTCGCTGCCCATGACCGAAGGTAACGCGCTGGATTACACCGCCACGATCAGCTCAGATGGCAAGTATGGCGGCACCACCGGCACGATCAACTATTACATGGTTGCAGAAAATGCCTTCCAGCGCCTGGATATCCCCGGAGGTTCCTTTGAAATGACAAACTGCAAGCCATAAATCCCGGTCAGCGAGATAAAACCAATGCCGTCGCACCAGAATGCGGCGGCTTTTTTATTTGCATTCAGGGTTGTCTTGTCGTAAAATTTTTAAGTACCGATATTTATTCTACAAAAGGAGATGTCAATGGCAACTGCCCCACAAGTACAGCAACGACCCATGACCGA
>JANJTV010000019.1 GCA_024710905.1 Anaerolineales bacterium | reverse complement strand
TTCTATCTCGCCCGGGTCCCTCCCGTGCAACGAAATCGATCGAGCCACCATAGAATTGGGGAGTGCCCCTCGAGTTCCCAAATGTCCGTTCCGCCCTTCGTAGCCTGCATGAGCAATGGCAGCGCGCCATTCTGAGCGCGCTCGGGATCACCGTTGGAAGCACGGCGATTATCCTGCTCGTCAGCATCGCGACCGGCGTTCGGCAAGACGTCTCGAAGCAGGTCAACGACCTTGGGGTCAACCTGCTCATCGTCCTGCCGGGTCGGATCGACGAGGGATCGATGTTCGCCCCAAGCATGATCGGCATCAGCTACCTGCGTGAGGCCGATGTGGACCGAGTGAAGACCGTGCCGGGCGTCAGGCTGACGTGGGCGGTTTCGAGCAGGCGGTTGGTGAAGTCGACGGATGTAATTCCGCCAAACGGCAAGCGCAGCCAGAAATACAGTGCCCCACGCGGCAGGTCGAATTCCCAGCCCAGCGCGGTGAAACGTTTTGCCAGGAGGTCACGCCGGGCGGCATAGGTGGCATTGCGTTCGGCCAGCCAGGCTTGGTCGCCGTTTAAGGCTGTGATGGCTGCATCCACCACTGGTTTGAATGCGCCGGAGGAGGCGTTGGCTTGCACTGCGCCAAGCGATTTAATCACCTGCGGGTTGCCGACGGCCACGGCCATGCGCCAGCCTGCCATGTTATGCGATTTGGAAAGGGTATTGAATTCAATCGCCACTTCCTGCGCGCCGGGGATTTCCAGGATGGATGGCGCGCGGAAGCTGTCAAATGTGATTTGCGTGTAGGCACTATCTGCAATAACCAGCAGGCTGTTCTTCCTGGCAAAATCAACCGCGTGTTGGTAAAAGTCCAGACTGGCCACTGCGGAAGTCGGGTTGTTGGGGTAGTTCAACCAGAGCAGACGGGTGTGATCGAGCAACTCCGCCGGGATGGAGTCAAGCTCCGGCAGGTAGCCGTTTTCGCAGCGCAGGGGCAGGGCCACTGGCTGCGCACCGGCAAACTGCGCCCCACGCGCATAGGTCATGTAGGCCGGGTCGGGCACCAGAGCCACATCCCCGGCCTCCAGTACGGCCAGTGAGAGATGGAAAATTCCCTCTTTTGAACCGAGCAAGGTGACGATTTCAGTATCCGGGTTGAGCGTCACGTCATGCAATCTTTTGTACAACCCGGCCCAGGCCTGGCGCAGGGCCAGTTCGCCCTTAATGGGCTGGTAGCCGTGATGATTTGGGTTGGCGGCTGAATCATTTAACGCCTGCAAAATCGAAGTGGGCGGCGGCAGGTCTGGCGAACCGACATCTAGCCGGATGACAGGCGGGCCGTCGTTCATGCCCTGCAGGCGGGCATCCAGGCTGGCATAAAAATGGTCCGCCAATAAAGTGGTACGGGTGGCAATGGTCTTCATGCGAGGGCCCTCTTCATGGCATCCTTGTTGGCCGGGTAGCCTGTCCACATTTCAAACGCCAGCGCAGCCTGCTCAAGCAACATGCCCAGTCCGTTGCAGGTACGTAGCCCGGCGGCGCGTGCCCGTTGCATTAACAGCGTTTCCGGCGGTTTGTAAACCAGGTCATACACAAATGCGCCGGTCGGGAAGTCTCCCTCCCAGGGGCAGGATTGTTCATTGGGAATCATGCCCAGCGGCGTGGTATTGACGATTAAGTCAAAGTTAGCCTGCGGGATGGAATCCAACCGGCAGGCTCCCGACAGGTCGAACTCCGAGACCAGGGCCTCGGCCTGGCTGGTGCGCCGGGCCGCAACGGTTACTTCCCAGTCATTGGTCTTGAGCCGGGAGACAACCGCCCGCGCCGCGCCGCCCGCGCCAAGTACCAGGCAGGTCCTACCGCTGACACCTTGCTTATCTAAATCCATTATAAAACCGGGCGCATCGGTATTTTCACCAATCAGCCTGCTGTCACGAGCGTAAATTGTGTTTATCGCCCTGATGGCGTGGGCGGTTTCGCTCAGCGAGTCGAGCAGGGGTAGGACCGCCTGTTTGTGCGGAATGGTCACACTGAGACCATCAAGGTTGCCGTTTCGCAGGTGGGCCAGCAGTTCCTCCAGGCGTTTGATGTCGCCCGGTTCAACCGGGTACAGGCGATATTCCCCGGCCAACCCGGCGGCCTGCAGTGCGGCCTTGTGCAGGTCGGGCGAGCGGCTGCCCTGTAACGGGTAGCCCAGCAAGCCGAACCGGTAAGTTTTATTCATTGTAACTGTTCCAGTGTTTCAAAGAAATTTGGGAAGGTCTTGGCGACACAGCCGGGGTTTTCGATGGTTATGCCCGGTATGCGTAGGCCAATCAGGCTGAAGGACATGGCCATACGGTGGTCGTTGTAGGTGGCAATCCTGGCCGGGCGGAGGTCTTCACGAGGATGAATTAACATCCCGTCGGAGAACTCTTCCACGGGTACACCCAGTTTGCGCAGTTCGGCGCAGGTGGCCGAAATCCGATCCGTTTCCTTGAGCCGGGCGGAGGCAATCCCGTGGATGCGCGTCGGGCTGCTGCAAAACGGGGCAATCACTGCCAGGGTCTGGGCTGTATCCGGGATGTTGCGCATGTCCACGTCCACGCCGCGCGGCTGGCCGGAGTTGCTGACTGTGACCTGGTTCCCCTCGCGCTGGATGTTCGCGCCCATGTCTACCAGGACATCCAGGAAGGCGATGTCGCCCTGCATGGATGTCCTGGATATGTTTTGCACAGTGATACTGCCATTACAGATTAACGGCGCGGCGAAAAAATATGAAGCGGCCGAAGCATCTGATTCGATGGTGTAGGTGTCTTTTGGCTGGTACCGGCCCTGTGACACATGAAAGTGACGCATATTTTTCTGCTCCACTGGCACGCCAAACTGCTGCATGATTGCGAGGGTCATGGCGACATAGGGCTGTGAATTAAGTTCGCCGGTGACGGTGATTTCAACTGGCTGGCGGGCATACGGTGCGGACATCAGCAGGGCCGACAGGAACTGGCTGGAGATTTCGCCGCTGACTTCGGTTTTACCGCCCGGCAGGCCGCTGGCCTGAATCCGTACTGGCGGGCAATTGTTGTGATGGAGCGCGGCAATGTCCACACCGAGTTGTTGCAGGGCGTGAATCAAATCTCCAAGCGGACGTTCGCGCATACGAGAGTCGCCATCTAGCGTGTAGTCACCATGTCCCAGGGCCAGGAAGGCGCTCAGGAAACGCACGGCGGTTCCGGCGTTGCCCGCCTGAAGGGCCGCCTGGTTGGCGGGAATCCGCCCGCCTAGCCCGGTCACGCTGATCTGGCGGTGCGGCTGATCCCATTCCACATCAAAGCCCAGGGTTTGCAGGGCGGTGGCGAAGTGGCGCGAGTCGTCAGAGAAGAGTGCATTTTCGAGGCGGGTTGTGCCATGCGCCAGGGCGGCAATCAGCAGGGCGCGGTTGGTGAGCGATTTTGAGCCAGGTACACGGATGGCTGCCTGCAGGGGGTGTGGGATGGGCCGGATGGCAAGCGATTGCATGGATTCAGGCGATTTCGCGTTTGTGCTCCGGCACGGTGCGGCCAATGGCCTCGGCGATGGCCTTGACCTGGCGCACCATGTCGGCGAATTGCTCCGGGCGCATGGATTGGGCCCCGTCGGAGACAGCATCTTCGGGATGAGGGTGAATCTCGACAATCAGGCCGTCGGCCCCGGCCGCCACGGCAGCGCGGGCAATGGCGGTGACGTATTCAGTTTTGCCGGTCGAGTGGCTGGGGTCGAGGAAGACAGGCAGGTGGGTCTGCGATTTTAAGACCGGCACGGCGTTGATGTCAGTCGTATTTCGCGTGGCGGTCTCGAAGGTACGGATGCCGCGCTCGCACAGGATAACGCGCCGGTTGCCGTTGGAAAGTACATATTCGGAGGCCATCAGCAGTTCCTCTGCCGTGGCCGACATACCGCGCTTGAGCAGCACGGCGCGTTCGGTCTGCCCGACAGCGTGCAGCAGGTTGTAGTTTTGCATGTTACGCGCGCCAATTTGCAGCACATCGGCATGTTTGGCGACCAGCGGCACCTGCTCAGGGGCCATCACCTCAGTGACAATGGGCAGGCCGGTGATCTGACGGGCTTCGGCCAGGATCTCCAACCCGGCTTCGCCCATGCCCTGGAAGGCATAAGGAGATGTGCGCGGTTTGAAGGCACCGCCGCGCAGGGCGTGCCCGCCAGCTTCGCGTACGGCATGGGCGGTCTCCAGTAGTTGTTCCCGGCTTTCGACAGAGCACGGCCCGGCGATGATCAAAATCTGGTTGCTGCCGACGCGCACACCGTTGATGTTGAATTCGGTATTGTCCGGCTGGAATTCCCGCGAGGCCAGTTTGTAGGGGCGGGAAATACGTACGACGTGATCCACGCCCGGGAGCGTCTCGATGGCTTCTTTTTGCACACGGCGGATGTCGCCGACGATACCGATGACAGTTCGTTCAGCCCCACGAGAGAGATGGGCGCGCAGGCCGCGGTTTTCCACGTAGCTGATGGCCCCGGCAATTTCTTCCTCGGTGGCGTTGGTTCGCATGACGATCATCATTCTGGTTCTCCTTTAATTACTGCTCAAATAATAGGATGATTAAGGCGTTTGTTTCGTAAGCGTTTCGTGTTAGTGCTGGAACTTCGAAATATTCCCTTACTGGTTTTCCCGAGCCAGGTCGGGCCGCAGGGAGGCGGCTTCTCGCAGGTAGACGTGGCGGACTTCGTTTTGCGGCAGGTTTGTATTCCAGTGCAGCAGCACGCGGATGCAGCGTGGCAGACCGCCCGGCACGGCGATCTCGCGCGCGCATAGCAACGGCACATCCACCCAGCCCAGTTCGCGGGCGGCTAGGGCCGGGTAGACGGCATCCAGGTCATCGGTCAGGGTAAAGAAAATGCTGGCCAGTTCACTCTTTTCGAGCAAGGGGTTGGCCTGCACAATTTCCTGCAAAAGCTCTCGGGTGGCCGCAAGGATGGAATCGGTGGTGTTTTCGGTGACGCTGATTGCGCCGCGTACGCCTCGGATACTCATAGTGCCTCCGTGATGAAAGTTAATCAAAAAAAGTGCGAGGCCGGTCAGCCTCGCACTTTCTCGGTTTCCTGTCAAATTCCAGAACCTACTTAAGCGCCGCCGACGGCTGCCGGGTCGGGGAGCCGTAAAAATAAAACCAGAAGAAGTAGGTGTGGGTTTGGGTGTTCATGGTGTGAATGGGCGTTAGTGTACTTGTCATTGTTCTACGCGTCAAGGGAATTTTGAAATAAAGATGGAAGATGAAGTATCGAATATGGAAAGGGACTGCTAATGGCTGTTTACTCGCTTTTTCCCTCGTTCCAGCGCAGCAGGACCACCCCGGCCAGGATTAAACCGCCGCCCAGTAATTGCTCGCCGGTCAGCACTTCGCTCAGGATGAAATACGCCCAGATGGCCGTGAGTGCCGGTTCGAGGGTGGCGATCAGGTTGGAGGTGGTGGCGGGCAGGTAGTGCATGCTCAGGGTGTACAGCCCGAATCCGCCCACGGTCGGCCCAACGCCCAGGAAGAACAGGATCAGCCAGCCGGGAACGGAATTTCCCAGCCAGAGCAGTTCGCCCAGCAGGGGTTTGGCTTGCAGCCCGTCGAACAGTAGGTTGAAGCCGAACAGGAAGACGGTGGCGATGCCGAAGCTGTAAAACAACACGCTCCATGAATCCAGCGATTGGTTGGCCGAACGTTTGCCCATCAGGTTATAGAAGGCGAAGAATAACCCGGTCAGCAGCCCGAAGGTGATGCCCGGCAGGTTGAGCTGCCAGACCTGCGGATTAAAGGCCCCTGCCACCAGCGCCGTGCCGATGAAGCTGATGCCAATCGAGACCCACTCAATGCGGTTAAGCCTGGTTTTCAGGAACAGGCTTTCCAGGATGGCCGTCATGGCCGGGGAGGAAAACGCCAGCACGGTGGCGACCGCCGCGCCGTTGAACTGCACCGAAAAGGTCCACATGCTGTTAAAGACCGCCAGCACCAACCCGTACAGGATTAAAAATCCCCACTCCGCGCGGGGCATGGCAAAGCGCCTGCGGCTGACGAGCAGGAAGACCAACCCCAGCCCGAGCGCCACAAACAGGTCGCGCCAGAAGGCCAGCACCAGCGATGGCAGGCTGTAATTCTTGTTTAAGTAACTGATCAGGATGCCGGTAAACGACCACAGCAATGTCGCCAACAGGGCAATGCTGTAGCCTTTGGTGATGCGCTCATTCATGGCTGGCCTGCCAGTTCTCGTGACGCGGATAGACCCCCAGCACGCGCAGGGATGCCGCCATTTCGCCCAGGTGTTCCAATGCGCGCCTGCCATTGGGTTCGTCCGCACTGGCCAGGAAGTCTATATAAAACAAGTAATCCCAGGGCTGGCCTGCCAGCGGACGGCTCTCGATCTTACTCAGGTCAATCTCGCGTAGGGCAAACACGCTCAGCGCTTTGAACAGCGCGCCGGGAACATTCTTAAGCGAGAACACAATCGAGGTCTTGGCATTCTCACTGGCCAGGGCCGCCTGGCGCGAGAGCGCCAGAAAGCGCGTGTAATTGGCGGGGTTGTCTTCAATTCCTTCGCGCAGCACCTTCATGCCATACACTTCCGCTGCGCGGCTGGAGGCAATCGCCGCCACACCTGGGTCGCCGCCCGCTTTCACCATTTTCACGCTCCCAGCAGTGTCATAGACCGGCTCAGTGATCACCTGCATGGCCCGCAGGGTGTGGTCGCACTGGGCCAACGCCTGCGGGTGGCTGATGACTTTTTTCACCTGCCCGATTTCTGCGCTGGGCAGGCCAACCAGGCAGTGTTTCACGCGCAGGTAATGTTCACCAACAATATGCAGGTCGTGTTCAAGCATCAAGTCATAGTTGCGATGGATGCTGCCTGCCAGAGAGTTTTCAATTGGCAGCATGCCCAGCGCCGCCTGCCCGCCCTGTACGGCGGCAAAGGCCTGCTCAAAACTGGCGCATGGCAACGGGCGGGCCTGCCCGCCAAAATATTCCAGCACTGCGGCCTCGCTGTACGCGCCCGGCTCGCCCTGGAAGGCGACAGTCGGTTTTTCGTCGGTCATTGATTGGGTTTGTCCTTGATGATATGGGATTGGTATTGTTGGCGGGCTTTTTCGAGCAGGGCGATCAATTCCGGCTCGGCGGCGGGCTCCCGAAGGGCGTGTTCCAGGCCATCGAGTTGGAATCTCAGCCCGCGCAGGGCTTGCAAGACGTTCTCGCGGTTGGTGGCCAGGATGTCCGCCATCATCGTCACCGAACTGCCCGCCAGCCGGGCGGTGGAGCCAATGCCGGTGCCAACCAGCGGCGCGGATTCTGCGGGCAGGTGCAGGCTGAGGGCGGCGGCCAACAGGTAGGGCAGGTGGCTGGTGTTCGCCGTCCAGCGGTCGTGCGTTTCGGCATCCAGCAAGATGGGCTGGGCATTAATCACATTGATCAACTCAAGCGCCAGTTCCACGGCTTGCGGACTGGTGCGCGGCAGCGGTGTAAGTACAAAGGGCGCGTTATCAAACATGAACGGGTGGGCGTGCTCGAAACCCGAGAGTTCGCTGCCGCACATCGGGTGCCCGCCAATCGGGTCAAAGTTGGGTGGCTGGTCTTGCATGGCGGCCACAATTTGTGTCTTGGTGGAGCACAGGTCGAGCACAACCACTGGGGAGTTGGGCTGGGCCTGTAATCGGGTTAACGTTTCGAGCGTGGCCCGTACCGGCGCGGCCAG
>JANJTV010000114.1 GCA_024710905.1 Anaerolineales bacterium | reverse complement strand
CATTGAGGGGGAGACCCTCAAGGCCCGCCTGCAGCGCGGGCCGCTTTCTGGCAGCGAGGTGCAGCATATCGTGGAAAGCATTGGCGCTGGCCTGGCTTATGCGCACAAACGCAACATCCTGCACCGTGATATTAAGCCGTCAAATGTCATCCTTGAAAATGATGGCGGCATATACCTGGCCGATTTTGGCCTGGCCCGCATTGCACAGGGCAGCGAATCCACCCTGACATCCGATGTCGTGCTTGGTACGCCGCAATACATTTCTCCGGAGCAGGCGCTGGGCAAGAAAGATCTCGACAACGGCACAGATATCTATTCTTTTGGTGTGATGATTTATGAAATGACAGTTGGCCGCGTGCCTTTCAGCGCCGATACCCCGTTTTCTGTGATTCACGATCATATCTACGCGCCGCTGCCCATGCCCAGTGACGTCAACCCGACCATTTCTTCAGACCTGGAGCGTTTCCTGCTCAAATCATTGGCTAAAGATCGGGCGGATCGGTACAAGGATGTCGGTGACATGGTTGCGACCTTCATTGAGGCCTGGCGCGACAGCACGACAACCACCCAGGTCAAGCCTGTGTCGCCTGCCATGAAAGAACCTGCGACTGCCCCCACAGAAAAATCCGCTTCCGCGCCGATGACAGTCCTCCAGCAGCCCGCACCGCCTGTCACCGAGTCACAGGAAACCACTTTCCAGTCGGCAGCTCCCCGGCCGCGCAAGTATCGCTGGATGTGGGTTGCCCTGGTGGTGTTGCTTTCGTTATGCTGCCTGGTTGTCTTCTGGGCCACCAGGAACCGCGGCGTAGCGGGTAATGCGGGTGCACAGAATGCTGCCACACCGGCCGTCCCCGCTTCAACGACTGTCGATAATTCCGCAGGCGTCCAGTTCGAAGCGATTGTCCTGGAGCAGGTCAGTATCGAGGAAGCGCAGCGCCTTAAGGAGGAGAACCCGGACGATCCACGTGCCGGGCTGTTGCTGGGGGCTGTATTGATCGAGGCCGGGGAATTTGAAGACGGCTATTCTGAAATTCATGATGCTGCTGATTTGGCGGCTGAATCAGACCAACCTGGCCTGCTTATAGGTGGCGGTCGTGCTTTGCAAGAACGCGGGCTCTGGCTGGCTGCTGCGATTATGTATCACCGCGCTTATGAGCGCGCGCCGGTGGCCTTATCGCCTGTTGCGGAAAACCTGCTTGAGACCATCTATTTTGCTTACCAGGACCCGCGTGCACCGCAATATCTTGAATTTGGTGATCTGGCCGATTCGGGAGAATATGTTTCGTTGTTCGCCCAGGCGCGTTATACGCTGGTCAATCGCAACCCGGAAGACGCCGAGCCGTTGGTTGAAAGGCTGCTTGCCGAGTGGCCGCAGGCGGCTGAAGCGCGACTCTTGGAAGCCGAGTTATTATTGGCCCAACAACAAACCCGCCAGGCCAATGTTGTCCTTGAGCAATTGTTAACCCGTGAAAATATTCCAATGTGGGTAATGAACCGGGCGACAGAATTAAAATCCCAAATCCAATAGGTGGTAAGACGTATGCGAACTCCGCTTGTTGCCGGAAACTGGAAAATGAACAAAACGGTTGCCGAAGCCCGTGAATTGATTATGGTGCTTGGGGGTGACTTGAAATCCATCACCGAGGTGGAGAAAGTTGTCTGCCCGCCATCCATGTCCCTGGTGGCGGTTGCCAACCTGCTGGGCGGTACGGGCATTGGCTTGGGCGCACAGAACATGCACTGGGAAGAAAAAGGCGCCTTTACTGGCGAAATCTCACCTGGCATGGTCAGGGAATTTTGCCAGTATGTCATTCTCGGCCACTCCGAGCGCCGGCAATATTTTGGCGAAACCGATCAATCGGTCAATAAAAAAGTATTGGCCGCCCAGGCCGCCGGGTTGGTGCCCATTGTCTGTGTGGGCGAGACCCTGGCGCAGTATGAAGCGGGGGAGACGGCGGCAGTTGTCCATCGCCAGGTGTTGGCCGGTTTGCAGGGCGTGGACGCCGCTTTTGCGCCGAAACTGGTGGTTGCCTACGAGCCTGTCTGGGCCATCGGTACCGGCAAGGCCAGCTCGGGGGAGAACGCCGAATCTGTTCACCGGGATGTCATCCGCCCGGCGTTGGCGGAACTGTTTGGTGCGCAAACGGCTGAGGCCATCCGTATCCTGTATGGTGGTTCGGTGACCGGGGTCAATGCGGCCGAGTTTTTTGCCCAGCCCAATGTGGATGGGGCCCTGGTGGGCGGGGCCAGCCTGAAACCGGAATTTATTGAGATTGCCCGCGCGGCTGCCCGTTAAGTATTGTGTGGTCGTCACTGGATGGTCTGGCCTGGCTCTTTCTGACGCTGGCGCTGTTGGTTTTCCTGCAGCGCATGCTGCACCGTGAAATCCAGGCGGTGTTGCTGATTGTCACCCGCAGCCCGGTGATCACCACCAACCTGTTTGCTTTCCTGTTCCTGCCCGGTGTTTTCCTGCACGAGTTGAGCCATTACCTGATGGCGAAATTGCTCCGGATTCGTACCGGGCGGTTTTCGTTAATCCCTCGCAGCATGCCAGACGGACGCCTGCAACTTGGTTATGTCGAAACCTATCGCGCGGATGTCTTCCGCGATTCGCTGGTTGGCGCTGCGCCGGTCATTTTTGGCCTGGCAGCCGTGGCCTGGATCTCAGTCGAGCAGCTGCGCCTTTTGGTGCTCTGGGATACGTTACGAAACGGGCAATGGGGGTTGTTTTTACTGGGCCTGCAAACCCTGCCTGCCCAGCCATTCTTCTGGATATGGTTGTACCTGACCTTTGTCATTTCCAGCACCATGCTGCCGTCCGCCTCGGACAGGCACGCCTGGGCGCCGGTCATCCTGGTTGGTGGCACGCTGCTGGGGCTGGCCCTGCTGGCAGGGATGGGCCCGTGGATGTTGGAGCACCTGGCCCCGTTCATCAACCAGTTCCTGCGCGGCACGGCTTTAATCCTGCTGGTCAGTGTGCTGGTACACCTGGTCTTCATCTTCCCGATGCTCTTCCTGCACAGGCTGGTTACCCGTATTACCGGCTTGGATGTGGCCTAAAAGTTGTCTGGTCATGCTTTTGTAACGCTTTGGGGGAATTTTTTAAGGAAAATCACCCATCAGTCCTCTTGAATCGACCTTTCAAATATGCTAGAATTTCAACACCGCCCCAACAGGTAGGGGGTAGTGAATTAGAAACTGCCAGATGTGGCGGCAACAAATGTTCTAAAATTGGAGCTTTCATGCGCTGTCCTTATTGCCAGAACAGTGAGTCGAAGGTAGTTGACACGACTCATGATAGCCACGGCGGCATTCGCCGCAGGCGTGAGTGTGAAAAATGCGGCCAGCGCTTCAGCACCTACGAGCGGGCCATCCTCTCCACGCCATTATTGGTCAAACAAGATGGCACCCGCGAAGAATTTGACCGCGAAAAATTATTGCGCGGGATTCGCATCTCTTGTGCCAAGCGCCCGGTTTCGGCGGCCGATATTGAACGGCTGATCGGCCATGTGGAGGCGGAACTCCAGCGGCTGGGCAAGGCGGAAGTGTCCTCCCGTGTGGTCGGTGACATGGTCATCAATGGCCTGAAAGAACTGGACCAGATCGCCTATATCCGTTATGCGATTGTCTACCTGCGCCTGGATGACCTGCACGCCCTGCGTGATGAGATCGACAACCTGTTGGATGCAAATTAAGCGTTGCTTTTATTCGTTTATAGAAGGCCAGTTTATCAACCCAGAGGAGAACTAAGAAATGGCAACAAACATCGCTCCATCCAAAAAGGGATTGCTCCCCACACCCGCCCTGCCCGCCGACCTGCCTGCTGTGCAGTTGACCGATAATGCCCGCCAGGTGCTAGTCCGCCGCTATGTACGCCGCGGTGACGATGGCAAGCCCGCCGAAACCGTTGAAGAAATGTTCTGGCGGGTGGCCTACCATGTTGCCAGTGTGGAGGAGAACTGGCAAGGCGATGTGATTACGCGCGCCCGTGAATTTTATGCCCTGTTGACCACCAAGAAGTTTTTCCCCAACTCCCCGACGTTTACCGGCGCTGGCACCCCTCTGGGCCAGTTGGCCGCCTGTTTTGTACTCCCGATCTCGGATGATATGGGCCGCCACGAGAGCGGCATTTTCCAGACCCTGCGCGACGCCGCATTGATTCAGCAGACCGGAGGCGGTAATGGTTTTTCCTTCTCGCGCCTGCGCCCGGCTGGCGGGCTGGTGAAATCCTCCGCCGGGCAGGCCACCGGGCCGGTGGGCTTCCTGCGCGTGTATGACCACGCCTTTGGCGAGATCGCCCAGGGCGGCACCCGCCGCGGCGCGAATATGGGCGTATTGCGCGTGGATCACCCGGATGTGGAAGACTTCATCACCTGCAAAACGAATGAGAACGCCATCACCAACTTTAATATTTCTGTCGGCATCACTGATGCCTTCATGCAGGCCGTCAAAGACGACGCCGATTGGGATCTGGTCTTCCCCGATATTGCCGATCCCTCCTATCGTCATTTCAGCGGCACGCTGGAGCAGGCCCGCGAACAGGGTATTCCCCTGCGCGTGTACAAAACCGTGCGCGCCCGTGACCTGTTCGACAAGATTGTTACCCAGGCCCATCACAATGGCGAGCCGGGTGTTCTTTTCCTGGATGCCGCCAACCGCTCCAACCCTGTGCCTCACCTCTACCCGCTGGAAAGCACCAACCCGTGTGTGACCGGGGATACGCTTATCTACACCGAAACTGGATTACGCCGCGCGGACGAGTTGGCTTCCACAGGCCAGCCTGTGCGCGTTACGGCCGACTCCCGTTTTGGTACTGAGCCCTTCGTCCAAGCTACCCACGTATTCCAAACTGGAGTAAAACCTGTTTTCCGCTTGACCACTCGTGAAGGATATGAAGTACGCCTGACCGAAAATCACCAGGTGATGACC
This sequence comes from Anaerolineales bacterium, assembly GCA_024710905.1. Taxonomy (GTDB): domain Bacteria; phylum Chloroflexota; class Anaerolineae; order Anaerolineales; family Villigracilaceae; genus JANJTV01. The sequence continues at coordinate 16,659 of JANJTV010000114.1, read as the reverse complement.
ACGCGAGGTTGGATGGAGGCAGGTCAGCTCCAGCCAGGTGATCGAGTTCATTTGCTCAATCGAGCAGGCGGTTTTGGGACATCTGGTACCTACCAGGAAGGCCAGATACTGGGATGGCTGGTAGGAGATGGAACCATCACCATGGTGCGCGCTGTCCTGTCATTTTTTGGTGATGAGAAACGCGAACTGGCCCCCACGTTTGCAAAAATGGTTACGGAAATTGTTGAGAAAGAGGGCCAACCGCGTAGTTATCCGGTTGGTGTGATTGAAATTGAAGGACGTGATGAGGCCAGAGTTGCCTCCGATCGCCTGCGCGCTTTTGCTGAATTGCATGGATTGGTCGACCACAAGTACCATGTACCACCTTCAGTGTTCACTGGCAGCGAGGAGATGCAAGAAGGCTTCCTGCAGGCTTTGTTCACTGCGGATGGTCATGTCAACGACGGTGGTGAAAAAGGCGGATCAGTTCGTCTGAGTGCCAGTTACCTGCCCTTGCTCCAGGATGTCCAACGTTTGTTGATTAATTTTGGGGTTGCCAGCAAAATTTACCAGAATCGCCGTCCGGCTGGGTACCGCTTGATGCCGGATGGTAAGGGGGGCAGTAGGGAGTATTATCACCGCGCCCAGCATGAACTTGTCATCAGCAAAAGCAATCTTTATGTTTTTGCTGACCGGATTGGCTTTTTGTCTGAATCCAAGAATGCCAAGCTGGCTGGTTATCTGAGCCGAAAGACAAGAGGGCTTTACCAGGAAACGTTTCTTGCAACCGTCCTGGCGGTTGAACCGGATGGCGTTGAAGCGGTGTATGACCTCCACCAACCTGAGACCCATTCCTTTGTTGCCAACGGGTTGGTGGTGCATAACTGCGGCGAGCAGTGGCTTGGCCCGTACGAAAATTGTTGCCTCGGTTCGGTCAACCTGGCCCAGCACTTTGGCCCCGATGGCACGGTGGACTGGGAAGCCCTGCGCGAGAGCATTGTGCTTTCCACCCGCTTCCTGGACGATGTCGTGGAAGCCAATGCCTACGTCCCGGCTGTGCCGCATCTCAAGGAAGCCGCCCACCGCGCCCGCCGCATTGGCCTGGGCATTATGGGCCTGGCCGACCTGATGTACCATGTTGGCGTGCGTTATGGCTCGCCCGAAGGCCAGGAGTTCGCCGCCCAAGTGATGGAGTTCGTACGCTACCACGCCATGCAGACCAGCATCGAAATGGCCGAAGAACGCGGGCCGTTCCCGGCCATCCCCGGCTCCATTTATGACCCCGAAAACCTGACCTGGAAAGCCCCGGTCTCGATTGTGCCGATTCAAACCGACTGGGGCCGCCCGGTGCTGGAGTGGAAGCAGATCGTCTCCGGCATCAAACGCCACGGCATCCGCAACGCCGCCCAGACCACCGTTGCGCCCACCGGCACCATCGCCACTGTGGCAGGCTGCGAAGGCTACGGCTGCGAGCCGGTCTTTGCCCTAGCCTACATCCGCCATGTCAACGACAACGGCAAAGACCTGAAGTTAACCTACGGATCCCCGCTGTTTGAGCAGGCCCTCGAAACGGCAGGCATCTCTCCCGAAGCCCGCCAGCAGATCTTCGAGGAAGTCATGCGTCACGGCACCTGCCAGGACGTCCCCGCTGTGCCCGATTCCATCCGCCAGACGTTCGTCACCGCGGGCGATGTGACCGCCGAGGAACACGTTCGCATGGCCGGGGCTTTGCAGGCCTTTGTGGATAACTCGATTTCCAAGACCATTAACTTCCCGGCCGGCGCAACTGAGGATGATGTTGCCACTGCTTACATGCTCTCGTGGGAACTGGGCGCGAAGGGCATTACCGTCTATGTGACCGGTTCGCGCGACAAGGTGGTGCTCGAAACACACGCCACGGCGGAAAAGAAACAGGCGGGCGACCCCGCGCCTGACTCCCGGGGCGAGGTCGATGCCGACACCCAGAAGGTGATCTGGCACGAAACCAAGAAGGCCCGCCCGCGCGCGCTGGCCGGTTCCACCTTTAGTGTGGAAACCCCGCTCGGCAAAGCCTTTGTGACAATCAACGAAAACGGCGGCTACCAGCCTTTTGAAGTGTTTATCAACACCTCCAAGGCGGGTTCTGAAACGGCGGCTGTCTCGGAGGCGATTGGCCGGCTGATTTCGTACATTCTGCGCCTGGCTTCGCCGGTGGCCCCGCGCGACCGAATGCGCGAGGTGATTCGCCAGTTGATGGGTATTGGTGGCGGGCGTTCGCTTGGCTTTGGCCCGCACCGTGTGCGCTCCCTACCCGATGGTGTCGGCCAGGTCCTGGATGAATACCTGAATGCCAAGGAAGGCCAGCCTTCCCTGCATCACCTGGTGAGCGGTGGGAAAGGCAACGGCGGGCAGCCTGAGGGCCTGGAACCCCCGGTAGTTACCCCCGGCACAAAGATCGGCGACCTGTGCCCTGAATGCGGCGAAGCCGCCGTAGTCAACGAAGAAGGCTGCCGCAAATGCTACGCCTGCGGGTTTAGTGAGTGCTGAGAGCGCATTAAAGTCGAAGAGGGTGTGGGATATGCCTACACCCTCTTTTTATTTTTATGTAGGAAATTATTGCATGACTAAAAATGTTAGAAGGTGTGTTTTCGCCTCTTGAAGAGTGTCTACCTGAAAAAGAATATACGCAAAAATGTATTGCTTGATCTTGCGAGTGACAAATCCACGTTTTTATGTAGGATGCTTGCATTCAAGGATAAAATTCGTTATAGTGAAATAAAGCGCAAATCAATCAAGATAGTTATTGCGCTCATGGTTATAAGAAATGGCCATGGTAAAGATAAAAGATCGGTATTGGATTTTTGCGACAATACTTTTAACGGTTTGGGCGTGTAATTTGCCTACCCAAACCACCCAAGCGGGGGAATCGAAGAAAGAAGATGCTTGGACCTGGCTTGAATTTACCTTGCCGCAGTTCGTTGAGCCGACATCCTCGACGCCTGATTTAGAAGTTGATCCGTTTATGCAATCGGTCAATGAAGCCATTGCAACCCAATTCAGCATAGATGCTCACCCTGATACATTTGCTTGTCGTGAAGAACAAGGTGACATGGTAAGCTACTTGGATTCCTTTCCACCTGCGCCAGATCCGAATCAAAACAGCCTGGTTAAAAAGTCTTTTGAGTTTGTTCTAAAAGAGACCATGCCGGATGTGGCGCTAATGGTTATAGATCCCTTTTCAGATGATGTGCCACCCATTGCAGCCTTTCAAATGGATTGGAAGTTGGATACTTGGATTCTCTCACCCTATATCAGGACCTATCCGGATGGAACAACAGAATTGGTGTCTTATATCGACCTGGAAGGCTTTGAGGAGGGAGATGGCATAGGATATTTGTTCGAGAATGGGTACTTTTATGGAATATTGAAAATGCGCTCAAAGAACCGCGAGGATGGCAAAATCGTTGGAGAGAGGGAATACCAGTACTTTGGGCTTGGAATGTACCACCAGGAACATAAAAACATGCTCCTCTGCATGAATTGGTCCGACTTCTCCGATGAGTTGAAAATTGATATTAACTATGTTGCAGTCAATGAACTGGAGAAGTGGTGTGTTAGTAATCAGTTAAACTACTTTGTCTGTTCGGCTGCGCCGTAGCTTCCTGATGATTTTATCTTGTCGGCGTGGCCGTGGGCGTTGGGCTGGCCGTAGTCGTAGCCCTGGGGGTTGGCGTGGGCGGCAGGCGCACAATGCGCGGCGCAACCCAGATGGCGCGGTCTTGCGTGGCCGGGCCAAAGGCCTGCACATGCAGGATGAATTTGACCTCCTGGTAGCCGAAGGGGCTTAAGTCCACATCGGCCTGGAAGGTCTTGCCGTCGTTCACTTCCCCAATCCGCCAGAAGCTGAAAATCGGTCCGTCATCGATCTGGTAATCCAGGCGCATCAAGACCAGGCAGGCCTGTGCGCCATTTTCGCAACCGACCGTGGCTTTGAACCGGTCACCGGGCAGTACGGTGATGGCCGGGTATGCCCCACGGATGTACCCATCGGTCACGTTTTGTGGGAAGGTCAGCAGGCCTGGCAGGCTGGAGGTGGTTCCGTCCTCCATGCGCGGGGAGGGCAGGCGCAACAGGTAGCCCCGCCGGTCGTTGTTTGCGCCGGGGCAGGGTAGGGCGCCAGCCCCGCTGACCCAACTGGCCTGGCAGGCATTGGCATAGAAGTTAAACGCGGTTCCATCCAGGCTGGTGACCGAGACGCGCACATCCGCCCACAGGGGGTCGCTGGCTTCTGCTCCGCTGCCGAAGAGCTGGCCTTTCGCGTCACGCAGGTACCAGTCGCCGCGATAGGCACCGCTAAACGGTGGGGAAAGCAGGTTCACTGAAAGGTCGAGGATGCCCTCAGGGGCAATGTTGCGCGGCAGGGGGATGGCCTCGGGGCTGCCGAAGGTATCTCCATTCATGAAGACCAGTTCGTACTCCGTGGTCCAGGTGCAGGTTCCGGCGTTCTGGATGCGCCAGGTCTTGGTAAAGATCACGCCGGGGTCAAATACGGTCCCATCTGGCACGGTCACGTCGCGGATGAAACGGATGCGGTTGCAGTTCGGGTCAACCGTGGGCGTGGGCGTAATGGTTGGTGTGCTGGTGTTGGTGGCCGTCGGCGTGTTGGATGGGGTCAGGGTGTTGGTCGGCGTGAAAGTGGCCGTGTTGCTTGGCGTAACCGTCGGGGTGAAGGACGGCGTAAAGGATGGCGTAATGGTGGCCGTGTTGGACGGCGTAAAGGTCAGGGTCGGGGTGAATGTTGCGGTTGCGGTGGGTGTTGGCGTTAGGGTCGGCCGCCGGGTGGGTGTGGAGGTTGGTGTTTCGGTGGGCGGGCGGGTGCGGGAGGCGGTTGGAGTAAGGGTCTGTGTGGGCGTGTTGGATGGTGTCAATGTAAAGGTGGCCGGCGGTGTACTGGACGGGGTTCGAGAAGGTGTCTGACTTGGCGTTAGGGAAGGCGTTCGGGTGGGAGTCAGGCTGGGGGTTAAAGTGGCCGTCGGCGTATTGGAAGGCGTGAAGGATGGCGTAATGGTGGCCGTGTTGGATGGCGTAAGGGTCAGGGTCGGGGTAAAGGTCTCTGTACTGGTGGGCGTTGGCGTGAGGGTTGGCCGTCGGGTGGGTGTGGAGGTTAGGGTATTGGTTGGCGGGCGGGTACGCGAGGCGGTTGGGGTGAGGGTCTGTGTAGGCGTGTTGGACGGCGTCAACGTGAAGGTGGCGGTTGGGGTGTTGCTGGGTGTGCGTGTTGGGCTGGGCGTAAAGGTGAACGTTTCTGTCGGGGTGTTGGATGAGGTGGCGGTAAACGTGGCCGTATTGCTCGGGGTCAGCGAGGGGGTGACTGTACTGGTTGGCGTATGGGACGGCGTCAGGGTGTTGGTGGCCGTTGGCGTCGGTGTTCGGCTGGGGGTCTGCGACGGCGTCCTTGTTGCAGTGAAGGTGGCCGTAAAGCTCGGTGTGATGGTAGCCGTGAAGGTCGGCGTGGCAGTTGGCGTGATGCTCGGGGTGGGCGTGTTGGTGGCTGTCGGCTGGCGGGTGCTGGTGGCCGTTGGCGTGTTGGTCGGGATGCGCGTTACGATAAAAACCTGCGTGCCTGGCGCGGCGGTCGCCGTAGGCCAGCGCGTGGATGTGGCTGTTGGCGTGCGTGTAAGCGTCGGCGTATTGGAAGGTGTGAAGGTCAGGCTGGGTGTCAATGTCCGCGTGGGAGTGCGGGTGATGGTCGGCGAAGGCGTGTTGCTGGCCGTCAGGGTTGGTAGGATAATGCGCGTGGCAGTGGGGGTGCGGGTCAGGGTGGGGGTACGCGTGACAGTCTGGGTGGCGCTTGGGGAGGGTGTGCGGGTGGGGCTGGCTGTGGCGGTGGCCGAAAGGTCTGGCGTCGGTGTGGCGCTTTCGGTCGGGGTGCTGGAAGCGGTTGGGGGAATGGGGGATGGCGTGGGGGAGCCCGCCCGGGTGGCGGTGGCCAGTGGGGTGGGCTGCGTGGGGGGGATGCCCATCATCCCGCTGATGATCGGTTCGCCAATCAAGTAGCTGGCCGCCGCAATACCTACAAAAACAAAGGCTGTGACAATCAGTTGCCAGCCGGTAAGAATTTGTTGCTGGCTGACGCGGAAATAGGGGTTGGAGCGCCCGGCCCGAATGGAAAAAACGCCCATGCCAGCCAGCAGGATGGCAGCGAGCGCGGCAATCAGGGCCAGGGTGGTGGCGATGGTTTCTGGAGACATGGGCCGTGGACAGGTTGGAACTGGGTTAGTTTAACACGAAATACAGGGTGGCGCAGCCCGCCCGGTGAAAACTGGTATAGAATTGGGCCAACAGGAGCGTTTATGAGCAAAAAGTTGATTTTGGTGGCCGGGAATATCGGCGTGGGCAAGACCTCGCTCACCGAGCGGATCGGCGCGCGGATGGGCTGGGCCATGGGCTATGAGTCGGTTTCAGACAACCCCTACCTGCCCGATTTTTACGCGGATATGAAGACCTGGTCGTTTCACCTGCAGGTGTACTTTCTCGGGCATCGCGCCCGCCAGTATTTGGAATTGGCGGCAGACCCACGAACGGCGATTTCTGACCGTTCGATCTACGAGGACGCGACGATTTTTGCCCGCGCCCTGCACCACCTGGGCAACCTGACCGAACGCGACTACCTGGCCTACCGCCGCCTGTATGAGTTGGTGGTGAACAGCCTGCCCTCTCCCAATCTGTTGATTTACCTGAAAGCGCCTGTGCCGGTGTTGATGGATCGCATCCAGCGCCGCGCGCGCGGCATGGAGACGGGCATTACGGAGGAGTACCTTTCGCTGCTGGATACCTTTTATGACGACTGGCTGAAATCGTTTGACCTGTGCCCGGTGCTGACCATCCGCACGGATGACCTGGATTATGTGCATAAGCCGCAGGCGCTGGATATTGTCACGAAACATATTTCCGGCAAACTGGCCGGTACGGAAGTAGTGGAGTTGTAATCATGCAGGTGCGCTTTGAGCCGATGACCGATGCCGATTTCCAGGCATACCTGCGGAGGGCCATTCCTGAATATGCCCATGAATACGTGCATACCGGCAATTGGCACCCGGATGAAGCCGTAGGGCGGGCGCGCGACCAATTCATGCGGATTTTCCCGCAGGGGCCGCATTCGCCGCATCAGCACCTGTTTACGGTCTGGGATGCGGATACCCAGGTGGGGATGTTGTGGTACACGCTGGATGAAACGCGCCGGAAGAAAATGGCCTTCCTGTCCGATTTCTTCATCCTGATGGAGTACCAGAAGCGTGGTTATGAAGACGCCGCGCTGGGCTTGCTGGAGAGCCAGTTGCGCGAACAGGGCGTGGTGCGCATGGAAATTAATCTATTTGCCCACAACACCCAAGAGCGCGTCCTGTATGAAAAGCACGGTTTCGGGGTGGTCAGTTTGTACCTGGGGAAGGATTTATAAAAGCAGGGGTGGATAGTTACATCGTGCCCTGTGGGTATCCACCCCTGCTTTTTACTCCACCAAATCTTCCAGCAAATGCATGGGCGCAATGGCTGCGCCGACAATTCCCGGCCCGGTATGCACCCCCAACACCGGCGAAATGCGGTTAACTTCCAGCCGGGCAGCGTTCAGGCCACCCTTTAATTTCTCAGCCAGGTCATCTGCCGCGTGCTGGAAACGGCCGTGCAGTACATTCACCCAGACGGGCGTATCTTTATACATCTCCTGCAGGTGGCCGGTGATGAACTCCAGCGCCTGTGGGATGGTGCGTCCGCGCCCGGCGGTGCTGTACTTGCCATCTTCCCGTTCCACGCGGATGACTGGTTTCAGTTTTAACATTGAACCCAGCAAGGCCTGTACCCGGCCAATCCGTCCGCCGCGCTGCAGGTATTCCAGCGTCTCAAGCGTATAAATGACTTCTGTGTTTTTGCGTATCTCTACCAGGCGTTCCTGGACTTTTTCCACCGCCCAGCCTTTGCGGAAGGCCCAGGCCGCTGCCAGCACCTGGAAGCGTTCCCCGCCGGAGAGGGTCATTGTGTCCCAGGTGATCACGTTGGCCGCATCGACTGCCTGTTCCGCACCGACCCGCGCGGCGTTAATCGTCCCGCTCAGGCCGGAGGAAATGTGGATGGAAAAGATGTCGCGGCTGGTTTCGGCAACTTTTCGAAAGATCTGCTCGAACACCCCGCTGGAAGGCTGGGCGGTGCTCGGCACAGCCGGGCGCATGCTCTCCAGTCGGTCATAGAAGGCATCCGGCGTTATGTTCACCGAGTCCATTTCGCCTTCAGGAAACTGGATGTACAACGGAGCAGCAGTAATGTTCAGGTCGCGTAATTCTTCGGGCCGCATATCGGCGGCGGCATCAGTTACGATTTTCATTTGTTCTCTCTTTCACAAGTTTTTAACATTATACCCCGCCAGAAGCAGTGCTTTCATTCTGATACAATAACGGCCATGCCCCTTCCGCTGCGACCTACCCACGCTGTTGTTAACCTGTCCCAGTTGCGCCGCAACCTGCAGGCCATCCGGGCGCATGTTGCCCCGGCCCGGGTCATGGTGATGCTCAAGGCCAATGCTTACGGGCATGGCCTGGCGCAGGTGGCTCAATTCATTGCGCCGGGGTTAGATTATATTGGCGTGGCCGTCCTGGATGAAGCCGTATTCTTAAGGGATTTGGGCGTCCACCAGCCGATCCTAGTGGCGGGTGGTGTGCTGCCTGCGGATATTCCATATTACATCGAATACGGGCTCACCCTGACCGCCTCCTCACCAGAGGTCTTAATCGCCGCTGAGCAGGCTGCCCGCAAGGCAGGCCAGCGCCTGAAAGTTCACCTTAAAATAGATACAGGCATGGAGCGGGTCGGTGTGCGCTTCCCGCAGGCGGAAGATTTCCTGTTGCAGGCCGCCAGCCTGAAACACATCGAGGTCGAAGGCATCTATACCCACTTCGCAAACAGTGACGAGGCTGACCTTGCGCATGCCCACCTGCAGGTCGAACGCTTCATGGAAGTCTTATCTGTTTATGAGAAGCGCAGCCTGCCGCTTCCAGAACTGCGACACATGGCGAACTCAGGTGGGGTGCTTAACCTGCCCGAAAGCCACCTGGATATGGTGCGCCCCGGCCTGATGTTCTACGGCGTGTACCCGCATCCGCGCGAGGTGCACCCGGTAGATGTGCGCCCGGCGCTGACCTGGAAAAGCCGCGTGGCCTACAGTAAAGTTATCCCGGCGGGTTTCCCGGTCAGTTATGGCTCGCTCTGGCAGCCTGAAACCGATTCGCGGGTGGTGACAATCCCCTGCGGGTATGCTGACGGTTATTTTCGCGTGATGACCAACAAAGCCAGCGTGATCGTCAACGGCAGGAAATATCCGCAAGTGGGGCGCATCTGCATGGACCAGTTCATGGTGAACCTGGGGGATGATTCTGCTGCACTCGGCGACGAAGTCATCCTGCTCGGGCAGGCGGAAAGGGGCGAGGAAATCCCTGCTGAAGACCTGGCTGCCTGGGCCGGGACGAATGCCTACGAAGTCTTAACCAACATCTCGGCGCGTGTGCCGAGGGTGTATATTAAAGAATAGACATACAGGAGAGACTCTTGAAACTTGTCAAAATGTATTCCGTGTTGTTCCTGATCGCCGGGGCGATCATTGCCCTCGACCAGTGGACAAAAGCGTTGGTGCGAGAGAACATCCCGCTGGGCGGCTCGTGGCTGCCAGCCGGTTGGGAAGCGTTAATGCCCTACGCCCGCATTGTGCACTGGTACAACACCGGCGCTGCCTTTGGCATGTTCCAGGGCTATAGCTGGGTGTTCACGATTTTGGCCTTTGTCGTGGCCGGGCTGATTATTTATTACTACCCGCAGGTGGCAGGCATGGATTGGTGGCTGCGCCTGGCGCTGGGCATGCAACTGGCCGGGGCATTGGGAAACCTGATTGACCGCCTGATGCTGGAAGGCAAAGTGACCGATTTTATCTCGGTGGGTACCTTCCCGGTCTTCAATGTGGCCGATGCCAGCATTTCGGTCGGCGTGGCCGTTCTGCTGCTCGGGACGTGGATCAAGGAATGGGGCGCGGAGGAAAAAACCGAGGCTGGGTCAGAATCTGCACCAGGAACGCATGGGGAAGAAACCCCTGTTGAAACGGGAGAACCTGCCCGTGAGTGACCGACTCGAAAATTTCCACTATAAGAACCCAGCACCCGGCCGCTTGGATGTCTTCCTGGTGGCCTGCCTGCCCGAATTCAGCCGCTCGCGCCTGCAAGGGTTGATTGCGGATGGGTTTGTGCTGGTGGATGGCGAACCGGCTCGTAAGGCAGGCCAGCAAGTGGAAAATGGCGTGACGGTGCAGGTACGCATCCCGCCCCCCATGCCGGTTGGGCTGGAAGCGGAGCAAATTCCATTGGATGTTGTTTACGAAAACAAAGACCTGCTGATTGTGGACAAACCGGCGGGCATGGTGGTGCACCCGGCTGCCGGGCACGATCATGGAACATTGGTGAATGCCGTGCTGGGTTACGACCCGGAAATTGAAGGGATTGGCGGGGAGGAACGCCCCGGTGTGGTGCACCGGCTGGATAAGGATACCAGCGGGCTGATCGTGATTGCCAAAAATGACCGGGCCATGAACTGGCTGCAAAAGCAATTTAAGGAACGGTTAGTCGAGAAGCACTACCTGGCGCTGGTGGATGGCGCGCCGCCCACCCCGGCGGGCCGGGTGGAGGCGCCGATTGGCCGTGACCCGCGCGACCGAAAGAAGATGGCGGTGGTACCTGCGGCGAAAGGCCGCGAGGCGATCAGCGAGTATTTTACGGTGGAGGCGTTTCGCAAACACACCTTGCTGGATGTCCACATCCTGACCGGGCGCACACACCAGATTCGCCTGCATTTCGCCTTCCTGGGCTGCCCGATTACCGGAGATTCTGTTTACGGGCATCGCAAACTGACCATCCCACTGGAACGCCACTTTTTACATGCCCACCAGCTACGCATTGTTTTACCGGGTGAAAAACACCCGCGCATGTTTGAAGCGCCCCTACCCGCCGAGCTGGCGCAGGCGCTGGATGCCTTACGACAGGCCTGAGAAGGAGAGAATGGCATGGAAGAATGGATTGACCTGCGCTCTGATACAGTGACAAAACCAACACCTGAAATGCGCGAGGCCATGGCGCGCGCCGAAGTGGGCGATGATGTGTATGGAGACGATCCAACGGTGAATCGCCTGCAGGAGCTGGCGGCCAGTATGACCGGCCACGAAGCCGGGCTTTTTGTACCGTCGGGCACGATGGGCAACCTGGCCGCCATCCTGGTGCACTGCCGCCGCGGTGATGAAGTAATGATGGGCGCGCGGGCGCATACATTTTTATATGAAGGCGGGGGAATTTCCAGCCTGGGCGGGGTTCACTCCTGCCAGATTTTGGAACAGACCGATGGCTCGCTTGCGCTGGAAGACCTTGAAGCGCATCTTCGCGCCGATGACGACCACGAACCGGTTTCGCGCTTGATTGAAATTGAAAATACGCACAATCGCTGCGGCGGGGTGTTCCAGGTGCCCGGCTATATCCGCAGCCTGGCCGAATTTGCTCATGCGCGCGGATTGGCCGTGCACATGGATGGCGCGCGCGTGTTCAACGCCGCCGCCGCGCAGGCAATTGACGTGAAAGAACTGACCGAGCCGGTTGACTCGGTCACGTTCTGCCTGAGCAAGGGCCTGAGTGCGCCGGTTGGTTCGGTATTGTGTGGATCAAAGGAGTTTATCAAACAGGCCAAACGCATCCGCAAACACTTGGGCGGTGGCATGCGCCAGGTGGGTGTGCTGGCGGCGGCTGGCATTGTTGCGTTGGAAGTGATGAGCAAACGCCTGCACGAAGACCATGCCCGCGCCCGCCTGCTGGCCGAGGGGCTGAGCGAAATTCCCGTCGTTCGCCTGGATGCCGGGACGCCTGTCACCAATATGGTTTTCTTGAACTATGATGAATCGGTACAGTTGAGGGAATTTGAAGTGGAAGATAAGATGAAGGAATTTGGTGTGCTGGTGCATTCGGTTGGCAAACGCCGGTTCAGGTTGGTGACCCACGCCTGGGTGGATGACGCCGGGGTTGACCGCGTGGTTGAGGCCTTCAGGACCGTATTGATGTAACCGATCGGAACGGGGTAGCCTTGCAAGGTTGCCCCGTTATTTTTTAACGGTTTAAAACTGTGGGGAGCTAGCGATGAATTCTTTTGGCATCCCGGAATTGTGATGAAAGTTACAATCCGATTGGTCAAAATGGATTATATTAATGCAGGATTAGTTTTATAAAAAGGACTGCCTATGCCCAAACTCTCTTTCTATGTCGCGATCATGGCCTTTGTTTTTGCAATGGGTGTGTTCCTGTTTACCACCAATGCCACTGCCTATGCCGGGTCTGAGGCTGAGAATTGTGCCAATTGCCATGTGATGGATTCGGCCTATGAGAACTGGTTCCATGCCCCGCACCAGCGTGTGACCGAATGTGTGGACTGTCACCTGCCGCACGATAATTTTGTGAACTACTGGTTTGAGAAGGGCCGCACCGGCATGCATGATGTGTATATGTTCAGCACGGGCCAGGCCCCGGCGGTCATCCGCGCAAAACCCGGCACCAAGGCCATAATCCAGGAGAATTGCATCCGCTGTCATCAAAATACGGTGGAGGCCATGCTGGTCGGCAGCATGGATCTGGATCGTTATTGCTGGGAATGCCACCGTGATGTAGCGCATGGCCCACGCGGGCTTTCGATTGCACCATACCAGGATAGCCTGTTCTACGATCACTAATTCAGGAGAATGCAGATGTCACTCATCAACAAATATTCCACCCTTATTTTGGTCGGCATCATTATTGTGCTGGCTGCTGTTTTGGCCGGGACGCTGATTTTCATGTATAACCAGCCGCCCCAGCCGCGTGCTTTTGAACCGCTGGTGGAGATTGCCGCGCAAGAACCGGATTCTTCCAAGTGGGGGTTGAACTTCCCCAACCAGTACACTTCTTTCCTGAAGACCGGGCAGAACACAATCGATACGACCTATGGCGGGTCGAGTGCTTTTTCGCATCTTGAGAATGATCCGCGCCAGGTGATTTTGTTTGCCGGTTATGGTTTTAGCAAGGATTACAACGATGACCGCGGCCATGAGTGGGCATTGACCGATGTGCGGGAGACCAAGCGTGTTAATGAGACCACCCCCGGCACCTGTTACTCGTGCAAGAGCGCCAACAATCCGCGCCTGTGGAGCGAGATGGGCATGGCAGCTTATGATGCCACGCCATTTGCCGAACTTGGATTGCAGATTGACCAGAGCATTGGCTGTGCCAACTGCCACGAAGCCGAAACAATGCGCCTGATTGTGACCAACCCGGCGCTGGAGGAAGCTTTGGAACGACAGGGTAAGGATTGGACACAGTTCACCCGCCAGGAAATGCGCACGGTGGTATGTGCCAACTGCCATGTGGAATATTACTTTGCTGGCGAAGGCAAATACCTGACCTTCCCCTGGGACAATGGCACAAGGGCCGAAGAGATATATGAATACTATGAAGATATTGGCTTCAAGGATTGGGCATATCCCGAAACCGATGCCCCGATGCTCAAGGCCCAGCACCCGGAATTTGAAATGTTCACCGCTGATTCCACGCACTACAATGCAGGCGTTTCCTGCGCCGATTGCCACATGCCCTATGTTCGTGATGGCGCAGCAAAGTATTCGATGCATGACATTCATAGCCCGTTGCTCAACCCTGAGATCAGCTGTGGTCAATGCCACACCAACACGGAGGATGTTGTCCGCCGGGTGAATACGATCCAGGATCAGGTCTATAATACGAAGCTTGCCACCGAAGATGCCATTGTGGATGCCATCACGGCCATCAAGCTGGCCAAAGCAAACCCGAACAGCGATGCTGCCCTGCTGGAAGAAGCCCTGCAACTGCACCGCCAGGCCCAGTTCTACTGGGACTATGTCTCAGCTGAGAACAGCATGGGCTTCCATAACCCTGAGTACGTGTTGAAACTGCTGGCCGAATCGACCAACCTGGCGCGCCAGGCGCAAATGAAGGCTGCCCAGGCCGCCAATGACCCTGGCCTGCTGGAAATTGACACCTACTACCCGGAAGAAACTGGCGCCGTCTTACCATAAATAAAGTCTATAGAATAGAAGACCCTCCTGCTCATCAGGAGGGTCTTCTTGTTGGCAGGAAAGTCAGGTAATTAACTCCAGGGCTGGGTCCATTGTTGGAGGATGTTGTCATTGGTAATACGGATGCGCCGGTTGCCGACCTCGATTGCGCCGGACCGTTCCAACTCGCGCAGAGAACGTGCTACCACTTCGCGCACTGTTCCCAACCGCGCAGCAATCTGGTCCTGTGTCCAGCGCGCGCCGCTTTCCCCGCTCAATTCCTCGGCGGGGATTTCGCTTATCAGCCGGGCCAGGCGGTGGGTGACCTGGTAAAACGCCATATCGCTGACCATCTTCACCAGGTGACGCATCATTTTCGCCAGGTTCTGGACGATTACCTGCATGAACTGCGGATCTTTCTGCATCAGTTGCTGGACAGACTCGCTGCTGATCACCCACACCAGGCACTCTTCCAAGGCCTCCACATTGACCGGGTTCACACCATTATCAAAAGCGGGTACCTCGTTGCAGGTTTCGCCTTCCTGCATCACCCGTACAATATGTTGCCTGCCATTCGGCGACAACCTGAATAACTTTACACTTCCTTGCTGGATGATGTGCAGCCCGGCGCACGGATCGCCCTCCCAAAACAACACCTCCCCTCGTTCGAACTTCCTCAGGTTCATGCCGTCCATCAACTCTTGTAATGAAGCATCTGACAGCCCTTTGAAAAAGGGATTGGCTTGCAAGGCTTTCTTTTTTTCATCGAGAGAGATGCGTACGGTTTGCATGATGGATGTATTGTACCAATCTTGCGGATTAATTGCCCAACCCCAGCCGTTCGCGGGCTTTGGCGCACAGGCTGGCTCCCCCGGCGCGCAGCCACTCATCCAGGCGTTGGCTCTGGCTGAGGCCAAGGCTGGCGTCGGCATAGATGCCTGATCCCCAGTAGGCATAGCGAATGGTCTCGTTGGGCCAGGCGCTTTCGGCACGGCTGATCACCCCGATGCCGCCGTTGTAGCCCGCAAAGGCCAGGCGCGGGTTGCCCCCCGCGGTTTCAAGCGAACGGCGCAAGTAATCCAGCCCGCGCAGGGCATTCGTGTCCGGGTCGGACATGACTTCATATTGCTGGAAGTGGAACGGCATCACCTGGAACAGACCGGTGGCCCCGGCGCTGGAGCGGATTTCCGGGTGCCCGCAGGATTCGATTTGCATCACGGTGGCGGCCAGGTTCGGGTCGAGGCCGTGTTGTTCAGCCCAACGGGTAATCTGCCCGGCCCAGTGCTGTACTTCGGGCGTGAAAAGTGGGGCGATTCCCCCGTTGCCAGCGCCAATGGAGGAAACTTCATCTACTGATCGGGATGAGTCAGCCGGGAGTTGGATTGCTCCCGATAACCCGGCCAGCATTAATCCGATACAGATGGCCGTCAACGGCGGGATTAAAAAGCCAGGAAGACAACCACTACTTCGGGTTGCCTTCCTGCGATTGCCTTGTCTTTTTGGTTCAGAGCGTGTCATTTCTTTTTCTACTTTATCAAGGAGGTTGTCCGCTCATCATAGTGGGGATGAAATCGGTTTATTCGTACTGGTCGTTTTTAGGCGAGCTCATCAGGTTATGGTAGCTGGGCTCAGACCGCGAATTGTACCCGTTTTCCTGCTGTTGCCGGGGCATAGGTCGCTGGGCCGAACGTAATTGGGAAGCAGTGGTGAGCACCGGGCGCTGCTGGCTGTTGTTGTTGCGATAGCCCTGCTGGTAGGATGGCTGCTGCTGGCGTGGTTGGTAGTTGTTCTGCTGGCTGGCCTGCGGGCGACGGGAGCGGTTATCCATGCTGAACAGTCGTTCACCAGCCACTGAGATGGTGCCAATAATCAGCAGGCGGATGACCCAGACCATGATGGCTACAAAGACCGGAACCACATTACGGATGGTTTCGTTTCCCAGTACGGCCGCGCCCTGGCTGGTATGGCCGACAATTGCGACCGAGACACCCCACCAGGTCAGGGTTGCATTCATAGCAGCAGCCAGGATCCACGCGCCGAACAGGTACCAGACCTCGGCCGGTTCTTCTGCGCCCTGTTCCGGGGTGAAGATGCGGGCGATGCCTGCAAAGTCGATGCCGCAGAAGGCGATGGACAGGATGGTGGCCCAGCGAATGCCCATGAAGGACAGGTCACCGAGCACATCCTGCAAGGCAAACTCGGTGGTGCTGAAGTTGAAAAGCTCGAAAGCCAGCAGGGCGCCAATGATCATAAACCCGAAGGTTTTGCCGCGCTGGTTGATCAGGCTGTTCCATGTCTTCGACAGGTTGAGATCGATTGCGCGAGAGCGTAAAGTATTGTTCATGTTGACCTCCTTGTGGTCATGTAAAGAACGTTTGTTCTAATAGCTTCTGTTATTATAGAACAAAAATTCTATACTTGTCAAGCCCCAATTTTCAAAGGATAATAACAATATGACCACACCAGAACGCTACACCCATCTCAAGCAAGAGATTAATTTCCACCTGTACCGTTACCACGTCCTGGATGCACCTGTGATCAGCGATGTGGAATATGACCGGCTCCTGCTGGAA
>JANJTV010000105.1 GCA_024710905.1 Anaerolineales bacterium | reverse complement strand
CGGAAGCGCGCGCGGCCGCGGCCCTGGACGGACGCGGGCCGCGCATCGGGCGCGTGCTGCACCCCAGCCCCGCGAGCCCGGCGGCGAACCGCGGCTGGTCCGAGGCCGCGAGCCGGCAGCTCGCCGACCTGGGAATCTGGTCCGCGTAATCTGAGCCCGGCGCACCAACTACTTAAACAAGGACGGCAGCCTGGTCCTCCACTCCGGCATCAGCACCAGATCGCATTCCACAGTAGAGCCATCCTCCACCACGAGTTCCAGTTCTCCCACGCGTTCGACACGCTCAACGGCAAAGGCGTCGCTCATGAGACGAAGCACTGCTTTCTTGTACTCCGTGTCGTCGTTGCCGGCCAAGTGCTTGCCCTTCATTTCCAGCACGACAAGCCGGCGGTCATTTTCGCCATGCTGCTGAACCGCACAGACGAAGTCCGGATAAACCTTCTCCCGCCGCCAGCCCTGCACCGAATAATGGGACCGGGCTACGTTGCGATGCCACCATTTCAGAGCCTTTTCACCATCCAGATAGACGGCAATCTCCCGCTCGTCCTGACTGGAAAAATCGCCCCGGTAGATCGGATGGAACAGGCTCTTCTCGACGGCGAGCTTTTCTGCGGTCGGCGGCTCGAAGGTTTCGGCCTCGAAGGGCATTCGCCAGTTGCGCCCGTCAGTGCGCAAACGGAACTGAATGCGTCCGGCCGAGACCTCTGAACGGAACAAGGCCTCCGCCTTCTCGTTGCGCAAGGCTTCCAGCCATTTCCGCAGTTCCTCCACAATCAGCCCGGACAGTTCGCCCAGTTTGGCAGCGTCAAAACCCCTGGCCCTCAGGCCGGCAACGAGCCGCCCGATGATGTCACGCGACCACCAGGCATTCGGAACGATGTCGGAGACCATCCGCACTGCGTAGGCCATATCGAACGTCAGGGCCTCCTGCGACACTCCGGCAACTTCCGCGATGATGCGCTCTTCGCCTGAATCGGCGAGGCGAATCCGCTGCATCTGATGTTCGGCGCTCCCAATGTTGTCGGGGATCCGGGCGACGAGTGGCTCAACCTCTACGTTCTCCCAATCGAGGGCGAAGAGAATGTCTTCCTCGTAATCCATCGGACGCGCGTGCGCCCCTTCCACACGCAACACCAGCGGCAGAAAGATTTCCGTTCGGGCGAAGGTACTTCGCCGTTGCACGGTGCGCGGCCCGGACGGGGCATTGGGGTCGCTGGTGCGAATCTCCCTGACCAGATCGCCCATGCCATCCTCTTCCAGCCCCTGCTTGATCGCACGGACTACGTCGGCGGTATCCGCGTGATGGGTGATAACGTAACTTTCATCGAGCAGCGGCACGCCGGTCTTCGTCGCCTGCGGCTGACGGAGAATCCGCCCCACCAACTGGGTCATGGCCGAAAGATTGCCGCTTGCCGCAAGGGCGCACAGCACGTAGGCAAACGGGCAATCCCAGCCCTCCTGCAACGCCTGCTTGGTGATGATGACCCGGACACGATTGGTGGCGCTCAGCAAATCCTGGTTCTCGGGTGCGGCCAGATCGTTGGTGTCAGCCGTCTTGATGGCGATTTCAGCCTCGTCCAGCCCGCCAATGTTGGTCAGCCATTCCTTCGCGTCGAGAGCATGAATGTGGCCGCCATCCCGCTGATCACTGCCGGTGCGTTCCACCTGCACCAGCAGAATGGGACGGATATAGCGCCCGGTGTCAGCTTGTAGCGTTCTGGCGGCCGCGTCGAGTTCCCGCAACCGGTTCAATGCCGCCGCAAGCGTATGGCGCCAATCCGAGCCGCTGCGTGGATCGAGATTCAGCGGCATCTTGATCATGCCCTCGCGGTCGAGGTCGATGCCTTTCACCTCGACCAGCACATTGGCCGGTCGCGCCGGCTTCGCGTTCCTGCCAGCGCTGGCCGCCACATCCTTCGGCGTCGCCGTCAGTTCGAGCACGAAACAGGGATTGAAGCCGTAAAGCGTGGCGAAGGCCAGTTCGGAGATAGCCTTGTGGCCTTCGTCCATCACGACCACCGGGCGAATCAGCCGCAGGGCATTTCCGAGCGAGTCCTTGACCTGCGGCCACGGATAGGCGGAGCCGGCAAGATCGTAGACGTCGAGATTGGGCGTCCGCGCCCTTGCCACTGCGTGAGCCTCCTGGTCGCCCTCGGGCGGAAAGAAACCAAGCACGTCGCCGCGATCGCGGAACATCTTCAGGGAGTCCTTGTTCTCGCGATTCGACGCTTGCAGCATCAGCAGCATCACGCACATTTGGCCTTCCACGTCGCGTGCGTTGAGCTGATCGTCCTTCTCCAGAATTCGCACCGCGTTTCCGGACAGCACGTCGAGCATTTGCCGGTAGGGATGCTGCCGGTCGATGAGTTGCCGCCTGGTCTGGGCATAGATCGCTTCGTTGGGCACGATCCAGAGCACGAAACCCTTGTTGCGACCGAGATAGCGGCCGAAAATCTTCGCAAGCGACGCAACCGCGAGAAAGGTCTTGCCGCCGCCGGTCGGCACTTTGTACACGACGTTCGGCACGGCTCGGCCGATGCCGTCGAGACGCTGGGAACAGTGAATATCGCGCCGCGACTCCGGCAGCTTGTTTGCCGCACGCATCGCCTCCCACGTCTTTAAGGGAAAGTCGGGCACCGGCCGAATCAGATCGGGGTCGGTTTCACCGATATTGGCTGCCGTAATCTTGTCGGCCTTCGCCTTCTGGCTAGCAAGCTCGGTCAGATAATCGTCGAGCCGCGCCAGCACGCGGCCCTGGTAATCCAGATCGCGCAGTGCCATGTCAGCCGCGCTCGACGCGATACAGCGCCCACGGCAGCGGCGCGAACTCGACGGGAAGCCCGGCTTCGTCGAGCAGCTTCTGCGAGACGAATTTGGCCGGCGCGAACACCAGATGCCGCTTGCCGGGCTTCGTTTCCGCAAAGGCTTTCGCCTTCGCGAGCGTCAGCGCCGAATCGCGGGATTTCAGGAAGTCCAGCTCCGGCTTGTAAATCAGCCAGACATGGAACGCAGCCGATTCGCCGAGATAGCCGTGACCGTCCTGCCCGGACACCTTGGCCGGGTCGATGGCCTCGTTGGTCGCCATGTGGAACAGCAGCGCGCCCAGTTGCCCGAAGCTCGGCAGCGTCTCGCCGGTCAGCATCCTGTCCATGTCGATGGCGTCGCCGAGCGTGCAGTAGGTGAAGCTGCCACCCAGGCCCTCGGCCCGCTCCGTAATGGTCTTCACGCCTTCGACCCGCAGTTCGCCATCCTTGACCTTCTTCTCGATCCGGTCAAAGCGGTGGCCTTCGAGATTTTCGATGCCGGCAACCTGCGCCAGCAGCTTGTCGGCCTTCTTCAGGTCGCTGAAGGTGATGGACTGCTTCATCAGTTCTTCGCGCTGCGTGCCCTGATAGCTGTAGCCGCCGATGACGCGCCGCATGCGCTCGGCGGTGAGACTGTCCGCATAGGGCTCGCATTCCACCAGGATGAACTTTCGATTACTGTCGTCTCGCCTGTTTGCAGCGAGAACCGCATGTGCTGTGGTTCCGGAACCAGCAAATGAATCCAATATCAAGCCATCATCTGGACAAGCCAACTCCAAGATTCCCGCGATAAGCCGCACTGGTTTAGGCGTATCAAAAATGGAGTCGCCAAAAATTTTCTTGATTTCTTCCGATGCTTGATGAGTGTGTCCAAACTCATCGTGCCTCATCAATGTGCTGATTGGTCGCTCAGCCTCTCCCTTGAAGTATTGTTTAACCCATACCTCCCAGACTCCTTCATCGCTCTTGCTCAGCAGAACCTTCGATGGTCTCTTATCCTTTTCTGCAAGGTAGGTCGCTTCTTCCCAACGCCAGCGCCCTTCTCTACCATCGGGACGAATTGGCCATATCTTTGTTCCGTCCGGGGCTTCTATTGAATACCAACAATTCTCTCGATCTGACCGGAGAGATTCAGACCCCTCCTTCCGCAACGTTCGCAAGCGAGCCTTGCGATTCGTTTCTGGTTCGATGTAAGTAAATTGTCGAATGTTTTGTTCTGCAACTTGTGTAGTAAGAAATACCTCAGGTTTATTCTTCGCATACACAAGCACCTGATCGAAATCGGTACTAAATCCCTTTGCATCCATGCGCGGGCTATACACTTTTTCCCATGCCATATGTGCAAGAAAGTTTTTTTCGCCGAACACCTCGTCCAACATCTGCCGTGCTCGAAATGCTTCGTTATGATCGAGCGTGATCCATATGCTGCCCGTATCCGCGAGCAGCTCTTGAAGAAGGCGAAGGCGCGGCCACATCATCGCGCACCACTTGTCGTGCCGCAGACCGTCCTCGATGCCGACCGGGTTCTCGTTGAGCCACTGCTGCATCATCGGGCTATTCACGTTGTCGTTGTAGCACCAGCCCTCGTTGCCGGTGTTGTAAGGCGGATCGATGAAGATGCAATCGACCTTGCCGGCATACATCGGCAATAGCGATTTCAACGCGTGCAGGTTGTCGCCGTGGATGACGAGGTTGCCGTCGAGGCGGGGCTCGCCCACCGACCTGGCGGGGTCGGGCACCAGCGGCCGATGCGGCACCGCAAGATGATGATTAAATACGAACTCCTTGCCCTTGAAGCTCAGTTCAGGCATTGAATCATTCTCCCTTTGGC
>JANJTV010000095.1 GCA_024710905.1 Anaerolineales bacterium | reverse complement strand
GGTGCGCATCAGGTATTCGCGGACGGTGGCCTGGTTAAAGTTGGAAGCCACTTCGGCCACAAACAGGCCATACCGGCTGTAGATATAGCGCTGGCTGGCGCGCGAGTAATAAGAGTGCATGGAATGGCCAAGCTCGTGTGCTAGGGTGGATAGACTAAACAGGTCATCAGCATAGGACATCATGATAAACGGACGCGTTCCAAACCAGCCGCTGGAAAAAGCGCCTTCACGCTTGCCGCGGTTCCGGGCACGATCCACCCAGCGTTCCTCCAGGCAGCCGCGGCGCATAATGGTCACATATTCATCGCCCAATGGCGCCATGCCTTCGCAAATCCAATCCACCGCCTGTTCATAAGATACGACCGGCTTGGTCTCCGCCAGCGGGGCTTTGATATCGTAAACGCCAAAAGTATCAAGCTTAAGCGCTTTGCGACGCACCTGCCAATATTTATGCCATGTGGGCAGGTTTTTCTTGAAGACTTCGATCAGGTTATGGAAGACCTCCACCGGCACATTATTCGGCTCCAACGAGGCGTGCAGGGAACTTTCATAGCGACGTACACGGGCATGAAAGACATCCTGCTTAATGGCTGTCGTCAGGGTGGCAGCATAGGTATTCTTAAAGGCAAGGTAGCCGTCGGCATAATTCAGCCAGGCCGAACGGCGCACCTGGCGATCTTCATGGGTCAGCAGGGCGCCAATGCTGGCCTGCCCTATTTCCATCTTTGTACCATCCGATGCGGTGGCAAGCTGGAATTTTAAGTCGGCATTGTTGATCATGTTAAAAATACTAAAGGCACCCGAAAACGGATCCCCGGCCAGGGCCAGGACCTGCTCCACATCGCCAGACAGGACATGCGGACTGCGTTTTTCAAGGCGGTCTACGTAATGGGCAAAAAAGGCCAGTTCCGGATTGGATTTCATCCAACCTTTGAGCGTGTCAAAACCGATTTCCATCAGTTCAGGGTCAAAAAAAGCCATGGCCGCCCCGGCTTTGGCCCCAACACTACGCGCCTGCCCGGCGCGGGCGGTGGCAGCCTGATCAAAAGTATCCACTGAACTAGCATTGTTGGCATAGATTGAAATCTGTCCCACCAATGTACCCACTTCTTCCAATTTCTCAATGGCGGCCAGCAAAACCTGCGGGCCTTCAGAAAGATGGCCCTGGAATGCTGAAAGGGAAGGCAGCAAATCATCCAACTTCTTGCAGGCGGCCTCCCAATCTGCCGGGGTGGGGAAGACAGATTCAAGCGCCCAGGTTTCTTCCTGGGGAATTTCATGGCGGGCTGGCAAACTTGTCATTTCGGTCATTAGAACCTCCGGAGGATTTGGCTTTCCATCATTGTACACCGGTTACAAAAGCGCCTCCCGGTTTCCCAGGAGGCGCTTTGTATCACAGGGCAGGTTTTATGGCGCGCTAGCCGGGGTCACTTCCAGCAAAACTGCGCGCACGGCCACACGATTAGCATACTCACCTGTCAACTCGTTGTAGTCCTTGCAGGTGATCAGTGTCAGCCAGGCATAACCATCATCCCGCAACACTGAAGTATTCCAGGGGTGCAAAATGCGATTTTCACGCACTTCATAAGTGTAGATATACCCATCCACATGCAGGATTATCTTCTGGCCCCAGTACATCTTGTGCAAGTCCACAAACGGGCCAGGCGTGCCGTCGGCCAGGTAAACATGGCCGGTCAGGGCGGTATTGCCTACATTGCCTGGCAGGGTTGTTCCCTGCAGGTAACCCGCCTGGGTTGAAAGCCAGGTCAGGTCCCAGCCGTCCGGCCCAACCGGGATGCTCATGATGGGCAGGTCCATTCCCAGGGATGGGATTTCGAGGCGCATGTCCTGGAAGGATTCGTAGGCTAGGCCCTCTGGCCGTTCAGGCAGCGCCGTAACACGATCCGGAGCAAAACCCGTATCAGGCAGGACCAATAACTCGATCCCCACACTCGAAGACCTGCCATAGCTGTTAATTCCAGCCGGGTCAGTCGGGTCATACCAGCGCTCAGTTGAATAGATGTTGTAATTTGACTGCTGGACAGGTAAACCGTCCAGGCCAGGGTCAATTGGCAGACTCGTCCAGGCCACATTGGCCGAATTGACCACCGGCGCATCCAGAAGCACTGCCTCGAATTCGAGCAGTGACGTTTGCCCAAGCGGGAAGTAATCCCAGGTAAAGACCAGCGTGTTGGTCAGGCTGTCATAGCTTTCAGTGGTTGGAGCCAGCCCGGTTACCACGACACTGCCGGGCACAAATCCCAACCCGGACGGCAGGATGTCGGTCACCTCAACGTCATAAGCATCTGCAGTGCTTTCCGCTGTATGGAATATATCGAGCGTAAAGGTGATCGTGTCACCAATGCTTGCAACCGTCGGCTCCGCGTCTTTGACAATATCCATATCCGGCTCAACAATTTCAACCGGGTCGGCTTCACCGGCCAACGTACCTCCATCCCACATCCAAACCACAGCATTATTGATGCCTGTCATACCGTCCCGATTGCTGGCAATATCCAGAACAACGGCGGTGTACTCCACCGTAATGGTCTGGTCAGATCCAGTGGTATTTTCCACCGTACCAAACGTAAACTGGACGATATGCCCGTCATCTGTAACGCGCGGATCTCCGCCCGCATCAGGGCAGGCGCTGGTCACGCCGCCAGGCAAGGTCACATTCACCCCTGTGGGGACAACCACACCGGTTGGCGTACATTCATCAAAAGCAAGGCCCTCTTCAAGGGTATCGGTAGCCACAAGGTTGGTGACAGTGCCCGGCGGCAGGATAATTTGGATCTGGTAAGTCAGCGTCTCGCCAATAAAGACTCGCTCAAACCCGCTGTCAGGGCTGGTCGTTGAATCCGGTTCACTGGTGGCAGTCAATTGTTTAACGTTTGACACGGCAATATTATCCGTATCCGTGTCATCATCCGTGACCGGGTCGCCATCCGTCGAATCGCCATCATCTGCCACGCTCACTGTGTTCACCAGACTGGCAATCGCAGCATCAGCAAGGGTTTGCTCATCCTGAACGATTACAGTTAATGTACGGGCCAGGCTGGCACCTGAAGCCAGGTCAAAGGTTGGCCAGGTCACCACGCCAATGCTCTCCACGCCACCATCGCTGGCCGAGTCAAAATCCGTTCCGACCGGGATGACATCCACCAACTGAATGCCGGTCAGGTCTTGCGCACCGGTATTTTCCACCGTAATCGTGTAAGTAAGGGTGGAACCAGGAGCAACAATGCTCAAGCCATCTGTTTTCGTGACAGTCAACCCTGCTTCCACATCAGTGTCATCATCCTCGTTGTTGTCCGGTTCAGGGTCGGTATAACCGCCCGGCAGCAAAACCGTTACACGATTCTCCAATGGGCCGCTGGCTCCAGGCGCGATATCCACCGCAACTGTATAGGTAATGATACTGTCCAGGGGCATATTGACAGTGTCAGAAAAGTCTGCGCTGCCAGTGTAGTCATCACAACCCGTCGCGCCGCCATCCATTACACAGGTCCAGCTCCAGTTGGTAAAGAACGGGCTCAGGCTGCCATCCAAGGGTATGGCATCTTCCACCAAAACATTGTTTACATCCGCCGGGCCATTGTTGGTCACTACAATGGTATAGGTCAGCGTCCCGCCAGGGATGTAGGCATCCTGGTTGTCCGTCTTGGTTACTTCCAGATCGGCCTGGGCATTGTTATAGACCCCAAAATCCACACGAAACTCGGTGGTTAACCCAAGGCTGTGATCAAAAGATTGTTCCGCCTGGGGAGCGAGTGCAAAAACTGTACTCTGAATGTACCCACCGGCAAAACCAAGCACACCAACTTCACTGCCGTTATCGTCCGAATCGTCCAAATCAGTATCTGGATTGGGCGCAGGCTCACTACTGCCGCCCGTGCTGGAGTAGTAATCCCGCAGCGGGTTGCTGCCGAGGAAATTCGCCTCGGGCAGGCGCACGAGATAGTTGCCCTGCGGAAGCCCGGAGAAAGTGTACACGCCCTGGTCTAACCCAACCGTCGCCGTGGTGGTGGTTGCCAGCAAGGTTGTCCCATCCCCAGACCATAACTGCACCACAACACCATTAATCCCTGCTTCCGCGCCATCCAACAGACCATTATTGTCCAGGTCATTCCAGACCTGGTTGCCCAGCTGGATGGTATAGAACCCAAAATCAAGCGTCATATTGGCCTGGGCATCCGGCTGCCCCTGTTGGGTGCCAGCAAGGGTGGAATCGAGATCTGTTTCATTCTCAGGCTCATCAAAGACTGGGCCAAGCGTCACTGGAAGTGAGATAACCCCACCATTATATGCACCGGATGTCTGGAATGTGCCATTATCATCACTGTCAACATTATCATCCGGGTCAAGCGCCACAATTTCGCTCAGGCTGGCGTCGTCGTTGCGGGTCGTGCCCGATGACCAGTAGCCTTCGAGCACTTCGCCGCTGGCAAAGTTATCAACGGGCAGGACGACAACATACTCACCGGCTTCGAGACCGTTGAACAGGTAGTAGCCGCCATTGTCGGTCAGCATACCGCCGGGGGCGTCGTCGACGGTACCGAGAATGCCATCGGGCCCAACCGGGATTTCGTTGCCGAGCGTGTCAAAGAGCTGAATGAGCACGCCGTCAATGCCCAGTTCATCGCCAAAGTCAATCGCACGGTTGTTGTTGGTGTCGAACCAGACGCGGTTGCCGAGCGAATAGACCGGGGTAAAGCCGAAGTCGAGGGTCGGGTTGTAAGTTGCGCCGGTGGCGTCATCGACACTATTTTCGTTTTGTGCGCCATCATCGCCGGGGGTCAGGGTGACCGGTTCAGAGAATACTTCGCCGCCGAGCAAGCCCACGCCGTTGTCGTTGTCATCTTCGTTTTGATCGGGGTCGCTGGTATCGGCGTTGTTGGCCGTATCTACGGTGCTGAAAGTGCCATCGGGGGCGATGACCGCCACAACGTATGTGCCTTCGGGCAAACCCTCGAAGCGATATTCGCCGCTGGCATTGGTTGTGGTGGTGGCCAGCAGGGTGGTTCCATCTTCGGCGTAGAGATTGATAGTTGCGCCATCAAAGAGCGGCTCACCAGCATCATACTCGCCATCACGGTCGGCATCCGCCCAGACGAGGTCGCCCAGTGAAACGGTGTAAAAGCCGAAATCGACGGTCATATTGGCACGCGCGTCGGGCTGGTCGCCATCGCCGATGATGGCTTGCAGGTCAGTTTCTCCTGCCGGTTCGCTGGCGACGGTTGCGCCGAGCGTGACCGCCTGCGAGATGACCGCGCCCGCGAATGTACCGCTGGCCTGGCGCGTGCCGTTGTCTTCGCTATCCACATCGTTGTCGGGGTCGGGCGCGACGAGTTCGCTCAGGGAGCCATCGGCGTTGCGGGTTGTGCCCGATGACCAGTAGCCTTCGAGCACAGCGCTGGCGGCAAAGTTACTGGCAGGGATGACGACAACATAATCGCCGGGGTAGAGATTGTCGAACAGGTAGTAGCCGCCATCTGATGTGGTTGCTGTTGCAAGTACTGCACCGGTCGGTTCACCGGAACCATCGGCGGCATAAAGGGATACATTAACGCCGTCCACGCCAACTTCGCCATCGGCAAAATCTATTGCGGCATTGTTATTCGTATCTAACCAAACGCGGTTCCCAACCGAATACAGATAGGTGAAGCCGAAGTCAACGGTCAAGTCGCTTTCGTTGTCGGCTTCGCCGAGGGTGCCGCGGCTGTCAGGACCGTCTTGCAGGCGTCCGCTCAGGTCAGTTTCGCCGGTGGGTTCGTTGGAGGGTGAACGGAGGTCAATGTTCGGGCTCAGGATTCCGGTGACGGGTGGATTGTTCGAGTCGATGCCGTGGTCGTCCTGGTCAGGGTCGGCATCCACAGGCGCGACCACATCCAGACTGCTGACAAGCATTTCGAGCGCGCCTCCCGGTTGGAAGTTGCTGGCATCAATGCCGACCACATATTGCCCGGCGGGGAAGTTGCTGAAAAGGTAGTAGCCGCCATCCGATGTGGTTGTAGTCAGGATGGCGGAGCCGTCGGGGGTGCCATCGCCGTTGCTGTCCGGGTACAGGCTAACGGCGACGCCATCAATTCCGGGTTCGGTACCATCTTGCACGCCATTGTTGGCCGTGCTGCCGCCCACGCCGTTATCGAGCCAGACACGGTTGCCGAGGCTTCGCAGGGCGACAAAACCGAAATCGAGGGTCAGGTTGCTGTTGGGGTCGGTTTCGCCGAAGCGGCCAATGCCGAGCGGGCCAAACGTGGCGGTGTCGGCGGAGATGTCGGTTTCGAGTTGCGGTTCTGCGCCATAGTTGAGCACAAAATTGCGGCTTGCAATGCCGTCCGACAGATAGGCGGGGTCGTCAATGCCGTTGTCGTTCAGGTCGCCGGTTTCGTTGTCGAAATTGCCATCGCTACTGCGATAGCCTTCGAGCACGCCGCCGGGGTCAAAGTTTTCAGGCGCGACCAGCACGAAGAAGCGTCCTTCGGGCAGGCCATCGAACAGGTAATGCCCGTTGGCATCGGTGGTGGTGGTGCGGTATGGCAGGGATTCGTCCACGCCGTCCACGATGCTGGTATAGGCACTGTCGCCATCAGCATCGTAGAACAGGTGCAGGATGACGCCACTGCGCCCGGACTCTGTGCCATTCATCAGGCCGTCGTTGAACTGGATCAAATCCAGCCCCGTAGCCGTGTCGCCATTATCGAGCCAAACGCGGTTGCCCAGGCTGAGCGGCGGGATGAAGCCGAAATCAATCGTCAGATTGCTGTTGTCGTCGGTTTCGCCCCAGCGGCCGCTTGAATCGGGGCCATCCCAACTGGTGGGGCTGAAATCGTCGTTGGTGGGAGACCCGGGGTTGGTGGTGGAACCGCTCAGTTCGGTTTCGCCGGTTGGTTCAGCATCCCAGGCGAGGACAATCAAGCCGCTGGCGATGCCATTGATATCGGGATGGGCGTTGTTGATGCCGTTGTCGTCCCGGTCAAGGTCGGCAGTTGCGGCACCGCCATTGACGCCAAGCGTTTCGGTTCCAGTGGGGGTGCTGTTGTACCAGCCGCGCAAGGTGCCCGCGCCGGTGAAGTTGGCAGGGGGCAGGTAAACGTAGTAATTGCCGGGAACGAGCCGGTCGAACAGGTAAAAGCCGCCAGCGTCGGTGACATCGGAGTAGAAGTTGGTGCCATCGTAGGTGGCGCGTACATCGGGGGTTGCGCCAGTGGTTTGCAGGCCGGGCGTACCGTTGCTTTCGCGCCATAGCTGGACCTGGACGCCAGCCACGCCGTTTTCATCAGCATCCATGATGCCATTATCCAGGTTGGCGCCTGCGCCGTTGTCATAAAAGACGCGGTTCCCGAGGCTCAAAGGCCTGAAAAAGCCAAAGTCTATGCGCAAATTACTGCGGTTATCGGCTTCGCCGTAGCGACCACGCGAAAGTGTGCCGTCGTCTTCGGTGGGATTAAAACCGAGAGCCGTGCCGGTATCTGAACTCAGGTGGCTTTCGCCGGTGGGTGAGTTGGTCGTGACAAGTACATTGACATTGGCGGAGAGAATCCCATAGGGCGAGGCGATCGCATCATAGGGCAGGACGCGGTCAATGCCGTTGTCGCGCTGGTCGGCGTTGGTCGTCGTGCCGACACTGCTGATGTAGCCTTCGAGCGGGCCGCCCGACTGGAAGTTGGTGTTATCCACGCCCACGAGGTAGCGTCCGGGCGGCAGGTTGTCGAACAGGTAAAAGCCATTCGAATCAGTAATATCGTAGGCAATCGCCAAGCCATCAGGGGCGCCATTATTGTTGCTATCGAGGTAAAGGCTGACGCGTGCGCCAACGACCGGGAGTTCGTTCGACTGGCGAATACGATCATTCACAACACCACCGCCCGCACCTTCGTCATACCACAAGTGGTTACCAATACTACGCGGTGGCTGGACAAAACCAAAATCAATCGTCAGGTCGCTGTTTTCGTCCAGTTGCCCGTACTGCCCGCGCCCATCTGGGCCATAGGTTGCGCCCAAATCGGTTTCGCCGATAGGTTCAGTGTTGTAGTTCATATTAACCAGCGAGCTGGTCACGCCGCTGGTGGCCGGGGCGGTCACGTCCACGCCGTTGTCGTTGATGTCAATGCCGTTATCGGCGGGTGCGGTTCGGTCAAAACTGCTGATGTAGCGGAAAAGCGGGTCGCCGGATGCGTCGAAATTGGTGTTGGGCAGGTGCACAAAATAGTTGCCGGGCGGCAGGCGGTCGAACAGGTAGTATCCGCTGGCATCGGTGGACGTGAAGTAGAGCAGGGTATCGCCCGCGTCGAAGGTGTTGTCGCCATCGTCGAGGTAGAGTTCCACGCGTACCCCCGCCACCCCGGCTTCGGTGCCGTCCTGGATGCCGTTGTTATAGCCGGCGCGGAAAGTGGCCTCGCCCGCGCCGTTGTCAATCCATACGCGGTTACCAAGACTCATGGGTGGAATGAAACCAAAATCGATGGTCAGGTTGCTGTTTTCGTCCGGCTCGCCAAAACGCCCGCGCGAATCAGGCCCGTCCCAACCAGTCGGATTATAGCCAGCATTAGCGGGAGAACCAGGGTCGGCATCGCCACTCAGGTATGCTTCACCAAGTGGTTCATCTACGTCGCGCTCCAACACAATTACACCACTTTGAACACCAGTTGTCTCGGGGAAAGCTGCGTTATTGCCGTTGTCATCATTATCAATGTCAGCGGTTGTGCTATTACCGTTAACTCCTACTGTCTCCGTCCCAGTCGGCTGACTGCTGTACCAGCCCGCGAGCACACCGCCATCATCAAAGTTGCTGGCAGCGACCTCCACATAATAAGAACCCGGGTCCAGGTTGTCAAACAGGTAGAAACCGCCCGCATCGGTAGTATCCCAGCGGATTAATTCAGCAGCGTCGAGGATGCCATCCAGATTACCGTCACGATACAAATTGACCCGCGCTCCCACCACAGGCAATTCAGCCGCCTGGCGAATACCGTCATTGATGGTAGCAACCAGATCGCCGTTAAGATCCCGGCCATCGTCAAACCACAGGTGGTTGCCAATGCTAAAGGGAATATCCGTCCCGCCGAAGAAGCCAAAATCCACCGTCAGATCACTATTGCTATCACGCTCACCGTTCTTGCCGCGGCGCGTCCCTACCGGTCCGTCGCGATCATTGTTTGACAGGTCACTTTCGCCAGAAAGTTCTGCATCTTGCGCCAGGTTGATGACCGGGCTGAATACTTCATCACCCAGTGAAACCGGATCAATACCATGATCTGATGAGTCAGGGTTGGGATCTGTCGGATTGGTATAAGTGGAAACAGAAGGTGTTCCTGTGCTGCTACGTAAATTTTCAAGCGGGCCTCCTGTATCAAAATTATCTGAGGGAATACCCACTACATAATCTCCCTCAGGCAGGTTGCTAAAGAGATAGTACCCTTCGTTGTCTGTCAGGGTAGTGGCAAGTGGTGTATTCGTATCGGATGCAGCATAGAGATGTATCAGTACATTTGCGATGCCCGGGTCGGAATCATCCGGCGCATTAATCGTGCCGCTGTTGTCTGAGTCGCGCCAGACACGATTACCAATACTGAAGCGTTCCGGGATGGTAATGCCAACCTTGCGAGGTTCAGACGCCAGCAAGTCACGGATATTGCTTAACACATCCTGATACGAGCCCACATGTGAAAATGAGTTCCAGGCGATCTCTAAGGTCTGGGCATCATCATTATTAAATACGTCAACCAACGGAGAATCCTCGGGGATGGACATCGGAACACCGAAGAGAACCATGTTGGTAGTATCGCCTTCCTGGATGGGAAGTATCTCTGAACCGCTGTTCAGGACAATGCGATAAGTACGAACTTCCGCCCATTCGGTAGCAGTCCAGGTTAGCGTAGAAGATGTCGGGATCCAGGAATTATCGCAGCCTGGCGGCACCAACCCCGATGTGTTAAACACCTCCGGGCGGCAAGCATTCGCAGACAGGTTATATTCAATCTCAAAGTCGCTGGCAGAAAGCCCTCCACCGCTGATAAATTGAACCGGTCCGGTTAAGACCGGGCGGAATTCCGACTCACGATCTGAACTGGACAATGTGCCGCCGGAGCCTTTATCTCCATAATAGGGCAGGATATCATACAGCACATAATTAATCATTTCCACGTTGCCATCATTGAAAATACGCAGGCTGTATTCAAAATCATCCAGAAGAGAGTTCAACGGCGGCGGGACATATTGACCCGGGCTCAGCGCACCTTCGGGGAAGGCCTGCGAAACACAGGGGAAGCGGGTAAACGGATTGCTGCTTCCCGGCAAACCGATTGTGCCGCCATTCGGACAGGATGCATCCGGCAGGAACGTATCCTTATTAACAACAACACTATTTGTGCTATCAATACTCCGAATCCATTTTTCGCCGCGCAGGGCCGCCGAACGCTCAACAATATATGTATCAGTGGTCTCACAACCATTTGAACTCGGAATGCCATTTTCACAAATCACATCCACCGAGTCGGTATCAACAAACAGCTCATTGGTGCGTGTACCGGGTAACTGACCGCGCGGAATGCGGGCAAAAAATTCAACAGTCAACACCTGGCTACCCAACGCAAGTTCCGGAACACTCAGGTTGGTAATTTCCCAGAGCAATGTTTGGTCGGCGCCAGGGTTGCCATTTGGCTGACTGTTCGTGAAATTAACCACTGCGCCCGGTTCAGCAACAGACAACAGGGTGCCATTCAAACGCACATCACCAGCACGGATAAAAATCAGGTCATCCGGCAACGTATCCAAAATGGTTGGATCAACCAACGGGGCGGAAGAACGCTCAGTTAACTCAACGCGCAAGACGTAACGCAGGGTATCGCCGGGCAGGATCGTGGCATCTGACGTAAAGGTGTCAATATTCGGGTCTTCCCATTCATCCCACGGTGTGCCAGGGGTTTCAGACTTGCTAACCTGCAAACTCGCAAAATCGCCCTGCACAGTAATCTCTTCCTCTTCGCAGGGGTCAGTCACCGGGCCAGTCAGATCGGTGCGGGTGACATAAACGCAATTGGTATACGTCTCGCCAATCACAGCCAGCGGCATGGGATCGCCGTTTCCATCATTTATGGCAACTGTCCGTGGCGTGGAACGAATCTGCGGGGAGCCAGAAAAACCCCAAACATACGGCAAGCCTGGCACGGTGGTCACACCATCAAAAGGCAGTTCGCCATCCGCGTCATACTCAAAGCGCCACCGGATATTGGTAATATTGTTCACTGGGGCAGTATAGGTAGCATCGGTATCAAATAACACTGGCTGGCCCGGGAAAGCAACCCAGGTACTGCCATTGTCCGTGGAATACTCGACATACGCACGCACATAATCAAAATCCTCCGACCATGTGCCGCTGGTAACACTTGTTACCTGCAATTGAGGTGGAATGTTATCAATCAGGGTAATGTCATTGGCAGGGTAATTGGTCAGGTTGGTGTTCAGGCCCAGAATGAACCGGGCGGTGCCGCTAATCCCAACCGGGTCGCCGGCATCGCTTTTCCCATAAGTGGGAACAACCACCGGGTCAATAATGTCATGCGTGATTGGCGTAGTAGGAGGCGCAAAACAATCCGGGCAGGGATCGCCGTCTGATTCAACATAACTGGCGGTCACATCTGCCGAGTTGGTCAGTTCATCGCCAATGCTAAATATTGGCGTTGGGTAACGAAGAGTAACAAAACGAGTAATACAGTCCGGCGGCGAAAGCGGGCCCGGAACAGTCGGCCATGTGACCACCCCTCCACTTTCAGTACCGCCATTGGTGGCTGAGACAAAAACCGCCCCGGTGGGCAGGGTGTCGGTGATGACAATATCAGTTAAGTCGGCAATGCCCCCACTGGGCGGGATAACCGGGCAAAGCATAAGCTGGTACGTCACATCCGTGTCCACCGTCGGCTCAATGATTGGCGCCACCCTGGTTTTGGTCAATTCCCAGCTGGGTGATACTGCCCCAATGGTAATGGGCGGAGCTGAAGCCGGGGTTGCATTCACCCAGGCTGTCGCGCCTGGCGGGAAAATGCGGCCATCCACAGTGTTATTAATCACTGCAGGCAGCGGGCGAAAGTCCTGGTTAATGCGTACCGCAATGACGGCATCATACTGCGTACCATCCAAAAGGTTGTTATCTGTTTTTGTAATGGTTACTGTGCGAGTGCCGCCGTTGTAATTTACATCGAAACCACTGGGCACAGATGAGTTGGGAGGCGGCAGGTAGGTCAGGCCGGTTGGCAAAGTATCCGTGATCTCCACCTCGCCGCAGGCGGTCGTCAGGCTGCTGCACTCAAACCGAATACGGTAGCGAATCACATCGCCCACCTGGGCTTCGCTCACATCGTCTTCAATACTTTTTGTGAGAATTAATTGAGGCGCGCCATTGAACAATGGGGCTGGTTGAACAACATCCCCTTCACCGGGCCAGGCAAATGCCTGATCGGTGAACCCTCCCGTAAGAAGAATGATGGCAAAAACCAAGAAGATACGGATTTCGACACGCATAAGACCCTCTTTATACGTAAAGAAGCACAATTATTAAAAATAACATCGATACCTCTCGAATTGTAAATTAATTATCAAAAGATTTTTGCGTAACAGGCAAAGTGTCAAAGTTTCCCGACGGGAAAAAGCCCAAAAACGGCTTACAAAATAGTTAAAAAAATAATTCCCGCTTTTGAGCGGGAATTATTTCAAATCATGCAGCAGCTGGGGGCAATGGATTCGAACCAATATTAACTGATCCAGAGTCAGTCGTCCTGCCGTTAGACGAGCCCCCAAAGGGTAAGGCGGGCGGTATTTTAGCACAGCCAGCCGGTTAAGTAAAGAGCAGTTCAGCCTTTGCGGCT
>JANJTV010000081.1 GCA_024710905.1 Anaerolineales bacterium | reverse complement strand
CACCGAGATCTACACGCCATAATACCTCTTTCCCTACACGACGCTCTTCCGATCTCCGCCATGTTCAACTGGGCGGTCAGTGAAATCGCGGCCTGTCCCTGCGGGTCGAGGTGGTTGACCTTGGCCCGGATGGTCAGCCCGCAGGTGTGGTCTGCGCCCTGCGGCGTGGTGGCATAGGTCACGCCGGTGCCCTTGATGGCGCGCGGTTCGTAGGCGCTCATGGCCTGGCCTTTGACAGCGGGGACACGCTCCACGCCCAGCACCCTGCCGGTGGTGGTAGCGCCCATGCCCAAAATGCGCCCCAGCGGCGTATTCCGCCTGATCTCGTCGATCAGTTCCAGCGCGCGCGCGCCATCGCCAAACTGCATCAGCCCGGCCTCCGCGGCCACGCCCAGCGCCGCGCCAACTTCTATGCTGTCGAGGCCCAGGTCATTCACCTGCCAGTTCATCCGCCCGACCACATCCAATGAGCCGATTCCCAGGTTCGAGCCCATCAACCCAACGGTTTCATACTCCAGCGGCGAGACGATCATCTTTCCGTCCTCCCCGCCAAAGATGTTGCTGCAGCGAATGGTGCAACCCGCCATGCAGGCATGCGTGGTTTCGCTTTCGCCGCCGCGCTTGAGCAGCAGGTCGCGCATGTATTCGCCGCTGATGGTTTCCACCTGCTCGAAAGTGCCCTGGCTGAAATTGCGCGTCGGCAGGGCGCCAAAATTCTGGGTCATTTGCGGCATGGCCTGCGTACCATAATCCCGGTACAGGGCGGTTTGCGGGTGGGCCATCAGCTGGGTGGTGTAGTCCTTCTGGGCCACTTTAAAGCGTTCCGGCTCGGCAATCTGCGGCTTCTGCCCACCCACGTTGTCAAACACAATTGCTTTAAGTCCCTTACTGCCCATCACCGCGCCCAGCCCGCCGCGCGCGGCAATCCGGGAGGGAACTTTGTCCTTGTCAATGTTCTGGATGCCGGCCGAGGCCAGTTTCATTTCGCCGCCCGGACCGATCAGCGCAATCGCCACCTTGTCGCCGAATTGTTCAATCAATTTCGGCGCGGCCTCATACACGCCCAGACCGGTCAACTCCGTAGCGGGAAACCACTTTGCGCCTTCCAGGCTGAGATGCAAGGTCCAGTATCCGGCTTTTTCGGGCATGTCTTCAATGATCAGTGCCTTGATGCCCAGCATGGCCATGTGCATCCCGGTGCGCCCGCCCGCATTGGCCTCCTTGATGCCGCCAGTGAGCGGTGACTTACCACCAACCGAAATGCGGTCCGTGGAGGACAGCATGTGCCCGACCAGCAGGCCGGGCGCAAAGATCAGTTTGTTCTTCGGGCCAAGCGGCTCACAGGTTGGCTCCACTTCGTCCAGCATGATGCGCGCCAGCAGGCCACGCCCGCCCAATTTCTCCCAGGCTGCCGGGACCGCCTCACGCTTGAGGGTTTGCTCACGGACATTAATACGCCAGATTTCCATACCACCTCCATGCAGGGCAGGTTAATTCACTGACCCTACAGCCATTTTTTTGATGTTAAATTTTTTGCTCTCCCAACAAAGACCTCACCGCCTCGCGGAAAACCGCCGTATGATGATTAACGTCCGCTTCGGTGGTCTGCGGTGAAATCAAGGCCATGTTATGGAAGGGGGTCATCAGGATGCCGCGGTTGAGCGCGAACAGGTGCATGTAACGGTCCAGTTCGTGATCCACAGCCGCGGCAGCCTGCCCGCCATTTTTGGGCGGCGTGGGTCGGAACCAGTACTCGGAGCGGTTGCCGAGTCGTTTGACGATCCAGGGCAGGTTATATTCCTTAATGACCCCTTCCACCCCGGCAGTGAATTTCTCCTGCAGGGCAATGGCCCGCGTGTAATAATCCTCGGTCAGGACCTGCTCCAGGGTAGCCTTCATCGCTGCGATCGAGAGGGCATTCCCGGCCAGGGTGCCGCCGATCCCGCCCACGTCAGCATCATTCACGGCCAATTTTTCCGAGAAACGCTCGGCCACTTCCTGGGTAAATCCATAGACAGCGGCCGGCACACCCCCGGCAATCGGCTTGCCGATAGTCAGCATATCCGGTTGCAAGCCATGTGCGGCCGTGTAGCCGCCCGGGCCTGCGCAGATGGTATGAGTCTCGTCGATGATCAGCAGGGTTCCCGTACGGCGGGTAATCTCACGCAGGGCCTCGTGATAACCGGGGTCGGGATGGATGATGCCAATGTTGGTCATCACCGGCTCGGCCAGTACAGCTGCCACATCCCCGGCGGAGAGGGCCACTTCCAGGGAGCCAATGTCATTGAATTCGATCACCTTGGTGGTGTGGCGCGGGTCAACCTGTGGACCCATGTTGTTGGCGCGTGAAGCAGGTGTGCCTTCTTCATCCAACGTAATGAAGGTTTCATCCACCGAGCCGTGATAGCAATAATTAAAGACCAGCACCTTGGGCCGGCCGGTGATCAGGCGCGCCATGCGCAGGGCAAAGCGGTTCGCATCGGTGGCGGTCAGGGCAAACTGCCAGAGCGGCAGGCCAAAACGACGCTGCAACTCCTCGCCCACCCAGATCACGTCTTCGTAGGGCAGCATCAGGGTGATGCCCTTCTCGATTTGACGGTTAATCGCCTCGAGGGTGGCCCGTGGCGCGTGGCCGGTCATCGCCCCGGTATCGCCGAGGCAGAAGTCAATGTAATCGTTGCTGTCCACATCCGTAAAATGCGCACCACGCGCTTCCTTCACAAAAATGGGGAACGAGCCCGCCCAGCGAATCATCCACAGCATGGGCACACCGCCGTGCAGGGATTTTTTCGCCCGCTGGTACAGGGCAAACGATTTCGGGTGCGCGGCGTGGAACTTGGCTTCTTCCTGCTTGAGCAGGGTTTCAAGACGGGTTCTGTTAATCATGTCAGTTTTTATTTGATCGCGTCTTTCAGCGCTTCACCAAAAATGCCCAGCGCCTCATTGACCTGGGCCTGGCTGACGTTGAGCGGGGGAATCCAGCGGATGGTGCTGTCGTAGGTGCCGCAGGAGAGCAGCAGCAGTCCGCGCTCCTCGGCGGCATGCACAACGTCTTTCACCAGTTTCTTGGCCTTCTGGTACTTGCCGTCCACTTCAAATTCGCTGCCGATCATCAGCCCCAGCCCGCGCACATCGCCAATCTGCGGGTATTCCTCCTGCAGTTTGCGCAGGCCGGTTTGCAGCTGCAGGCCGCGCTCGGCGGCATTTTCGAGCATCTTCTCTTCGCGCATGGCGCGGATGGTCGCCACGCCCGCCGCCATGGCGACCGGGTTGCCGCCATACGTACCGCCATGTGAGCCGGTCGGCCATTTTTTCATTAATTCCCGGCTGCTGAACACGCCGGAAAGCGGCAGGCCGCTGGCGATGCCCTTGGCCGCCACGAGGATATCCGGCGACACCCCAAAGTGTTCCCCGGCAAACCACTTGCCAGTGCGCCCGAAGCCGCTCTGCACTTCGTCAAAAACCAGCAGGATGCCATGTCGGGTGCACAACTCACGCAGGGCTTTGATGAAGGATGTCGGCGGCGGGACGTAACCGCCCTCGCCCAGCACCGGCTCGATCAGGATGGCCGCCACGTCATGCGGGGCGATCTGACTCACGAGCAGTTCATCCAGGGCCTCCAGCGCAAACTGGCTGGCGGCCTCCTCACTCATACCAAGCTTGTACGCGTACGGATATGGCGCAACATATACGCCGGAAGGCAGCAACTGCGAATTTCCTTTATAGCCGGTCTTGGAGGTGGTGAGGGCCATGGTGGCGGAAGTGCGCCCGTGGAAGGAACCGGTGAAGACGATCACCGCCTGGCGACCGGTGGCAGCGCGGGCGAGTTTAAGTGACCCTTCCACCGCTTCGGCGCCGGAATTCGAGAAGAAAAACCCGTCAATGCCCTGCGGCACGATCGTGCGCAGTTCGGCGATCATCTCGAGCATGGGCTGGTGGACGACAATATTGGCCTGGGCATGCAGGAAATTCCCCGCCTGTTGGCGAATGGCCTCGACCACTTTCGGGTGGCAGTGACCGGTATTGGTGACCCCGATGCCACAGGTAAAATCAAGGTATTTGCAGCCGTCGGTAGCGTAGATATAACTGCCTTCCGCGCGCTCGGCCTCAATCGGGAAGATGCGCGTCCAGACCGGCGACATGTGCGGGAAGTTCTCAGTATATTTTGGGGTGGTCATAAATTCACCTTCTGAAAAGAAAAGCGTAAAACGCGAACCGGCAAATGCCCATCACGTTTTACGCTGTTTGGATGGGTGGTTTACTCAGGCCGGCAAGTATTCAGCCGCCCACTCGATCTCCAGCTTCTTCAACACATCTGCGGTCGGGATGCCGTTCTTCGTCCAGCCGGCGAATTCGTAATACTGGTCAATGGCCGTTTTATAAACGCCTTCATCCAGCGCAAAACCAGCCGTCGGGCCTTCACCCTGCAGGGCCTTGAAGAATTTCTTGGGCAGCTTGTCCTGCTTGCTGTCCAGGCCTTCGCGGGCATTGAAAGTGCGCAACAGGTTCAGGCGGCGGGCGCCAACCTGCATCAATTCGTCCACGGTGACGTTCCAGCCGGTCACTGCGCTGACCATTTCAGCGGTTTCCGCCGGGCCGTACAACGTCCAGGCCGGCCCCCAGACGAACTGGCACAGCTCGACCGTATCGAGCATGGAATAGAAGACGTGGGTCAGGTAGGCAAAGCGCACCTTCTCCTTCCCCAGGCTGAGCTGCTCCTGCGGCTCGGTCAGGCCAAGCAACTTCAAGCGGCCCAGGTACAGGTCGGAGGCCATGCCGTCTTCGTACATCCAGTCGTGTTCGCTTGATTGATGATCCGCGCCAAAGGGATTTACCGCATAAATCACGCCCAGCGTGCGCTTGGCCTGCGGCATGTGCGCCGGGGCTTCCGCGCCCTTCGAAGTAGTCAGGCACTCATCAGCCCCCTTGCCAATCGCGGCAGCAGCCCGTTCAGACCCCTGGCCGAGCAGGCGGCCAAAGTCGCTACTACCGGTCACAATCTGATTCAACACTTCCAGCATCGCCGCGGCGTTGCCAAATTTCAATTCGATCCCGCCAGTGTCAGCGGTGGTCAGGATGCCCTTCTCGAAGCATTCCATCGCAAAGGAGATGGTCGCCCCGGCGGCAATCGTATCCACGCCATATTTGTTACAGATCTCATTCGCCAGGTTGACGGCAGCCATGTCCTTGATGCCGCAATAGGAGCCAAAGGTGCCGAGGGTTTCATACTCCGCGCCGCCATATTTGGGATCGACCTTGTAAGCGCCGTCCTTAATCTCCACCACACGTTTGCAGCGCACCACGCAGGCGTAACAGGTATCGCGTCCTTCCTTGTCCTGCCTGCCTTCGGCCGCGCCACGCAACACCGTCTCATACATGCGTTCACCGCTGATCTCTTCGGCAAACTCAAATTGGCCTTCGTTATAGTTGCGGGTTGGCAGTGTGCCGCTGCTGTGCTGGGGCAACACCACGCTGGCCGTACCATATTTGGCGAGGCCGTCCATGTCCGGGTTGTTGGGGATCTCCTTCGGGCCGATGCGGTTGAGCGCCACCAGGGATTTCTGGTCAGCAATGGAAACCTTGCCCGTGCCACGCACGGCCACCGCACGCAGGTTCTTGGAAGCCATGACTGCACCCATGCCGGTGCGGCCATTGTTGCGGTTGGCCATGGAAACCAGGGAGGAATAAATCACGCCGTTCTCAGCCGCCGGGCCGTGCTGCAGGACTTCAATTTTATCGTCGCCCAATTCAGCCTTGATCGCCGCTTCGGCCTCCCCCGTGCCTTTCCCGGCAAGCGCTGATGCATTTCGCAACGCTGCAACGCCGTCCTTGATCCACAGGTAGACCGGTTTTGCAGATTTGCCCTTGATGACGATCCCATCGAACCCGGCGAACTTGAGTTCCGCCGGGAAAAAACCACCGCCCTGAGAATCGCCGATCCCGCCGCTGATGGGGGAC
Source organism: Anaerolineales bacterium (assembly GCA_024710905.1). Taxonomy (GTDB): domain Bacteria; phylum Chloroflexota; class Anaerolineae; order Anaerolineales; family Villigracilaceae; genus JANJTV01. The sequence continues at coordinate 15,207 of JANJTV010000081.1, read as the reverse complement.
TTGGCATTGGCGTTGATGCGGCTCTGCCCGGAAATGGCCGCGCCGGTAGTGACGCCGGTCATCAGGGTCAGGACATTCTCCGGGCCAAGCGGGTCGGCGCCTTTCGGCATTTCTTTCAACAGGTAGTACGTCCCCATCGCGCTGCCACCCATGTATTTTCGGTAGAAGGCTTCATTGGGTTCTTCGATGGTCAGCGAGCCTTTTGTCAGGTCAACGTGCAGGATTCTTCCGTTATAACCGTGGGGCATGGTTCCTCCTTGGAGCGTTCAGGGATATTGGTTCGGCAATTATACGTGCGGAATACGCATTCGGCAAATTTTTTCTTCCGATTTCGACACTATATGGATTATTCACATCCTATTACTACAAAATAAAAAATAGATTGCGTAGAAACCTACACAACCTATTTTTATCGATTAAGCAGCCTGTAATTCCGGGGTCATGTCGCGGATGCCGTACGGGAAGCCGTATTCAGCCATCCTCTCCATGAAAGGCAACGGCGGGAAGGCTTCCGGACCGAGCACACCGGCCCCCTGCCATTGGCCGTGCTTGAGCAGGTCCATCGCAATTACGGCGCTGAAGGCGGTCTGGGCCACCACCGCCTGGCAACCCCAGGCCTTCATGCACGCCTGGTTGTCGGCCACCTGGTACAGGTAGACCTGCTTTTCGCGGCCATCTTTAATGCCTTTCACCCACGTTCCGGCGCAGGTCTTACCATGCATCTTGTCGCCGAGATAAGCCGGGTTGGGCAGGCAGGCCGCCACCACGTCGCGCGGGGCCACCTGGACACCCTTGACATCGATCTTGTCCTTGTTGTCCAGCCCGAGCATGTGCAGGGTTTTCAAGACATCAATGAACTTGTCGCCCAGGCCATATTTGAAGGTCACGCGTTTGGTCTTGACCCAGCGCGGCACCAGCAGCACTTCCTCGTGCTCCACATTGACCACTTCCACGGGGCCGATCTCTGGGAAGTCAAACACCTCGGGTTCGGAAAACGGTGCGGTCGTGAACCAGCCACGCTCCTGCTCCCAGATGATGGGCGGGTTCAGGCACTCCTCGATCGTCGTCCAGATCGAAAAGCTCGGCGCAAAATCATAACCTTCGATTTGCAGATTGGCGCCGTCACGGATGCCAATCTCTTCGATTTCATCGAACAGGTAATCCTGGGCATAGCGGGCAAACACATCCGCCATACCCGGTTCCACACCAATCCCCACCAGCGCCAGCTGGCCTTTGCGTTCCCAGTCCGCAGCCTTTTCAAACTGGTAATCGCCCAGCTTTACGCCTGGCAGCTCATAGGGCTTTTCAGGGTGGAGTTCCGAGAGTGTCATGGCCATGTCCATGTAGGACGCGCCAACGTTATAAGCCGCATCGAAAATCTGCTTATTGAAAACAGGGTCGACCGAGTTCATGATCAAGTCCACGCCATATTTGCGCGCCAGCTGCTCGATGCTGGCCTGGTCGCTGGCATCCACATAGGCCACCGGGAAGCGGGCCGAATCCCCCAGCTTGGCCTGCACTTCTTCACAACGCCTGATGTTGTAGTCGGCCAGCACCATCAACTCGAGCCATTTGCGCGGCTTGGCGATCTGGGCGATCGCCTCCCCCACGCCACCGACACCCACGAGTAATACTTTCATAAAATCCTTGCTCCTTGTGTTTTATAACCCTGGCGGGTTAGAGTCCAATTTTAGAAATACACTTCCTTGACGATCTTCAGGTGGACAAACGACTCGGACTGGCGCACCCCATCGATCTGGTACAGCTTCTGGGTCAGGAATTCCAGCAGGTGGGCATGATCACGGCAGACCACCTCAATCAGGATGTCGTACGTGCCGCTGGTGATCACCAGGTAGACCACTTCGTCAAAGGCCGAAATCGCCTCCGAGACGGCCATCATCTTGTTGCCCTCGGTGCGAACGCCGATCAGCGCCATCGCCTTGTAGCCCATGCGCAGCGGATTGGTGATCGCGACCACCTTCAGGTAGCCCTGCTCGATCAGCCGGTTGTAGCGCACACGAATCATGCCCGGCGAAACGTTCAATTGCTGGGCGATCTGGGCAAAGGCAATGCGGCCATCGGCACGCAGGGCATCAATGATGTACAGGTCGGTTGCGTCCAGGCCCTGGGTCAGGAAATTTAAGTTTTTGTCATCCATACGCCCCATACTATACCTTTTTCTCAATAAAGTCAAATATATTTTGCCGAAACGGTAATTTTTCCTGCTTCAGGTTTCTGTGTATTCAGCGGCCCCGGCTGCAGACCGCCTCCATCTGCGCCGGGAATCGTTATAATGGAGTCCGTCCATTCAACCCATTCACCCAGGAGAGAAAAAATGAAAGAACCGCCTGATGTTCCCCAATGGCTGCGCCCTGTAGCCCTCGCGATAGTCCTGCTGCTGGCCGCCTGCCAGCCAGCGCCCACCAGCCTCGCCGGACCACACATCTCTTCCAGCGGCTTCGAATGCCCTGAACCATCCCCCCGTCTTGACATCACCAGCACAGAGATCAACCTCTACACCTGGACAGAATACGTCCCGGTGGACATCGTCGAGTGCTTTGGCCTGGTCTACGGCATTGCGGTCAATGTGGACTACTTCTCCTCCAATGAAGAGTTGAATGCCAAACTGGCCCAGGGACGTGGTGCAAATGCGTATGATGTCGTGCACCCAAGCGATTACATGATTGATGTGCTGATCCGCGAAGGATTATTGCAGAAATTGGATGCGGGCAGGCTCCCGAACATCACCAACCTGGACCCCGGCCTGGTCCAGGTCTACGGCGCCGGTACCGAGTACGTTGTTCCTTATCAACTTGGGACACAGGCCATCGTTTATAACAGCGCCACCGTCAGCAACCCGCCCACCTCCTGGGCCGACCTTTGGAACCCGGACTATGCCGGGCGTATCGTTTCAGTGGATGACAGCCGGGTGGTAATCGGTGCCACGCTGTTGACCCTCGGCTACAGCGTCAACAGCACCGATCCGGATGAGTTGACACAGGCCCAGGAAAAACTGGTGACCTTAATGCCGAACATCCGTGTGTTCGACAGCGACAGCCCGCGATCCCCACTCCTGGCGGGCGACACTGATATCGGCATTGTCTGGAACGGCGAGGCCGCCCTGGCCAACCAGGAAAACGCTGATTTTGTGTACGTCTTCCCAACGGAAGGTGTCATCACCTTTTATGATGGCATGGCCATTTCGGTGGATGCCCCCCATCCCGATGCTGCGTACGCATGGTTCAATTACCTGCTGCAGGGGGATGTCTTCTGGCTGACCATGGTGGAGTATCCCTACACCAACCCCAACCAGGCGTCCCTGGAATACGCAAAAACCAATCTGCCGGAGATCTACGAATCCTATATCAATTCGCCCATCACCAACACACCTGCCGACATCTTTGCCGCCGGACACGACATCAAAGACCTCGGTGAAGCGTTACTGCTCTACGACCAGATCTGGACTGAAATCAAAGGCCAGTGACTCAAAAGTGGGCAGCCTGGCGGCTGCCCACTTTTTTATTATCAAGGATTGAACAGGCTATTCGCCGCCCTTGACCTCGGTCCAAACCTGGTCATACAGCGGTGTGGCATCGCCAACATCCTCAATCCGGAAGCCCCTGGCAATTTCTTCGGCCGGGGTATTCGTGATCGGTGAGCTGATGTAGGCATTATACAGATCCGGGTGATTTTCTTTGGCAAATTCCAGCGCAGCCGTGTTGGGATTGGAATACGGGAAGTCGCGCAGCATCATCCAGAAAATATTGCCCTGGTTGGTGTAGTTCAGCCAGGCATACACGGCATCCAGGTTGCCCGCATCCTTCAGGATGACCCAGTTGTCCTGCCAGAAGATGGCACCTTCGGTCGGGTAAGCATAGGTGATGGCGGGGTTTTCCTGGTTCGCGATAAAGGCTTCACCAGTCCAGGTGATTCCCAGATCCACGTCACCGGCGATCAGGGCTGTTTTGGGGCTATCGCTGTCGAACAACTTGACGTTCGGGATCAACTCGGCCAGCTTGGCCTTGGCGGCTTCCAGTTCGTCCGGATTGGTGGTGTTCGGGCTGTACCCAAGTGTGATCAGGGTCATGCCGATGGTGACGCGGCTGTCATCCAGGAAGACCATGCGACCGGCGTATTCCGGATTCCACAGGTCCGCCCAGGAGGCCGGGGGGGTTTCCACGGTATCTGCATTGTAGATCAGGGCATCGGAGCCAGCCTGGTAAGGGATGGAATACTTGTTGCCAGGGTCAAAGGACAGGTTCAGGTAGCTGGGATCGAGGTTGGCCATGGCCGGGAAGCGGGCCACGTCGACTTCCTGCAGGAGGCCCTGACGGATCATCAAGGGGATGATGTAATCCGTGGGCTGGACCATGTCGTAATTGGTACCGCCGGCAGAGATCTTGGCATACATTTCTTCGTTGCTGGAGTATTCGTCCACGTTCACATCAATGCCATAGACCAGCTCAAAGCATTCCACCATGTCTGGCGGGGTATATTCCGTCCAGACAAACAGGTTCAGGGTCGTCGAGGTCACCTCGACATCGAATTCCGGCTCGGGACAAACAAAGCCAGTGGAGGTCACCTTCTGCTCCACTGCGCCCGTGTCACCCGACGGGGCAGCCGGTTGTCCGCCGCAGGCTGCCAGCACCATAGCGAAAACAGCCAGCAGGGACAGGATAACGAACAGGTTTTTGTGTTTCATCTTTCCTCCTTCAGGAAATATGTGTAATTTCGCGGCAATCCTTGAGGCCGCGGAAATCCCTGATTAAACTTCCCGCTTCTGCAAGCGCTGGAGCAGGAAGACCGCAACAACAACGGTTAATACCCACACCGTGGAAAGGGCATTCACCTGCGGGGTAATAATGCGGCGCAGCAAGCCATAAACATAGATCGGCAGCGTGGTTGAGCCGGGCCCGTTGGTAAAGAAGGTGATCACAAAATCATCGAGCGATAGGGTGAAGGCCAGCAGCGCGCCGGACAACACGCCCGGCAGGATCATCGGGAAGGTCACCCGCCAGAAGGTTACCAGTTCATTGGCACCCAGGTCCATGGCAGCTTCTTCAAAGGATTTATCAAATCCCTGCAGGCGGGCCTGCACCACCAGGGTGACAAATGGCACGCTGAAGGCAATATGCGAGACGATCACCGTGCCCATGCCCATCGAAAAGCGATCCCCACCAGTCAGGCCAAAACCCGTATTCAGTATACTAAAAAGTTGACTGAATAAGGTCAGGATGCCAATGCCCATCACAATTTCGGGGATCACGATCGGGATGTACAGCGACAACTGCGAGAAGGGTTTAAGACCGAAATTGTAGCGCTGCAGGGCCAGGGCCGCCATCGTGCCGATCAGCGTGGAAACCAGCGTGGAGATGACCGCAATGGTCAGGGTATTGCTGGTCGCGTCCATCACCTCGCGGTTTTTGGACAGTTCGCAAAACCAGTGGAAGGGACCGCACGGGCTTTGCACCACCAGGCTGCCATCCATCTGCAATGGGCCAAAGGAGGTGATCACTCCGTCGAAGGTGATGTTGGTGCGCGAGGCATTGAAGGAATAGGTCATCAAAACCAGGATAGGCGCATACAGGAAGAAAAACACCAGCAGCGCAGCAGTGGTCACAAACGGGGAACGGCGATGGGGATTCATGCGGGTACGATCTCCTCCCCGAAGCCGAACTTGCGGGTGTAAAAGTAGGTCACGATCAGGGTCATGATCATCAAGATCAAGGAGGCCGCCGAACCAAAAGTGGGGTCACGGGCATCGAGGAACTGGCGTTGGATCAGGTTCCCCACCAGGATCACCTGCCGACCACCAAGGATGTCGGAGACGATAAAGGTTCCCATCACGGGGATAAAGACCAGGATCGTCCCCGCCACCACCCCGGGCATGGACAACGGCAAGGTGACCCGGAAAAAGGTGCGGACGGCGTTCGCGCCGAGGTCTGCCGCCGCTTCATAAAGCGAGTTGTCAATTTTTTCCAGTGAAGTGTAAATGGGCAGGATCATGAACGGCAGGAACTCGTAGACCATGCCCACCAGCACCGCCCCGGGTGTGTAGAGCATTTCCAGCGGGACAAAATCCAGGCCGATCATCCCGGCCAGCCAGCCCAGCACACCGTTGATCACCCCCTGGGTCCTTAGCAGCATCATCCAGGCGTAAACGCGGATGACAAAGTTTGTCCAGAGCGGCACCAACACCAGGAAGAGCAGGGTGTTGCGACGTTTTAGAGGGGCGCGGGCAATAAAATACGCCAGCGGGTAAGCCAGCAGGATGACAAACAGCGTGCTATTAAAGGCCAGCGACAGGGAGCGAGTAAGAATGTCGAGATACAGGGTATCAAAACAGACCGGGGCACCCGACTCGCAGCTAAAATTAATGCCAAACAGGCGGATGTAATTATCCAGTGTAAAGGCGTAGATCACACCTCCATCCGGGCTACGCTGGCCAAAACTGACCACGGTCGTCAGGAGCAGCGGGATGATCAACAGGCCGACCATAAAGACCAGCACCGGGATGACCAGCATGGTACCCTGCAAGGACTTGTCTTCTCGTAAACGCTGCAGCATCTCTCGTCTCCTAGTCTGCGGGAAGGATTAACGTGTTTTCCGGGAACAGGGTCACAAAGACCTCCTGGCCGTCACGATAATACGCGCTCGGGTCCAGGGTGGAGATCTTGTTCTGTTCACGCGAAACAATGCTGGCCCCGCCCAGATCGATCACCAAACGGCTGTCCGAGCCAATATACGTGGAATGGGAGACTTTGCCGGGGAAGAAATTCTGGTTGATGGCCGGCTTCTCGGCCACACGGACTTTTTCCGGGCGGGCCGAAACCACCACCGAACTGCCCACCGAAAGATCGCCCACCACCTCACCGCGCACTTCGCCCTGCAGGTCTTGCAAGGCAACCATCCCATTCTTCCCCTCCCGGGACTTCAAGGTACCGCGCAGGAAGTTCGACTCGCCGATGAAATCCGCCACGAACTTGTTGGCCGGGCGTTCGTAAATTTCCACTGGCGTTCCCAGTTGCATGACCTTGCCGTGGCTCATCACCGCGATCCGGTCACTCATCGTCAGGGCTTCCTCCTGGTCGTGGGTCACATAAACAAACGTGATGCCGACCTGCTGCTGCAATGCCTTGAGCTCGATCTGCATCTCCTTGCGCAGCTTCAAGTCCAGTGCCCCCAGCGGCTCGTCCAGCAGGAGCACATCCGGAGTCTTGACCAGCGCCCGCGCCAGGGCCACACGCTGCTGCTGGCCACCAGAGAGCTGTTTGGGATACCGCTTCTCCATGCCATTTAACTTGACCATCTCCAGCACCCGGCCCACCCGGGATTGAACCTCGTTCTTTGGAGCGTTTTCCATCTCCAGGCCAAAGGCAATGTTCTGGAAAACCGTCATGTGATGGAACAGGGCGTAACTCTGGAAAACCGTATTCACCGGCCGCTGGAAAGGCGGCTTGTGCCCCATCGCCTTGCCATGAATATACACTTCCCCGCTGGTAGGCCACTCGAACCCGGCGATCATGCGCAACGAGGTGGTCTTGCCACAGCCGGAAGATCCCAGCATGGAGAAAAACTCCCCGTCGCGAATCTGCATATCCACATGATCCACCGCATTGACCGTACCACCCTCCGGTGTCTTAAATGTCTTGACAACATCACGCAGCTCAACTGCAAGTTCTGCCATTTCGTCTCCTGGAATTAGAGTGAGCTGGCCACTTCGGCCAGGGCGTCATCCAACCGGTTCAGCACTTCGTCCAACTGTTCGTAGGTGATCACCAGCGGGGGCTCAATTCGGATGGTCGTTGCGCTGGTCAACGTCCCGGCCACCAGCACGCCGCGCTTGAATAGCGCCGAGGCGACTTTATAACCCGTCTCCGGGGTATGGAAGTGCTGGCCAATCAACAAACCCTTGCCAGTGATTTTAGCGTATATCTGCGGGTACTTCTTTACAAATGCCTGTAATTTTGGCATCAAATACTCGCCCTTGGCAGCGGCCTGTTCCCACAGCCGGTCACGCAGCACCACCTGGATGGAGGCAATGGCCGCCGAACAGGCCAGCGCCCCGCCGCCGGTGGTCGTGGTGTGGATGAACGGGTTCGGGTACATCATGGCCTGCCAGATTTCTTCGGTTGAGACGAAGGCGCTGACCGGCATCACCCCGCCTCCCAGGGATTTGGCAACCGTCAGGATGTCGGGTACGACGTCCCAGTGCTGAACGCCCCACAATTTCCCCGTGCGGCCCAGCCCGGTTTGCACTTCGTCGGCGATCAACAATGTGCCGTGCTTGCGGGTCGCAGCGCGGATGCGCGGCCAGAAATCATCTGGCGGCACAATCCCACCCGCCTCTCCCTGAATCGGCTCCATGATCACCGCCGCCACCCCGACGCCGATCGCAGCGCAGATCTCGAGTTGCTTCTCCACCGCCTCAGCGTCTCCGAACGGAACATGATAGACCGGCCCACCATACAGCACACCAACTGGCTCACGAAAATCAGATTTACCAATCACCGAAAGCGTGCCGAGCGTCTTGCCGTGAAAACCCTTGAGCGATGTAATAAAGGCTGGCTTTTTGGTGTACATCTTGGCCAATTTCATCGCGCCTTCGTTGGCTTCTGTGCCGCTGGCAGCAAAGAAACTGTACTTCAGGTCGCCGGGCGTAATCTCGGCCATCAGCCGTGCCAGTACGCCGCGCAGCGGGTCGATCAACTCCTGGCTGGGCATCGGGCTGCGCTTTAACTGGGCTGCCACCGCAGCGGTGACATCCGGGTGACTCCAGCCATGGCTCATCATGCCATAGCCGCCCAGGCAGTCAATATACTCCCGACCCAACACATCCACAAAGGTTGCGCCGCTCCCCTTCCACTCCACCGATGCCCAGTCGCCCGCTTCGGTCACCGACTTGCGATACTCCAGCCAGCCGCGGTTAAAGTGCTCGGCAAAATTATGGGTCGATTCGGTGATGATCTCCTTTGCCTGGGCCTCATCCAGTTCAGATTGGTTGATGATGCCGATCCACTTCTCGGCATACGCCAACGCATTGTCAATTGATTTCGTCATGTTCTCTCGCTCCATTGCTAGAATTTCCGGCTCCATTCTTTGGGCCAGCGTTCCACCACCACTTTCTTCTGGGTGAAAAATTCCACCGCGTCCATGCCCTGGCCGTGCATGTCGCCAAAGAACGACTCCTTCCAACCGCTGAACGGGAAGAAGGCCATCGGGGCGGCCACGCCGATATTTATGCCAATGTTGCCCGCCTCGGCTTCATAACGAAACTTGCGCGCCGCCGCACCGCTGGAAGTAAACAGGCTGGCCTGATTGCCGTAACGATGGCTGTTGGTCAGGGCGATCGCATCCTCGATCGAATTGACATGCATCACGCCCAGCACCGGGCCGAAGATCTCCGTCTGCCAGGTTTCACTGCCAGGTTGGACGTCCATCAGGATGGTCGGGCGCACGAACGAGCCTTTTTCGTAACCTTTGATGACTGTCCCGCGCCCATCCACGGGGATGGAAACACCTTCAGACGCTCCCACGCCGATCAATTGCTCGATGCGTGTTTTACTGGCCTGATTAATCACCGCCCCCATCTGGATTCCCGCCTCCAGGCCGTAGCCCACCGTGCGGGAGGCAGCCGCATCGCAAATGGCCTCATTAAATTCATTGCGCGCCTCTCCCACCGTGATGGCCAGAGAAGTGGCCAGGCAACGTTGACCGGCGCAACCGAAGGCGGAATCAGCCGTGATCTTGACCGCCATCTCCATATCGGCATCCGGCAGGATGATGACCGGGTTCTTGGCCCCACCCTGGGCCTGCACACGTTTACCATGGGCAGCGGCCGTGGAATAAATATATTTTGCAACACTGGTGGAACCGACAAACGTCACCGCCCGGATGACCGGATGCTCAAGGATGGCATCCACGCTTTCCTTGCCGCCGTTGACCAGGTTGACCACGCCTTTCGGGAAGCCAACCTGCTCGATCAGCCGAAAGATGATCTGCATGGTGACCGGTACACGCTCGGACGGCTTGACGAGGTAGGTGTTGCCTGCCGCCAGCGCGTACGGAAGGTACCAGAAGGGGATCATGCCGGGGAAGTTGAAGGGCGCAATCGTGGCGCACACGCCCACCGGTTGGCGCAGCATGATCTCATCGATCCCGGGGGCGATATCTTCACTGATCTCGCCCTTCATTAACATGGGCATGCCGCAGGCCACTTCCACATTCTCGTAGGCGCGCACCATTTCGGCTTTGGCTTCTTCAAAGGTCTTGCCGGCCTCGTTGACAATCGCTTGTGCAATCTCATCCGCATTGGCTTTCATCAGGTCGCGTAATTTAAACAGGTATTGCACCCGCTCCTGCACCGGGGTGCGCCGCCAGCCAGGCAGGGCCTCGTTCGCAGCCCGGGCGGCAGCCTCGATCACGGATGCCGGGCCAAGGGGAGTCCGTGCGATGATCTCGCCAGTGGCCGGGTTGATGACCTCGAAATATTCTGTGGTGGGCGAGTCCAGCCATTCCCCATTGATGTAATTCAATATTTTCTGCATGCTTATTTCACCATTCCATCGGCGATCTTGAGTGCCTGGTCGTATACAGCCAGGCCTTCGTTGAGCTGGGCCTCCGTGATGCTGAGCGGCGGCACAACAAAAAGGATGTTCTTGAAATTGAAGGCAAAGACGCCGTTCTCGCGCAGGTGTTTCATCACCGGGGTCAGGTCCAGCGGCTCCTTGCTCTCGCGGTTGGTCACCAGCTCCAGCGCGGAGAACAAGCCGATGTAGCGCACATCGCCTACCGAAACATGCGCCGCCCTGAGGGCTTCCAGTTTTTCGCCGAGCAGCTTGCCCATCCGGCGGGCGTTTTCGATCAGGCCGTCTTCCTCGTAGGCCTCGATGGTCGCGACACCCGCCGCACAGGCCAGCGGGTGGCCGGAATAGGTCAGCCCGGCGTAGAGGTATTTGTCATCAAAATGACCGGCGATTTTCTCCCGCACCATCACCGCACCCAACGGGACATAACCGCTGGTGATGCCCTTGGCAGTGGTAATGATGTCCGGTGTCACGCCCCAGTGATCGACCGCAAACCACTCGCCGGTGCGTCCCCAGCCGGACATGACCTCGTCGGCGATGAGCAGGATGTTGTATTTGTCGCAGATCTCGCGCACGCGCGGCCAGTACTCGTCCGGGGGAATGATCAGGCCATTGGTGCCCGTGACGCCCTCCAGGATGATGGCGGCGATATGGTCCGGCCCTTCGTGCTGGATGACTTCCTCAATGTGTGAAATGCACTCACGCTTACAGGTCTCTTTTTTCTGGCCAAAGGGGCAACGATAACAATACGGGTCCAGGATGCGCACCACCCCCGGCATGGCCGGTTCGGCGGGCAGGCGGCGGTAGTCGCCGGTCAGGGCGATCGCGCCGTGGGTGGCCCCATGATACGAACGATAGCGGGCAATGATTTTGAATTTGCCGGTGTACAGGCGGGCGATCTTCACCGCATTCTCATTGGCTTCAGCGCCACCCAGGCAGAAAAAGGTCTTCTTGATGTCGCCGGGCGTGACCTCGGCCAGTTTCTTCCCCAGCAGGGCACGCGGCTCGGTAGCCATGCCCGGGTGGGCAAACGCCAGTTCGGCCGCCTGTTCCTGGATGGCCTTGACAATCTTCGGGTGCTGGTGGCCAGAGTTCATATTGACCAGTTGCGAGGAAAAATCCATGTAGCGCTTGCCATCTGCATCCCAGAAGTAGATGCCTTCGGCCCGCGCCATGGGGATCGGATTGACCTGGTTCTGGATGGACCAGGAAAAAAAGGTGTATTCCTTGCTCAGGTCAACGATTTCTTTGGAGGTCAGTTGTGGCATACATTTTCCTTACTTTACCGTCTTGACCACTTCAGCGTACACTTCCAGCGTGCGGTCGATGTCTGCATCCGTGTGGGAGTAGCACAGGAACCACGGTTCACGCGGATCATAGTCCGGCATCACCCCGCGCGCAATGGCTTCTTCCGCCCAACGCAAGTAAAGCTCCTTGTCGCTCCCCGCCCAGTCGCGCTGGCAGGTCAGGCGGTCCAGCCCGATCGAGAAACTGAACATGCCGGGGTAGCCGGAAATGACCGCCTGGATGCCGTTCTCGTCGAAGATTTCGCGCAACCCCTCCATCAGGCGCGTGCCGCGCTGGTTGATGGTGTCTATCACAGGTTCAGCCTGCATCACCTTGAGGGTGGCCCAGGCCCCGGCGATGCCGGGCTTGTTGTTGGTGTAGGTCCCGCCCTGCGAAACACCATGCCCAATAATGCCCATGACTTCTTTTTTGCCGCCAAAAGCCGCCACCGGGTAGCCATTGCCGAGCGCCTTGGCATAGGTCGCGAGGTCGGGCTGCAGGTTGTACACCTCCTGCGCGCCACCATTGGCAATCCGAAAACCGGTCTTGACCTCATCCAGGATGAAGAGTGCGCCGTATTCCGTTGTTTTGGCGCGGATCAGTTCCAAAAAGCCGTCCTGCGGCAGGATCGCGGCGCAGTTGCCCTGACAGGGCTCGGTGATGACCGCCGCAACCTGCTCGCCAAAGGATTTCATCACCCGCTCGAAGCCTTCAAAGTCGTTGAATGGCAGGGTGATGATCTTCTCGCCCAGCACGCGCGGAATGCCGGACGAGGCCGGGACCGGTATCGGATTGCGGCGGTTGCCGTAGGCTTCCACCGGCGCATACGTGCTCCACAGGGTGTGGTCCTGGAAGCCGTGATAATTGCCTTCAAATTTAACGATCAATTCGCGCCCGGTGTAGGCGCGCGCCACACGGATGGCATGCATGGTGGCCTCCGTGCCAGAGCAGGCCATGCGCACCATCTCCACGGCCGGGCACATCTCCACGATCATCTCGGCCACATCCAGCTCCAGTTCGCCGGTCATGGCAAACAGCACACCATTCTTGACCTCTTCGATCACTTTTTCATCCACCGCATCATAGGCGTGACCCAGGATGATCGGCCCAAAGGCCATGCGATAATCAATGTATTCGTTCCCGCCCACATCCCAGAGTTTTGAGCCCTTGGCACGCTTGACGTACGGCGTAATGCCCTCCCCCCAGTAACGGAAGTTTGAGTTCACCCCCAGCGGCAATACCTTTTTGGCGCGCGCCTGCACCACAGCATTTTGTTCAAAATTTTTCATGAGTTCTCCTTGGACAAGATGAATGGATTATTTCTCGACAAAAACAGAGGGGATCTTCCACTGGTGAACATCCTTCAGGACCAGCGGCACAATGGAGGTTGTCGTCTTGCGCACCCCCGGCACCTTGCCAATCACCTCGGTCACGAATCGGTACACCTCCGCCGTATCCCGCGCCAGCACCTGCACCGAAACATCCGTCTCGCCAATCGAGCAGGCCACATAACTGATATTCTCAAAGTCTGCCATCTTGCGTGCCACGGTCAGGATGGCGTCCGACTCAACTTCGAGCCAGACGTCGGCGATCACGGAATAGCCCAGTGATTTTGGGTTGACCACCGCGCTGATGCTGATGACCTGGTTCTCCACCATGCGGTCCACCCGGTAGCGGACGGCCCTTTCGGAGATGCCGCCAATCCTGCGAGCGATCTCCGCAGCGTGCATCCGGCCGTCTTCCATTAACAAATTTATTATTTTCGTATCAATATTGTCGATTTTGTACATATTCCACCATCTTTTTTTCCGTTTCTGACGAGATTTTACAGTTCAATAACCGGAATGTCAACCAAAACCGCCAAATTGGTCTGCGAGCCAAATTTTGGGCAGTTGACTTTGCCAGTGAATGAGATATAATCGCAAGTCGCCATTATTACGATTTCTACAGGAGAAAATCATGACTGAATCGACAAAAGACACGGTGCTGGACGCCGAGTTGAAACCCAAAACCAAATTGAGCGGCAAGGTGGTAAAAACCACCCTGGCGGGAGCCATCATCGATATCGGGAAGGATATTCCCGGCATCGTGCACATCTCCCAGCTGCAGAGCACCCCTGTCAAGCGCGTCGAAGATGTCGTTGAAGTCGGCCAGTCAGTGGATGTCTGGGTCCGCCGCATGAAAGCAGACCGTGTTGAACTGACCATGATCGAGCCGGTCGGCCTGGACTGGAAGGAACTTGCCCCGCAGTCGGTTCACAAGGGCAAGGTTGCCCGTCTCGAATCCTACGGCGCCTTTGTGGACATTGGCGCGGAACGCCCGGGCCTGGTTCACATCAGCGAAATGTCGCACGGCTATGTCAAGACCCCGCAGGAAGTCGTCAAGGAAGGCGACGAAATCGAGGTCATGGTGCTGGATGTCGACAAAAAGAAAAAGCAGATCCGCCTGAGCATGAAGGCCATCCTGCCTGAACCGGAAGAAAAAGCCGCCCCCACGCCTGCCGAAAGAGTCGACCGCAAACGCGCCCCGAAAAAAGGCGGCAAACCCAAAACAGAAAAATTTGACCTGGGCAATGAATCCAGCGCCAATGATCCCACCTCATTTGAACTGGCCTGGCAGGCCGCCCTTGAGCGCGCCAATGCCAACAAATCCGGGAAAGGACAGAAGGCCAAATCCGCCTCACAGACCCAGGAGGAAATCCTGGATCGCACTTTGAAAAACCGCCTGCCCACCGGTGGCTAATCCGCCTGGTTACCAAACGAGCGACCTGACCAGGTCGCTCGTTTTCGTTGACAAGCCAATTTATTCTTGATATTATGTATCCACTTTATTTACTTAACCATTCAGGAGAACCCTATGCTGCAAGAAATTGACAACAAAACGATCAGTCTCTCCCCGGCTGCTGCGCAGGCCATGCAGAGCATTATCACTGAGCGCAACCTGCAGGGATATGCCGTACGCGTGTTTGTCGCCGGTGGCGGTTGCTGCGGCGTGAGCTTCGGCATGGCCCTCGACAATAACTTCAGCGAGAACGACCAAACCTTCACCTCCGAAGGCGTGAACATTGTCGTTGATGGCATGTCGCTGCAATACCTGCAGGGCGCGGACATCCAGTATGTCAACGACCCCCAACGCGGCCCCGGCTTCGTGGTCAACAGCCCGAATGCAGCCCAGGGCGGCGGTTCCTGCGCCTGTGGCAGCAATGCGGGCGGTGAAGAAGGTGGCTGTGGATGCGGCGGCGGCTCCTGCGGCTGCGGCGGTCACTAGTGTATCTGCGTTAACCCAAAAGAGCCGGGAGCATGCTCCCGGCTCTTTTACTTTAAGGCGTTATCTC
>JANJTV010000136.1 GCA_024710905.1 Anaerolineales bacterium | reverse complement strand
CAGGCGGTTTTGTTCTTCGCTCTCGCGCAGGGCACGTTCAGCCTGTTTGCGGGCGGAAATATCGCGCACGACGCTTTGGATGAATTTCGGGTGACCTGCGGCATCATGAATGATGGACAGGTTAACCTCTGTATTGACCAGTGAACCATCTTTTCGGATGAAACTCCGTTCATAAACCGGCAGTCGTTCACCCGCCAATACGCGGGTTATGGCGCTACTGGTGAGACTTTCGTCTGTTTCCTTGATGAACTCATTGGATTTTCGCCCAATAATTTCATCGACCGTGTAGCCAAGCAGGTCGTAACAGCGCGGGTTTACACTTATGATGATGCCATCGGGGCTGATCATGAAGATGGTGTCGTTGGCGCTCTCGAACAAAGCGCGGTAGGTCTCTTCCCTTTCACGCAGGGCGTGTTCAGCTTTTTTACGATCTGAGTTATCGAAGACCGTGGAACGACTTAGCAGGTAGTTACCTTCTTCATCCTTGATGGCGGTGGCGTTGATCAGAATCGGGAAGGTGCTGCCGTCTTTGCGGCACATTTCCAGTTCCAGGGCGTTGAGTAAGCCGCGGTGTTTGAAGATCGGGAAGGTCTCTTGAAAGACCTGCAAACTGGCAGGGGTGAGGAAGTTCGAGATGTGCCGCCCGAGCACTTCTTCGCGGGTGTAGCCCAGCCAATCCAATTCGGTCTGGTTGATTACGGTTATCTTTCCGTTGGCATCAAGGGAATGATACCCGGCAGGGGCGTTGTCATAGAGATCCTGCACTTCAATGGTGCGCTGCCGCACACGTTCTTCCAGTTCAGAGAATAACTTTGCGTTGGAAAGCGCCGCAGAGATGTGGTTGGCTAGCGCTTCTACAAAATGCAGGTGGTCTTCTGTGTGGGCATTTAACTGCGAGCTTAAGACCTGTAATGCCCCGGTAACCACACCGTTCACTTTGAGCGGAACGATCACCGCGGAACGGGTGACCTCTTCATCTTCATCTTGTGGCGGTTCGACGATCTCTGCATTGTCATTGAAGTAGAGCGAGTTTGTAGCGGTTTTGAGCGCGCTTACATAATCTGGCAGGAGCATGGATTCGCCGCTGCGCAGAACCAGGCTTTGGGTGCCCTGCCCGGGCGGTTCAAGCGGGATGGGCGGGAAGTCGGATACATCCTGCGAGCCTTCGATGGAATGCAGGTATTCGCAGTGAATCAGTTCCGTTTGCGGGTCGAAGGAGGATATGATCAGAAAGTCGCAGGGCATGGCGCCGGTAATGTACTGGTAGACCATCGGGTAGATGCGTTGCGGGTCGAGGGTTTCGCTTAGGGCGCGTCCGGCTTCGAGCAGGGTGGCAAGGTCAGATGTGCGTTTGAGTAGGTCGCGTTCCATGGTTTCCCGCAGGATGGCAGATTGCAGTTTTTCTGCCATGGTCTCCAGCAGTTCGCGCTCTTCCTTGAGGAATGGACCCTCATCTTCTGCGGGGCGCTCCTTGAGGTAGGCAACTTCTATGGCACCGTTGCGATTGCCCGGCAGGGCAAAGCTTGCTTTTTGCATCCACGGGGTTTCGGTGAACCCGGGCGTGGAATATTCGCGGTCTTCCACGGTGATTCTTGCAGCCGTGATTTCGGAATGTTGCCATGCGGTAGGCAGGAGGTCTACCAACCGTTGCAGGGTTTCGGCTTCTGACGCATTTGAATTTTGGAACAAACGAGCCGCCTGATGCAGGGCGGTTAATTCTTTGACGCGTTCGCCCAGATCGCGAATGAGGATTTGGCGGTCTTTTTCCACCTGTATGCGTTCATTCAATTCTTTTTGAACCGACTCGTACAGACGCGCATTCTCGAGGGCGATTGCCACCTGATCTGCCAGCGTTTGCAAGACTTGAATATCGTTCGAGTTGAACGCGTGCGGCAGAGGGCTTTGAATATCCACTACGCCGATCACGTTTTCTGCGATCTTGATCGGCAGCCCAAGTTCAGATACCGTATCGATCACCTCTGGGTAGTAATTGATGTATTTTGGGTCGTTGGCAACATGGTTCGCCAGAATCATTTGCCCGTCTTTTCCGACCATGCCGACAATGCCGACGCCTATTTTAACTTTGTGGTGATCTGGGAATAAGGGGGCGTATTTTCCGGCTTTCGATCTCATCACCAGTTCGCTTTTGTCTTCGTTCATGGTGAACAGCCCAACATGATGGTAGCCGAAGTACTCATGCACCAACCGCGCAGATAATTCCAGAACGCCTTGAATATCAAGCACGCCGGTGATCTTTTTGCCTACATCATTGATGAGCGCCAGTTGTGAGGCGCGCTTTTGCAGTTCGATCTCGGCTTGTTTTCTCGCGTCGATGTCTGTGTGTGTGCCAAGCATACGGAGCGGTTTTCCGTCGGCATCGTATTCCACGATTTTGCCAATGGAAAGGATCCACTTCCAACTTCCATCCTTTTTCTGTTGGCGGAATTCCATGCGATATTCGAGAGAGAGCCCGTTGATGTAGTCTCTAAATTTTTGATAGACGGCTTCCCGATCTTCCGGGTGCAGGCGCGCCACCCATGATTCGTTGGTTTCGACGAAGGTCTTTGGCTCATAGCCCAGCATTTCGGCATATTCGGCATTGACGATGGCTTCGCCAGTTTGGATGTTTAGGTCGTAAAGCCCCTGATGCGATGCGGTAAGGGAAAGGCGCAGGCGTTCTTCGCTGAGGCGCAGGGCGTCGTCGGCTTGTTTCTGCTCGGTAATGTCGGTAACAATTCCAGCCGTCCGCAGGAGAGAGCCGGTCTCTTCATCAAAGATGGGGAAGGAACGATCATGCACCCAACGTATGGAACCATCCGGTTTTACAACACGGTATTCCATTTCAGTGGCTTCACCATGTGCCTGTTTTTCGATTGCGGCAAATACGATGCTGCGATCTTCGGGTGGGATGGCTGTGACGTAGTCATCTTTGTTTTCGTAGAATTCCTGCACCGGGCGACCCCAGATCAATTCGTATGCCGGGCTGAC
>JANJTV010000030.1 GCA_024710905.1 Anaerolineales bacterium | reverse complement strand
ACATCCCTGCAAGAGAAGCGCTTGCGGCTGATCTCCTGGTTTGAGCGAGTCAACGTTGTGGCAGTTGGGGAAGGCGAACTGGCGAAATATGACCCGCATGGCCTGGCGTTCCAGAACTTGAACACACCCGATGAGTTTGCTGCAGCCGAGCAGACCGCCCGCCGTCTGTCGTTATGATGGATGTACAATTTCAGTATACAGCCCCAGCTCTTTGATTTCAAATCCCTAGAAGGAGTCCAGCCATGAGCCTGAACCTGACCACCATTCGCGCCGAATTCCCCGCCTTGCACCGCGAAGATGTATTTTTTGATAACCCCGGCGGCACCCAGATCGCCCGCCACAGCCTGGAGCGCATGCAGAAATACCTGGTGGAATGCAACGCCAACCATGGCGGGGCTTTCCTGACTAGTCGCCAGTCTGACGATATCCTCGACGAAGCGCATGCCGCCATGGCTGACCTGCTCAACGCGGCCCGGCCGGAGGAGATTGTCTTCGGCAACAATATGACCACACTGACCTTCCATATGACCCGTTCATTGGCAAAACTGCTCAACCCGGGCGATACATTACTCGTCACCCGTCTTGACCATGATGCCAATGTTGCACCCTGGCTGCTCCTGGCTGAAGACCGGGGTTGCCAGGTGGCCTGGGTTGATTTTGATGTTGAAGATTGCACCCTGAGCCTGGAAAGCTTCCAGCAGGCGCTGGAGAAAAAACCCAAAATCGCTGCTTTTGGCTACGCCAGCAACGCGGTGGGGACCGTCAATCCGGTGCGCAAACTGGTTAACCTGTCCCACGAAGCCGGGGCCCTGACTTACATCGATGCGGTGCAATATGCCCCGCACGGCCCGATTGATGTCCAGCACCTGGATGCAGATTTCCTGGTTTGTTCTTCCTATAAGTTTTTTGGCCCGCATGCCGGCATCCTGTACGGGAAGTACGATCTGCTCAATGAACTGAACGCCTACAAGGTTCGCCCGGCCAGTAATGAACTGCCCGGACGATTCGAGACCGGCACCCAGAATCATGAGGGCATTGCGGGGGTGTTGGGCGCGCTGGAATACTTCGAGTGGCTGGCCGCCGAATTTGGCGGCGAATACGCTGAGGGGTTGTCCGAGGATGGCTATACCGGCCGCCGCAAGGCGCTTAAGCAAGCCCTGACTGCCATTCGCGCGTATGAATTCGAGTTATCACGCGCCCTGATCGAAACCCTGCAAGACATTCCCGGCCTGCAACTGTTCGGGCTGGCAGACCTGAAGCGCCTCGACCAGCGCGTACCGACAATTTCCTTCCGCATGCGGGGCAGGCATCCGCGCCAGGTGGCTGAAGACCTTGGCGATGCAGGCATCTATGTCTGGGATGGAAATTATTATGCCTTGTCTGTGACTGAACGATTGGGCGTGGAGCAGGATGGCGGCATGGTGCGGGTGGGCGCAGCCCACTACAACACAATGGATGAAGTTGCCCGGTTGGGGGATGTCCTGCGACAGATCGCTGCCGGTTAAATGACAAAACGCCTCGGGCTCACCCGGGGCGTTCTTCCGCTTAAAATGACTGATGCCAGGGTGAGGGGGGCACCCTGACATCAGTCAACGCTATATTACTACTATTTCAGCGCTATTTCAAGAGGAAAATATAAAGAAAGCATTAGAAAAACATTATAAAAGTGCCCCAAGTAGGAATCGAACCTACATCTAAGCCTTAGGAGTGCCTTGTTCTGTCCATTGAACTATTGGGGCGCAGGGCAAATTATAGCATGAGTGGGCGGGCTGTCATGCAGGCGTAATATAGAATATAACGCTTGTTCTATGTCTTATGCTATACTTTGGTTATATGAAATCTGCCCGAGATCTATGGCCGGGGTGGGCTGAATTCCTGCAAAAACGTGGGATGGGCGGGTTGGCTGCCTGGTGGTTGGAAGCCGCCGGGCCGCTGCATGTTATTACTGCGCAACTTCTGCATGCCGGGGAACCATTCTTTTCCGAGAATCAGCGTTACGGCGTACAAGAGTTGGCCGCCACCCTTGATGACCCCGACCAAACACAAGCCCTGGCTGAGATCCTGCGAGGACAAACCCGCCGATGTTGACTGAATTAATTGCCCTGGGAATTATCGCCTTTTCAGCTGTGATGCTGGGTTTATTCAGCCTGCTGGCACAACGTTTCCCCTTTCATTTTCGAAATATTCCTGGTTTTACACGCGTACAACGGGTGATTGGCCTAGTGGTGGAAGATGGTACACGCCTGCATGTTTCACTGGGGCGTGGCAGCTTGTTAACCGCCATTGGCGCGGCAGCCTTTGCCGGGCTGAGTTTGTTGCGAAAACTGGGCGAAATTACTTCCCTGAGTGACCGTCCGCCTGTGGCGACCACTGGCGATGGCCTGCTTAACCTGGCCTCGCAGGAAACCTTGCGCGCTGCCCATGAAAGCGTAGCAGGCGACATTCCCTTTGAGCGGAACAATGGCCGCCTGGCCGGTCTTACTCCCTTTTCCTATGCCGCCGGGGTCATGCCCTCCCTACGTGATGAACAGGTTTCCTCCGCAGTGTTGGTGGGGGAGTATGGCCCGGAGATTGCCCTCCTGACCGAGGCTGCCGAGCGCCAGGGAGCCGCATTTGTGGCGGCCAGCAGCCAGCTCCCGGCACAGGCGGTGCTCTACGCTGTCTCACCTGCTCCGCTGGTCGGGGAGGAACTTTTTGCGGCTGGCGCGTACTCGCAGGCCGGGGCCTTCCATGCTGCCAGTTTGCGTGTGCAAGATGTCTTGCGCTGGCTGGTCATCCTGGCAATCCTGGTTGGCGCAGCGATTAAATTCCTGGGGCTGTTATGATCAAGCGAATTGGCGCCATAGCAAATACCATCATCGCCATTAGCGCCGGGGTACTGGTTTTGCTGGGAACGCTGCTGCCCATCCCGGCCCTTTCCGGGTTGCGGATTCTACTTATCAATTGGGCTGTCTTGCTGGCCGGGGTGGCTGTATTGGTCGGCCTGGCCAACCTGTTTTCTGTTCACCTGCAAAAAATTCGCACTCGCGCCCCTGGCGCGTTATACAGCCTGCTTGTACTGGTCTTCATGCTGATTGCGCTGGTCCTGGGCCTTGTCCCTGGCCTTGACCCGCTCCAGCAAGTACTGCTGAATGGCATCCTTGTGCCGGTCGAGGTCAGTCTGATGGCTGTGCTGGCGGTTACCCTGGTTGCAGCCAGCATTCGTTTGTTGCGCCAACGGCTGGAACTGGCTTCTATTATCTTTCTCGGCACCGCCCTGTTTATCCTGCTGGGCCTTGCGCCTTGGCCTTTTGTCGGCTACCTGCCCATCGTCTCCGATTTGCGTGCGTACGTTACCCAGGTGCTGGCCACAGGCGGTGCGCGCGGCATCCTAATCGGTGTTTCCTTGGGCATCCTGACCACGGGCCTGCGCATCCTGTTTGGCGCAGACCGGCCATTTGGGGGTAAATAATGGCCGAAGTCCGTTGCCCGATGTGCCCCAAGATGAATCTGGAAGAACTGGAATCCTGCCAGCATTGCGGCGCGCGCCTGAAACCCCTGACTGCCCCGCTGGACCCGATCAAGCCCGGTGAAATACCGACCCCCAAAAATACCGGTGAGTTGGAGCGTACCTTGCCGGGCTGGCTGCGCGATGCCCGCGAAGAAGCGGCCGGTGGCGATACCTTCACTCCCGACGAAGACTCTGCCGACACGCCCGGTTTTAACTTCGACCTGCCGGGCGATACTGAAAATGATCATTCCCCGCTTGATTCTTCGAGCGACCTGCCAGACTTCCTGAAACATACCCCGGACCAGCCTGCCCAATCGGATGAACCGCAAGACCTGCTTGCCGGGCTGATGCAGACAGCCTCCAGTGACGACGATTCCCTGCCGGATTGGATGGCAGGCCTGCAATCAGACCTGCCTGCCGCGCCAGTGACCAATGAGCCCACATCACTCGAACCGGCGTCCGAAGAGACTGACCCCATCAATTGGGACGGTTTTACCGAACAGTCCGCTGAACAACAACAGCCCGAGGCTGACCCCTTTGGTGAACCGGAACCCTTGGAAAGCCCGGATTGGCTCCAGGCGCTTAAGTCTGAGCAGGAAGCCCCAATCCAGCAGCCTTCCCACCCGGAGCCTGATACCCCCGTAATTGGCGGGCAGGGTGATGCCCCGGATTGGCTGGCTGACCTGTCCAATGACTCATCTGCCTCCCTCCCGCAGGCAATGGCTGAAACACCGCAGGTCCAGCCTGCCCAGGCGGATGACTCCCCGGACTGGCTGGCCAGTCTTGGCCAAGATGACCCCCTGGCAGGCTCCCCCGAGCCTGCTCCCGTGACAACCGATATGTCCCAATCTGGCGGTGAGACAGACCTGCCAGATTGGCTCTCCGGGCTGCAAGACGAATCAGCCACCCCCTCTGCTGCGGTGGAGGAAACCCCTGACCTGGCAGCGGGAGACAATACAGACTGGCTGATGAGCCTTGGCGACCAGCCTGCTGAAACCCCGGCTCCTGCGCCTGAAACATCCGATGACAGCATGCCGGACTGGCTCTCAGGCTTGCAGGAAGAATCCCCGGCAACTACGGTTGGTACCCCTGCCCCCTCCACTGAGGGGGCGGGCCTGATGCTCGAACCGTCAGAAACAACTCCCCTGGCCATAGGCGACGCGCAGGAGGGCATGCCTGATTGGCTGGCCGGACTGCAAGATGAACCGGCCACACCTGCCAGCAGCCAGGATGAAACGCTACAGTCTGCCAAGCCGTTTGGGACAGGTACCCTCGGCACGGGGACATTATCCTCTGAAGAAGAAACGCCGGATTGGCTTGCTGGGGTGGGGCCAGCCGCGACGGCTGCCGGGGCTGCAATGGCATCGGATTCTTTCCCTGCTGAGCCGGAAGCCCAGTCTGTACAGGAAAGCCCGGCGGAATCTGAACCGGCCTGGTTGCCCTCCGCTGAAACAACGGGAGACACCCCGGGTGAGCCTGCTCCTGCTGATGCAGGGTCGCTCAATTGGCTGAAAGATTTTTCCTCCGAACCGGCCGCGGAAGAAAACCTTTCCCTGCCAGATTTTGATTCTGCCGACCCGGCCCAAGCCGGCTCAGAAGAAGCCTTGCCAATGGGCGAGATGCCTGACTGGCTCTCCAGTTTCACGCCTCAGGAAGCGCAGGCACAGGCAAATGAACAACCTGCATCAGGCGATGACATTTCCCCGGGTAGCCTGCCTTCGTGGGTACAGGCGATGCGCCCGGTGGAATCTGCCATGTCACAATCTGGCCTGGATGATGAGGAAGGGGTTGTGGAGCAGCAAGGCCCGCTGGCCGGGCTGCAAAATGTGCTACCTGTGCGGCAGGGTATGTTGGCTGTGCAGAAGCCGCGGGCTTACTCGATCAAATTACAGGCGGATGAAACCCAGCAGGCTCAGTCGGCGTTACTGGATGAATTGATCACCATGGAAAACGAGCCACAACCTGTGCCGCCCAGGGATGCAGCCACCAGTGTTCTGCGTCCACTTCGTCTCGGCGTTGCGGCGGTATTGGTGCTGGTAACTTTGCTGGCCGCGTTGTTCGGTGGGATGAGCATGCCTGCCCCGGCGTTGGGTGATGATGCCGTCTTGTTCCTCAATAGCGTCAATGCCCTGCCAGAGGCAGCTTCGGTATTATTGGTTTTTGATTATCAGCCTGGTTCAGCGGGAGAAATGGAGAATTTGGCCGCACCAATTGCCAACCATTTACTAGCGCGGAATGCCAATCTTTCAGTCGTCTCTACTTCCCCGACGGGTTCATTGATGGCCCGACGAGTCCTGGCGGGCGCTTTGTATAATGATTTGGGCTACCTGCCCGGCGGCCCTTCAGGCATTGTGGTTTTTGCAGATCGATCGTTGGCCGGGTTTTCTGCGGTAATTGTCTTAAGCGACAGCCCGGATGATGCCCGATTGTGGGTGGAGCAGGCCGGGCCGAAACTGGTTGATCAGTCCATGTTGATGGCGGTCAGCGCTCAGGCCGAACCGATGATCCGTCCCTATTTTGACTCACGCCAAATTCAAGGTCTGCTGACTGGCCTTTCAGGCGGCCTGGCCTATGAAACCGCTAACCAGCGTGTAGGCCGCGCCCGCCAGTATTGGGATACGTACGCGGTTGCCCTGATGATCTCGGAGTTGATGATTGTGGTTGGAGCAGCCTGGGCGATATTAAGCAATTTGCAGGCCCGCCGCGCAAATCGCCAACAGGAAATAGAGGAGTAGGCCTGCATGGCAACGGATCTGTTGACGGGATTGCTCGGCTTTTTGTTTACGGTTATGGTGCTCAGTTACCTGGTAGGCGATAACCTGTTCTTTCGCGTGGCCGTGCACGTTTTTGTTGGCCTGGCGGCGGGTTATGTGGCTTCCGTGGTCTGGAACCAGGTGATTGTGAGCAAGATGCTCCTGCCCTTGCTCTCTGGAACACCTGTTGATCAAATCTTGTTGATTCCGCCACTGATCCTATCGTTGATGCTTCTGTTGCGCGTTTTCCGCCGCCTTGAAGGCGTCAGCCGCCCGGTTGTCGCCTTCCTGGTGGGTGTTGGTGCTGCGGTAGCTGTTTCCGGGTCAGTGCTGGGTACGCTCATCCCGCAAACCCAGGCGTCGATTAATCTATTTGACATGCGGGTGCTGGCTGACTCTCCCTTTTTCATTGAAAAGGTGATTGAGTCTGTGTTAATTGTCGTTGGCACCGTTGCCTCGCTGGCTTACTTCCAGTTTGGTGTGAGTAGCAAGGAACGCGAAACCGGCCAGCGCGGCCTAGTAATGCGCGGAATCGCCTTTGTCGGGCAGGTATTTATTGCCATCACTCTAGGCGTGCTTTTTGCCGGGATCTTTTCTGCGGCGCTGGCTGCCCTGGTGGACCGTATCCAATCCATCCTGGCTTTTATTATGAGTTTATTTTAGAGACCTATGCCTGCATCCCTCGTTGAAGCCAATTCCCTCTTGGCCGTCGATATCGGCGCGGTGAACACGCGCGCCGCTTACTTCGATGTGGTCGAAGGCAAATATCGGTTCATTGCCATGGCCCAGGCCCCAACCACTTCTGCTGCGCCAATCAAAAACCTGGTCGTTGGCCTGCAGGCGGCTATCCAGTCTTTGCAGGGGTTAATTGGCAAGCCATTGATGGACAATGACGGCCGTCTGATTACCCCCTCCCAGCCAGACGGTTTGGGTGTGGATCATTTCGCAGCCACCATCTCTGCCGGGCCATCCATTCGCACGGTGGTGGTGGGTGTCCTGCCCGAAGTTTCGCTGCGTAGTGCGCAAAACCTGGCCCAGACCACTTATGCCCGTATCGTAGAAACCTTCTCCATGAACGACACACGCCGCCCTGATGAGCAGGTGGATGCCATCATGCGATGTTCACCAGACCTGGTGCTGATTGCTGGCGGCACCGATGGCGGCGCCACCCAGACCATTAACAAGTTGGTGGAGTTGATTGGCCTGGCAACCTACCTGTTGCCGGAGGCCAGGCGGCCTTCCGTGTTATATGCCGGTAACCAGGCCTTGGCCGATGAAATCCAGGCCACTCTGAAAGGCATTGCCCCACAGGTTTCCACAGCGCCGAACATTCGTCCCCTGCCGACTTTTGAAGACCTGGCGCCTGCGCAGCGTGAGTTGGCGCGCCTGGTGGTGGGAATCCGTGCCCGGCAGATGCCCGAAGTGGAAGAAATCCGTATCCTAGCCGGGGATATGCTCATGCCTTCATCCAATGCCCAGGGGCGCATGGTGCGCTTCCTGGCCCGGTATTTCGAGTCAGACAAGGGTGTGATGTGTGTCGATCTCGGCGCGGGGGCAGCCTCAATGGGTGTATCTTTCGATGGTGACTTGCACCTGGGGGTCTTTCCTCAGTTTGGGCTGGGAGAACCGCTGGCCGGGTTGTTGCGCTATACCTCCCTCGAGGACCTATCCCAGTGGATTATTGCTGATGTTTCGGATGATTTGCTGCGAGATTACATGGCCCAAAAATCACTCCAGCCAGCTTATATCCCTGCCAACGCTACGGAACTGGCAATAGAACAGGGCCTGGCCCGACGAATCCTGCAACTGGTGGCAGGCGCTACGGCCGCTCGATTGCCTGCATTCCGCCGCTCACGCTCAGGGGTTTTACCACCCTTCGAGCCGATTTTTGCGTCTGGTGCAGTGATTACCGAAGCCCCAACCCAGGGGCAAAAATTACTCATGCTCTTGGATGGCCTGCAGCCTTCGGGCATCACCACCCTGGCACTTGACCAGAACAATATCCTCTCCATGCTTGGCGCGGCAGCCGAGATCAACAGCCTGCTGCCAATCCAGGTAATTAACTCCGGTGCTCTCAGTTACCTGGCAACAGTCATTTCACCGGTCAGTAATGCGAACTACGGTACACCCGTTCTGAAGCTCAAATTGACTCGCGAAGATGGCAGCCAGGCAGAAAACCAGATCAAGATGGGCCAGTTACAGGTCCTGCCCCTGGAAGCAGGTCAAACAGCTCGTTTGCAACTGCGTCCGATGGGCCGTACCGACGTTGGCCTGGGGCCAGGCCGGGCCGGTGAACTGGATGTGATTGGCAGCTCCCTGGGGGTGGTGATTGATGCACGGGGGCGCCCGCTACGCCTACCGCAGGAAGCTGACAAACGCCGCGACCTGATGCGGCGCTGGCAAACCACCCTGGGAGGAGGCTAAGCCATGCTGGCGTCAATAACACACATCCTGCCCCTGACAACCATTGTTCGGACACGTGTCCTCCCTGCGCCGGGGCGTGTCTTGGTGCAGGTTGGTCAAAAAATTGGCGCGGCGGATGTGATTGCTGAAACGGCCATCAACCGGCGGCATGCCATATTGGATGTGGCTGCCATGTTGCACCTGCCGCCTGAAAAGACCGATCAGTACATCAAAGTCAGGCGCGGGCAAAAAATCGCCAAGGGTGACAAGCTGGCCGAAGCAAGTGGTGTGCTGGCTCGTGAGGCTTTTTCTCCCATTGCTGGTCGGGTGGTCATCACCGGTGGTGGTAAGGTTGTCCTTGAAACCGGTGGTCAGCTTTTTGAGTTGCGTTCCGGCTTGGCAGGTACAGTGACGGAGATTATCCCTGAACGCGGCGCGGTCATCCGCGCAACGGGCTTGCTAATCCAGGGCATGTGGGGCAACGGGAAAACAGATACCGGCATCCTATTTAACATGGCTGATACTGGTGAGAGTGAATTGCTGGTCGAAAATTTGGATGTCAGCCTGAGGGGCTCGATCCTGCTGGCAGGGCATGTGCGCAGCGCTGCTGTGTTAAAAGATGCCGCCGAACTGCCTGTGCGTGGCCTGATCCTCGGCAGTATGTCCTCCACGCTTGTGGGGGCCGCCAGCCAGATGCCTTACCCGATCCTACTGCTGGAGGGTTTTGGCAACCGCCCGATATCGTCCAATATTTTCAAGTTGCTGACCACGAATACAAAGCGTGAAGTGACGGTCATGGCAGAAGTATTTGATCGTACCAAGGGGAGCCGCCCTGAGCTGGTTATCCCCCTGC
This sequence comes from Anaerolineales bacterium, assembly GCA_024710905.1. Classification (GTDB taxonomy): domain Bacteria; phylum Chloroflexota; class Anaerolineae; order Anaerolineales; family Villigracilaceae; genus JANJTV01. The sequence goes on along the minus strand of JANJTV010000030.1, from coordinate 50,430 downwards.
CTGTTTCACAGGAGCCTGCTGAGCCGCGTGACCTGGATACATTTGCCCCCGGCCAGCAGGTGCGTATCCATTCCCTGACTGAAGCTGCCCGGTTGGGGACGATTGAGCAATTGCGGCCTGGCCTGAGTTTGCTGCCCAATGGGGTTTCTGCTCGCGCTGCAATGGTGCGGCTTGATTCTGGCCAACAAATGCTTGTTCCGCTGTCAAACATGGAAGTGCTGGGGTAAAATAGCCCCAACCCAGTGAGGAGAAACGCTATGTCCAATACATTTATCTTTGATGACGATGAAGATGCCAACCTGATGCCTGAAGCCGACTCGGGGGGCGATTTTTCAGATGACGAAGGCGGTGACGAAGAGGAGGAGGGCGGTTCTAACAACCGTACTTTCATGATTGTCGCCATTGTCTTTGGCGGCCTGGTCTTGTTATCATTGATTTGTATGGCAGTCTATGCCTTGCTGGTGCTTCCCCGCCAGCGCGAGGCCCAGCAGGCTGCAGAAGCCACTTCGCAAGCCCTGTTTGCCGAGGCGACCTCTGTGGCGCAACTGACCCAGGAAGCAGCCCTTTTTACGGCAACCGCCACTGCTACGGATATCTTCACCCCGACCGCGACGGTCACCCCGCTGGTTGTTTTTGCCACTGAAACGTCTGCCGCCTTGCCCACCTCCGACCCCGCCACTGCCACGGTGGAGGCCCTGCAAACCCAATTGGCCAATACCCAGTTGACTGCCACCCTGATGCCCACCCCGACGGCTCTTTCCCAAACCGGTTTTGCGGATGAAGTTGGGCTACCATTGCTGGTTATTTCAGCAATCGTGCTGGTGTTTGTAATCTTCTTCTCGCGACGCTTGCGAAACGCAAACATCTAAACAGTTCCTGCTTAACCAAAAACATGGCCGCTTCTTTTAGCGGCCATGTTTTTTTCTGGTTAGGCTGGAAAATCCTTCACAATTCATTCAGCAGGTTGGATCGGCGCTGTGTCTGTTCCACAAGAACGGCTCTCACCATGTCACAGACTTCTCCGATATGTGGATTGTCCAGTTCGTATTCAATCTCGTTTCCACGCCGATAGCAACTCACAACACCTACACAACGCAGGATGGCCAATTGACGGGAGATCATTGGCTGATTGTTCCGGCTGGCATGAACGATTTCGCCAACAGTCATTGGCTGATATCTCAAAAGGTGCAGAATTGGCAGGCAGGCCGGGTTGGCCATTGCCTTGCAGAAATTGGCCTGGATCTCGAAAATGGCCTTGTTATGGTCTTCCATTGAGCACCTCAGGATTTCTTCCACCAGGCCAAGCCAAGAACTGCCAGGCCCAGGCTGCCCAGGATTAAGGTGGCAATTTCAATGGCTGTAAAAGGCGCACGAGTGAACCAGGATGGGGTTGGATCGGACACTTTCGCCATCCGTTCGGATTGGTAGGCCGGGGCGTTGACGATGTTACTGATCCCGGCGACCTGGTCAAACTGGGTGATATGCTTTTCGCAATCCATTGGGTGGCAGTCCTGACAGATGGTAATTTCATGTTCAATTACCGGGTGGTCTTCCCGATCATAGTGCGCCAGTTCCATGGTGGTCGCGGTTGGATCGCCGCCATGGCAATCGACACAGTTCATTGGTGACTCGTGCAGGCAAAAATATTTCCCGGTATCGTGCATGATGTAAAGGTTTTCATGACAGCTCAGGCATGTGCCTGCCGGGGAGGCTGGCAGGGCAGGTTCATCTTCTTGATGAAGGTCGTAAGCCAAGGCTGGGCCAGCTGTGATCAGGATGGCGAGGCCGGAAACCAGGATTGAAATCGCTTTTGCGAACGCAGTATGCTTTTTCATTTTTTCTCCTTAAGCGCCAAAATGACGCTCGGCAGGCTGGTCGCGCGAATCCATCGGGCAGAGCACCAACAGGATACGCGCGTTGGATGCGGACAGATTCTTCCAGTGATGGGTGAGGTAGGCTTCAAACAGCAGGCTGTCGCCGGGGTACATTTCGTATGGAACGCCATCCACCTCATATAAGACCTGTCCCTCCAGGCAGTATACAAATTCCCTGCCAGTATGGACGATCGGCTTTCTGCCGCTGTCCGCAAAGGGTTTGAGGGTGACCAGGATTGGTTCTGCGCCGAAACGAGGCATCCCTGCGGCCAGGTCTTGCATGATGCCGTGGGAAAAAGCCATGGCAGGACGTTGGTTGTGCTTCTGGAAGATAACCTTTCGACTGTTTTCTTCTTCTTCAAAGAAGGATGAGATCGGGGTTTGCAAGGCCTGAGCCAATTGCTGCAGGGTGCTGACACTGGGGGAGGTCTTTTCGTTTTCAATCATACTGAGTGTGTTCACATTCAACCCGCTCAATTCTGCCAATCCTCGGATGGTCATCCCTGCCTGGATGCGAATCGTCCGTAAGCGGGCTCCGACGTTGATTTCTTCGATCGTGTTTTCGTGCTGGGATGGCTGAATTTGGCTCATGTCAGGTTTCCTGAGTGGTTGTTTCAACTATAATTATAGTTATTTATGTGATTAAAGGCAACACATCACACATTTGATTGTGTGATGTGTTGCAATAAGGGGCGCTTATGCTATATCGTGCTTATGATAATCAAAGGGCCATCCCACTGGGATGGCCCTTGCCTCAGACAATGCTTTCTGCAATTCTCTGCCCATAGGCCAGCAGGTCGGCAACCATTTGTTGGCTGCGGCCCTCTGCATACACCCTAAGGACAGGTTCTGTGCCCGATGGTCGGATGAGCAGCCAGGAGTCGTCTGCCAGAATGTATTTCACCCCGTCCCGGCTGGAGACCTCGCTCACTTTTTGCCCGCCAATCTCGGCTGGCGCCTGGTTGACCAGCATCTCGCTCATCTCCTTTTTGGCCACAGGTCGGGAGAGGCGCAGGTCAGCCCGCTCGTAATAGGCCGGGCCAACTTCTTTCAACAGGTCCTCAACCAGTTGGCCGAGTGTTTTCCTGGATTGCGCGATGATTTCCACCAGCAGCAAGCCCATGATGGGACCATCCCCTTCGGGGATATGCCCCTTAAAGGAAATCCCGCCGGATTCCTCGCCGCCCAGCAGAATATCCTCAGTCATCATATAGTCGGCGATATGGTTAAAACCAACCGGCGTTTCGTAGACAGGGAGATCATACCGTTTGGCCAGCCGGTCGATCATACGAGTGGTTGAGACGGTGCGGACAGCTGCGCCGCGCCAGCCCCGCTTCTCCACCAGGTATTGGAAGGCCAGGGCCATAATCTTATGCGGGTCAACAAAATTCCCGCGTTCATCCATGGCCCCGATCCGGTCTGCGTCCCCGTCGGTGGCCAGTCCAAAATTGCCCATTCCAGAACCAAGGGCTCCGGCCAGTGGGGTCAGGTATTTGGCAATCGGTTCCGGGTGGACGCCGCCGAAGCCAGGGTTCATTTCGCCGCGAATCTCGCTGATTTCGCAGCCCGTACCTTGTAGGAAGGCACGGATGGTGCCACGGCCGGAGCCAAACATTGAGTCGACCACAAATCGTTGCGGGTTATCAGCGATGATGTCGGTGTTGATCAGGGTGCGCAGGTGGTCGAAATAAGCGGGCAGCGGGTTGAATTTTTGGATCAAGCCCATGTCGCGGGCTTTTTTGAAATCCATCAGGTTGGGGCCGCGGGCCTGTTCTTCATTGTCGTTAATGTACACTTCCACACGGCGGCATTGCTCAGGCAGGGCCGAACCGCCATAGGCCGCTTTGAGTTTAACGCCGTTGTAGCGTGGGGCATTGTGCGAGGCAGTAATCATTACCCCGCCTGCTGCTCTGTGATGCTTAATCGCGTAAGAAATGGCGGGTGTGGGGGCATCGGCCTGGGCCAGCAAGACGGTAAACCCATTGGCAGCCATCACGCGGGCAACTTCCCCTGCGTACCGGTCTGACAGAAAGCGGGTATCGAACCCGATGACAAATTTCTGTGGGTCAATGCCATCTTGTTTTTGCCAATGTTCCGATGCGGCTGCGTCGGCAATGGCCTGTGCAACCATGCGCAGGTTGCTGAAAGTGAAAGTGTCTGAAATGACAGCGCGCCAGCCGTCTGTCCCAAAATGAATGGGCATGCGTTCTTCTCCGAAGGTGTTGATGGTTAGGGTTGGCAGGGCAAGCGGGCCGTGAAAGCGGCCTAAGTGCCCTGTACTGGTCAATAGGTTAATTTAGGGAGCGGGAGTTGCTGTGGCAATCAAGGATTGCTGCATCCAACCGTCAATATCACGACTGGGGGTTTGCACCAGCACGCGAATCCAGGCGACGCCATTCACGATTTCTGGCGGTACGGGTTGGATCTCTACCAGGTAGCCATTTTCAACAGTGGTAATGGCCGTGCCGCCAGGGGTGCTGCGAATGACTGCCCCATTGCCGGGCGATTGCACACGGCCATACGCAGGGGTTGGCTGGGGTGATGGTGTGGGGCTGGCAATGGCCGTTGGGGTCAAGACCAGACGGGTCGGGCTGGGCTGCAGGGAGGGGGTGGGGAGTCCTCCAGTGGTTGGGCTGGGAAGGGCCTCCGGCGTGAGTTCGGGCGTGGCTGCCGGGGTCATACGGTTGCTGAGCAGGGTACCAAACCCGGCAATCCCGACTAGCAGGGCCAGGCAAATTACTGCTGCAATGCCTGCGCCAATGTAGCCGCTGGTGGAGATTGGGCGAAACCCCATATACATGAAAATTGCCAACCCGAGCAGCATGGAGGCAGAAAGGTGTACCAGGAAGACGAAAAAGGCCTGTGGCCACAGGCCGGAAACTCCGTTTCCCAACCCAAACCCCGCCACGCTGATGGGCAGGAATAGCCCGTAAGCAACCATCAGGCTGGCAAGGATGGGTTTTTCTTCAGATTGGATCAGGGAGATGGTGATGATGGCTGTGCCGATCAAGGTCAATAAAATGTCTGGCCACCACAACCGGGCATGGAAGAATGCTTCGTTGAAGGTCAACGGCATGAAGATGCGGGAAGCCAACCCTGCCAGGATTCCGGTGACAAAAATCATTGCTGTGGCAGTCAATAGTCCACCCATGGCCTGGCCGAAGAAGCGGGTTTCACCAACGGCAATCCCCAGGATGGCGCCGATCCAGGGCGCAAGGATGGGGGCTGCCAGCAGGCCAAAGAGCAGGATGGCCGGTGCATCAATTATATACCCAATGCCCAGCAGCGCCCCGCTTAGCAGGGCAAAGGCAAAGAAGTCAAAGGTTGGTGTTGCGCGTCGGGCGATGCTATCCAGTCGGCCATCAATCTCATCTTCGCTGGGGCGGATGATGAAGGAGCGGTTGCGTCGCCTGCGGGTGGGGCGGGAAGCGGCCGGGAGGTCATCCGCAGGCGCAGGTGACGGTGGCACGCTCTGGGTGGGTTCGACATCCAGCTCAGAACGGTTCAAGGGGGTAAAACCATCTTCTTCCACGGAGGCAGCAATATCACTCACTGAAGCGTCGAAATCAACAGCTTCGTTGAAGTTATCCTGTGGTTCAGGCGTCTGGGAGTTTTCGTCTTCGGGATCTTCTGGTCGGGTCATTTTCGAAGGCTCGCGATCAGTCGGATGGGTTTTTCAAATAAATCCAGCGCACTGTGGATGTCTGGCATGAGCAGATCGGCAGCCAGCAGGGTTTCGGTGGCCAGGCCTTCCACAGAGAGAATACAAATGCCCAGGCGGGCTTCCCTGAGCATCAGGGCATCATTCGCGCCCTGCCCAATGGCAATAGTTCGTGCTGCGCCCAATTTTTGAATGTATTTTTGTTTTTGCCTGGCCTCGTCCCCGGTTTGCAGGATGGTGGCCTGGAGGCCAAGCAGTTGGTCAATGATGGCCTGTCTGCCGTGTGTATTGGCAGTCAGCAGGTGGACGTCCATCATGTTGCGCAGGCTGCCAATACGGCGGGCAACGCCTTCAATGAGAGTTCCGTCCAGGGCCAGGGTGCCATTGACATCGAAAACGATGTGCTGGTATTGCATCTCTCCCCAGCCAGGGATGTTTAGTTCAAGCATGCCCGCATTATAACAGGTTGACCTGTACGGACATCTGGTGCGTTATTCTGATTGGTCTGCTGTTCCAAACACCGTTACCACGATATGTTGGTTAAGGAATTGTGGGTGCGATTGGTCCTGCCCGGCAGGGATCATCTGGCCGATGGTATAGCCGCCAGCCACTTTGACATTTTGACCGAGTACTTCACGAATGGCGCGAATTTCTGCGCCGGGGTTGGCCTGTAATAGCATGGCCCAGGAGAGATCCACCAGTACCAGGGCAAACTCTGGTTTGGCCTCACCCAGGGCTGCCAGGGCGTTGGCTGCGGCAGTACGTGCAGATTGTTCACAACTGTTCGGGCTGCTCATCATCAGGTAGCCATCACTTCCGTCTCGGATGTTCGCATTCATGCGAAAACTGCCATCCGCTTCAATTCGCAGCGGCGAACGTACCAGCAGTTCACTGGAATTGCTTTGTTCAAAGCCCAGCGGGTAGATACGGGTGGTGTAGTTCAGTGGGGGGAAAGCCCACTCACGGGCCGGATGGCCAAACAACTGGGCATAGGTTTCGGAAGCAGGCTTGCCATCCAGTGTGCGCAACCAGAAACCACGGGAACGGGTGACTCGGAAGTGTGCCCCAATTGGCTCCCAACCATGGGATGCGCCAATGCCCATCTTGAAATTGCCGCGCAAAAAGGCAGTTGCCATGGCACCACTGCCTGTTTGCGCCCCGGCAATCTGGTAGCTCTGGTGGGATTGCGGGTCTGCGGAAGCCAGGCCGCCCACCAGGGGAAGCGCTGCCGAAAGGGCGCTGCAAAATTCCTCGGCGTTGCCATTTAGTCCGTCGCCGAATGCCAGGATACCCTGGGCAGGTTTTTGTTCGTAGCCAAGCAATTGTTTCAGGCGCAGGGCAGCCTCTCCGCTGGCCTGGCTATAACCGGAGAACCAGTGGGTTTCGGCCTGCAGTTCGTCCCCTGCCAGCAGGGCGACAATTACGGCTTGCTGGGTCTGCCCGTCGTGAGTCAGCCCGGCAAAGGTGCTGAAGCCAATCAACGGGACGTTGGAAAGCAGGCTGGTGACCCCGTTGATGACCAATTGCGCATCCAGGCGGTAGGGCGCAATGACAATCCCTAATGAAGGGACAACGTTGCCAAGGTCATTGAGCGCCAGGTTGGCGGCGCGCATCCCGGCTTCGCGCGGGTCGGTGGCATGGGCCTGGCCTACGGCTGCGAGTATGCTCATCCCTTTGGCTCCTTAGTTTTCAGACACCGGCACGGTAAAGTGGAAAGTGGTGCCTTTCCGGAATTCACTTTCAAACCAGATTTTTCCACCCTGCATTTCCACCAGGCTACGGGTAATGTTCAGACCCAGGCCGGTGCCCGGCGATTTACGAGCCTGTTCATCTTCCGAACGGAAGAATTTCTGGAAAATCTTCTTCTGGTCTTCCGGGGCGATGCCGATGCCGCTATCTTGTACCCAGATGTGTACGACTTGGCCGGCTCCTTGCGGATCCCAGATATTATCGGTTTTCTCGGCGTTGACAGCGATCGTGCCACCCTCGGGGGTGTATTTGAAGGCATTGCTGATCAGGTTCACCAATACCTGGCTGACTCGGGTTCGATCTGCCCAGATGGCAGGCAGGTTGGCCGGGACACTGACGTTGATGGTCTGCTTCTTGTCTTCCACCTGGCGACGAATGGATTTAATGGCATCGTCCACTAGCTCGGCCACGTCCACTGCTTTGAATTCCAGGCGCATACGCCCGGCTTCAATTTTCGAGTTGTCATTCAGGTCTTCCACGATGGTTCTCATACGCTCAATGTTCGAGCGAATGGTGGTCAGGAAGTTGCTCTGCATGTCTGAGATAGGTCCAACCGCCCCGGCGGCCAATAGTTCAGAATAACCTTTGATGGAGGTCATCGGGTTCTTTAATTCATGCGCCACAAAAGAGACGAACTCACTTTTGGCAACGTTGGCGGCTTCAACTTCGGCGTATAGCTGGGCATTGGAGATGGCAATGGCGGCATGGTCTGCCAGGCGGCTGAGGAAGGCCAGCGCGTCCTGGGCAAAACCATCGTTCTGGCGGGTTTCGAGCAGCATAATCCCAATTACCTTGGCTTCACGGCGAATAGGGATGCTAATCTGACTCTGGGCGTTAGGCAGGAAGGTCACGCCAGACAGGCTGAACTCTACGCTTTCTGTAAGGTGGCGGGCCTGGCCGCCAAAGATAACCTCATCCAGTGCAGGGTGCGAGGAAGGTATATATTCATCTTGGTAGGGTTCAAGCTGCAGTTCTAGACCCTGGTGGGCCACCAGTTCTATGCCTTTTTCCTGCACAAAGCCAATGAACCCGGCGTCTGCGCGTGATTGCCGCATGGCCCATTCCAGGGTGATGCGCATCGCGCGATCTACTTCGAGGCTGGTGTTTAACTCACGGTCAATGCGCTGCATGACCGAAAGTTCTTCCACGCGGGCGGCCAATTCCTGGTCGGTCAGGGTGTACAGTCGAGCGTTTTCTATCGCCACGGCGGCCTGACCGCCAAAGGCTGCCAGCAGGTTCTGGTCATCTTCAGTGAAGGGCGTACCGTCTTTCTTGTTGATGATCTCAATTACACCAATTACGCGGTCTTTAACTTCCAGGGGCACAGCCAGGATGGATTGGGTGATAAAGCCGGTTTGCTGGTCAGCGGAGGAACTCCAGGTGGTGGTGGCCTGCACATCGTTGACGATGACGGGCGCACGATTGGTGACTGCCTTGCCCACAAAGCCGGTCCCGGCTGGCAGGCGTTGTCCCACCAGATTACTGGCCACGGGGCCAACAGTGACCTCAAAGACCAGTTCATCTGTCTGCGGGTCGAGCAGGAACAGGCTGCCTGCTTCCGTGTTGATAATCTCGGTCGCGTTTTCGAGGATGTTTTTCAGCAGGGGCTGCAAGTCCAGCGTGGAGGTCAGCTGGCGGGTAATGACGTTCAGGATGCTGAGCTGTTGGGCGCGGCGTTCGGTTTCCTGCAACAGGCGGGCTTTTACAATGGCGCCTGCAGCCTGGTCAGCGATGGATTGCAGCAGTTCCAACTGCGCCTCAGTGTAGTTGATACTTGTATCGCGGGAAGCAATTGAGAGCGCGCCGAGTGTCTCGCTACCCGTATTTAACGGGACAGCCATCCAGGCGTAGATGCCCTTTGTTGGCGAGGAGATTCCCATCGACTGGCACTGTAATTGGTAATCCTGGGTCAGGATGGAGCGCCGCCCGATGATGACTTCCTGCTCCAGGCTGGATTTTGCCGCCAGCGGGATGTTTTCCTGGTTCAGCAGGCGCTCTTCATCTTCCACTGCAAAGGCGTGCACATAGCTGCGGTTGGTACGGTTGTATAGCGTCAAATGAAAGTCGTTTAGTGGGATGATCTGGCTGGTCTGGGCGTAGATCAGCTCAAGGATGTCGTTGAAATCCAGGGTGATGTTAATGCCCTGCGAAATACGCGCCAGGGCGTTCATTTCATTCACACGGCGTTGCATATTATTGACCACCTGGGCGCGTTCCAAGGCGATGGCAGCCTGGCTACTCAGGGCCTCGAGGAAGGAGATATCCTGTGGACCGTAGTTCTCGCCAGAAAGACGCTCGCCGAGGGCAATCCAGCCAATCAGGCGTTCGCGGCCAGGCATGGGTACGAACAACTGGCTCCCCAGCAGGGCCAGCCGACCACGTTCTGCGCTAATCTCAGAAGGCAATCCCCGGTCATCCATGAAAAGGGGTACGCGCTGTTTCATCAGCATGGCGGGAAGGGCGCTGTTTTGCATGAATTGCAGGTCGCTGGTGGGCTGGCCGACTTCATCCAGGGTGGGGATGAACTGTCCGTTGAGGGGGTCGTAGACGTAGATGTGCAATTGGCTAGGCAGCAGGCTCATGCTGATCTGGCTGCGCAGGGTGCGGATGACCTCGTCCTGGCTGACGGCGCGGGTCAGTTCACGCGTAAAGGCTTTCATCCGTTCCTGGTAGGCGCGGTCGCCACGGAAGAAAATCGAGTCGATAATTTCTTGCAGGCGTATGCGGACCGGGTTGAATAACAGGACTGAAATGATGACGCTCCCGGCGATCAGCAGTGGGCTATTGGATGCAATGACTGTGCCAAGCGTCAGGCTGAAGCCAACCGCCAGCAGGAAGTAGCCGCCAATCGCCAGCAAGGTTAGGATGGAGTACAGCAGGCCGCGCCCGAGGATGTAATCGGTGCGCACTAGGCGGTAGCGTAAAACGGTATACCCTGTGGCAAGGGGGAAAATTACCAACGGCATAAAGAATATGTACGGGTCAAAGGTGACCACTATTAGCGGGGAAAGCAAAAGCCAGGCGGTGATGGGCGCAAATGAAGCCAGGGTGCCGATCAGGATGATGCGGGCCTGCTGGCGTATGACCGGGGATGCAGAACCATAACGCCGGTAGAGGGACATGCCCAGGAAGAACAGGATCGAGATACCTGTAAAAATGTAACTGTATCGCCAGGCTTCGGCGTAGGCGGTCGGGGTATCAAAGTTAAAAAGGGTCGGGCGGGAGATGAAATAATGAAGGAACAAGGCCACCGGGTAACCGATCAGGCGCAGGTTCGGGTATCGCACAACCAGGCGTGGCTCCTGCGGGAAGACCAACGCCAGGTTAATCAGAGCTGCGCCAACCATGGGTACAGAAAATGACCAGATGTGAGTCAGGTAATGGGTGCTATACAGGTCGAACAAGCCACCTGAAACCATGGCGACCGAGGTTGCCAGGATCGCAAAGGCGCGCCCGGCTGATTCTGAACGACGAAAGCCAAAAATCCACAGGCTGACGCCCAGGTAAATGAACCCGATCAGGTAGGAGACCCAGAAGAACTGAACCTGGTCTTTGGTAGTGAAATTGGTGAGCGGGATATTGTATGTGACTTGCATCCCATCCTGGCGGGCAAAGACCAGGCGAACGTTTTCCCCTGGAAAGCGTTTTGACAGGAAGGATTGGTAATCATTGTAGGAAAATGGCTGGACTTCTTCGACAACCGTGCCGTTTTCATCCAACAGCTGCATGGCGAGCAACTGGTTGCCGAAACGCAATCCTTCACGATACAGGGTCCAGTTTGGCGGGGCAGGGGAGGGCCCAACACTGTTGGTTACCATGGTGTGTTCCATCAGCACACCGATAAACGGCAGTTGAAAGAACCCGTAAGCCCAGATGGGGATGAGCACAAAGGCCAGAATCACGACCGCCTGGTAGACGGTAGCCACCAACTGGGTGGCGTTGCGTGCAAATGGGAGAAGCTGTTTGAATCTGTCCATGAGCGTTCCCCGTTCCTCAGGTTAAATATCCAGGTTGCGGACTTTTTTGGCGTGGGTCTGGATGAATTTACGGCGCGGGTCGACAGCGTCACCCATCAGCATGTCAAAGGTGCGGTCCGCCTCGGCGGCATCTTCTACCGTGACCAGCAAGAGGGTGCGATTGCCGGGGTTCATGGTTGTTTCCCAAAGTTGGGAAGGGTTCATTTCACCAAGACCTTTGTAACGCTGTAACCCGGCTTTTTCACCATCCTTGCCGAGTTCCTTGATAGCGGCGTCTTTTTCTATGTCGCTATACATATATTTGACCTGTTTTTTGTACTCCAACCGATACAGCGGTGGCTGGGCAATGTACAGGTGTCCCGCATCAATCAGCGATGGCATGTACCGGAAGAAGAAGGTCAATAAAAGGGTACGGATATGGCTGCCGTCCACATCGGCGTCGGTCATGATAATGACGCGTCCGTAGCGTAGGCCGCTCAGGTCGAAGCCATCGCCGATCCCTGTCCCGAGGGCCGAGATCAATGCCTTGACTTCGTTGTTGCCCAGAATCTTGTCAAGCCGGGCGCGCTCGGTGTTCAGGATCTTACCGCGCAACGGCAGGATGGCCTGGAAGTGCCGGTCCCGGCCCTGTTTGGCTGAACCACCGGCCGAGTCACCTTCTACGATGTACAGTTCGGTCTTGGAAGAGTCTCGTTCGGAGCAGTCGGCCAGTTTGCCGGGCAGGGTCAGGCTCTCCAATGCGGATTTGCGAATCACCAGGTCGCGGGCCTTACGGGCTGCATCGCGGGCGCGGGAAGAAGTCAGACACTTTTGTACAATGGCCCTGGCGGCCTGCGGGTTTTCTTCCAGGAAGGTGCCAAACGCTTCACCTACCACCTGTTGCACGTAGGTCTGCACTTCCGGGTTCATTAATTTGACCTTGGTCTGGCTCTCAAACTGCGGGTCTGGGTGCTTAATGCTGACGATGGCAGTCAGGCCTTCGCGGGTGTCGTCACCAGTGAAGTTGGGATCGGAGTCTTTCAGCAGTCCGCTCTTACGGGAGTAGTCGTTCACCACGCGAGTCAGTGCTGAACGAAGGCCGGTCATGTGCGTGCCGCCATCAATGGTATTGATTGTATTTGCAAAGGAGTACACAGATTCTGTGTACGCATCTGTGTACTGGATGGCGGCCTCGATGCCGATATTATCAACGTCTTTATCCACAAAAACCACATTGTGCAGGTTTTCGCGGTTGCGGTTCAGGTAACGAACAAAGGAGGTGATGCCGCCTTCAAAGTAAAAAGTCAGCTGACGGTTGCTGCGTTCATCCGAAAAATGGATCGTCACCCCGCGCGTCACGAAAGCCATTTCACGGAAGCGCTGGGAGAGCGTGTCAAAACGATAATCAATATCGTCCTTGAAAATGGTTGGGTCGAACTTAAAAGTGGTGCGTGTACCGGTAACACCTTCCTTGGCCTTGCCAATCACCTTGACAGGTTCCTGCGGGTAACCACGCACATAACGCTGCTGGTGCACCTGCCCGTTGCGGCGGACTTCCACTTCACACCATTCAGAGAGAGCATTGACAGCGCTGACCCCTACGCCATGCAAACCGCCTGAAACCTTGTAGCCACCTCCGCCAAATTTGCCACCGGCGTGCAGGGTGGTCATGACCACCTCAAGGGCCGGGATTTTCTTTTCGGGGTGAATATCCACCGGGATGCCGCGACCGTTATCTTCCACGGTCACGCTACTATCTTTATGAATGGAAATATTAATGCGTGTACAGGAACCGGCCAGGGCCTCGTCGATCGAGTTATCCACCACTTCATAAACCAGGTGGTGCAGGGCTTTCAGATCGGTACCGCCAACATACATACCGGGGCGGCGACGTACTGCCTCCAACCCCTCCAGTACCTGGATACTATTTGCATCGTAGTTTGCAGGTTGTGCCACGAATTACCTCCGAAAATGTCAGGCGCTGGCTGAAGTGGACTGGGAATTCAGCCACTGAGCGGCACGCTCGATCCAATTATTCATTTCATAATAATAGATGAAGCTGGCTGCCAGCAAACTGCTGGCAATGAAGGCATGTCCCAAAATGCCTACCAGCGCCATCCAGGAATTGGTTGGCGGGATGCGCCAGAGCATATCCATGCCCTGGCTGAGCAGGATGGCCAGCAGGGCAAACCAGCCCAGCGGCGGCAGGCCATAGCGTACCAATCGAAAACTTTGTGCCACTGCCTGGAAGGCGTTGTGATTCTTGATAAAGATACCGTGCGCCGAGAAAAACACCGGGATACACAGCCATAACACCAGCACCAGGATGATCAGGTAGGCAATGTTTGCCAGCAGGCCGTTAATCAACATCAGGATGCCAAGAATCAATAGGGCCGGGATGCCCGCCATCAGGGCAAACAGGTTCCATCCGCCTGAAAGCAGGAGGCTGTGAAACAGGGCACGGGGCAGGTCCACCTGGGCATTGGTCGCGGCCTGGGCAATTTGCCGGTAATACAGGGCGCCCAGGGTCCAGCCAACCAGGCTGAGCATGACTAGCCAGCCCAAGGCCATCAGCCAAGAGTCGTTCTCCAGTTCCAGTGGTGCGCCCAGGGGTGTCCCGCCGACCAGGCTGGCGCTCATCAGGCTGGGGACGCCCAGCGGGAACGTCCGCAGGATGGCCAGCAGGTTAAATCCCTGCCAAAACTCGGTCAGCAGGCTGGTTTCCATCGGCAGCGATTGCCCTGAGGCCTCCAGGCGTAGCCATTCATCAAAATATGGCTGCATCAGGTTGGTCAGACGGATGCGCGGGCCAAGCCAGAGCAACAGATCCAACAAGATGGGCAGGGCAATGACGGTGATGTTGTTGGCGATGGCATTAAAGCCCTGGCCAAGTACCTGGATGGTGCCCGGCGGTTTGGGGAAGCTGTCAGTATTGCGCGTTTCCATATAATCAGTTAATTTTACCATAGGCAGGTCTGTCCCCCGAATTTCCATGCCATGACAAAGACAGGCCTCTTGGCAGACGCATGGCGTGCCATTACAATCCAGCCATGCCTAACGAGTCGCAACACCTGCCAGACCCAAACCGCCTGAGCGTGCTGACCGCCTCTGTTTTGCTGGCCTATGCGCTGGCGCAATGGGTTGAACAACAGAGCTTCTCGCTCGAACTTAACCTGGCCGGCCTGCTGGTGGAATTGCCGCTCAACCTGACTGCCACGGCTACCCTGCTTGCGGCTGGCCTAACGGCTACCGGCATGGATTGGTTGCTGCGGGCTCACCCCAGGTTTGTTGCCATTAATTCATGGCAGCACTGGCTGCTGCCGGCGCTGACAGCCCTGGTGGTTGGTGTTCCTTTATATACGTTTCCAACCGGCCCAGCCTGGTGGCTGATGTTTGGGTTGGGCGGTGTATTGCTGTTGCTGGTTTTTATTGCCGAATATATTGCCGTAGATGCCACCGACCTGCGCTACCCGGCGGCTTCTGCCGGGCTGATTGCGCTTTCGTATATGCTATTCTTCGTGCTGGTCACAGTCCTGGGCATTACCGGTGCGCGGTTGATTTTTATCGTCCCGGCGGTTTTCCTGGCTGCTTTCCTGGTGGGGCTGCGCGCCATTAACCTGCGTCTGTATGGCCGCTGGGAATTTGCCTGGGCTGCCGGTATTGGTCTGGTCTGTGTCCAGGTGGCGGCAGCCATGCATTATTGGCCCCTGCTGCCCATCCAGTATGGGCTTTTGGTGCTTGGTCCGCTTTACGCGCTGACCGGCTTCTCCATTGGCTATCAGGAGCAGGTTCCCAACCCACGCCTGGCCCTGGAGGGCGGCCTGGGGTTGGCTGTATTCTGCATTATGGGTCTGCTTTTGAGCGGGTAACCTGTAACTTCTTGGCGTTTCCCGTGTTTCGGATAGTGCAAAATACTGTGGAGGAAAATTATGCAAATTCTGATTGATGTCGGACTGGTTATTGCCGGGTACTTGTTGGGCTCCATCCCGTTTGGCCTGATTATTGTCAAGCTCAGCACAGGCAAGGATATACGCCAGGTGGAAAGTGGCCGCACCGGTGGCACGAATGCTATGCGCGCGGCAGGGTTCTGGGCCGGGCTGGGCACCGCCATCAGTGACATTCTCAAGGGTGTAGCCGCTGCTTTGCTGGCTCAATATGTCAGCCCGGATAATCACCTTGTACACATCCTGGCCCCATTGGCTTCCATTTTGGGGCATAACTATTCAGCTTTCCTGCCGGAATTTGATGAAGCCGGGCGCTTTGTGCGCTTGCGCGGCGGGGCAGGTGGTGCGCCTGCCCTGGGTGGCGCTATTGGCCTGTGGCCGCCCTCGGTGTTTATTATCCTGCCGTTGGGTGCGCTGGTCTTTTTTGTGTTGGGCTATGCCTCGATAACGACCATAAGCGTGGGTATTTTCGCCATGCTGGTTTTTGGTGTGCGGGCTTACATGGGGGCCCCGGGGGCCGATTGGATGGATGCGATTTATGGTTTTGTGGCTTTCCTCTTCCTGATGTGGGCGCTGCGTCCCAATATTAAAAAACTGCTCAATGGTACCGAGCGGGTGGTCGGCATCAGCCTGCATGGCAAACTTCGCGCCCGCAAGGAGCAGCAGCAGTCGGCGGATGAAGCCATCGATAACATGGAATAATCACCACTAACAAAGAATACGGCGGGAGCAAGCGCTCCCGCCGTATTGATTCTTGGCTGTTGGCTGGGTCAACTAATCATCTGATTCGATTGTATCTTTATTTTCCAGCAAGTGTTTGTACAATGCGCGCAGATTGCGTTTGTGCAGTGCCTCTGCCAGCCCACCTAGGTGCACGCGGCTCTTGCCGCAGTCTTCAATCCCCACTTCATCCAGGTATTCCAGCGGTTCCTTGCGTTTCAGGGCGGCACGTACTGCCTTGCGAATGGCCGACAGGTAGGCCAGGTTTTCCTTGATGGCAGCATCAATTTCTCCACGCAGGATGATCTCACCGTGCCCCTGTACAATGTTTTCCAGACCCATTTTGCCTATCCGTTTGATGGAAGCAGTCATTTCATCAATGTTTCCATCCACCAGGTAGGGCAGGGGCATGAAAGAATCACCCGCAAACAGGATGCGATCTTCCTCCACCAGCACAGAAATCCCATCCTGGCTGTGGCCGGTGGCAGGGGTAAGCACCAGGTTTTTCTTGCCCACCCGCAGGCTCATATCGCCATCTTGAAAGGTCAGGTGTGGCAGAACGATTTTTACCTGACGCAGGGAATTATTATTCTTGCGGGCAGATTCAAGGGATGGGATCCCTTTTTCTATCAGCAGGCGGCGGCAAGTAGCGTGCGCGATAACCGTTGCGCCGGGGAAGAAACAATTTCCCCAGCAATGGTCGGCATGATAGTGGGTATTGATAACGTAACGGACCTGCATGCCGAGTTCGTGTTCCACAAACTCTCTCATGGCCAGGGTTTCTTCCGGGGTGGCCAGTGTATCGATCACCACCGCCCATTGCGGGCCGGTGACCACCCCGGCAGTAACCTGGGCGTAGATTTCACTCTGAAACCAGTAGACAT
The DNA here is from genome assembly GCA_024710905.1 of Anaerolineales bacterium. Lineage (GTDB taxonomy): Bacteria > Chloroflexota > Anaerolineae > Anaerolineales > Villigracilaceae > JANJTV01. The sequence goes on along the minus strand of JANJTV010000030.1, from coordinate 33,642 downwards.
TTTCAGAAACGCGTTCGCGATGCATAGACTTCCTTATAATAAAAGATACCTAACCATAGCATAAACCAAAGTCAAAATCAAGTTTGTCTGACAAACTCGGCCATAAATCTGTTATGAATTTAATAAGAAACCCACTTGTCTGGCAAACCCTGGCATGATATAGTTTTATCAGTATGCTTTCTCGCTATCTTATTGTCACCCCGCAGGCCAGTTTCGGCGCTTACATTCGTAAGGGCTTGCCGGAAGATTCCAGCCTCCTCGTTACGGCAGATTTCTCCGAAGCGATCCAATTCGCCCATCGCGAACCGATCCAGGCTGCCATTCTGGACGCCGACCTGGAAGAAGCGGGCATTGCCGTGCTTGACATTGGGATTGCCCTCCACCAGATTCGGCGTGACGTACAGCTTATCCTTGCTGTGCGAGCCGACCAGCAAGTGCAGGTAAAAGAATTGCCCATCCGTGCCACGTTGGTCAAGCCGGTGTCACTGACTGAGTTGCAGCAGGCTCTTGGCGGGATGCAGGCCGCCCCAGAAGCACCTGCAGTTTCCTCCGCGCCTGCCACCACACCCATGCGCTTCCTGCTGGAGGATGACCTCTCCTGGCTCAATGATGTCAGCCGCGCCGCCCGCCACCTGACCCGCCTGACCCTCGAATCCTCAGCCCAGGCCGCGTTGATTACCAACCATACCGAGTTGTGGGCTTATGCCGGGCAGCTATCGCGTGAGGCCGCCCAGGAGCTGGCCAGTTCCATCTACAAATACTGGGACACCCAATCCCAGGCTGACATCATGAAGTTCATCCATCTTGAAGCCACCGAGGCCAAGCACATGCTGTATGCAAAGCGGCTGACCTCCTCGATGATCCTCGCGATGGTTTTTGACGCTGAGACACCCTTTAGCAAGATTCGTTCACAGGCCACCAACCTGGTGCGTTCGCTTTCCGAAATTCCCGAGCAGACCGGGCAGATAAACCTGACCCCGGCCCAAATGGATGTGGAAGAAGAAGAACAGAACGAACTGGAAGAAGACCTTCCGCCGATTTCCAGCCTGTTGGGGGAAGTTCCCCCACCCATGCCAGTCTCGCCGAAACCGCTGGTGTCGGCTGCCAATGAGCCGCAGCATATCTTTCGAGCCGAACAAAGCCCGGTGGCGGCCAGCCAGTCTGCCTTTAGCCGAGAGAGTTCCCCGGCCATGCCGGTCAATTCCATCAAGCGGGAGGCGATGCCTTCCCTGGATCAAACCCGGGTAAGTAATCGTTCTATTGAGACCGCCTTGGATGATTCTGAAACGGAAGATCTTGAACAGACCCGGGTACACGTCAAGGAAGACCTGACGACCACCCGAAAACAGGAACAGACTTCTGACCAGAGCGTGATTGATACCCGCCCGCAGTCGGTCACGGAGGTGGCCCACCGCCTGATCTTGGAGCCAACTTCCCCGTCGCTATATAACCTGTCATACGCCTGCCTGTTATTGCCACGTTTTGACCACCACTATCTGACCGGTGACCTGGCAGAACGGATTAGCGCCCGCATCCCCAAGATTTGTGTAGCCTATGGCTGGCGGCTTGAGCATCTCTCCATTCGCCCGGAATACCTGCAATTTGTGGTCAGTGTGCCCCCCCAGACGGCCCCGGGGTATGTTATGCGTATCATCCGCCAGCAGACCTCTGAGACCATTTTCGTTGACTTCCCGCGTATCAAGACTGAAAATCCATCGGGCGATTTCTGGGCGCCGGGTTACCTGATGATGGGCGGTGTGCAGGCCTTGCCGCAGCAAAACATCCGTGAATTTATCCGCCAGACTCGCCAGCACCAGGGCTTAATCAAGCCGTAATCTGCGGCATCCGGTAGGGCGAGACGCGTCTCGCCCTACTTTCTTTTTTTAATATCCCTTTATGGTACATTAAGCGCATGCCTGAAACACTTTATCTCATTGACGGCCATGCCCTGGCCTACCGCATGTATTTTGCCCTCAGCCAGTCCTCTTATCAGGGGCAGCGCTGGCAGAATTCCAAGGGCGAACCAACGGCTGGCGTGTATGGTTTTGCCACCGTGCTTCTGCGTATCCTGGAGTTGGAAAAGCCGGATTACCTGGCGGTCGCCTTCGATACGGGCAAGACCTTCCGGGATGAGATGTTTCCCGAATACAAGGCCACCCGCGCCAAGATGCCCGATGACCTGCGTCCGCAGATGGAACGCATCCGCGAACTGGTGGATTCATTTAATATTCCCCGCCTTGAAATGGAAGGTTACGAAGCCGATGATGTACTTGGCTCGGTGGCCAAGCGCCTGGCCGCGCAGGGGATTGGCGTCAAAATTATTACCGGCGACCGCGACCTGTTGCAACTGGTGGGCGACCATGTTATCGTCAACTTGCCGGAGGGCGGGAAACTCGCCGATGCAAAGGATTATGTTACCGATCAGGATGTGATTAATAAATTTGGCGTGCCGCCGCGCCAGGTGGTGGATTACAAGGCTTTGATCGGTGATAAAAGCGATAACATCCCTGGTGTTCCCGGGATTGGTGAGAAAACCGCCCAGGGCCTGTACCAGCAGTTTGAGACTCTGGATGACATCTATGCCAATTTGTCCGGCCTGAAGGATGCTGTCCGGAACAAGTTGGAAGCCGGGCGGGACTCGGCTTATATGAGCCGCGACCTGGCTTTAATTCGTACGAACCTGGATGTGTCGCTCGATTTGGAGCAGGCCCGCCCGCAGAATTTTGACCCGCTGGTGGTGGAGGCCCTCTTTAAGGAACTGGAATTCAAGACCTTGATGAATAAGTTGGCGATTGTCACGGGCCAGCCACTCCCCGATGTGCCGAAGAAATCACCTCGCCCGGGCGCTCAACTGTCCATGTTTTCTGAGCCAGCAGCACCTTATGCATCTGTTTCCCTGCCAGACAGCGACTTGCAGGTGACCGTGGTGGACAACCCGGAAAAGTTGTCTGCATTGACGCAAGCGCTTTCGAAGGCAAGTGTGATTTCCTTTGATACGGAAACCACCTCCACGCAGGAGATGGAGGCCGAGGTGGTGGGAATTTCACTTTCCACGGAGGCAGGCTCGGGGTGGTACGTTCCTGTAGGCCACTTAAGCGGGCCCAACCTGCCGCTGGCGGACGTTCTCGAAGCGCTGCGCGGCCCGTTGACGAATCCCAATATCGCCAAAATTGCCCACAATGCCAAGTACGATTACCTGGTACTCTCGCGGATCGGGCTGGATGTGACGCCGATTGGTTTTGACACAATGATTGCCGAGTGGTTGGTGGATCCGAACACGCGCAACCTGGGTTTGAAGAACCTGGCGCTGGCACGCCTGGGCGTGGAAATGACCCACATTGAAGACCTGATTGGCAAGGGCAAGAACCAGCTCAGCATGGCTGACGTGCCGGTGAAGGCTGCGGCGGCCTATGCTGTGGCGGACGCAGAGAAGACCTTGCAGCTGATGCCGATCTTGCAGGCTGAACTGGAGAAGGTCAACCTGATCGGTGTGCTGCGCGAGGTGGAGATGCCGCTGGTTTCGGTGCTGGCGGCCATGGAAAAACACGGTGTCCTACTGGATGTGGCTTTCTTTGCAAAGTTTGCAACAGAACTGAACCGTCGCCTGGCTGAAATTGAAACGCAGATTTATGAGCTGGTGGGGAGTACATTTAACATTAACTCGACCCAGCAGCTTTCAACCATCCTGTTTGAACGCCTCCGGCTGATTCCCCCCGACCGCGGACGAAAAACTGCCAGCGGGCACTACTCGACGGCGGCGGATGTTCTGGAAGAGTTACGCGACGCCCATCCGGTAATTGCACTGCTGTTGGAGCACCGTGAACTTTCTAAGCTGCGCTCGACCTATGTGGAATCACTGCCCCAGGCAGTGGATGCCAACACAGGCCGGGTGCATACCAGTTACAGCCAGACTGGCTCGGTGACGGGACGCCTGTCCTCGAACAACCCAAATTTGCAGAACATCCCAACCCGCACCGAGATTGGTCGTCGGGTGCGAAATGGTTTCATTGCCGCACCGGGGAATGTGCTGCTTTCGGTGGATTACTCGCAGATTGAATTGCGGATTGTGGCGCATGTGGCTGGCGACCAAGCCATGCTGGAGGCTTTCAGGCAGGATCGTGACATTCATGCCACAACAGCCGCGGCCATCTATAACATCCCGCTGGAGCAGGTAAACAAGGATATGCGCCGCCATGCCAAGGCTATCAATTTTGGCCTGATTTATGGCATGTCTGCCTTTGGCCTGACCCGCTCTACAGAATTGACCCTGGCCGAGGCCGAGGATTTTGTAAAAGCGTATTTCAAAGAGTTTCCTGGCGTGAAAAAATACCTGGACGATACCCGCCGTCTGGCAGCGGAGCAGGGCTATGTCGAGACATTGCTGGGCCGCAGGCGGTACTTCCCGGCGCTCAAATTTGCTACCAACCAGAATATTAAGAACCGCGAGGAACGCGAGGCGATCAATGCACCGATCCAGGGGACGGCGGCGGATATTATGAAACTGGCGATGTTGAAAATCCCATCCGCCCTGGCTGCGGCAGGACTAAAGGGCCAGATGCTCCTACAGGTGCATGATGAGATTGTGATAGAATGCCCTAAGCCTGAACTGGAAGAAACCGCCCGGCTGGTGCAAAAGACCATGGAAGAAGCCTACCCGCTAAGCATTCCGCTTTCGACGGAAGCGCGCTGGGGGTTAAACTGGGGCGAAATGCAGGTCATGGAATGACTCTACCCGCCTTGCGGGGATTGAAAACGAGAGAAATGTATGCCGGGACGTGAAGATGTTTTTCAGCAAGCCATGAATGAAGGCCATTCTGCCGCCTGGGACCAGGATTGGCAGAAGGCTGCCGCGGCGTATAAAAAAGCCCTGGATGAAATGCCCAACAACCACAAAGCACTGGCCAACCTGGGCCTGGCGTTGTACCAGTTGGGCAATTACGACGAGGCCTTGAAGGTCTACATCCAGACGGCACGCACTACTCCCGAAGACCCAATTTCGTTTGAAAAGATTGCCCAACTCTATGAGCGCCAGGGCAATTTAAAGGACGCGATTAATGCGGCATTCCAGGCAGCCGAACTCTACCTGAAGATGCGCGAGGTGGAGAAGGCCATCGAGAACTGGTTGCGTGTAGTGCAGCTTAACCCCGAGCACCTGCAAGCGCGCTCGCGCCTGGCGTTAATCCATGAAAAGACCGGGCAGGTGAAACAGGCAGTGACCGAATATATTGCCGTGGCCAGCCTGCTGCAGAATTCTGGCAACCCGCAAAAAGCGGATGAGACCCTGACCCACGCCTTGCAGATAGACCCGAACAACGCCGAAGCCCGCCAAGCCCTGACCATGGTGAAAGGCGGCAAATTATTGCCCATGCCCGTGCGCCCGAAAGGCGGCACAGGTCCGCTGCGCATGGCGGCCGTGAACGAAATGGCCCAGCCGCAGCAGCCGAAGGAAAGCCCGGACCCGATCAATGAAGCCCGTCAGAGGGCGATTAAAGTGCTGGCCGAGATGCTTTTTGACCTTTCGGATGAAAGCAGCGAAGCCCAGGCCCGGCGCGGGTTGCAATCCATTATGAAGGGCACTGGCGCCCTGCAGGCCCAGTCTGAACAGACCAAAATCCTGCTGCACCTCAGCCAGGTGATCGATTCGCAGACCAAGGGCCAGGATGCCCAGGCCGCCGAAGAACTGGACAAAGCCATAGAAAACGGCCTGAACCACCCGGCAGCTTATTTTGACCTGGGTTACCTACGCGTGCAGACCCAGCGCGTGGAAAGCGCCCTGCGTTCCCTGCAACATTGTATTAAACATGCTGATTATGGCCTGGGTGCACGGTTGCTGAGCGGGCAGGTGCTGGTCAAAATGGGACGTTTCAAGGATGCCGCCCTGGAATATATCGAAGCGCTTAAGCTGGCCGATTCGTCTGTGGTGAGCCAGGAACAGGGCGAAGTCATCCGCCAGTTATATGAACCGTTGATTGATGCGTTAGGCAGTAACAATGACGAAGCTGCCCTGCAGAAAATTTGTAAGAGCGTGGAAGATATGTTGGTACGCAAGAACTGGCGTCAACACCTGTTGAAACTGCGCCAGGAGATGCAGCCCAGCGATGGCGGTGATCCGCTGCCGCTGGCCGAAGTACTGATCCAGGCCCAGTCCAGCCAGGTGATTGATGCAATGAACCGCGTTAACCAGCTGGCTCGTGCCAACCTGATGCGTTCGGCCATGGATGAAGCCTTCCATGCCTTAACTTATGCCCCAACCTACCTGCCCCTGCATATTATGATTGGCGACCTTCTGATTCGGGAAGACCGCGTGCCGGACGCCATTACCAAATTCACTGTTACCGCCAATGCTTACAGCGTACGTGGTGAAGCAGCCCAGGCCACCAAATTGCTGCGCAAGGTCATTCAATTGGCGCCGATGGACCTGGCCGCCCGCACCCGCCTGATTGAGCAACTGACTGCGCGCGGCGAGGTGGATGGCGCGATTGAAGCCTACAATGACCTGGCGGACATTTATTATCGACTGGCTGAACTAGACATGGCCCGCAAGACCTACACCACTGCCCTGCGTCTGGCCCAGCAGCCCAATGCCAACCGCCAGTGGGGCTTGCAGATCCTGAAACGCATGGCCGATATTGACCTGCAACGCCTGGATTGGAAGCAGGCCCTGCGCGTGTTTGAACAGATCCGTACCCTGCAGCCAGATGACGCCTCGGTGCGCGACCGCCTGGTTGACCTGAACCTGCGCCTGGGACAGACCCAACAGGCCCAGGCTGAACTGGACTCCTTCATCTCATACCTGGATACACATGGCCTGCAGACGGATGCTGTAACCTTTCTGGATCGGATGATCGAAAATCACCCCGACCAGCCGGTATTAATCCGTGCCCTGGCAAGCGCCTACTTTAAGGTGGGACGCCTGGATGACGCGGTGAAAGAACTGGATGCACTCGGGGAAAAGCTGGTTGAACAAGGTGACAATGCCGGGGCTGTTGAATCGATCAAACAGATCCTGGCCATGAACCCACCCAATGCCGAACAGTACCAGCAGGTGCTCGCCCAGTTGCAAGGTGGTTAGCCCCCTGAGCCAAATTGAATTTGTATGCATCAGCCCTTGCCCAGCAGGGGCTGACTGTTTATTATTATAAAAACAGGCGGCACGGCGGAGGAACAATGAATAAAAAACAGGTCAACTTTTCAATCATCTTTTTGTTCCTGCTAGCAGGCTGTGGTACCCTGCCTGCCTTGCTTGCGCCTGAACCCAGCCCGGTGGTCATGACGGTTGACCCATCCACCCCGACCCCGTTGCCTTCCCAGACCCCGGCACGGATTATTCCTACTGCAACCCAACCGCCCACAGTGACAGCCACATCTATCCCGGTTGCCACGCGACGTTCCCCCTTTCCGGTGCAACTTAGCACGCCGGTGGTGGACCTAGGTTTCCTGCCGATTGGCATGGTTTCTGCGCCTAACCTGCAAGAGCTTTTTAAGCTCGAAACCCGCCAGTTTCGTCAGTACACCACATCGCCGGACGGCCAGTATGTGCTGGCCACCTCAGCGGCAGCCACGTATCTGTACATCCGCTCGGCCAACCTGACCATCACCTTCCCGCAAGTCACCGGCTACAATCTATCCTGCCACTCCTGCCTGTCAATCACGGCAGATGGCAGTCGTTTTGCTCTGCTGGCGCGCGCCGCCGGGGAATGGCAGGTGCAGGTTTTTGATGTGAACGGGGATCAATTACTGCCTGTACAGGCAATTTCACTGGATGTGGATTTTGCATCCCGGGAAAATCCCGCCACGCTGGCGCTCTCCCCCGATGGCCGCTACCTGGCTTATTCAGCACGATCCCAGCCCGTGCAGGCGCTTAATCTCGACTCAGGTGAGCAGGTTTTCAGCTATCGCAACCCTGCCGACCAACTGGCCTTCACCCCAGATGGCAGCCGCCTGATGGTCTTTGCCGGTCGAGAAATGCTCTTCTGGGATACCACGACCTGGAAGAACCCGGTCAACCTGCTGGCTGCCCGCTCCAACCAGGCCTGGGCGTTTTCGCCGGACGGTGCCTCCATTGCGCTGGCCCTGCCCAACCGCCTGCAAGTGTATGACATCGCCAGCCTGAAGATCATCCGACAGATTATCCTCCCTGCAGACAATGCCCGCGAGTGGGAGATCGGGTTTAATGGGCCACATGCCGTACGCGGCTACGCCCCGACCGACACTGGCTACACCATGGTTGAGTGGAATATCGAGACGGGGGAAACCCTGCGCTATGAAGAAATCGCCTCCCCGGCGCCTGGCACCATGGAGGTCTTCTGGGCTTTCTCCTTGCCCGGCGTGGCCCCGTCTGGGGTAATTAACATTCCCGAAATCCGCCTGTTGCGCTTTGTCAGCCCGGATACGTTGTTGGTGAACGGTGGGAATTACGCCTGCTGGCTGCGCCTAGCAACAGGTGAAAACCAATGTTTTACCGACCCTGAAAATACCCTGGTGACCTCAGATGGCCTGACCTTCCGGGAGCGCCTGGGGACAAATGCTACCATTTTGGAAGGCCTGCAAAGCGGGCAGCAAGTGTTGGAGACCGGGACGTATCGCATCTTTGGCGTCAGCCGCATGGCTGATTTTGTGATCGTTGACCTGAACAATGAGGGCACCTACCTGTACCAGCAGAACGGCGAGTCGCCGCTTGTGTCGTTTGGCGGCCCGTTGCGCGACGTGGCTGAGAATGCCCAGTTTATGATCTTCCATACGGTTGTGAGAGGTACATCCTCGCTGACCCTGTTCGACAAACGGAATTTCAGGGAAGCGCCCAACCTGGTGGAATACCAAAAGACTGGCAGTAGTATCCAGAAACCTGTGGCGATCAGCGCCGATGGTGGCGAGGTGTATTTCCTGGAACTAAACCGCGATACCGGCCAGAGCGCCCTGAACGTGGTCGACCTCGAAGGACGCATTAGCCTGCTGGCTCGCCTGGAGCTGCCTGCCGAACCGGAGGAAATGGTCGTTTCGACGACAGGTCTTTTTGTCATCGGTCTCCAGGATGGGAGCCTGTTTTTCTATGACTCCGTCTCTGGCAATACACTTGTTCAGCAATTTGCCCAGGAACCCATCAGTCGGATGTCTTTTTCGCCGGATGGACGTTTCCTCGCAGTAGCCAGCACCCTGCGGCTGTCCGTGCTGGGCATCCTTCGCTAAAGGCGGAGGCGGCATGGCGGACTACATTTTCCTGAGCTATTCCCGGCGTGAGACGCTGTTTGTTGCGGATCTCTATCAAAAGCTGGGTAATTACAACCTGCAATGCTGGCTGGACTATCGTAATCTGGTCCCTGGTAGTCCCTGGCGGGAACAAATTGATGCCGGGATTGCCGATGCAGCAGTGGTATTGGTGGTTGTTTCGAAAGATTCTATGGAGTCACCCAATGTTGGTCACGAATATGAATATGCGCTAAAGATGAAGAAACGGGTCATCCTGGCGGTATTTCAGGCTGAGCCATTGCCGAAAGCGCTGAAAGGGCTGGAATGGGTGGATTTCAGGGGAAATTTTGGCAGAGGGGTAAAGCAGCTGGTGAAGATGATCAGCCAGCCGCCTGACCCGCCGGAGGTTTTTCCCCGGCCGGGTTTCAGCATGCCGCCGGGGGTATGGGCGATTTTTGTCGCCAGCCTGGTGACAGCGGTGCTTTCCATCCCGGCCCTGTTTACGGGGGTCATTCCCTACTACCTGATGCGTCTGCCGATGCAAATTTTGCACAGGCGGTATGAATATTTCAAGGTGGGCGTTTCAGTGATCATCCTGCCGATCGTCTTGTTCCTGGCGATTGTGTTTTTTGGCCCTCAGTTGGCGATCCCCTTTGCTATAACCTGGGTGATTAGTTTGATGTGGGTGCCATTTTTCTTTATCCTGTTACAGACCAAGACCTTGCGACGTTGGGTGCAACCCAGTGCTGCCCGGCCAAGTGGGATTCCGAGAATGCGCGTAGATACACCCAGTCCGGCCAGCCTGCGCTTTGGTGTAGATCATGCGCCGCAAGATTCTCGTTATGTAAATGATTTTATTTCCCAGATGCAAAAAGAAGGCCACAAATGTGTGCCGAATGACCAGCCCATGGATGCGGCCTTTGTTTTCATTTCGACATATAAGCGCGATACGGTGTATGACACTGAACACCAGGTGGTCTACCCGATTATTTTACAGGATGTGGTTGACCTGCCACGCCCGTTGCAACGCCTGCAATGGATGGACTACCGGCGTGGATTACGCAATGTACCTGCTCTGGCGCGCCTGCTGCATGATCCGCGCAGGCTGTTGGATGTGCTGGGGAGTGTGCCGCTTGGCAACCAGGCGGTCACACCTTACATGGTACAGATGATTCTTTTTGTGCTGGCCCTGGTGGGGATGTTTACTGTGGCGGGTTGGCTGCCAGCGGTGCTTTTTGTCGGCCGGCAGCTGGCGGAACATGCCCAGTTGTCCCTCTTCTTGCTTTTCCATGTGCCGGTACTGGCCGCCACCCTGGCAATGGTCTATTTCTCCAGCCGGGCCCTGCAAAACCGGCGCGGATGGCTGGCTTCCTGGCCGGGCCTGGTGCTGACTTTTGTGGTGTTGTTGCTTACAGCCTGGCTTGGTTATACCGGGGTGGGTTTCCTGGCCGAACTGGTCGGGCCAACGATGCACGCCGGGGGAATTGGGCCGGTGCTGGGGCCAATCACCTTTGCGCTTGGGGCTGTGGTGATCTTTGTGATGCTGCCCTTCCTGTGGCGCGACCTGCACCGCTGGATGCCAGCGAAAGCTTAAAACAAGACAGGCTCCCGGTTTGCTAGGAGCCTGTCTTGTTTTTGTTGTATCAGCCGCAGCCGCCGCCGCTCTTGTCGCGCTGCAGTTCGAGCTTGATGACAGGTTCGTATTCCAGTTCATCGAATTTCTGCGGGTCGGGGTAGCAGGAAGCGTAGCGTGAACCCAGCACAGATGGGAATTGGTAACCCAACTGGTCTGGTGCACGCGTTCCAAAAACGGGGGAAATTTGCGGGTCGTCCGCCCCGAAGGTTTTGATCCAGTTGTTGATACCGCCCTCGAGAATGTAGACATTGGCAATACCGCTACCGACCAGCATTTTCCAGACATCGGTGGCGGCTTCCTCATCATTGCTCATCACAAAGTAGACCGTGTTGGGGCTGTGCCGGGACTGTAACTGTGGGATGATGCTGTCAACTTGCGCCAGCGGGACGTTCAGGGCGTTGTTGAGGTGATACAGGTTGTATTCGGCTTCCGGGCGTACATCCAACAGGACGGTGACCAGGCCGTTGTCGAACATGGTGTGGTAGACCTCGGCGGGGGAGGCCTGGGCCAGCCGCATTTCTAGCAGTTGGTCTGCACTGACCTTGACGACCTCACCTGGTTCACCCGGTTCACGGGAGAAGTAAGTGCGGGTGTATTTCTGCTCGGTGGAGGGCGTGCCAATCACGATTGTGCCCAGGGCCACAGCGAACAAGGTCACGGCCCCAGCCAGGCGAAGTTTGGGCTCCTTCGATAGATCACGTTTGCCGAAGATGTGTTCGAGCTGTTCGGCGCCCCAGAACATGAACAATGCCATGGCCACGATGATGGTGACCACCACGCCGTTGGGCAGGCCGAGCCAGTCCATCAGCGTGAAGCGGCCCAGGTAGCCAGAAGTCTGCCACCAGGCGTCGTACAACCACTCAGTTTCGCCAAACAGGAAGATGCCAGCCAGGCCACCGAGTACGAAGAAGATGCCATCCAGCTTGCCGGTCACAGCCGAGACGAGCGAGGTGCCGGGGCAGAAGCCGCCCACGATGAACCCAACGCCCATAATCAAGCCACCAAGGATGCCTGACCACAAATAGGTTGGGTTGACCCAGATGAGATCGTAATTGACGATGCCCAGGCCGATCATGGTGAAGAGCAAGACCATGGCAGTGACAATGGCCCCGAACATGACCTTAAGCACGGTGAGCTCGGTGAAGTAGAACTGGGCGGCCAGTTTTTTCGAGTTGCCAAAGCCGGAGAGTTCGAGGACGTAGCCGAAGAAGAAGCCAATGACGCCGAAAACCAGGTAGGTCCAGGGGTTTTCCGCCGAGACGGTTTGTAAAATTTGAAGAGGGAAAGGATATTCCATGAGATCCTCCGATTACAGCCACAGTTTGCGGACGAAGTAGGCCAGCATGTAGGCCCCACCAAAGACGGAGAACATGAATGCCCAGGCGCCCACTGAGAGCACGGCTCCACCCGAAAGGGCCAGGCCGCTGGTGCAGCCGCGTGCCATACGCGCGCCGTAGCCCATGATCATACCGCCCAGGAAAGCCATTAGCCAGCGGGTGCGGTTGGAAATCTGTGGTCCCTTGTTGGTTTCAATTTGTAAACGGCCATTTTGCCAGCCGCTGAACAGGCCGCCCAGAGCAGTGCCGAAAATCATTGGGATGATCCAGTCGTCCAGCGGGTTTTTATCCCCTCCGGCCATCTTGAGCAGGTAGGGATTGTTATCCACGTGGGCGGGGTTGATGGTGTCCTGCACGGCCACGATCAGCCGGTTCAGGCCGCCTGAAGCGCCCAGGCCGTTGCCGGTCAGGAAGAAGGCGCTGAAGAGCACCAGGCCGAGCAGCAGTCCGCCCAGGTAAGGGTGGATGTAATCTTTTTTGGGGCGGTTCAGGAAGAATCCGCGCCAGTCGAACGTTTTCTTGGGAGTTGCAACAGTCATGATAGGCTCCTTGCCACCTTAGCGGGTGGCTTCCTCGACATGATCGTGGTCTTCGATTTCTTCCCAGCCAGTGACCATGCCGCGCATGGCTTCGACCGGGGTGGCGCCGGTGGTGGTCAGGTAGACATGCCCGACGACGAAGGCGCCGAACAGCCAGGCCACCAAGCTGTGGAAGGGGGCCAGTACGGGTAGGCCGCCCAGTAGGGTCGAAATTTCGGGGAACTTCTGCACGCTCCACATCAACGTGCCGGTGATGATCTGCAAGGGCAGCAGTACTGTCAGCAGGCCGAAGTAGGTGGCCTGTTGCAGTGGATTAAGTTTTTTGTCGCGGCGCTTCTCGAACGGGTGTGGCTCGCCTTTGAAGATGCCCTGGGCGTAGAACTTGACCTGCACGATAGCGTCGTCGAAGAATCCGCGTGGCCGTGGGATATACTGCTGCACTTCACCGGTGGTCAGGTGCCAGAAGAGCGAGAGCAGGGCATTGACGACCAGGATGGCGGCCAGCACGTTGTGCACTGTGACGATATATTGAAAGGAAAAGATGCTGAAGATGTCTGGTCGGTGAATGACCAATCCGGTGAAGAGTAGGAAGACGATGGCGAAAGTCTGCAGCCAGTGCCAGAAGCGTTCATAGGCTTCGTACATGTGGACACGGCGGACTTTTAATTCTCCCTTCGGTCGTTTGAGCCAGGAAACGTAGCGCAGGCTGCCGTGCCCGACCACACCCAGCAACGTTCCGACGAAGGCTGCTGCGCCGAACCAGTCAATCCAGTCCACGCGGTCATGGCCAAAGATGTATACATCGCGGGCGCTGTTCTGCGGCTGATAGCTGAGTGTGCCGTCCGGTCCGGCCACGATCTGGCCGTCAACGTTGACGTTGGTGTCTGTGACAAAGGTGGGTATCACACCGCCCGGCGCGTAGGCTGCCAATTGCATCGAGGTGGTGATACGAGAACCGGCATCATGGCAGGTTTCGCAGTCGCGAATGGTCTGCTCGCCGCGCACGACGTTGTGATTAATGCTGAATGGCTGCACCTGGCCTTCAATGTGCGGGTTGCCCAGCCCCAGAGCGGCCAGCCTGCCACTGACAAAGTCCAGTTTTGCCTGGCTGTCGATGCGTAGTTCGCTGGTATCCAATTTGCCGTCGGCATTGCCATCAAAGGCTGCAATGGTCTCGGGACTGTAGTTGCTGCCAGCCAGGTAGGCGGCCTTGAGGTCGATCAGGCGTACCGGGCGGGTGTTGTCATTGGCATCCTCATACACCCAGTACCAGGAGGTGACCAGGTTGTAGGTGGTCAGGGAAGTCTGCCCGTCCACGTTGGTGCGCTGCAGCAGGATGGGGTTGAAGCCGGTCACCAGGCTGAGCTGGCTGTCGGGGTCTCCTTCCACACCGCGACACTGGCTGATGGCTTCGCCTGCCGGGGTGATTACCGTCCAGTCATAGGACTGCACAGCAGGGGCGTTCATGTTGGGAATGTGGCAGGATTCGCAATCCATGACCTGCATGTGGCGTTCGGTGAAGGGCAGCCAGTCCTCGTGCGCGGCCTGGGCATTGTGGCAGGAGTCGCAGCGGCGCATGGTGCCTTTCAGGTCTGGGGCTACATTGAACTGGGCGCTCTGTCCGCGGGCAAAGTTGTGATCTGGTCGCAGCAGGTAGTCGCTAATCTCCAGGCGGCGCGGATCGTAGGTCAGGTGGTCCGGGTTTTGTTGGGAGATGCGCTGGATCTGGGCCGGATTGTTGAGCGCAAAGTGGCAATCGGTGCATTTCAAGGCGCGCTCGGCGTGGATGTCCCAGGCGTAGGTGAGTTCATTCTTGCCGGTGATGTTCATGCCGGATGCGGAGATCTTCTGCGGGGTGATTACCTGGCCAGTGGTGGCGGTCTGGTATTCATCAAGGTTGCAGCCGGTGTAGGCCAGCGGGGTCAGTTTGTCGGTATGCACGATACCATGACAGGTGGCGCAATTGGCATTGGTGGGATCTTGCAGGCCAAAAGCCTCGGCAGGCAGTTCACTGTTTTCATTGAATAGGGCCGCATCATAGACCCAGCCCTGCGACTGTTTCCGGACGATGCCCAGGCTGCCCAGGGTGGCGGTATTTGCCCAGCCGAAGCGACCATTGCGGATCTCGATTGCTCGGGCTTCGGTGTCGGGAGTATCCAGATGGCAGAGGAAGCAGTTCATTTCCATCACGCCGGATTTTTTCCAGTCCCAGCCCACAGCTTGGCCTGTTTTCGGGTCGAGCAGGCTGGCCTCGGGGTTGCCTGCATCCGGTGCCAGGCTGGTGAGCGGTTGCCCGCTACGGGAGGTGGTGGCCGGCCCGCCGCCCGGAATCCGTTCGCCAAATTCCATTAAGAATTCGGCAGTGGAAAGGTCAAGGCGCTCGTCGCCCGCCTGACTCAGGTAGCGGTAGGTCAGCGGGTTCCATTTTCCAAAGGTGCCGGTGCTGGCATCCCAGGAGGCCTCACTGGGTAGGTAATCTGAGAGCCCGAGGTCGGCATGGAAGCTATGGCTGGCGATAAAGTCGGTGTTGTGGCAGGCGCCGCAGGTTTGCATGGTGGAGACGGGCAGGCCGCTCTCGAGCACGTTCTGGCCGTTTTCGTCAAGCAGGGCCACGCCCGGGTGCAAGACAGAAGGCTGTGTTGCTGGGCTGGCCGGTTGGGTGGCGAATACCACGCCAAATGCGAGCAGGGCAGTGATAAAGCCGATGGCGAGGATCAGGGTTGCGCGGTTTCGGGATTGAAGGATTGTTTTCATGGTGTTGTCCTGTTATCTCCCGCCCCATTGCATTGGGTCGCCGGGATAGCCCAAGGCTTCCCAGTCCAGGCGGCCGCTTTCACCGTGACAATCGGAGCATTGCAGGGCGCTCTCGGCGGGCTGGACGAGGTGGGTGGTGGGCCAGTACATCCAGGTTTCCGTGAAGCCGTACTGGCCGCTGTAGGGCAATCCCATGCGCTGTTCGGCCAGTTCGAAGGCATTGTTCCAGTCGAAGGAAGTCCAGTAGCCGTCGGGGCCGGAGGTGACCGGGGCCAGCAGGTAGTTATTAATTGTGTCATACGGCTGGATGGCCACGTGCAGTTTGAAGGGGAAGATCTTGGCGTTCGGGTCGTTGATACTGCCGGAAGGCTGGTTGATAAAGGTCGGGCCGTCCAGGTTGATTGGATCGCCCAGCAGGTAGCGGTAGTCGTTGTTGCCGTTGAACCAGAGGTAGGTGGGCTGGACGTTTGACTCGTACTGGAAGGTGCCCTTGATCTTCAGGTACTCAAAGTGATTGTCGGGGATGTCCTGGCCCGACGTGGACCAGTCCCAGGTGGTCTTGGTGGGGTCTTTGGTGGCAAAGGCTGGGATGTGGCAGGTCTGGCAGGCCACGCTCTCGGTATGGCTGTTCAGGCGCTGATCTTCGTGAGGGCGCTCATTGTGGCAGTCGCTGCATGCGACTTGTTCTGTGGGTTCGACCTGGTAATTGTCCACGACCAGGCGGCCTTTGATGGCGTGGTCCTGGGTGGTGTGGCAGTCAGTGCAGACGAAGTCGTTTCCACCCATGTGCACGTCCATTTCGGGGGAAGGGAAATACAGCTGTTCCGACAGGTCGCCGTGTTTGACGTTGTTGCCTCCGCCACCGTTGAAGTGGCAGGTACCGCAGTTCTTGCGGGTGGGGGCGGCAACAGAACGGGCCGCGCTGACCAGATCAACGAATTCAGCCGGGTTGCCGTACTGGCCCTTGGCGTAGCCTGATTGGGCGTGGCAGACCAGGCAGTCAACATTTTCGGCCCTACTGTAATCGAAGGCCTGGCTGAAATCATCCGTTTCCTGCCAGTCGTAGCCGATGTGGCAGGCCATGCAGGATTTCTGATTGGTCTGGGCGCTGATGCAAAAGTTGTTAATCTGGTTGGCTTTGCCGATGGTGACCGGCTCGTCGCGCCAGGGAACGTCAAATTCCTTGCTTTCCCAGGTCCAGTGGCTGGTCATCATCACGTCATTGGCCGCATCTGGATGGCAGGACAGGCAAGTGCGGGTGACGTCTTGCGGCGTCTCGAAAGGACCGGTGATAATGTCGGTATGCGGGACATGGATGGGCCGTTCGGGTACGCCCGCCCAGGGGTCGTCGGTTTTGGCAGATGCCTCGCCAGCAGTGAACAAAAGGACAGGCACGGCGATGACCAGCAGGATCCCGGCCAGCCCGAAAATCCAATAGGCCTTAAAATTTTTCATGACATGCTCCTTGTGGGCCTTATTCTGCTTCGTTGATGACTTCCATCAGGTTTGCGCGGTGGTTGATGCGGTCTCGGAGTACGCTGCGCAGCAAGTCCAGCGCTTCAATCAGGCGACGGTCATTCAGGTGGTAATTAATCACCACACCCTGGCGTTCGGCACGCACCAGCCCGCGCTCACGCAAGATCTTGAGATGACGCGAGGCAGTCGGCTGCGGCACTTTGAGCTCGGCGCAGATCTCTGTCACGTTGCGAGAGCTTTCATTTAATGCATACAGAATCAGGATGCGGGTGGGGTCAGCCAGGGCAAAACATAGATCGGCTTCCAACTGGCTGACTTCCTGGGCAAGGGTGGGGGAGATCATGACAGTCGCTTTACCTTATATATGAATAAACGAATATAGTTCTGTCGCCATAATAGCACCGGGTCAGGTGTCACGTTAGTGATAAATATCACAAGTAATTTTGCAGCATGTCACTTCAACTGTGTGCCAGACTGTGTACAATGAAATTCCCCCTGATGTTTAAGGGCAGATGGAGAAATTTATGGAAAAGGAAGCAGTTTCTGTCGATGTGGGCATTCGCTTAAAGGAAATGCGCGAGCAGCGCCAGGTTTCCATGCGGACGCTGGCCACCATGAGCGGCCTTTCAGCGAATGCCCTGAGCATGATCGAACGGGGCAAGGCCTCGCCATCCGTCAGCACCCTCTACCGCCTAGCAGATGCTCTAAGTGTGCCGGTGACCGATTTTTTTTCTCCGGCGTTGCGCCGCCATGCTGTGGTTCATATTAAGGCCGATCAGCGTACCCGCCTGCCGTTCCTGCGCGGGTTATGGGAGGGCCTGGGCGGGGAGACTTTTACCGGGCGGATGATGCCTTTCCTGCTGACGCTTGAAAATGGCGCTACCAGTGGCCCCAGCCATGTCGTACATACCGGTCACGAATTCGTCTTTGTCATCCGCGGGCAGCTCGAATATCTGGTGGAGGATGAGCTCTACGCCCTCGAGACGGGTGACAGCCTGCTGTTCTCGGCTCACCTGCATCATCGCTGGCGCAACCCAGGCGGTAATGTCACCAATGCCCTGATCATCATCTCCGATTATGTGGAAAGCGATAGCGGCCTGCCGATGCATATTGATGAAGTTTGATCGCAGCCTTGAAAAACACAAGACGGCCAGACTAGGCCGTCTTGTGTTTTAAGTGGTGAGGGTTCAGACCCTCGAAGTTAGTTCCTGCAGACTGTCACGGCCACCCGGAACTGAGAAGAGTAGAATCAAGGTAATTAAGATGGCTGAGGCCAGGCACCAGGCGCAGGTTGCGCCGATTACAAATGGTTCCAGAAAGGTCAGGTAGATGGAAGCCAGGAGGCCGAACAGGGCACAGCCAAACAGGGCTAACCGGCCAACCAGAGCCAGCCTGCCCTGGGCAAACTGACCAATGGCCCAGGTCAGGCCGATGGCCAGGTAGCCAAACACTCCAAGAACTCCTATCGGCAGGATGCCGAATAACCGCGCATACTCACTTTGCTGCACGGTGTTGCAATCTCCCACTGGCCCGCAGATTGCAGTGACGTTCAGGGTCTCGACATAGGCCAGGTATCCGGCCACAATTAGTCCGAGCAGGCTGGCCAGCGGGATTCCCCACTTAAAGAATTCATTCGGCAGGTTGGTGGCGGGGGTGCGGAAGGTTCGCACGGTCCAGCCCAGGGCGGCAACCATCCCCAGCAGCACCAGCACTGCCAGGGAATTGCCCAGCGGGTCGCGAGCAAACTTGCGTTCCCAACTGGCCTGGCTGGCATCAGTGGTCAGGGATTGTGGTCCTTGTTCTGCTGAGAGTTCCTGCTCCAATACTTGCTGCAGTCCGGGGATATCCGGCCAGGCGATGCCTCCGGCCGCCAGTCCGGACTCAATCAACCCTGGGAATTTTTCTGGAATATCTCGTGAGCCGATCAGATAACTGTCACCGACCACCAGCAGCGGTACACCACTGCTTTCCATGTTGAACTTTTGCAGGGCACCCATGAACAATTTCTGGCCTTGCGGTTGGGTGACGTCGATGCCAATTACCACCAGTTGGTCACCATACTGTTCAAAAAGTGGCGGTAGAACCTGCTCAATCACCATGTGGCAGTGTCCGCAGGCGGGGGAGTAGAAAAGTATGGCATGGACCACAGCCGGGGCAGCCTGTACCGTCTGGACAGGCTGCAGTAGGACGAAGAGCAAGAGAAGGATCGAGGTCACTCGCATGGATACTCCTTGATAAGGTTAATTGATACAAATCCACTGGCAGGCAGCCTCATCCCACCACCAGCAGTTGTTTTGCAGGTCGGGATGGGGCGGCTTTACACAGGTATCCGGTTCGTCCTCGCCAGATTCCACCACGGGGGTTTCCTGGAGGATTAAAGGCGGTGGGGGAGCCGGTTGGTCAGGTAGGTTTTCCAGATCCGGGCTGCCATCGATCAGGGTGGCATTGAGCCAGCAACTGCCGTATCCATCCGGACGGCGCAACATCACCCAACTGGAGTCTTCGCTGCGGGCGAGCAGGTCGACTGACTCACCTGCCGAAAGATACAAGGAAATCGGGTAGATTGTTCCCGGCCCTTCCCGGCAGACTGCATCCTGCCGAATGCTGGCGCTGCTGCGGTCCGTGCATTCACCGGCCAGGTCGGTTGTGAACTGCCAGATCGGGGAGACCGGGCCGGCCGTTCCGTCTGGTAGCAGGACACTTACTCGCCAGTAATACGGCGTGCAGTCTTCGAGCAGGTAGGCAGCCGGATCAAAGCGCAGGCTGCTGGTGCCGGCCAATTCGGTGTTAGCGCTGCTACCCGGGGTGAAGGCCGGGTCGGGGCCAATCTCGGCTACGAAGCGCAGGCTGGTCAGACAGTCGGGCAGGTCATACTGCCAGGAGATCTCCGGGGAGGGCTTGGTCCACAGGCTGCCATCCGGTGGGGTGAGTGGTACAGGCGCGGTCAGGCTGGCAGCATCACAGGCTCCGCCAGGACAACTGTTCGTGAAATTGGTGACGAATCCGGCCGTGGTGTAGGCATAGGAGTCAGCCGGCTGCCCGTTCAGGGTAGGCACCACCCACCAGCGATACAGCTGACAGTCCTCCAGATAGTTGATCGGGGTGCTGAAGCCTGTGCCCGGGCCGTTCATCTGCCCGGAGAGCACGGTCACGCCGGTAAGCTCATTGCGAACCGCAAAGCTGTGGTCCTCCGGGGTGCAGACCTGTTGCGTATAGGACCATTCCAGGGCCGGGGAGGCGCTGCTGACCAGGGTCCCGGCGGCGGGAGAGTCCAACTGCAGTCCAAGGGATTGGTTGGATTGGCAGATCGGCCCGGTGAAGAAGGAAGACGGGTTCGTATACGGCCCGACCGTTCCATCCTCGGCTACGGCAGCCACACGCCAGGTATACCCGGTGGCGGGAGTCAGGTCTTCGGATGGGCTCCAGGAGGGGTCCTGGGTAATATCCTGCAGGGTTCCGGACGGGCTGGCCAGTTCAAAAGAGTACCCCTGTGGTGAGCATTCCAGATTGGCCTGCCAACTCAGGGACGGCCGCAGGGTGTCGATGATTGATCGATTGGCCGGCGAGGAGAGGATGGCTGGCGGGACCAACTCCCGTGATTCACAGGGAGGCAGGGTAGGCTGGCAGGCGACCAGGATAAGCGCCAGCAGGCCGGGCAGCAATAGGCGGGTTTTACTCATGTGTACCTCCTTTGCATACGGTCAGTTGATGCAAATCCACTGGCAGGCTGCCTCATCCCACCACCAGCAGTTGTTTTGCAGGTCAGGATGGGGCGGCTGGATACAACCTTGTTCCTCGGGTGCCTTGGTAGGCCCAGGATCGACGTAGCAGAACTTCACATTGTATCCGCTCTGCCCGCCATAGGCCCAGCCGCAGGTCGTGTCGATGGTATACAGACTGTCTTCGGCGGTGCTGTCTATCAGGTCAAATGCGCCTGGTGCAAAGGAGCCGAGCTGGGCGCCTGCCCACCACAGGAAAGATGCCTTACCCTGTAACAGGGAAGGCTTAAAGGCGAACTCGACGCGCTGGTAAGCGTCAGGGGAGCGCCGGGCCCAGGCCAGGTCGGGATCCTCCCCCAGGCCTTGGTCAAAGAGCAGGGTTTCATATCCATCGCCTCCCTGGCTGTCCGGGCGGACGGCGGTCGGACCGCCGACATCCCCATTCTGGTCTTGCCAGGCACGCACCCCGGCCACGCTCCACTCGGTGGTATACAGCGACAGGTTGCCTACGGCGATCAACAGGTCCCCGCGCCCGTTCTGGTCCAGGTCGATTTCAAAGAAGTAGGTATAGGGAGTGTCGTCCTCGGGTACCCCGGCTCCGAACAGGTCCAGGCTGGCGTAGAACCAGTCGCCGTCGCTGCCTACCCGGGCGGACAGGATATCAATATAGTGATAAAAGTTGGACAGATCCCTTGAGACCGGGCGCTCGAGCAGGTTAATGCCCCACGAGTCGCATGGCGGGCGCACCCGGTACCCAGCGCGGTTGAAATTGAACCCGGTATTGCATTCCTCCGGCAGTCGCTGGGTGTAGAGTGGTTCGCCAGGCATCGTTTCATGAATTATTTCGGGCAGGCCAGGCTCGAGAGGTGCTTCGGTGGGTGGAGCGGTCGGGGTCTGGCTGGTCGGAGCGAGCGCCGCCTGCTCTGTCGGGGTGGAATCAGGATTTTCTATTGGGCGATTGCTTTGCCCCGGTCCGCAACCAGTCGGAATCACAAGGAATGCCAATGCAAGGCAAGTGATGATATAACGGGCAGTGGTCTGCTGGGACATGGTTTTCCTCCTGTTTTCAGTGATAGCAACCCGTTCCGGGCGTCTTTTTTATGGGACAACCCGGTTTTTTTTTGTGATTAATTTCACTATACAACAAACTGGAGCGAAAATCAACGCTTGCCCGGTTGAGTGCTGGCCGATTGCGCAATTTTTCACATTGACTCGCGGCCTCAAAAAACGTATAGTGAAATAGGGGAGCGTCTGGCTTCCTGATGGTTTTTTGGAGGGTTACTGCAGGTTTCAGAAAGGATGGTATGGATGGATACAAAATATGATCGTGAATTGACCGGTTCGGGGAAATTGATCCTGTTCTCTGCGGTTGTCTTTGTCGTCAGCCTGTTCTTTGATTGGGCGACCGCTGGCGGCTGGCTGGTTTCGGGAGGTCTTTCCTTCCTGCCCCTGATCGTCAGCAAGGCGTCGGGGCTGCCAAACTCGTTCCTGCCAACACTAATCGCAGCCATCGCTTGCGCCGCACTGACCCTGCCAGTTGTCCCCGTGCCACCTTCCTGGCTTAACAGCGGGAAAATCCCATTGGTGATGGTCATCCTGGCTGTGCTTGGCCTGCTGCCGTTCCTGCTGCTCCCCTATGAACTCAGTACCTGGTCTCCTCATGGGCAATTGCTGTTTGGCGGTTGGTTAGGCTTTTTCTCCGCACTCAGTTTGTTAATAGGCACAATTTGGTCTTACCAGGGCCGCCAGTAAGATTGATAACCAAAAGGGATGGTCGTAAAAGACCATCCCTGATATTCCCATTTATTTATCTTCAGGCACATTCCAACCTTCCTTTCCCCGGGCTCGAGGGAAGGTCAGGTGGCAGGTTCCGATGGTTGCTCCCGGCCTACCAGAGTCTCCAGACCAGGAAGGCACCCACCAGCGCGCCGATCACGTAAATCCAGCCGGGGATGTCGATCATAAAGGCGATGAACATAAAGCCCAGCAGGACGATCACGGCTGCGGCAATCACGCCGATGGTTAGCATCTGGTGACGCTGGTTGCGGATCGAAACCATGATTGCCGCAATCTCATGCACCCCGACCTGCTTGGCCAGCATTTCCATGCTGTCGCTGTCTGAACGTTTGGCCAGATCCAGGGCAGCCCCGGCTTGTACCAATGTCCGAATATGCCCGGCTACTTCGGCGGGCAGCGGGGTGAAACGGAAGAGCAGGGTGCCCAACAGCCCCCCCAAGAAGATAACCCCGGCATAGTATTGCCAGGTTTGAAGAACAGTTCCGAAATCCATCACATTCTCCTTTCTGTTTGGCGGCGGAAAAAGTGTATATACACTATACGATTCCCGCATTGAATAAACAAGTTACATTTGTCACAATCATCCGGCGCACCCCTTTGCATCTGCTCGTGTAGCGCTGGTGAAACTTTGTATTGGTGGTGTTATTTTTTCTGCTTTTGCCCGGCTAGCAGCGTTTCCAGTTCGGGCCGGGACAGGCGGTTGCGCTCCAGCAATTCCGTGCTTAGCCGGTCGAGGATTTTGCGGTCTCTCTGGAGCATCTCTGTTGCGCGGGTTAACTGCCCGGCGACAATCTCCTGGCTGGTTTTTGTCACAGCCTCAGGGATGGGTGGAGTACGGCGTTCCAGGTAGATTTGCCCGACCTGGCTGCTCATGCCGAATTCGCAGACCATGCGCTCGGCCCAATGGCTGGCCGCCCGCAGGTCGCTGGCCACCCCGGTCGAGAGGCCTTCCGTTTCACCATAGTAGATTAACTCTGCCGCCCGCCCGGCCATCGCCTGGCAGATCATGTCCTCCAGTTCCGGGCGGGTATAGATAATCTTGTCCTCCTGGGCTTCTTTTTCAACGTATCCGCCCGCCGAACCGCGCCCAACGATGGTAACTTGCACCGGCATATTGCCAGTCCGCCAGCCAATCAGGGCATGCCCGGCCTCATGCCGGGCGATTCGCTCAAGTGTGTCAGGGTCTGGGGCTTTGCTGGCCTCGCCCATGCGCATCTTTTCAAAGGCCGTCTCGAGCAAGGCATCGTCAAGGGTCTGGGCAGTACGAGCAGCCATCACGGCGGCTTCGTTGATGACCCTTAACAGGTCCGAGATGGTCATGCCCGCAGAACGGCCAGCCAGGCTCTCCAGGGTTTGCTCACTGACCTGGCTCAGGCGGCGTTTGGCCAATTCGTGTTGCAGGAAAGCCAGCCGGGCATCCCGCCCCGGCGGGGGAACCTCGATTTCGCGGTCAAAGCGGCGGCGTAGGGCATCATCCAGGCTTTCGGCCAGGTTGGTGGCTGCCAGCAGGATTACAGGCCGCGCGTTCGGCGCGCCGAAACCGTCCATTTCGGTTAGCAGGGCGTTCAGGGTGGCTTCCTCGGCCCGCCCGCCGCCTTCCCCGCCCATGCGTTTCTTTCCGACCGCATCAATTTCATCGATAAAGACAATGGACGGGGCATAACGCCGGGCGCGGGCGAACAAGTCGCGTACATTCTGTGGGCCGCTACCCTGCCAGATCGTTACAAAATCGGTTCCCGAGGCCACCAGGAAGGAGACGTTTGACTCTCCAGCCAGGGCACGCGCCAGCATGGTTTTCCCCGTTCCGGGTGAGCCTGTCAGTAGAATCCCGCGCGGTGGGCGGATACCCAGGGCGGCGTAGTGGCGAGGATTGTTGAGCCAGTCCACCACGAATTGTAGGGCCTCTTTGGCGGGTTCGGCACCAAAGACATCTGCGAAGCGCACATTCGGGCGCTCAACTGATTCGAGCAGTTGACTCGAGTCCTCGGCTGAGACGGCCCGCGAAAGGTGGAAGTTGCGCAGGTGGATGCGTACCCGCCGCTCGTCTTCGTCCACCCCGGGGACACTTTCAAAAACCAGTACCTTGTGTTCCTGGGCCAATTGCCGGGCTTTGCGTTCGCGGTAGGTTCGCAGGGCGATTGTCTGCAGAGACTCCAAGAAGGTAGCGCGTTCTTCCATCCAGTCACGGTCTGTAGTGTTACAGAAGGCGGTGTTGAGCATGCCGCGCGCTCCGCCGCCCTTCATGCAGGCCATCAGCAAGGCTTCGTCAGCTTCCTGGCCACGTTCCTGACCGATGTTCAGGATATAAACCGGGGTGCCGGGCAGGCGCTCCTGAATCATCTGCAGGCTTTCCTGGCCGTCAGCCAGGCTGCTGGCTGCCAGCGGGGCGAAATCGAACTGGGTGATCGTGCCGACCGGTATGCTGCCGCGTACGGCCGAGCCTACCCACAGGTCGAGCAGAACCAGGTCGGCTTCGTGGTCCGCCAGTACCTGCAGGGCATCGCGGGCATTTTGGGCAGAGAGCCACTCATATTCGGGCAGGTGGGTACGGTAGAGGTCAGCCAGCGCGTCGGAAGCGATTAGCAGGATCTTCAGCCGGGCTGCCGGGGCAAAGAGCGCGGCGGTCTCGGCCTCATCCGCTCCATCAATCTGGAAGTCGAAGTGAATTGCATCGGTTTGCTGCCAGACGCTTTCTAATCGTTCGCGACGGTATAACTCGGCAAACTTGAACAGTTCGGTCTGGACAAAAATGCCGCTCTGGGCGCGTACAGTGCGCGCATCCACACTGCCGCCCTCGCGCATGACCAGTGCGATGGGTAGGAGCGTGTCGAAGGTGACTGCCTTGAAATATTGCTGCTCAAGCAGCCCGGCCATTCTTTCGATTTCGGTGCGGGCAATTTTCTCCAGCTCGTTGACCCCCAGGTGATTGAAGAGCACCGGGTAGCCGGTGGCAATCCGTGAACAAATCGCTGCCGGGAAGGCGGGTTCGCCATTCCGGTTTTTCTCCGTGCGCAGGGCGTCTAGGATCGTCCGGCGGTGAAACGATGCATTGCTTGCGGTGATACCGGTCTGGTCCGGGCGATCATAGAGCGATTCGCCGGCATTGGTGGTGAAGATGATGATTGTCTCCTTGAAAGAGATGTCTTTTGCGGAAAACTTATCCTCCAGCCGGCCGGCATCCAGGATTTGCAGGAATAGGTTAATGGTGGTCAGGTTGGCCTTCTCGATCTCGTCAAAGAGCAGGAAGCACTCCGGGTTCTCCTGGACGAAGCCAGTCAGTTGGCCGGGTTGGGCGGCTTGGTAACTAGGCGGGAAGCCCACCAACGACATGTAGGCCTGGTGGTCGGAATAAGCGCTCATATCAAAACGCTTGAAAGGCCGCTTGAGCGCCTCAGCCCCCAGCTCGGCCAGGTAGGTCTTGCCCACCCCGGGCGGACCGGCAAAGACGAAGATGGCCCGTGGGCGTTTGCGTCCCGGGTCGCTGGCGGCGGTAATCTCGGCATTGAACAGCCCCTCGACAAAGGCATGCACGGCATGGTCCTGTCCGTAGACGCGTGCCAGCAGGCTGGCGCGGAGTTCACGTAGACTGCTGGTGAAGCGGCTCAGTTCGGGGGATTGGTCTTCGGTTTCGCTCCAGGCTTTTAACCGGCGCAAGGCTTCCGCCTGCGAAAGGGGCTTAATCTCCAGGATGGCACAGGCCGGGGCGGATGCCACCAGGGCGCAAACCAGGTGGCGCAGGCCGACATAGCCGGGATGGCTACGGTCTGGCACTTCCTGGGCCAGGTGCAGGGCCTGTTCCATGACCGTCCTCGCCTCCCGGGAAAGTGGAAGCTCGCCAGTCTGTAAACCTGCGGCAGGCCGCTGGACAGGAAATTTTTCTCGCAGGCTCTCCAGGGGAATCCCCGAGACCTGGGAAAGCAATACCCGGCCGCCGCCGTTCTGCACGGCATGAATGAGCAGTGCCAGGTCAATCTCCTGTCGCCCCTGGGCCCAGGCATCCTGGCGGGCGTATTGCAGTACCTGTTGTACCTGTGGAATAAACATGCGAACCTCCGAGGTTAGACCCGCTCCGGGATGCGGAGCGTGCTCAGATCGTGCAGCCATAAGATTCGGAAAGCCTCCCGACCGGGCACTTCGTTGGAGAAGGTCCGTGAGGAAACGGATAGGACGATTGGTTGTGGCCGGTGGCGATGAACCTGGGCCAGGGCGGTCAGGCAGTCTGACAGTGCCCCAATTTCACGCGCATCGAGGTGGAGCAAAAGATTGTCTTCCCTGAGCTGTTCTTCGAAGATACTGGAAAAATCCTGCTCGCTCTTCCAGGCCGCGGCCAGGTCAATGGACTGACTGCCTGCAGGCAGATTCGCGGCTGCCAGTAGCGCATCAAGCGAAACCTGTGGATCGCAGACCAGGAGCAGGGGTAGTTTATGTGTGGCTGCCAGCGCTGCACTTAACACCTGCAATTGGGGGGTTGCGGCGGCAGGTGGGGCAGGGGTTGGGGAAGCGGCCTTCTGGAAGGGGCGCGGGGCGCGTTCTACCTGCGGCGTCTGGGCCTGGAAGGTCTTCCCCAGTGCAGCGGAGACAGCTGGCATTGGGTGCGCCAGCAGGGTTTCCAAAAGGAGCGGGGCGTCCAGCCACTTTTTGGCTCGGGCGGCAGCCTTTTCAAACACCTGGCGGGCAGCCTCCGAGCGATGCAGCGCCTCACGCCCGTCGGTTGCGTAATCCCCTTTGGAAAGACCAGATCGGACGGCCCGACGCGCCTTGGGATCGATCTTCTGGGCGGCCAGCAGGCTGGAAACCTGCTCACGCTCGGCAATCATTTGGAAGAGTGCCATGGGCGGCATCCTAATCTGCATTAGGTCTTGGTTGGTAAATTCGGAAAATTTTAACAGGGCGCAGAAAAAATGCTCGGGGATTACCTCGCGGTTCTTGAGCCCCGCGGCCTCCAGGTTGGCAAGCGACCAGGTGAATTCCACTCCAGGTGATATCTCCATAGGTTAGCCTCCCGGCTAGTTGACCAGCTTGTTTGTACTTTTCCCCCGATGATATTGTAACAAAAATCACAATTAATAGTATACTCATTTTAGAGGGATTTCTTGGGAATCTATGTTTGTGCCTGAAATGAGGTGTCATGTTTACCATTCCCAGTAAAAAGAAAGAAACCAAACTGCCCAAGACAGGGGATGTGATTTGGCAATACCAGATCGACGAGATTCTCGGCGAGGGGGCTTTTGGCATTGTATATCGCGCTCATCACCTTAGCCTTCCTCGTAAAGTTGCCATCAAGCGTTTAAAAATCGAAACCGACCAGGATATGGTGGATGCCTTTATCAAAGAAGCCTGGGCCATGACAGAATTACAGCATCCCAACCTAATCTTGCTCTTTGAGATGATCGACCCGAACAAGTACCCGAACGTCGATTCGTACTATATGGTGATGGATTACCTGGCCGGGGGGACCCTGCGTCACTGGATGAAGGAAGAGAGATTGACCACCCTGCCAGATATTGTCGGGGTCATCCAACAGGTGCTACATGGGTTGGCTATGGCGCACCAGCAGAAGGTGTATCACCGCGATATCAAACCAGAGAACATCCTGCTCAGTGCAGATGGCTCACGGGTCGTGGTTACTGATTGGGGGCTGTCCCACTTGGAAGGAATTGGCCCGCGCACCCTGAGTGGCGCAATTATTGGCACCCTGGCGTATATGTCCCCGGAACAGGCCGGTGGCCATTCGCGTGAAGTTGATGCCCGCAGCGACTTGTATTCGGTGGGGGCGGTATTATATGAAATCACGGCTGGCAGGCAACACCACGATTTTGACCAGCTTTACCAGGACGGGGTGATGGCCTTCCGCAAGCAATACCCCAGCCAGAGCAACCTGTTCCACCAGGCCGGGATGGAAGCTGTGCTCAAGGCCATCTGTGAATTGCCTCCCACTGATCCGCTGGAGCATAATCCAAGCATTCCGCCTGCTTTGCGTGCTGTATTGTTGAAATCACTTGCCCTACGACCGGAGGACCGCTTCCAGAGTGCGGGGGAGTTCATCGTCGCCCTGGATGGCGTGTTAAACGCTGCCAGCATCCCGGCTCGTTCTACCATGATCGATGAGCGGGTCTCAAAGGTTGCCTCGTTACTGGTGGAGGCTCGCGAGCTCAGCCAGCATCATAAATATACTCAGGCCGTTCAATTGCTCAATCAGGCCCGCGAGATTCTGCCGGAGGATATCGGGGCATGCATTGAGTTAGCTCGCATTTACAACCTGATGGGAAATCAAAAGGATGCCCTGGCGGTACTGTTAGCCGCTTCCAAAAAACATATAGATAGCTACATTCTCTGGCGTGATCTGGGCCTGACCTATATGGCGCTCAAGGATAATGCCAATGCATTGCAGGCGTTGGAGACCTCTCTCAGGCTCAATCCCAACCAGCCCCGCATTGAAAAGCTTCTCGAGAAGTTGCGCCTGTAGGCGCGTGAGGAGGGGCGGATGTTCCTGTTCGATCAATTCCTGTATGGGGTGATGGCGGCCCTGGTTATGTCGGTTTTCTACCAGCGCTGGCTGGCCAACCGGCATGACCATGCTGACGAAGAAGGGTACCTGGTCTTGCAGTGGGCCCAGGCACTGGTTTTGGCTGCAGTTTTGTCACAGTTGATTTATGAGATCCCCTTTTCTCGCGAGGCGGGAATAGACAGGGGATTTTTATTTGCCCGCTTCTGGCCGGAAGGGGCTCCTTGGGCTGAGAACCTGTTTATCCTTGGGCTGGGCGCGCTCGTGTATCTCTCCTGTCGGCTGGGGCTCGTCCTGTTGCCGTATCGTCTCATTATTGGACTATTGAATCCTCCTGCCAGCCAGGGAAAGCTGCGCGGGGGGCTGTTCCTGGTACTTTATTATGCCAGCGAGGCTTTGCTCGGCTGGCCTGAAGCTGCACCATACCTGGGTTTTCTGTCCAGTACCAGTTTGACGGACCTGGCTCGAATGGCCCTGTTCTGGCTGGAAGGGCCCCGTGGCTTGCCAATGGCCCTCGGGATTAGCCTTTTGGCCGCAGTCATTTTTGACCTGCGTTACCGCCCGGCCCAGCGTGGTAACGAAGCCTCCCTGGCGGCCTGGCTGCCGGCCGGGTTATTGACCTTTGTCGCTTACCAGTTCAGCCGGGATGGGTGGCTGGCCCTTTTAACCGGGTCGATCAGCCTGACCTGGATTGGCCAGCGCCTGCGCCATGCCCTGCAGTTCCCGAACGGTGCCCGCCGCCTGCTCTTCTGGGCGCTGTTTGACCTGCCCGCTCTGGCTGCTGCTGCTGCTGCCTGGGTTTTCTGGCAGGTGGGTTGGATCAGCTTGCTGGTGTATTTCGTGGTCATGGTGCTTGGCTTTGTTTTCCTGCCCCAACTCTTGATGGCCCTGCTGCCGATCACGGCGCGCGAGGAATGGTTGTATGTGCTGACCCAATCCAACCAGCGCGAATTGGCTGCGCCGATTGCGCACGAGTTGGAGCAGCGGCGCTTAGAAGTACGCCGCCGCAAAGCCCTGCGGGCGCTGGGCGGTCTTCAGCGCCAGTTGGCGCAGGCCTCCCGGGAACGCCAGGCCGGACACCTTGACCGGGCTCTTGAGATGGCGGACGGAGTAGTGGCTGCTTTCCAGGGTCTGGGGGGGTTGATTGAGGAACAAAAGCAAACCCTGGGGCAGGCCCACCAGGAATGTGCCCTTGTGCAGGCCGCGCGGGGGGATCTACCCGCTGCGCTCAAAGAGACTGAGGCTGCCCGTCGATACATCACCCCCAATCTGGAATTAATTGAACTGCTGGCAGTCCTGGCCACTGACAAAGGCGCCGGTGACCAAGCGGCTATGGCTGCCTGCATTGAATACCTGCGGCGTACCCAGGGGCATTCCGTCAGCCAGGCCGGGAAACGTGTGCTGGCTTACCTGGAAGGCCGTTGCAGGATTGATGAAACCAGTCTGCGGCCGATTGTCGCCGAGGCGCGTCAGATCGCTGAACAGGTTCTTAATGCTGATTCGAATCAGGCCTGGGCACACCGTGTGCTTGGCCAGGCCCAACTCTTGCAGGGGCAGCCGCAGGAAGCCCGGGCCAGCCTGGAGTCTGCCAACCGCCTGGTCCCAGCCGATCCGCTGGTGCAAGGCTGGCTGGGCGATGCCCTGGCTGCAGAGGGCCAGGCTGGTAAGGCGCGCGACATGTACGAAGCCGCACTGAAAGGCGATCCGCGCCAGCCGCGTGTACTGCTCCACCTGGCCACATTGCTGCTTATTGCTCCAGCCGATTTAACCCGTGCGCTGGCCCTGCTCCAGCAGGCCGAGGCCCTGGTTCCAAATCACCCGCGCCTGTTCCATATTCGCGGGCAGGCCCTGCACCTGGCAGGTGATCGGCCGGCAGCGATCCACGCGTTTCAACGCGCCTTGGCACTGGATGCTTCCCAACAGGATACGCACGCCCTGCTGGCGGACTGCCTGTTTGAACAGGAGGACTTTTCAGGTGCGAATGAACATTACACGCTCTTATCCGAACTGACCCCGCCGCAGACGGTCCGCCAGGCAGCCTGCCTGGTTGAGTTGGACCTGCCTGTGCAAGCCGTCCCGCTGGTGGCAGGGCATGAAACAGAAAATCCGGCTGCGGCTGTAGTGCTTGCCCGCGCGCAACTGCGGCTGGGGGACGATGCCAGTGCGCGCAAGATATTGGAACACGCCGAAAAGAATTTCCCTGACGATCCATCCGTTTGTTATTTTCTGGGCTGTACCCTGGCCTGGCAGTTTGCTGCCGGGGATGTCTCGGCCCATCGCGCTGCTGAGCGCCACTTTGATAAGCTGGCTGACGCCAGTGGGGATTTTGCCGATCGCGCACGCCTGCAAATGGGACACCTTTGCCTGTGGCGCGACAGGGTTGAGGAAGCCCTGCGCTGGTACCGCTCCATATCCCTCGAGGCCAGCCCCGGCCTGGCCCGCCAAACCCACCTGGCCCTGGCCCGTGCTTTCCTGGCCCTCGACCAGCCGGATCAGGCGCATAAAGCACTGGAGTCCCTTGATAAGCCAGGCGCGAAACTTCCGCAGGCCCACCTGCTGCGCGGCATGGCTGCAGAGTTGCAAGGTGACCTGCCTGCTGCGGTGCAGTCCTATGAAAAGGCCAGGGCATTTGGCCCGTTGGGAGTGGCGCGTTTCCTGCAGGGCCAGGAGGAGGCGGCCTGTGCCAGCCTGGAACAGGCTCGTGCTGCTCATGATGAAAGCGATCGCACCCTGTATACCAGTGGATTGCTGGCCGGACAGTCCGGGGATACCCAGACAGCCCTGGCGGACTGGGGATTGCTTGCCCGACGCCACCCGGAGGATAACGCGCTGGCGCATGCCCTTGTGCAACTGCGGGACCTGCATGGCCAGGCGTTGTACAAGCGCGGCGAATATCGTGAGGCGGTGGCCTGTTTTGAGCAGGTGCTGGTTGCCCTGCCCGGCGAAATATCCGCGCAGAAAAACCTGCAGGCAGCCTGCCTCCAGGCTGCTGCGCAGGAGGCTTCCCTTGAACAAGCTGAGTCTTACCTGGAGCGTGCCCGCATACTCGGTGCACCGCGAGATACGATCGACTCTGTCTTGGCGGCCGCCCGTCTGCGGGCCAAGGATTATCCCGGTGCGCGGAAACTCCTGGCCAGCCTGGCAGACCGGCCCGATGCTGCTTATAACCTGGCCTTGCTGGATGCGCATGAAGGACGGGAGAAGCATGCTCTGACCCAACTGAAGCATGTCCTGGATCTTAATCCGCCACAAGACTTGCGTGAGCGTGCCCTGTGGGCCCGTATGTCATTGCATGGCCAGGATGGGAATTGGGCGAAGGTTGCCCAGACCCTGGATGAACTGGCTTTGTAGGTGCAGGAGAGAGAGATCATGCCGCATGCCAAAACGTTAACCATACCGCCCAGCCTGACCCAGATGCGCCTGGCTGTGGCAGGTCTGGCCAAGGCCGGGCAGGTAAAGCGGGCCATGAGCCTGGCGGAACGCAGCCAGGATGCCATGTGCCATACTGTTCTGGCCGCCACCCTAGCCGAAAACGGTCAACTCGAAGCCGCCTGTCAGTCGTATCGTTCCTCCCTGGGTCTGGCACTCGTGCCCGAAGCCAGGGAGGGGTTGCGCATTACCCTGGCATTCCTGGCTGCACAAGCCTTCGCTCGCCAGGAATGGTCTTCAGCGGAACAGGCGCTGGATGAGGCGGTCTCGCTCGATCCGGCATGGGTGGAGGGAAAGCGCATGCAGGGCGCGTTGAAGTCTTACCTTGTCATGAAAGACATTTCTGTTGGTAGCTATGACCAGGCCATCCCGGGCCTGGAAAAGCTGCAAAAGGAGTCGCCTTCCCGGCCGGATGTCGCCCACCAGTTGGCCATGCTCTACCACCGCCGGGCCATTGAACACGACTCGGAGGCCCGGAATGACTCAGATTGGGAACGGGCGTTTGCCTGCTGGGCCATGGTGCTGGCCTCGGAGATGTACTGGAAGCAATGGGGGGAGACCCGCTCCTCCATTTATGAGACCGAGATCCCCATTGCGGAGATCGAACGACTGCGGCGTGAATTACTGAGAAACGTCATCCGTGATATTCACACTGCTTTCATCCGCTTGTATGGCGAAGCCGGGCGCGAAGCCGATCTTGCCCGTCATAAAACACTGCGCGCGCGCTGGCTGCTTGAGTTTGAATGTGCCCAGGCCCTTGAGCAAACCCTACAGGCCCAGGCGGAGCCAGAGTTGTTTGCCAGCGGCCCTTTGACCTGGCAGGCTTTGAATCAGACCGCCCGGGTGGAGCAACTGGCAAAAAAAGTGCTGGCCCTGCAGCCAGATTTTGCCCCGGCCCGGGTGTTGCTGGACGGGCTGGGTGCAACTGGGCTGGCCCGCCTGCTGCTTAAGGATGGCCAGCCGGATGCGGCGGTTACGCTTCTTGATGAACAGGTGAAGAAGAACCCTCAGGAAACGGCCTCGCGGGAGTTATTGGTGGAGTGTTTGGAGCAACAGGCGCGTAACCAGGCACTGGTTGACCTGCCCGGGGCAATTGCCTGCTGGATCCGGGCCCGCAACCTGGGGGCGCCAACCAGCGGGATTAACGAGATGAGCACGAAATCAGTCCTCGAGGCGGTCCGCAAGGCAGACCAGGCCGGGAACCTTGAACAGGCCGAGTCGTACCTGAATGCCGGTCTCGAGGCTGTACCCGACAGCAGGTCGC
>JANJTV010000098.1 GCA_024710905.1 Anaerolineales bacterium | reverse complement strand
GCTGGATTATCACCTGCAGGAACAGGGGATTCCGGCCGAGCAGATTCGCGGTTATGACGACGAGGAATATACCCACCTGGGCGTGGCGGCGGCCGTGGCTTCCGGGCGGGCGGATTGCGGGCTGGGCATCCCGGCGGCGGCCCAGGCCCTGCATCTGGACTTTCTCCCCCTGTTTTATGAACGCTATGACCTGATCGTTCCCCAGGAATACATGCAAAGTGAGTTGTTGCAGCCCCTGTTTGACCTGCTGAAATCGCAATCATTTCAACATGATGTAAAGACTCTCCCGGGGTATGATACGGGGATGATGGGAACCCTGTTGCAGGAGGACAATAACGATGCATAGTGCCCTGGTTGTGGACGACAACCGCATGACCGCCGATTCACTTGTTCGGGTCTTGAAAGCGCTTAATTTTGACGCCCGCGCCGCGTATGGCCCCGGCCCGGGGATGAGCATCCTGAACAGCGAAGTGCCCGATGTCGTCTTCCTGGATATCAACATGCCCGGCCTGACCGGGTTCGAGATTTTGGGATTCCTGAGCCGCGAACCGCGTTTTGCCAAAGTGCCGGTCTTTATCGTAACTTCCGATGACCAGCCGGAGACCCGCCAGCGCGCCCTGAAGAGCGGCGCAAGGGATTTGCTGGTCAAGCCGGTGTCGGTCGAGGGGCTGGAAAGTGCGTTAAAGAAGGCCGGGCTGCTGAAGTAAGTCCCCGCCGAAAAAAATCCTGGAGGGAACATGGATCTCTTAAAACTGGCCGCCTTCTCCCAAAACGGGGAGGGTGGTAACCCCGCGGGTGTTGCTTTTTGCCCGGAGATGCCCAGCGCGGAAGAAATGCTGGCGATCGCCAGAGAGGTCGGATATTCGGAAACGGCCTTCCTGGTGCAGCAGCAGGGCGGCTGGCGCGTGCGCTACTTTGCCCCGCAACTGGAAGTTCCCTTCTGCGGTCATGCCACGATCGCGCTCGGCGCGGCCCTGGGGGAACGGTTTGGCGAAGGGACCTACACGCTTTTCCTGAATGACAGCACCATCACGGTGCGCGCGTTCCGCTCAGGGAATGGCATGTCGGCCACTTTGCAATCGCCGGGAACCTGGTCCAAGGAAGCTCCGGTGGATTACGTGGAGCGCATCCTGGCGGCGTTTGGGTTGTCCCGGCAGGACCTGGATGCGCGTTTCCCGGTGCGGATTGCCGGGGCGGGCGCCACCCACCTGGTGATCTTCGTCAAAGACCGCCAGACCCTGGCCGCGATGAAATACCCGTTTGAGCAAGTACGCGCCCTGATGGCCGAACACGGACTGGTGACGATCAGCCTGCTCTGGCAGGAGTCTGACTCGGTCATTCACGCCCGCAACCCCTTCGCCTCGGGCGGCGTGTACGAAGACCCGGCCACCGGCGCGGCGGCCGCGGCACTGGCCGGCTACCTGCGGGATATTGGCTGGCCCGGCGCGCAGGAGTTTGTGATCCTGCAAGGGGAAGACATGGGGGTGCCGTCCACCTTGCGGGTTTCTTTGCCCGTTCGGTCAGGCGAGGGGGTTTCGGTCTCCGGTGAAGTGCGGCACATCGAATAGTTCCATGAGGCGGTAGATTGTGCTCACTGGTGATTACATGGACAAGGATTTTCGGCCAGGTATTGTGACCTATTCGCAGGACTGTGGTTATCCGATCAAAAATAAATAAAGGCATCCGCAATTACGAACGGACTGCTGCGACTGGCTTATCCCAGCCATGACCCGGTCGACCGGCGGCCGGTACAGGTCTTGCGAGCATTCCCCTGAACCTTCACACAACCTTTATCTTCCTCTTACCTTCCTGGACTAAAATAGTGGCAATCAACCATCAAGGAGATCTTTCCTCATGAACAAACAAACCCTGACCGTCATTGTCACCGCCGCGGTGACCACCGTGATCGTGATCGTCGCTTTTCTCCTGCTCATGCCCATGATCGGTCCACGTTTCCTGCATCCGATGATGATGGGCAGCGAATCGGCCCCGGCCTCGCTCGATCTGGCCACCTCGCGTCCCACCGACAACGGACAGTTCATCGTCAGCTGGCGCAGTGACACAGATGAGGTGCCTCTCAACCAGATGCATACCTGGACGCTGACCGTCACCACCCCCGACGGCGCGCCGGTTGAAAATGCTGAAATCCTGGTGGATGGCGGCATGCCCCAGCACGGCCACGGCCTGCCCACCAGTCCGCAGGTGACTGAATACCTCGGCAACGGCGAATACCGCGTTGAAGGCCTGCGCTTCCAGATGACCGGCTGGTGGGAGGTGAAGTTCAACATCAGCGCGGGTGGCCAGACCGACTCGATCACGTTCAACCTGACCCTGCAATAATCCGGCAAGGCCGGATCCGCCCGGCCAATCTCCATCATGAAAAAAACCTTCCTTCTTGCCGGTACCGGCTTCCTGATCCTGGCTGCCCTGGCTGCGTGGGCCTTCTGGCCGCGCAGCCCGTGGACGGCTGAAGAAACCGAACTCCTGCGCAGCCTGTGGATCGGTTCCCTGCCACCCCTGCCGCCCGATCCTTCCAACCGCTATGCCGATGACCCGCGTGCCGCGCAATTTGGTCACCAGCTCTTCTTTGATACCCGCTTCAGCACCACCGGCGAGGTCTCCTGCGGCACCTGCCACCAGCCAGCATTGATGTTCACCGACGGCCTGCCGCTGGCCGAAGGCGTCGGCACCACCGACCGCAAGACCATGACCGTGATCGGCACTGCCTACAGTCCCTGGCAATTTTGGGATGGCCGCAAGGACAGCCAGTGGTCGCAAGCGCTTGCCCCGCTCGAAAGTGCGGTGGAGCATGGCGGGGCACGCACGATGTATGTTCATCTGATTGCCGAGCATTACCGTGCCGACTATGAAGCCATTTTCGGCCCCCTGCCCGATTTCTCCGACCGGAACCGCTTCCCTGCCCTGGCCGGTCCCGTCGAGGATCCCACCGCGCGCGCTGCCTGGGACGCAATGACTCCCGAAGACCGAGACGCTGTCACCCTGGTCTTTGTCAAC
Organism: Anaerolineales bacterium; assembly: GCA_024710905.1. Taxonomy (GTDB): domain Bacteria; phylum Chloroflexota; class Anaerolineae; order Anaerolineales; family Villigracilaceae; genus JANJTV01. The sequence continues at coordinate 12,784 of JANJTV010000098.1, read as the reverse complement.
ATGGGCAAAGCGATCGCCGCCTACGAGCGACTGCTTCTGCCGGCCCCCTCGCGTTTCGACCAGTACGTGGAAGCTGTGCTGAACGACGACTGGCAAACCATGAACACCGCCCTGAGCGGCGACGAAGTCGCCGGTTTGCGCCTGTTCATGGGCAGGGCAGAGTGCATCAACTGCCACAACGGCCCGCTCTTCACCAACAATGATTTCCACAATACCGGCGTCCCAACCGGGACGGGATTACCACTCGACCGGGGCCGCGCCTCCGGTGTGCAGGCCCTGCTTAACGACGAATTCAACTGTTTCAGCCAATGGAGTGACGCCGGGGAGCAGGATTGTGCAGAACTGCGCTTCCTTGTCTCGGAAGGTGAACAACTCGAAGGCGCTTTCAAGCCCTCCACCCTGCGCAACATCGCCGAAACGGCTCCATACATGCACGCCGGACAATTTGCCACCCTCGAAGAAGTACTGCGGCACTACAATCACCCGCCGGCATCGCCCACCGGCCATAACGAGCTGGAACCGCTCGGGCTTACCCGGCAGGAGAGGGCGCAGATCATCGCCTTTCTGCGCACACTGAGCGGCGGCGTGAATGCGCCCGGAGCGCTTCTTCAAGCCCCTTGATCACATGAATACAATCCCGTCCCACCTGGTCATCAACGCCGCCATCGAAAAGCGATTCGATGCAAAATTCAAACTCGCCAGGTCCGCGTTTTTGTGGGGTGAGATTAAAGGAGAACTTTGAGTAAAGGAATTAAAGGGGGTAGATCGGTTTGGATGGTATCCCACATTAACTTTTCATCGACCTGAAAATAATTGTGGACAATCCGATTACGCATGGCACGCATCAGGTGCCATGGGATTTCAGCATGTTTTTCCTAGAGTTCTATTGGGAGTTGTTTGATTTTACGAATTCCGACCTTTCAGGTCAGTTATAATCACCCATGGAGGAAACGATCATGCCTATCCAAGCCGGAACACCCGCTCCCAGTTTTCGCCTGAAGGACGAAACTGGAACTGTCCGTAACCTGTCCGATTTTCGCGGGCAAACCATTGTGCTGTATTTTTACCCGAAGGACGATACACCTGGCTGTACCAAGGAAGCCTGCAATTTCCGTGACAATTACTCGGCCTACGAAAAGGCCGGGGTTACCATCCTGGGGGTCAGCCCCGATTCTCCCGCCTCGCATGCGAAATTCAAGGAGAAATTCTCCCTGCCCTTTTCGCTGCTGGCCGATGAAGACCACGCCCTGTGTGACGCCTATGGCGTGTGGGGTGAAAAGAAATTCCTCGGCAAGGAATACATGGGCGTCCTGCGCACCACCTTTGTGATCGACGGCGACGGGAAGATCGTCAAAGTCTTTGAGAACGTCAAGCCCTCCGAGCACAGCGCCGAAGTGCTGGCAGCGGTCAATGGATAAGCAGCCAGGGAATCGCTAAAAAATGGAACAGGACCTGCGGTTAGCACGGATCGCCACCTTCGGGGCATTGGCCCTGGTACTCGGCTTTTACCTGTTAACCCTGTCCACCTGGAATGTCTGGCTCTCCCTGCTGGTGGCTTTTGTTTCGGCCGGGCTGGTGACCGCCGTGCTGGAAACCTGGCTGCGTCTTTCGTTGCGTCGCACTGCCGGCCCCGGCCAGCTGGTGCCTGCTCCGCAAACCCAGCTCGGCTCGGTTTTTGGGCTTCAACAAAAATTGCTGGCCGCCCAGACCGAAAAGGACATCCTCGACTCGGTCCTGGAGTTTGGCCGCACTACCCTGCAGGCCAGTGGTGCCTCCTTCGTTCCGTACGATGAATGGGGGCAGTCCCTGCCGGCCACGTTCCAGGCCGAGGTTCCCGAAAGCGCCCTGCAATCCTGGTCGGCGCAACTTCGTTCTCCCGAGACGCGCCAGGCCTGCAAAAGCTGCCTGGCCTTGCATGGAGCGGCCGGGTGCGGCCTGGTGTCCGGAACCATGCACGGCCAGCCGGTGCGCTGCTTCCCGCTCAGCATCGAGCAACGCGAAGCCGGTGTGATCAACTTCTTCTTTCCAGCCGACTCTGGCCTGCCGGATTCGGACACGGAAGCCCTGGTCCGCGATGCCATCCAGCTTTCCGCGCAGGCCATTACGGTCTTGCAGGCCCGCGAGCAGGAGATCATTGCCCTGCGCTATTTGCAGGCCGGCTCGGCACCCAAAGCCCAGGTGCCAGATCAATTGGCCACGTTATTGGAAAATGTACTGGATGCGCTCGACCTGGATTTTGCGCTTTTATATGTACCCGCCGAATTAAGCACCCAGGCCGACTCCCCCCTGCTGTTGTCCCGTGCCCGCAAGGGTGGCCCGGCGGAGGCCGACTCCCCGGACCTGTCCTTCCTGGAGGGCATCTGGCAGAGCGTACTGTCCTCAGGCAAGTCCGTTTCGTTGAAAAACGTCACCCTGAACAACCGTGAGATGTGGCGTGTGCTGCTCGCCATCCCGCTCTCCTGGCGTGCCGAAAGCCCGGCCGGCGTGCTGGTGCTGGCCTCCAATTCGGTGCAGTCCTTTTCGCCGCGCCACCTGATCCTGCTCGAAACCATTGCCGCCCAGGCCGCCCTGCTGATCCAGAACGCCCACCTGATGATGCGGGTGGAATACCAGGCGGTGGTGGATGAACGGGCCCGGCTGGCGCGGGAGATTCATGATGGTCTGGCGCAAACCCTGGCCTTCCTGAAGATCCAGGCGGCCCAGATGCAGAATTATCTTTCACGGGGCGAAATGGACCGCCTGACCGCGACCCTGCAGGCCAACTACCGTACCCTTTCAGATGCCTACCTGGATGCCCGCCAGGCGATCGACAACCTGCGCCGGGTGCCCTCCTCCAACCTGCGCGGCTGGTTGGAACAGGTGATCGCAGATTTTGAAGAAGGATCGGGCCTGAAGGTGGACATGACCGGGTTTGATCTCGACCAGACCTTTTCGCCCAATATCCAGGCGCAGTTGATCCGCATCATTCAGGAGAGCCTGAGCAATGTCCGCAAGCATGCCCGCGCCAGCCACGTGCGCTTCGTGGGTCGGGAGATCAACCAGGCCTGGTTGATCGAGATCGTGGATGATGGGAGCGGTTTTTCGCCAGACCAGTTGGAACTCTCCGCCCGGCACGGGTTGCGCGGCATGCGTGAGCGTGCCGAGATGATCGGGGCAGACTTCCAGATCATCAGCACGCCCGGAAAGGGAACCACAATTTCCCTGCGCCTGCCGTCCTCGATCCAGGAGGCATTATGAGCGATATTCGTTTATTGGTGGTGGATGACCACGCACTTTTCCGAAAAGGGCTGGTCAGCCTTTTGGATGAAATGCCAGGGCTGGCGGTGATCGGGGATGCCTCCAACGGGGAGGAGGCGCTGACCCTGCTCGATCGCATCCAGCCGGATATTATCCTGCTGGATATCAACATGCCGGTCATGGATGGCCTGCAAACCCTGTCCGTGATCCGCAAACAAAAACCCGAACAGAAGGTGGTCATGCTGACCATCTCCCAGAATGACGAAGACCTGATGGGGGCGATCCTGGCCGGAGCCAACGGCTACCTGCTGAAAAATGCCGAGCCGGAAGTGCTGCGCAATACCATCCAGCAGGTCTTTGACGGCAATGCCGTGTTGTCTCCCGAGGTCACGGCCCGCGTCTTCCAGGCGGTGCGTCGCTCGCAATTGGACCGCAACAAAAACCTGCTCAGCGACCGGGAAGTGGATGTGCTGCGCTGCCTGGCCCGCGGCCAGACCACCAGCCAGATCGCCGGCACGTTGTATATTTCCGAGAATACGGTCAAGACGCATATCCGGCACATCCTGGAGAAGATGGAAGTCAACAACCGCGCCGAGGCCGTTGCCCGTGCGGCGCAAATGTCTCTCTTGTGAAGGGAAGCCGGTGATGGATTTTTCTGGCGGGTGATTAATTAATCACCCGCTTAATCTTTTGAAATCCCCCAATCATGCAGCATGGATTAATGACAAATGAGAGAAAATTGGATATATTATTCGGGCATTTATGGCTGTTGAACCCCATGCCCGGAAACGTGTCTTGATCGTCTCGGCCAATCCCTTGTTTCGTGAAGGCCTGCGCAAGGTCTACGCAGAAAAATGGATTGGGATGGCCGAGATTATTGGCATGCCTGGGGCAATGGAAGAAGCTGTCCTGGCCATGGATAGCCATCAGCCCGACCTGGTGATCGTCGATTTTGATGACCGGGCGATTAATCAGACCGAATTCTTGAACAAGTTTGTGACCGGCAAGACGCCCATGCAGGTGGTGCTGGTCTCTCTGGGCGAGTCGGGCGAGGTGGTCATCTACGACCGCAAGCGCCTGACCACGGCCCAGGCGGAGGACTGGCTGGGTAATCCCTGGCCGGAATAAATCTCATTCGTCTTTGCGAGGAGAAACATATGCGGAATGCAAGACATTTCATTGTGATGGCAGTGCTGGTGGCGGCGGTGGCCTATCTGACCTACCTGGGTCTGGATTGGGCCAAGTTGATGCCGATCCCTGCCAGCGCACAAGCCGGGCCGATCGACTGGCTCTTTGACCTGCAACTCAAGTTCATGGCGTTCCTGTTCGCCCTGATCATGGTCCCCATGCTCTACAGCCTGGTGGTATTCCGGCGCAGGAAGGGTGAGGAAGGGGATGGTGAGCATATTGAAGGCAACACCAACCTCGAAATCACCTGGACCTTCATCCCACTGGTGATCGTGGTCTGGATGGGCTGGGTGGGTGCCGATAATCTGGCCCAGGTGCGCCGCGTGGACCCGCAGGCCGTGGAAGTGACCGCGGTGGGCTTCCAGTGGTCCTGGCGCTTTGAGTACCCCGAGGGCTTTACCTCTCCCCAGCTATACCTGCCCGTGAACCGCCAGGCCAAGATCAACCTCGAAAGCGTGGATGTGTTGCATTCCTTCTGGGTGCCTGAGTTCCGTGTCAAGCAGGACCTGATCCCTGGTCGGACGACCGAGATCCGCGTCACACCGACCGAGCTGGGTGAATACAAGGTCCGCTGCGCTGAAATCTGCGGTGTTTCGCATGCTTACATGGAGTCTCCTGTGATTATTGTCTCGCAGGAGGAGTATGACGCCTGGGTGGCAATGAAAATTGCCGAAGCCGAAGCGGAAGCCCTGGCCGCTGCCGGGGAGCCGAGCGCAGAGCGCGGCCAGAAGTTGTATGAAGAGCAGGGCTGCAAGGCCTGCCACTCGCTGGACGGAACGGCTGGCGTGGGTCCGACCTGGCTGGGCCTGTACGGGCTGGAAAATCGCGTGCTGGCGGATGGTTCGGTGGTCGCCCTGGTGGATGATGCCTATATCGCTGAATCCATCCTCGACCCCAACGCGAAGATCGCCCAGGGTTTTGCCCCGAACGCCATGCCGCAGTTCAACCTGACCGAAGGCCAGGTGGCTGACCTGATCGAATTCATCAAGACACTCGGCGAATAAGACTCGAGGAGGCTTACGAGATTATGAAAAAATTCCTTTCATTGGGCATCACCCGCGGGTTGGGGTACCAGTTTGCCGGTACCGTGATTGGCGCCCTGTTCATCACCCTGATCCGTGCGCTGATGGGGCTTTCCACCTTTGAAGCCCGCACCTTCGGTTTCTCCGAACCCGCCTGGGTCTTCGGCGGCCTGGTGGGCGCGCTGGCTTTCCTGGTGGGCGTGGGCGCGGTTTCCGACTGGTGGAAATGGGCCAAGGGTGAGTCGACTTCAGACCACATCGAGGACACCCCCGGCTGGGAACGCTACTTCGGCGTTTCCCTGGATCACAAGGTGATTGGCATCCAGTATGTCGTCACCGCCCTGTTCCTGCTGTGCCTGGGCGGCCTGTTCGCGCTGATCTTCCGCCTGGAACTGTCCGCATCCGGCATGCAGGTCATTTCCCTGCAGCTGTATAACACGCTGATGTCCCTGCACGGCATGGTGATGATCGTCTCCATCCTGCTGGGCGTGGCCGGGATGATCAACTACCTGGTGCCCTTGCTGATCGGTGCGCAGGATATGGCCTTCCCCCGCCTGAACGCCTTCTCGTACTGGGTGTCCGTTCCGGCCTCGGTGTTGCTGGTGTCGAGCCTGTTCCTGGGCGGTTTTGACACCGGCTGGACCGGGTACCCGCCGCTGGCGGTGCGTGCGCCGCTCGGCATCCAGATGTTTTACCTGGGCGTGTGGGTGGCCGGCTGGTCTTCCATTCTCGGTGCGCTCAACCTGATCGTGACCGTGCTGCGCATGCGTGTGCATGGCATGACCCCCTTCCGCATGCCGATCTTTGTCTGGGCTGCGCTGGCGACCTCGATCATCTCCCTGACGGCCACCCAGATGATCGGCCTGGCCTTCCAGCTGGTGGTGTTTGAACGCCTGCTCGGCATGCCGTTCTTTGAGATCGCCAAGGGTGGCAATCCTGTGCTGTACCAGCACCTGTTCTGGTTCTACTCGCACCCGGTGGTGTACGTCTTCGTCCTGCCGGGCCTGGGCGTGATCTCGGAACTGCTGCCGGTGTTTGCCCGCAAACCGCTCTTTGGGTATCGCTGGGTGGCCATGTCCTCGCTGGGGATCGCCCTGGTGGGCTTCCTGGTCTGGGCGCATCACATGTTTACTTCCGGGATGAATGAATACCTGCGTGTGCCGTTCATGTACAGCACTTTGCTGGTGGCCATTCCGACCGGCGTCAAGTTCTTCTCCTGGGTGGCCACCCTGTGGCGCGGCAAGATCGAAACCCCGACCCCCATGCTGTTCGTCCTGGGCGGCATTGTGGTCTTCCTGCTGGGAGGCATCACCGGGCCACCCAATGCCACGGTGTCCACCGACCTGCACCTGCATGATACCTACTTTATCGTTGGGCACTTCCACGAAACCATGTTCGGCGGATACGTCTTCCCGTTCTTCGCCGCCCTGTACTACTGGTATCCGAAGGCCTTTGGCAAGCGCCTGAACGAAACGCTTGGCAAGATCCATTTCTGGTTGATGACCCCTTCGTTCATCTTCCTGACCCTGGGCATGATGCGCATCGGCCTGCTGGGCATGCGCCGTCGCATCGCGGATTATGATCCGGCCCTCGGGTTCGATTTCTGGCAGCTGCTGCTGACCATTTCCGCCTACCTGATCGCAGCCGGCATCCTGGTCTTCTTCTACAACGTTTACATCACGGCCAAAAAGGGCCAGCCGGAGACCGGGAACCTGTGGAACTCACGCTCTCCCGAATGGCAGGTGCCGTCCCCGATGCCCGTGCACAACTATGACAAACCCTTCGAAGTGGTGGGTGAACCGTATGACTACGGCCTGCCCGGTTCTGTCTACACCAAGACCCAATAAGGCTGCGAGGAGAATCAAAAGTTATGAGCCATACTGACCCCAAAGCGCTCCTGCGCGGCGTAAATATTTTCATTATCCTGGCCGTCCTGACCGGGCTGGAGTTCGTGGTTGCCGTGACCAACGCCTCCATCCTGCTCCTGACCCTGGTGGCCGTCGTCAAGGCCGGCCTGGTGCTGTGGTATTACATGCACGTCTACAAGCTCAACGAGAGCGAAATGGATGGTGACCACCACAGTTATGAGTGGAAACTTGCCACCAACCGGCTCGGCCTGTGGTTGTTCATCCTGTCGGATGCCTTCCTGTTCGGCGGTCTGCTGGTGGCCCGCTTCAACCTGATGGGCCTGACCCGCCCGCACCTGAGCCAGGAACTGGGCCTGCTGGTGACCGTGGTCCTGCTGGTCTCGTCGTTCTTCATGAACCGGGCTGAAACCCAGATGGCCCTTGGCAATGTCAAGGCCTTCCTGAACAACACCCTGGTGACGATCGTGCTGGGCATCGGCTTCGTGGCCGGTGTGGTGGGCGTGGAATGGCAGCTGGCGGCCGAGGAAGGCCTGAAGGCTGGAGCCAGCGCCGAAGCCGCCATCTTCTACATGATGACCGGCATGCACGCCTTCCACGTCATCACCGGCGTGATCTTCCTGATCATCGTGTACCTGAATGCCCGCAAGGGCGTGTACAGTGCCGAGAAGCACTGGGCGGTGGAAGCCGCCACGGTCTACTGGCACTTCGTCGATGTGGTCTGGATCTTCTTCTACCCGGCCATCTACCTGATCGGCAGGCTGTCGTAAGTTTGGCGAACTGCAAAAGCGTGCGGCCCGCCGCACGCTTTTTTTCTCCCTGTCGTCGTTTGAGAAAGCACCCATGAAAAAGCAAATTCTGATCCGTTTCCTGCTCAGCATCCTGGCCGGGATCCTCCTGGCGGTCACCTTCAACGAGGTGTCCTTTTGGTTCCTGAAGAGCGAAGCCGGCCGTGGTCCGCAGGAGATCGAGCTGGTCATCCCGGCCGGGACGGCCGAGCAGGTGGCGCGCGGCGAAGGAAATTCGGCCCTGCCGGAGAACATGGTCTTTGTGACCGGGGACACCCTGATCGTCCGGAACGAGGATGTCGAGGCCCACACCCTGGGACCCTTGTTCATCCCGCCGGGCACCTCCGCCAGCCTGGTGCTCGACCAGGCCCAGAACCTGGCCTATTCGTGTTCCTTCCAGCCCGGGGACTACCTGGGCCTGGATGTGCGCGAACCGGTGACCTGGGAAACCCGGGTGTATGGCATCCTGTTCGGCGGCATCCCGCTGGGGGCGCTGATGGGGCTGTACAGCCTGCTGGTCTGGCCCCTGAAGGCCAAAGAACAACAACCCCAGGCGGCCTGATGTTTTTCCTGCACCTCTTTGGCCGCAAATGGCTGCTGGCGACCCTGCTGGTCCTGGTGGGAACCGCCGTGTGCATCCGCCTGGGCATCTGGCAGCTGGACCGCCTCGAACAGCGCCAGGCCTTCAACGCGCATTACCTGCAGGTGATCGCCCTGCCGCCGCTTGACCTGAACGGTGCAGGCGGGGAGGACCTGGCCGGCATGGAATACCGCCGGGTGACGGTCACCGGCCGGTACGACTTTGAACACCAGGTGGCCTTGCGCAACCGCTACTACAAGACGGACAACGCCAACCAGCCCGGTGTTCACCTGGTGACCCCGCTCATCCTGCAGGATGGCACTGCCGTCCTGGTGGAGCGGGGCTGGATCCCCTCCGCAGGCAACCCGTCTCCCGAAGACTGGCGGACCTACGATCAGCCGGGGGAGGTGACCGTCCAGGGCATCCTGCGCCTGGGCCAGGCCGCACCGGAGGTGGGCGGGGTGCCTGATCCGACCCTGATGCCCGGGCAGACCGGCCTTGATTACTGGAACCTGATCAACGTCGAGCGCATTGCTACCCAGCTGCCGTATCCGGTCCTGCCGGCGTATGTCCAACCTGATCCGCAGGCCCGATCGGAACCGCCCTACCCGTACCAGCCGGAGATCGAGATCAGCGAGGGTCCGCACATGGGCTACGCCCTGCAGTGGTTTACCTTCGCGACCATCCTGTTTATTGGTTACCCGTTTTATGTTCGCAAGCAGAACGAACTGGAGACTCAACAATGAAATTTTCACTGAATACTGGTTTTTCCCGCCTGGCCCTGCTGGCTTTTGTCGGCATGTTCCTGCTGACCTTTGGCGGCAGCCTGGCCTCGGCGGCGGGCGGCGCCCCCGATTGCGCCAGCTGGCCGCTCTGCCTGCCGGGCTCGGTGGAAGGCGCGGGGCAGTTGTTTCACCGGGTTTCTGCCGGGCTGACGGCGGTGCTGATGCTGGCCCTGCTCTTTGAAGCCTGGCGCACCCAGCGCGGCGACCACCTGCTGCTGCCGCTGACCACCCTGGCGGTGGTCCTGTTCTTTGCCGAAGCCTACATTGGCGCCGTGCAGGTCGTGCGCGGCTTCCCGGCCCAGCTGGCAACCATGCACACCCTGACCGCCATGGCGGCCTGGGTGGCCATGCTGGTGCTGGTGGTGGCCGCCGGCTTGCTGGCCCGGCCCGGGGTTTCCTACCCGCCCCTGGACCTGCCTCAACGCCTGAAGGATTTCCTGACCCTGACCAAGCCGGTCATCGTCCTGCTGCTGCTGGTGACCACCTTTGCCGGGATGGTGACGGGCGGCAAGGCCTGGCCGGCCTGGGACCTGCTCTTTTTCACCCTGCTGGGCGGCGCGATGGCGGCCGGCGGTTCCGGGGCGATCAACCAGTACATCGACCGCGAGTTGGACCGGAACATGCAGCGCACGGCCCAGCGGCCAATGGCGGCCGGGCGGATGACCCCGGCCGAAGGGTTGTCCTTTGGCCTGGGGTTGTGCCTGGTCAGCCTGACCGTGCTGGCCGTGCAGGTCAACCTGCTGGCGGCAGTCCTGTCACTGGCCGGCATGATCTACTATGTGGTGCTCTACAGCCTGCTGCTCAAGAAGGCCACCGTGCAGAACATCGTGATTGGCGGCGGGGCGGGGGCCATCCCACCCATGGTCGGTTGGGCGGCGGCCACCGGCAGCCTGGACATCCCGGCCCTGTTCCTGTTCGCCATCATCTTCATGTGGACCCCGCCGCACTTCTGGGCGTTGGCCCTGGTTCGCCGCAACGAATACGCCCGCGCCGGGGTGCCGATGATGCCGGTGGTGCACGGGGAGGCGGAGACGCGCAGGCAGGTCTGGTGGTACACCCTGGCGTTGGTCGGGCTGACGCTGCTGATGCCGCTCTTCGGCATGGCGGGCAGCGTTTACCTGGTCTCGGCCCTGGTCTTTGGTGGCGGGTTGATCTACGCGGCCTGGCGCGTGCTGACCACCGACAGCAACAAGATTGCCTGGCAGATGTACCGCTACTCGTCCATGTACCTGATGTTCATTTTCGTCGCGTTGATGGTGGATGCGCTGGTGTAAAAATGACAATACCGAATGAATTTTCCCTGCTAACCTAGATGATGGAGGAATCCAATGTCCGTAACCGATTCTGATCCTAAAAAAGCACTAGAAAGCCGCCTGGGTGCGCTGTTTTTTATCGCCACCGTGCTTGGTTACATGTTTTTCATTCCGCACGGAATAGACCTGTACTCATCAACATTGGAAAGTTGCAGTTTGAGCTGTTCCTCGCCCGAACTGGGGCCTGTGATATTGCTGGCAGTCCTGGCAGCAGTGATTCCGATAGGCGCAAGCCTGTATGCAAAACGGCTTCCCGAACAATCGCCTGCGCGTAAATCGTTGTTTCCCAGGCTTGTATGGTTACACACTTTATACCTAACCGTCCTGCTGGGAATTATAGTATTTTTGCCGTTCGACCCCGGGCAGGGAGGTGGCCGCTCGTTTATGCACTGTTTTTATGTTCCTACCCTGCTTTTTATTTGGTTCGCTGCTGTTCGTCTTTTTCTCCTATCGCGTCGGAAAGGCTGATTTTCGGGCTGTTGCTGCAAAGCCTTAATGATGGATGCGCTGGTGTAGAAATTGAGCTGTCTGGCCCGAAAAGCACCCCGGTTTCCGGCGTCAACGACCACAGCCTGAATTTCACTCCTATCTTGCTCAATCTTCACCGGTGTATTAACTCATCCACCTACTGTCTGGGCTTCCGCGGCGTTTGTTAAGTGGCGTGCCGTTAGGATGGATGCCCTCTTTGCGCTCTGGCTCGAGAGAATGCTATACGAAAACCATGACCGCGCTCTTTTCTGATACCCATCCGAAAATGGAAGCCCTGCAAATTCAGTTACTGCAGCAGGCCGGCCCGGCGCGCAAAGTGTATGGGGAAATCAGCCATGCAGGATGATCCCATCACCGTGACGCTCAAAGTCACGGTCGTCCTTGAAAACTCGACGTTCCTTACTTGATCGGCGGGTCGCTGGCCAGCACGCTATGCGGCATGGTGCGCACCACCCAGGACTCAGACATCATTACCGAAATGCGCATCGAACATATCCGCCCCTTCATCGCTGCCTTGGAGAATGAGTTTTACTTCGATGATGAAATGATTGCCGAATCGGATTTAAGATTGCTTTATATATTTAATACCCAGGGGCTTCAGTCTCTCCTTGATTTTCACCGAAATTTTCTGTATAGTATTGTGAACGGGTCAATTTTCCGCCTAATCTCCGATTTTGGGGATTATCCCCTGCGGGGACTTTACCGAAAGTTTTCCGTATAACTCCCCCCACAGGGGGATTAGGCGGAAAAACCCTCCGTATAAGACGAATTTCAGGAGATTATACGGCACACTTTCCGCCTAATTAATAGTTAGCCCGTTCCTTTGGTATCAAAAATGATTTCAGATATTCTCAGTATCCTAAAGTTCATCACAGACTCTCAAACACGAGACACAATAAAAGCAATTGCTCAGGCAACATCTAAAAACCAGAGCGATTGGAAGAATCATGTTTTTGTAAACAAGGGATTTTTCAAAGAAGCAGATTGGGTAAACATTGACGCCTTCACCAACAATTTATTTCAACACGTGAAAGATACTGGAATTTCAGAGACAAAATTCCGAAGATTTGTAAGTGCTTACACAGAACTGATAGATAACGCATATCAGCATGGTGGAGTTAAATCTAACAAAGGCTCAGTAACTATAAATTGTATTTTTTCAAAGTGGTTTATCCAACTCGAAGTAAAAGACAGCGGCAAAGGTTATGATTTATACAAGTCGCTAGGAAAAGTGCGGGCTGATCGTGAAAACGGTTTACGAGAAGGAAAAAGCGGACTTGAATTAGTCCGAGAACTCTGCGATAAAGTTGAAGTCAAAAAATCCCGTGTGGTAGTAGTAATAGCGGGCGAAGATCGAATGCAAGTCTTGTCAAAAGTTGAAAAAATCGGGAAAACAGATTTGCTCGAAGTGACAGTAATTGAAGATGAGCAATGGAGTTTTTTACCGCCTAGTTGGGAACCATTTCGAGACGCCATTGAAAAAGCAGCACAACCTTTAATTTTAGTTCGCTTTGGTA
>JANJTV010000026.1 GCA_024710905.1 Anaerolineales bacterium | reverse complement strand
CATGCTCCCGCTCAACTTTCGCATCACTGAACGCGCAATTCCATGGTTATTTGCACTCCTGGTGGTGCTTGCCTACGGGTTGCTACTCTTCGAAACCGGCTTTTACTGGGACGATTGGCCCTTTGTCTGGACAGCCGCCTTCATGGGCCCGGCCAGCTTCATCGATTCATTCCTGAAAGTGCGCCCACTGCTCGGGCCAATTTTCATGTTCACCACCAGCCTGCTGCCAGAAAACACCTTGGCCTGGCAGGCCTTTGCATTGGTTATCCGTTTCGTTATCAGCCTGGCCGCCTGGTGGGCCTTCCGGCAACTCTGGCCACAGCATCCCTGGCAAACCCTGATGATCGGCCTGGCCTTCCTGGTCTTCCCGCCATACAGCCAGCATTGGGTGGCTTTTACGCACATCAACCAGGAATTGATCCCCTTCATCTTCTACCTGCTGTCTCTCGGGATGACCGGCCTGGTCTTACGTTCGGGAATTCACCCCCTGCGGCGGACGACCCTGGCGCTTTTATTGCTGGCTCTGGGCGTTTTCCCAACCGAATATTTCCTCACCCTCGAGCCCTTGCGTTTCCTGTTTATTTATAGCGTGTTTAATGAAAGAAACACCGATTTCAAAACAAAGGTGTACCAATCCGCCAAGACCTGGCTGCCATACATGTTCGTCTGGCTGGCCAACGGCGCCTGGCTGTATTTTTTTTATAACTCCGGGCTGTACCGCAATTATGATGTGGAAGTAACCCGCGACACCAGCACCCTGCTGGCTGGTTTCGCGCAGAACGCCATGGAAGCGGTCTATGCCGCCGGTCTGTATGGATGGGTACAATTCATCCCGCTGGCGTTGCAAAGCCTGCCCGCGCCCTCCACCCTGCTGGCGCTGGGGGTGGCTGGGAGTTCTTTTTTCATTCTTTTGTTCTTCCTGTTCCAGTACCAACGCAACCAGCCTTTTTCATCATCATCAGGCTGGGCCTGGCAGGCCATAAGCATGGGCCTGTTTGGCATCATCATTGGGCGGGTGCCTTCCTGGGCAGCAGGCCTGCCACTGACCTTGCAATCCAGCTTCGACCGTTTCACCGTCTCGATGATGATCGGGGCCTGCCTGCTCGTTGCAGGGTTGCTGACCCTGCTGTTCCGCAACAACCGGCTATGGATTGTCACCGCTAGCCTGCTGGTTGCCCTTGGCGTGGGCCAGCAGGTCTTCAATGCCAATATTTTCCGGCGTGACTGGGAACGCCAGCGCAGCATCTACTGGCAGCTGGCCTGGCGCGTACCTGCCCTGCAACCGGGGACGATCCTGCTGACCGACGAACTGGAAATAGACTATGAAACCGACTACTCAATCACCGCGCCAATCAACTGGATGTATGCGCCTGATTTCGTCCCGCCGCAGCTGCCCTATGTGGTGCTTAGCGAGTCGCGTTTTAACACAGGCCGCCTACCCGCCCTGCAACCTGACCTGCCAGTGTATTTTGCCTACCGACCGGTGCGCTTTGACGGCAACACCAGCCAGAGCATTGTCTTCCTGGCCCCGCGTGTGGGGTGTGTAAAGGTACTCGACCCGGCTTTTGACGATCATCTTGTGCATCGCCAGCTCTCGGCAGGGATGCGGCAAGCTGTACAATTCTCAGACCCCTCGCGGATTGATATCTCTGCGCCGCCGCCCAGCCTGCCCGACGGGGTCTTTGGCAGCGAGCCGCCTCTCAGCTGGTGCTATTACTATGAAAAAGCCGATCTGGCCCGCCAGCAGGGAGACTGGCCGCAGGTAACCGCCCTAGCCGAACAGGCCGTCGGGCAGGGTTTTGCTCCATCTGACCCGACGGAATGGCTGCCATTTATCGAAGCCTGGGCCCGCACCGGGCAAACAGAAAAAGCCATCCTCGTCTCACAGCAGGCGCTGGAAGACAAGCCAGCGCTCAAAAATGGCCTGTGTGCCCTCTGGCAGCGCGTAGACCCCGGCCAAACCAATTCGCCGGGCTGCGAACCCTGAGTACCAATCAGGTACAATCAAGGCCAATAAACCAACGGAGTGCAGTAACAATGGATGAACGCCAATCTCTCATCAATGCGCTGATTCATTCCCGCGCCACGATTCAGGGGTTGCTGGATGTGATTGACAGCAACCGGAAAATTTACCCGCTCTGGACGGTGCGGGAAATTGTGGCCCATATTTCGGGCTGGGACGATGCGGTGATTACCTCCATCAAGGCGCACGTCGACGGGCACGAACCGGGTACGCCTGCCGCGCGTGGCATTGATTATTACAATGCAGAAACTGTTTCAACCCGCGAAGGGCTGGATTATGACCATATTTATCGGGAGTTTGTGCAAACCCGCAAAGATTTGATTGCCCTGATTACAGGTATGCCGGAAGCCAAGTTATACGAACCATTTGTGTTGCCGTGGGGTGAGACCGGAACTGTAAGGACCATTGTTAATATCTTTACCGAGCACGAAGAAGAACACGCCGGGGACCTGAGAAAAATCATTGCGGATGCAAAAAGTTAATTGGTTCCCTGCCTCAGGGCGGGGGTCTTGCTTTAACGGCAAGCGCATCCGGCTGGCCCTGCCCCTGGTCGTATCTCGCAATGATGAACCAGTGTTACAATCGACACAATACTTAATCAAGGAGAACTGGAATGTCTGAATCAAATGAAAAAGTAAGTTTCCACAGCCAGGAAGCGGTGCTGCGCCTGGCAATGATCAGCAATATTGTGTCGTGGGTTGTACTGGCTTTCTACCTGCTCAATTTTGCCGGGGATGTACGCACCCTGGTGGAAAATTGGCCGTTGCAGTTGCCGAATGATTTCTTCTCTCAACTTTCAACCTGGATTGGCTTTGCTTCGACCCCCATCTTTGGTGTGTTCTACTTCGCACTGTTGCAGGGCATCTCCCAGCTGCTTTATATTGGGCTGGATCTGTACCTTGAACTGGCTGGTGAAGAAGAAGACGAAGAATAAATTGCTGAATGCAAACGAAATGGCACACGCCTGTGTGCCATTTTTTATTTAAACCTGTCTGGGAGACCGCGTATGCAGCCTCCCAGACGCCCAGAGGAGAATAGCAAGTTATTGGGTGTGGCGGTTGACTACGATTGCATCTTCTTCTTGTAACAGGTTGTCTATTTCCTCGCTGCGGCCCACAATCATCTGGTTGGAGAGCAGCCGCTGCGGGTGGAAGAGGGTCAGCAGGTAAGCGCCGACGCGGGTAAGTGTGAACGGTTCAAAACGCACGGTTTCAACGACCTTCCAGCCTTCATCCAGTGCGGAAAGTAGTAACAGGTGGTCAGCCGGTTTCTGGCCCCTGCGGGCGGGTTCTTGCAGTTTGTTCCAGACATGTTCCATGTCAGCATAAGATTGCATCATATTGTTTTCCTTTTTTGTACTATGCCAAGGATACCTTTTCAAGGTTATCGGCGTCTTAACCGCAGGTAAAAGGTTTGTAAACAATTGCCTTTTACGGGGAAAAATGGTTTCTTGACGGCGCACTTCAGATATGCTAGTATCAATCATCCTACCCACTCCCATAAAATATCCCGCCCCATACTTGGAGGAGAAGAAAATGTCACGCAAGTTTTTTGGCCTTACCGCCCTGGCGCTGTTCACGCTGCTACTGGCAGCCTGCACCCGCTCGGCATCCACGGCCCCCCTCCCCACGCCGACAATCGAGGGGCTGCCCATGGCAGAACCCACGGCCACCGGCATGGGACTGATTGAGCAGTTGGCCACCCAAACGGCCATGGCCGCATTGCTCAACCCTGAAACAACCCCAACCCCCGACGGCACCGCCGCTGCTGATGCTACCGAAACGCCGACCGATAGCATTGTGTTGCCCACACTGCCGGGGGGTACATCCCAGCCCGGGGATGCCACCTCCCTGCCCAGCCCAACGCCCGGCATAGCCGAAGCCTCAACGGCTGTAGCGGGCACCCCCGCGCCAACCCTGGTGATTGGCATCCCGGCCAGCGGCACCTACACCCTGCAGGCAGGCGAATTCCCCTACTGCATTGCACGCCGCTTCAACCTCGACCCTGAAGCCCTGCTCACCCTGAATGGCATTAGCAGCTCGCAGACCTATTTTACGCCGGGCACCGTACTTAAACTACCCAGCGGCGGCCAGCCTTTCCCCGGCTCGCGTGCCCTGCGCAGCCACCCGGCCAACCATGTGGTCAGCTCCGGTGAGACCATCTACAGTATCGCCTGTAAATATGGCGATGTAGACCCGGCCAACATCGCTGCCACCAACGGCCTGTCTGCTCCATACACGCTAACAGTCGGCCAGACGCTGCAAATTCCATAAGGTTTCGTTGCAACCCAAACACCCAGGCCACCGCCTGGGTGTTTTCTTGAGGATGGTAAAAGTTATGAAATTTGAACTGCTCAATTCGGAAATTGTCTACCAGGGCCGCGCCTTCACTGTGCGTCAGGATCGGCTGCTCACCCCGGGGCGTACTGCCGTTAAATTCGACATCATTGAACATACCGGCTCGGTCATCATCGTGCCCATCGATGAGAACGGTAACATCCTGTTTGTGCGTCAGTACCGCCACGCTGCGGGCATTGACCTGCTGGAACTCCCCGCCGGGACGCGCGCCCGCGACGAAGACCCACTGGAATGCGCGCGCCGCGAAACCCGCGAAGAGACCGGCATGAACCCCGGCGAACTAAAGAAGTTGGGCAGTTTCTACCTTGCGCCGGGTTACTCCACCGAGTTGATGCACGTTTACCTGGCCAGCGACCTGCACGAAGATCCGCTAGAGGCCGACGAAGACGAATACCTGCAACTGGAAAAAATCCCTGCCGCGCAGGCCCTGCGTATGGCGCTTGACGGCGAATTGCCAGATGCCAAAACCCTGGCCGCCCTGCTGCTGGCGCGGGAATACCTCAGTTAAGGCAGTTTTAACGACAGAAAATCTTTAGCGGTTGTCCCCATCCCCGCCAATCTTGCCGCGCTCCAAGCGCGAGAAGAGCTTCTCGAGATTCGCTTCGGCCACCTCCTGCAATGGGATGTTCAATTCGGTGGCAATCTGCGCCAGGTACCACAATACATCACCCAGTTCGTGTTTAAGGGCAGTACGGTCTTCTTCGGAGATCTGACCGTGCTTGTCGCGGAAGATTTTTTTTACTTTACCAGCCAGTTCCCCGGCTTCATTGACCAGGCCGAGCGTCGGGTAAACGATCGGGTGGTCGGTGTGCACCACCTGGGCGGTCTTGCGCGACTGGCGCTGGTAGTCATTCAGGTTTTCGAGTTTCATACTGGCTCCATTAAGATTTTCTAATTTCAGACAGGCCAGATTATAGAGCACTTTCTGGTACACTCCCGGCAATGTATAAAAAGAAAAACCAGACCATAAAATGGGCCATCCCGCTGAGCCTGCTTGGCTTAGCCGTAACAGCCGCCCTGCTTTACCCTGTGTATGAGTCGAGATTAATCTGGCGTTGGGAGGTGTTCAGCACTTATGTACGCGGGGTTTTCATCCCGGCTGACGCCGCGCCAACGCCCATCCCGATTACTGCCCAGCCCACTTTAATGGCCACCACGCCTCCCACCGGCCAGCCGACCATCACCCCCACTTCGCTGCCTACAGCCACTCCCACGCCGGAACCGCTACCCGAATCGGTGCTCATGCCCAGCCCTGCCTACGAGCTGCAGAACATCAACAACTGCGGCCCGGCCACCCTGAGCATGGCACTTAAAATGTATGGCTGGAGCGGCGATCAGTACAGCATTTCGGATGTGATCAAGCCTGTACCACAGGACCGCAACGTCAACCCGGATGAAATGACCTATTACGTCAATAATTTTGCCGGTTGGTTGCGCATTGAAACACGCGTCAATGGCAACGTGGAATTGCTCAAGCGCCTGCTGGCGGCCGGGTTCCCGGTTATCATCGAGACGGCCTACCTGAGCGAGGGCGACTACTGGCCGAACGATGACCGCTGGACGGCGCACTACCTGCTGCTGACCGGCTACGATGAAGACAACCAGACCTTCATGACCCAGGATTCGTATTTCGGGCCGGATATCCCGGTTAAGTATGACGAGATCAACAAAGAATGGGAACCGTTTAACCGGGTCTACATGATCCCCTATCTCCCGAACGACGAATCCCGTTTACGCGACCTGCTCGGCCCGGATTGGGATGTGCGCACCAACCGCGAGCGCGCCCTGGTAGACTCAAAGCAGGCTGCCGAGGCCGACCCGGAAAATGCCTTCCTGTGGTTCAACCTGGGCAATAATTACCTGTATTTTGAAGATTACCAGCAAGCCGCCACCGCCTTCGATACCGCCCGTACGCTGGGCCTGCCGCAACGCATGTATCGTTACCAGTTCGGGGTGTTCATTGCCTATTTCCATACCTTCCGAACGGAAGAATTGCTCGCCATGACCGACTATGCCCTGCAACGTACACCCAACTCAGAAGAAGCCCTACTCTGGCAGGGTTGGGGATTGTACCGCCAGGGCGACACCCCCCGCGCCATCGAATCGTGGCGGCGCGCCCTGACCGCCCGCCCTGGCTACCCGGATGCGCTCTACGCGCTTAATTTTGTTGGTGCCAGCCCCTGAGACGAGCAAAACACCCGATTGACGCATAAAACGGGCTGTGATATGATGCCCTTCTCAATTCAATAGCCCCCAAACGGCAACTCTTATCCAGAGAGGCGGAGGGACCGGCCCTGTGAAGCCTCGACAACCTGTTAGCTGATAGCTTTCAGCAGTCAACCGTCAGCGATTCGCTGGCAATGACCGTGAAAAGCTCCAAGCTGAAGATGGTGCCAATTCCGGCAGAGCAATATTTTATTCTGGAAGATGAGAGGGCAGCCGCGCTTCACGCAAATTGCCCTTTCAGAACGTCCGCTGGGGCAATTTTTGTTGTCTTCTCGCAAGAGAGAGAAAGGAAACCATGAGCAACACTTTTATGAACTCGCCCAAGCTGCTGTTCACGTCCGAAAGCGTGTCAGAAGGGCACCCCGACAAACTGTGCGACCAGATCTCAGACGCTGTTCTGGATGCCTGCCTGGCGCAGGATCCGCGCTCGCGTGTGGCCTGTGAAACTGCCACCAAAACCGGTTTCGTGGCCCTGCTGGGTGAAATTACCACCAATGCCGTCTTCAATTACGACGAGCTAGCCCGCCAGGTCATTAATGACATCGGCTACAACGACTCGGCAAAGGGCTTTGACGGCAACTCGTGTGGTGTGCTGGTCGCCATTGCCAAGCAGTCTGGCGATATTGCCATGGGCGTCGACAAGGCCCTGGAAGCCAAAAGCGGCACCATGACCGAAGCCGAAGTGGAAGCCATTGGCGCGGGCGACCAGGGCATGATGTTCGGCTTTGCCTGCAACGAAACCGCCACCCTGATGCCCCTGCCCATCTTCCTGTCGCACAAGCTGGTACGCCGCCAGAGCGAAGTCCGCAAAAACGGTACCCTGCCCTGGCTGCGCCCGGACGCCAAAAGCCAGGTGACAGTGGAGTACGCTCACGGCAAGCCGAAACGCATCGACACCGTGCTTATTTCCACCCAGCACGCCCCCGAAATTTCGCAGGAAGAAATTCGCGCCGCCGTGATCAAGCACATTATCGACCCGGTCATCCCGGCCGAGCTGCGCGACAGCGAGATGAAGATTTACGTCAACCCGACTGGCCGCTTTGTGATTGGCGGCCCGCAGGGCGACGCTGGCCTGACCGGCCGCAAGATTATCGTCGACACCTACGGCGGCATGGGCCGTCATGGCGGCGGCGCATTCTCGGGCAAGGATCCCACAAAAGTGGACCGCTCGGCCGCATACGCCGCCCGCTGGGTGGCCAAGAACATTGTTGCCGCAGGCATTGCCGACCGCTGTGAAATCCAAGTGGCGTATGCCATCGGTGTGGCTCGCCCGCTTTCCGTCAATGTGGAAACCTTTGGCACGGGCAAGATTTCAGATGAGAAGATTGCCGAACTGGTCAACGAACACTTTGACCTGCGCCCCGGCGCAATTATCCGTGACCTGGACCTGCGCCGCCCGATCTACCGCCAGACGGCTGCCTACGGCCACTTTGGCCGTGACGACATCCAACTGCCCTGGGAAAATACCGACCGGGCGGACGCCCTGCGCAAAGCCGCCGGACTGTAGTTCCCAACCCTTGTAAACAAACATTGCCCGCCAAAGCTTGGTGCGGGCAATGTTTGTTTTTGATGGCAAAACCTGTTCTCGCCCTTCACCAACCCAATCCACACAAACCTGCGTGAAATTGTCCGAAATAGTGACAGCCCGCAGGTTTTTTCATGTGTTAAGTAACTACCTGTACAGGTGCGAGGGGCGTACACTTAGCCCGGTAAAAAAACGACCCCTATAGACATTTCACAGGGCCAGCCCTGTACAAGTAAAGGAGTTCCACCATGGCCAGGAAGAGACAAGCAATTACAATCGATGGCAACGAGGCAGCCGCCTCGGTAGCCCACCGCACCAACGAAGTCATTGCAATCTATCCCATTACACCCTCCTCAACAATGGGCGAGCTTTCGGATGAATGGTCTGCGCGCGGCAAGAAGAATATCTGGGGCACAGTGCCCCTGGTGGTTGAGATGCAATCCGAAGGCGGCGCGGCGGGCACAGTACACGGCGCCCTACAAACCGGCGCGCTGACCACCACCTTCACCGCCAGCCAGGGCCTGCTGTTAATGATCCCCAACATGTACAAGATTGCCGGGGAACTGACCAGCACGGTCTTCCATATTGCCGCCCGCGCCATCGCCGCGCAGGGGCTTTCCATTTATGGCGACCATCAGGATGTGATGGCTTGCCGCCAGACCGGCTGGGCCATGCTGGCCTCCGGTTCGGTGCAGGAGGCCCACGACTTCGCCCTAATCGCTCAGGCCGCGACATTACAAAGCCGCATCCCGTTCCTGCATTTTTTTGACGGCTTCCGCACCTCGCATGAGGTTGCCAAGATCGAAGAATTGACCGACGACGACCTGCGTGACATGATTGACGATGATCTCGTCCGCGCCCATCGTGCCCGTGCCCTGACCCCCGACCAGCCGGCGCTACGTGGCACCGCCCAGAACCCGGATGTGTACTTCCAGGGCCGAGAGACGGTTAATCCGTTCTATGCTGCTGTGCCTGGCATCGTCCAGCAACAAATGGACAAATTTGCCAGGCTGACCGGCCGCCAGTATCACCTGTTCGATTACAGCGGACACACCAATCCTGAAAAGGTGATCATCATCATGGGCTCAGGCGGCGAAACTGCCCAGGCCACCGCCGAATTCCTGGCGGCCAGGGGCGAAAAGGTCGGTGTAATACGCATCCGCCTGTACCGCCCCTTTGATGTGAATCTATTTGCCGCCAGCCTGCCGGGAAGTGTCAAGGCGCTGGCTGTGCTCGACCGTACCAAGGAACCCGGCGCGGCAGGTGAGCCGATGTACCAGGACATCCTGAATGCCCTGTTCGAGACCGGCCGCACCAATATGAAAGTAATTGGCGGGCGCTATGGCCTTTCCTCCAAGGAATTCACCCCGGCCATGGTCAAAACCATCTACGACGAACTGGACAAGCCCACCCCCAAGAATCATTTCACCATCGGCATCACCGATGATGTCTCGCTCACCAGCCTGGCCGTGGACGCCTCCTTCAGCATTGAAGACCCCGAAACCGTGCGCTGCGTCTTTATCGGTCTTGGCGCAGACGGTACCGTGGGCGCCAACAAGAATTCGATCAAGATCATCGGCGAAGGGACTGACAATTATGCCCAGGGCTTCTTCTATTACGACTCGAAGAAATCCGGCACGCTGACCCAATCGCACCTGCGTTTTGGCCCCAAGCCGATCCTGGCCCCCTACCTGATCGCCCCCAACACGGCCAATTTCGTGGCCTGCCACCAGTTCAGTTTCCTGGAACGCTACAACGTGATCAAATATGCTCAGCCCGGCGGGGTTTTCCTGCTCAACAGCATCTTCGGCAAGGATGAAGTCTGGGACAACCTGCCCCTGGAAGTGCAGCAGGCCATCATTGACAAGAAACTCAAGTTCTACAACATCAACGCCTACGAAGTGGCTGAAATGACCGGCATGGGCAGCCTCGTGAACACCATCATGCAGACCTGCTTCTTTGCCATCTCCGGTGTGCTGCCCCGCGAACAGGCCATTGCCGAGATCAAGCACGCCATCGAGAAAACCTACGGCAAGCGCGGCGAGGCCGTGGTGAAGAAGAACTTCGAAGCGGTGGACCAGACCTTGGTTCACCTGCACGAAATTTCAGTTCCGGCCCGCCCGAGCAGCAAAATCACCATGCGCGCCCGTGTTCCCGCCGAAGCACCGGAATTTGTTAAAAACACCTTGGCGCCGATCATCGCCCTGGAAGGCGAGGAAGTGCCCGTTTCAGCCATGCCGGTGGATGGAACCTTCCCGACCGGTACAACGCAATGGGAAAAACGCAACATCGCGCTCGAAATCCCGGTTTGGGAGCCGGATTTGTGCATCCAGTGCGGTAAGTGCGTCTTTGTCTGCCCGCATGCCGTCATCCGCCACAAGGTGTACGACACCGCCCTGCTGGCCAATGCACCGGAAACCTTTAAACATACCGACTCGAAATTTAAGGAGTTCCCTGGCATGGCCTACAGCCTGCAGGTTGCCCCGGAAGATTGCACGGGCTGCACCCTGTGCGTGGAAGCCTGCCCCGTCAAGGATAAAACCCAGGTAGGCCGTCGGGCGATCAACATGGCGCCCCAGCCTCCCATCCGCGAGGCCGAGGCTGCCAACTGGGATTTCTTCCTTGAACTGCCTGAAGTGGACAAGACCCAGTTCAACCCTGGCACAATTAAAAATTCGCAACTGTTACAGCCGCTGTTTGAGTTCTCCGGCGCCTGCGCGGGCTGCGGCGAAACGCCATACGTCAAATTGGTTTCGCAGCTGTTTGGTGAACGGGCCATCATCGCCAACGCCACCGGTTGTTCATCCATTTACGGTGGCAACCTGCCCACCACCCCCTGGGCGGTCAACAAACAGGGTCGCGGCCCGGCCTGGAGCAATTCGCTTTTTGAAGACAATGCCGAATTCGGCCTGGGGATGCGCCTGACGCTTGATAAACAGATTGAATACGTTCGGGAGATCCTGCCGCACTTCACGCCCGAACTGGGCAGTGAACTGGTGAATGACCTGTTGAATGCAGACCAAACCACTGAAACAGGCATCCAGTCCCAGCGCGAACGCGTGGCACTGCTGAGGGAAAAACTGTCCGGGCTCAAGAACGACGGCAAGGCCAAAGACCTGCTCAGCCTGGCCGAGGTGTTGGTCAAGAAATCGGTCTGGATCATCGGCGGTGACGGCTGGGCCTACGATATTGGCTATGGCGGTTTGGATCATGTCATGGCTTCCGGCCGCAATGTCAACATCCTGGTGCTGGATACGGAAGTGTATTCCAATACCGGCGGACAGGCCAGCAAGGCCACCCCGCGTGCAGCTGTGGCAAAATTTGCCATGGCGGGCAAGGGCATCTCCAAGAAAGACCTCGGCCTGATTGCCATGTCGTATGGCTATGTCTATGTGGCCCGCGTGGCCATGGGCGCCAACGACCAGCACACCCTCAAAGCCATCCTTGAAGCCGAAGCCTACGACGGGCCATCCATTGTCATTGCCTACAGTCACTGCATTGCACACGGCTACGACATGGCCCGCGGCCTCGACCAGCAAAAACTGGCTGTTACCTCCGGGCACTGGCCGCTCTACCGCTACAACCCGGAACTGATTACCAGCAACCAGAATCCGCTGCAGATCGACTCCAGGGAGCCGAGCGTTCCATTGGAACAATATATTTACAATGAAACCCGCTATCGCATGCTCACCCAGAGCGATGAGGAACGCGCCGAACTGCTGCTCAAAGCCGCCCAGAACGACATAAAGAGCCGCTGGACGCTCTACCAGCAAATGGCCGCCATGCACTATGGCAACGGCCACAAGCCGGATGAGCAATCCTAAAGGAGAATGCCATGACCAACCTGACCACCCGTTACCTCGGTCTTGACCTGAAAAACCCACTGGTGGCTTCGGCCTCCCCGCTGACCAAAAAGCTGGACGGCGCCAAAAAGTTGGATGAGATGGGCATTGGCGCCATCGTGATGTACTCCCTGTTCGAGGAGCAGATCATCCACGAAAGCCTTGAACTGGATCACTACCTCACCCGGGGCACTGAATCCTTTGCGGAAGCCTTATCCTATTTGCCGGATACCGGCATGTATTCCATGGGGCCGGGCAAGTACCTCGACCATTTGAGCGCCATCAAGAAGGCTGTTTCTGTACCGGTCATTGGCTCCCTGAACGGCGTCTCCAAGGGCGGCTGGACGCGCTACGCGCGTTCCATGCAGGATGCCGGGGCAGACGCCGTTGAATTGAACCTGTATTACATTTCATCGGATGTCAACCTGGCCGCCGCCGAACTGGAAGAGGTCTATGTTGATCTGGTCAACGAGGTAAAATACAGCATCAAGATTCCCCTGGCGGTCAAACTCAGCCCGTTCCTGACCTCCATCCCCAACATGGCCCTGCGCCTGAGCCAGGCTGGCGCCGATGGCCTGGTGCTCTTCAATCGCTTTTACCAGCCCGATTTTGACCTCGACAACCTTGAAGTGGTGCACAGCCTGGTGCTAAGCACCTCCGATGAACTGCGCCTGCCCCTGCGCTGGGTCTCTATTTTATATGGCAAAGTCCAGGCCGACCTGGCCATCACCAGCGGGGTGCATACTGCCACCGATGTGATTAAATCCATGATGGCCGGGGCAAAGGTTGCCATGACTGCATCCGAACTGCTCAAAAATGGCACGGGGCGCATCCCGGATATCCTCGCCAACATTGAAGCCTGGATGCGTGAGCATGAATATGACTCCATCCAGCAAATGCAGGGCAGCATGAGCCAACAGGCCATTAAAGAGCCCGCCGCCTTTGAACGAGCCAACTACATGAAAGTACTCTCCTCCTGGCGCGAGATGCCATAAAGAGCCAAGGCAAAAGGTTAAAATAAAACAGGGACTGGTCAATACCAGTCCCTGAATGATTCATTGCGAGGTGTCGGTCTATTCGACAGGCGCTGCTCCGCCGCTCACTTTACGATGGCGGAACGTAATTCGGCCACGCGTCAGGTCATACGGAGACATCTCCACCTTTACGCGATCCCCGAGCAAAATGCGGATGTAGAACTTGCGCATCTTCCCGGAAAGGTAGGCCAGTACTTCAAAACCGTTATCGAGCTTAACCTTAAATTGTGTGCCGGGTAGGGCCTCAATCACCACACCCTCGACAACGATCTTATCTTCTTCTTTCGCCATAAACACCTCTCAGTAACGATCTATTCGAAAGTCTTCACCTGGCGTCGCTTGAGACGGCGGGCAGACTTCTTCTCTTCCATGCGGCGCTGTTCACTCTTGGAAACAAACCAGCGCTTGCGGCGCACAGTGCTCAACACACCACTCTTGACCACTTTCTTGCGAAAGCGCTTGAGCAGTTGGTCCTGAGACTCATTGGAACGAAGCATAACCAATGTCATAAGAAATTCACCTCCCTTCTCAAGGGGAATAAAAAACCGGCGCATCCAAAGACACAGCCGGGCAAGCAAACCAATCAAACAATGATGCCTGATGATATACGCTCTGCACTTCTCCTTTGACTGCCAGTGGACAATCCAATGAGGGCCGGTCTTTAAGCGTTGAAATTATACTACACAACCTTGTGGGTTGTGCAGGATTTTTAAGTGAAAAAGCCTCTTGGCGATGACCTACTCTCCCAGGGGGCTGCCCCCCAAGTACCATCGGCGCTGACGAGCTTAACTTCCGGGTTCGGGATGGGACCGGGTGTACCCTCGTCGCTCAAATCACCAAGAGACTTATTTCTAAGGTTGGACCGAATAATCTGAATGTTGTAGATGAAAAAAAGTACCAAGTTCTCCGCACCACATAGATCAGCCCTCGACCATTAGTACAACTTAGCTGAACACATTGCTGTGCTTACACCTGTTGCCTATATAGCAGGTAGTCTACCTGCGGTCTTACTGGATTAACTCCATGAGGAATCTAATCTTGAGGCAAGTTTCCCACTTAGATGCTTTCAGCGGTTATCTTTGCCAGACATAGCTACCCAGCGATGCTCCTGGCGGAACAACTGGCACACCAGCGGTCTGTCCACCCCGGTCCTCTCGTACTAGGGGCAGATCCTCTCAAATTCCTTACGCCCACAGCGGATAGAGACCGACCTGTCTCACGACGGTCTGAACCCAGCTCGCGTACCGCTTTAACGGGCGAACAGCCCGACCCTTGGGACCTTGTCCAGCCCCAGGATGCGATGAGCCGACATCGAGGTGCCGAGCGA
>JANJTV010000140.1 GCA_024710905.1 Anaerolineales bacterium | reverse complement strand
ACTTATATGAAAAGAAAACTATCATGATTTTTTCCAAAAGAAAAAGCTTTTCCCTAATCATCTATGACTCCTTGATAAAAAAACTTTCCGTATCCTAGCAAACTGATTGGTTAAGTAAATAGATCCCATCGCCAGCAACGGCCAGGCTTCTATACGCCGCAACAGGCGTTCGCGGTTGAGCTGCTGCGGGAGGATTTTGCCGTTCACCAGGCGTTTGTTCGTATCCAGCAAGGTGAACTTGGTCATTGGCCGCCCGCCCGCCAGTCGGATGTTCTCCTCCGTTTCGGGATGGCGGTAGTGTGGCTGACCGCCGGGCAGGTGTGAGTAGTCGTGATTCTGGTGGATGATCATGACATCCTGCGTGGCGTCAATGGCCGGGAATTCGCTTTTCAGGGCGTGGTAGATCATCCAGTTGTCCCAGCCCGCCCGGCCAATAATGAAGGCGGGCAGGTCCTGGTAACAATCTTCCGGGAAGAGGAAGTAATCGGAACCGGCTGGTCGGTGCAATGAGCCGTCCTGCATAACGGAATCACGCAGGCGGGGTTGCCAGCCCTCCGAAAAATCCAGCGGGGCAGAGATGTCCGCATCCCAGCGCTGGCCGAGCATCACAAATCGCTTTTGTTGCGCGGCCACATTTCCTGCCGCCGAAACAAGGTCATCGAACAGGATGATGTCCGCATTGACGATGCAGTACAACGGGCTGGGGCTGGCCTGGCGCGCCAGGCGGAACATGGCATCCATCAGCGGGGCACCACTCGGGCTACGGGGGATGTCGCGAATATGCTGCACGCCCAGTTCTGCGGCCGTTTCGGCCAGGCCGGGTTCATCGCCGAGTAAAACCACTTTCACGGTGGGCAGTTTCGTCCACGAGGCAATTGCATTGCGCTGGATAGTGGCAATGTGCGAGTCGGTGAACGGCTTGGGCGCGGAAAAGATGGTGATTTCGGTCATGGTTTACTTGCGCGGTCATCCACTTCGGTCATGGTTTTGTGGCGCACCTCGGCATTGATCTGCGCCAGCTGCGGCTCGGCCTGGACGATTTGGAGCACATCATACCAGTTGAAATCGGTTTTGCCGCCCAGGCGGGTAAAAATTTCGCGCATAAAGGTCAGGTCTTCGGGGGTGTCCACTGTCCAGCGCAGAGATCCGTAATCAGCAACGTGGTTGAGCAGGCCAATCTTGTACCCGCGCATGGAAACACCGGTTTCAAGGCGCGGGTTGAATGGGGATAAATCAACGCCTTCGTAGAGGAAGGGCATGACATGCTCACGGTGAAATGCCTCGCTGGCCTGCTTCCAGGCCTGCTCGAGGGCGGTGAAGGTACACACTTCCACATCCAGGCCAATCGGGTAGGTGCGGTGGAAGGGCGGCGGCAGGCGGTTGGCGGCAAAATCCAGTTTCAGACGCAGGAATTCGTTGATGGTTTCATCCACCACTTCCGGGTCAATCAACGGGCAATCGGCAGTAATCCGTACAATTACATCAGCCTGGTGGGCTTTGGCAGCCTGGTAATACCTGTCGAGCACATCATGGACGGAGCCTCGAGTGAAGGGAGCGTCCATCGAAACGGCAAAATCGGCCACGGGGTCGTCCGCCGAATCGGATGTGGTGGCAATCGCTACAGAATCCAGCGTTCGGGCGCGTTGGGTTCGTTCAAGCACATGCTGAATCATCGGCTTCCCGGTAATCTCCAACAGCACTTTGCCCGGCAAGCGCGAGGAGCCCATGCGGGCCTGGAGGATGGCAACAATTTTAGGCATTGGCGAGAGTCTTCTGGTAGGTTTCCAATAATACCCGGGCGTTTTTCGGCCAGTTGGCTTTTTGTTCGGCGGTAGCGCGGGCGTTCCGGCCTATGGCGGGCAGGCTGGCACGACCATCCATGGCTTTCAGGATGCGGGCCGCCAGTTCGGCGTCATCGCCGTCCTTGAAGAGCCAGCCATTTTCATCATTCATCACCCATTCTTTGTTGGCCGGGATGTCTGACACCAGGCAGGGCAGGCCGCTGGCGAGGGCTTCCATGAGTGAGACAGAAGAACCATCCACATGCGACGGCGAAACGTACAGGTCGGCCATCCGGTACCAGCGCGGCAGGTCGTCGTTGTTGATGAAACCAGGGAAGGAGACGCGTTCATCCACACCGCCATGCTGGAGGATGCGGCGCAGTTGTGTGCCTTGCGAACCACCGCCCAGCAGCAGCAGGCTAACTTCGGGGCGTTGTTGCGCCACCCGGACAAATGCCCTGGCAAGGACATCCACGCCGTAGTTGGGTTCCCAGGATCGGTTGCAGAATATAGTAAAGGAATCCTTCCGAGCTGATGACCAGTCTTTGGGGGAAATGTGTTCCAGATCAACGCCCCAGGGAAAGACCACCGTTTTATCAGGATTCATGCCGTATTTCACAGCCATATCGCGGGTGACGAAAGCGTCGCTGGTAAAAAACGTGGAACGCTGCAAGGTGAACTTTGTAACCCACTCCCACCAGCCGTTGCGATGGACATCTTTCATCAGATCAAAGCCCCACGACATGGTCAGAATGGGGCGGAAGCCGCTCAACACAGCGATAAAGGCACAAGTCTGGATCGGCCCGGCATGAATCAGATCGGGTTTGACTTCGCGGATAATCCTCCGCAGGCCAAGGACATATTTTGGCAGGTCTTGCCACTCGAAAGGCTTTTGCCCGCCCACCCACTGGACGATATGAATATTCTCCGGCACTGGCCGGTCTTCGTTCTGGCGCGGACCGCGCTGCAGGCGCACATAATACACGTCGTGCTCAGATGCAGACAAAGCCGATAGAAATCGGTGGTCGTGAGGGGTGTAGTCCAGGCTGAAATAAATCAATTTCATGTGGTTTGTACGATGTTCTATGCGCCCAGATCCGTCCAGCGCAACTCCTTCCCTGCCGGCATATCAAACAGGGCTTTTGTGCCAATTACATTTTCGATCTGGTCAGGCTTGATCGCCCCGGGTGTTGCCGGGCGCAGGACGTCGATCATCTCACGGGTGAAGACCTCACCAGCCTTGATATCGCGCGCGGCGCGCAGGCAGCGGCGTTGCACCACCTGGGTATCCTGCTCGTTGGGCACAATGAATTTGTCCGCCGAGCCAAGGGCGCGTTCCAGCAGGCGGGTTTCCTCGACCATATGCGCCCAGGCTTCCGGATTCATGGCAAATTTATGATCCGGCCCTTCGCGGTCATTGCTGTCAGTAAAGTGGCGTTCGATCATACGCGCGCCAAGCGTGACTGCGCCCAGCACAGTGGCATTGCCATGCGTGTGGTCAGACAGGCCCAGGACCACATTCGGGAACATGCTGGCATAGGTCTTCAGCACATTCAAATGGATGTGGTCATAATTCTCCGGGCTGGCCGTGTAGTTGGTATTGCACTGCATCACACACAATTGCGGATTAATCTTCAAAATGGCGTGTACGGCCTTTTGAACCTCACCGATCAAAGAAGCGCCGGTGGCGATAATCATCGGCTTGCCCTTGGAGGCCATGTGCTCCAGCGCCTCGATCCAGTCAATCTCACCAGAGCCGACTTTGAAGGCCGGGATGTAAGGATTGACATGCTCAATCGAGTCGTAGTCATAGGGCGAGGTGAAGAAATCAATGCCCACCCGGTCACATTCCTCTTTCAGGGTCGGCGTCCAGTCCTGCGGCAGGGAGGCAGCCGCATACACCTCGGTGACCGATTTCTTCCATTTGGCCTGGTGCGAGACCTTGGAATTCATGTGGGTAAAGCCATACTCCGAGACGATCTTGGGCGCCTGAAAGTGCTGGAACTTGGCCGCATCGGCCCCGGCATCTTTGGCCAGGCGAATGAGCAGTTTGGCGCGCTCCAGGTCGCCGTCGTGGTTGGCGGCAATATCGGCAATGAAATAGGTCGGGTAGTTCAGGCCGATTGTGTGGTTGTTGATTTTGAATTCCATGCAAGCCTCCGTTCTGAAAAACGACTTGTTATTTGTTCCTGCCAATCCGCCCCAGGTGTGTGCTCTGGAACGAATCTTCATGTTTCAGGCCATAGCCAAACAGGCGGTCCAGGTTCGAGTGACCGAACAGGATCACACCCGTCAGTTGAAGAACCGGGTTCGCCAGCCAAACGCCAACCACATACACCGCCACAGCCACCGCCTGGTGATGCAGCAGGTTATACGTCCATGCGCCAATGCGTGCTCCGGCCAGGTAACCCAGCGCGCCTAAATCCGGCGCGAGCAGGAGTAGCGGGTACCACCACCAGTCAAACCCCAGCGGGGCAAACAGGAAGATGGAAAACAGCCAGAGCGCCAGCGATTCGAGTTTAATTATTAAATTCATCCCGCCACCTGTTGATAACTGCGCATTTTCTGTGGATAACCCTGCATTCCCTGTGTATAAAACTGCTGGATTCCGGTGGAAACGCCGGGGATTTCCTGCCCCAACGCTGTGGATAACCTGTGGACAGACAGCCTTAAATTGTGGGAACGTTTGGCAATTAAGCCGGAATCTTCGACAGAAATGGGGGTGACTTGTTGAGAATTGAATCCAAACTGTTGAGAAATCAGCACGCCGAAATCGTACTTGCTCAGGGCAGACGACCCCACAGCGTGGTACAGTCCCGACAGGCCTTTCTCCATCATCCGAACGAGGGTGCGGGCCAGGTCTCCGACGAACATTGGGCAGAAATAAACATCCGTAAAGCCGTTGCAAGCCTTGCCCGCCGATAAATTATTATAGAAAAATTCCGAGAGCGAACGCCTGCCGCCCAGGCTCCAGCCAAAAAAGTTCACCCGCGCCACGGCTGCTGCCGGATTGGCGGATAACACATTCAACTCGCCCTGCAGCTTGGTGGCCGAGTAAACGCCGGGCGGGTTGGGGGCATCTTTTTCTGTGTAAATACCATCCTTGGTGCCATCAAACACCGCATCGGTGGAGATATGCACCAGATGAACATTACTCTTCGCGCAGGCTTCCGCCAGCAGGCCGGGCACTTCCGCGTTCAGGAGGCGGGCCAGTTCAGGGTCGGCTTCGCAGGCTTCAAGGTTGGCCAGCGCAGCCGTGTGCAGGATGGCATCCGGGCGGGCGGATTCGATTAAACGGGAGATCGCCCCCGGCTGGGTCAGCTCCGCGCGGAGCAGTTGGAAAGGAGTCGCACCCAGCGTGCCGCGATCCATCCCGATAACAGTATGGCCCGGCCAATCCATCAAACAAAAGTTTAAGCCCAACAAACCGCTGGCGCCGGTGACAAGGATTCTCATTTAGCCTTCGAGTTTGCCTTCAGCAAAGGCATGCTCAAACGGGGCAATGTATTTTTTGATGCCTTCGACATCCAGCCATTCGGTGTTGTTTTCGCTGGTGTAGCTGAAACCTTCGGGCAGGGGCTTGCCTTTGTCTTTCCACGAGTAGCCAAACCAGGTTGCTTCGGCAGGCTGGACGACGTACATGCTATCCAGTTCGACGGTATGACGGGCCTCGTCTGCCGAGAGCAGATCTTCATGCAATTTCTCGCCGGGGCGGATGCCGATGATCTCGATCTGGGCCTGCGGCGCAATGGCACGGGCCAGATCGACCACTTTTGTGCTGGGGATCTTCGGCACAAAGACTTCCCCGCCTTCCATTTGTTCGATACAGTTGATGACGAAATGCACACCCTGCTCCAGCGAAAGCCAGAAACGGGTCATACGATCGTCTGTGATGGTGACCTTGCCGGAGCTGCGTTGCTTGAGGAAGAGCGGCACGACCGAGCCGCGTGAACCAACCACATTGCCGTAGCGCACGCAGGAATAACGGGTGGCCGTACCGGCGGCATAGGCGTTGCTCTGGATGACCAGTTTTTCGGCGACCAGTTTTGTACCACCGTACAGGTTGGCCGGGCTGACAGCTTTGTCAGTGCTCAGGGCCAGCACTTTGGCCACGCCGGCATCCAGGGCGGCTTCAAGCACATTGCTGGTGCCAAGGATGTTGGTCTTGACGGCTTCCATCGGGTTGTACTCACAGGCCGGGACCTGCTTAAGCGCCGCGGCATGGACGACAATATCCACCCCGTGCATGGCGCGCACCAGCCGTTCGCGGTCGCGGATGTCCCCAATGAAATAGCGCAGGCGCGGGTCATCATAGCCAGCCACACGCATTTCGTGCTGTTTGAGTTCGTCGCGGCTGAAAATGATTACCTTTTTTGGGTTTTTCTCGGCCAGCAGGATTTTGGTGAATTTTTTGCCAAACGAGCCTGTGCCACCAGTGACGAGTACCACTTTATTTGTCCAGTCCATGTGTGCTCCTTGATAATTAAACAAACCGCGAAGTACGCTAAGAACGCCAGGTTTTGACCAGTTAAGCTTTCCTGATAACAATCATCGGGTACTGCCCATTCTCAGCGAAGAATTTGGGGAAGGTTTCCTCCAGCCAGAAGACAAAGCGCAGGAAGAAACGCCCGCCAAACTTTTCATGGATGAACCAGCGCAGCGCCCCGGTCGACATGCTGCGCCAGGGATGCAATTCATACGGGATGGTCGCGCCAATCTCTTCCTTGAGCCAGGCAGGCGTCATCTTACGGATGAACGTCCCCTGCGGGTTTTCTTCCTTCAGCCAGTCTTTGGGTTTCTTCTTGCCTTTGCCGGTCAGGATGCGCAGGATGTCGATAAAGAAATCCGCAATCCGCATCAGGAAAGGCCGGTACCAACCATTGACAACCACGCCGATGCGGCCGGGAGCCAGCACTCGGTACAGTTCGGCATAAGCGCGGGGATGTTCCTCCAGCACAAGATGATGAATGGCATGCATGGAGACTTCCCCATCGAAGGCGTCGTTTTTGAACGGCAAGTGCGCCAGGTCACCAACCACAAACAGGCCATGGTCACCAATCCGTTTGCGGGCCTCGCGCAACGCCTGGATGGAAATATCCATGCACAGGCGTTTTTCATAGCCATCGGAATACGTCAGGTAGTCGTCATACTGCACCGGGCCGGAACCGGCATCCAGAAGGATGTTGCCTTTGGGGAGCAGGCCTTCGTTGACCCGCAAGCGTGTTTTGTGGATGTACTCCGCCGAAACCGGGCGTAAGTCTTCATAACGGGCATTCTGGTACTTGCCGTCGTCTTCCTGCTGCCAGCCAATTTCATCGTAAAACTCGCGTACTTTTTGTTTTGTATCTGTCATACCAAAAACCCTTTGCTACAAAGTTCACGATGGAACACAAAGGAAGCGCTTGCAAGGTTTCCCTTTGTGTCATTCGTGGTTGTTCTTCTTGAATTTACCATTCTATCGGCGTTCCAGCCAAATAATCAAACGCCCGGCCAAACTCAGCCCGGCCTTCTTCGGCCAGCACCCGCGCCAATGGCCAGGCTTCCAGGTCTTTCCAGAAGTGCATCAACCGCCAGGGGAACGGGATCGGAAATTCAAAGAAAAACCTGTAAGCATAATTCCAGGCGGCTTCCACTTGTTCGGGCGTTAATCCCCGGGCAGGCAGGTCTTTCAGTAGCTCATCCAGCATCGCAAAATACTCATCATATGTTTGCGGGTCATGCGTAAACCCGCGCCCGCGATAATGGGTGTGCCCGGCGACAATCACCGGCACGCCGCGCATGGACATTTCCATGCCGACGGTTGTTGTATAAGCCAGCCCCAGACCGGCCAGTCCCATCAGGTCGTAGGTGTTCACCTTTTCGAGCGGGCCAATCAACTTGATGTTTTCAGGCAGTTCCGGCAGCATAGCCTTAATCACCTCCGCACTGGAGGGGCCTTTCATCAGCCGTTCGCCGGGGTGAATACGCACCACAAACTGCACATCCGCTCGGCTGGCAAAATATTGGGCGGTTTTGCCAATCCATTCGGCCATGCTGGCGGAGAAAATTTTGCGCCCCAGCGTCAGGCTGTCGCCGAGCACATTGGTGGCCAGCAATACCACCGGGCGGGCATCCAGGCCCAGGGCGGCGCGCAGTTTTTCGCCGCCCACCGAAGCCACATCCTGCCAGAAGCGTGTGCCCTTGCCATACTTTTTCGCGTTGCTGCGGGCATCCTCCAGTTCGGCAATTTGCTGGCGTTGGGCCGGGGTGAGCGGGATCTTCCCTTTAGCGGCCCACAGGCTGTCGGTGTCCTGCCGCATGACAATCTCATTTTGCGCCAGCCAAACCTGTTCGCGCTGGTCATTAAATTCGTAGGTCACCGTATCCAATTCCAAATGGCGGGCGGCCTGATAAAAGACGCCCAATTCTGTGACAAGGCCATTGGGGATGAGTACCGTTTCGGGGCGCTGGCGCTGTAAAAAATCGAGCGCCGCCAAAGCGGCTGTCCGGTTGCGGGCTACCCGCAGGCGATACAGCGCGGAGCCGCGGTCAAAGTCCTCCACCTGATAGGTATACATCACATCGTAGGCGCTGGCCGTTTCGACGGCTTCCTCCAACGCGGGGGGCAAACCTTTCCCGGCCGGGTAGCCCAACAGGGAAACCGCATCCACCAGCCCGGCCAGCGGTTTCAGTACATTTTTTGTGTAAATATCCTGGCGGCGCAGGTCAAACGGGTTGATTTCCTTGTCCCAGTCGCTATAGGGCAGGTAAGCGATGGTCACCTGGTGGCCGAGGCCGCGCAGGGCCAGGCCGATGATGGCGGCCTGCTCAACCCAGTAGTGCAAGGTGGCAAACAGGATAATCTTTTTCCCGCGCAGGGCTTGCCCGGCAAACGGGCGCACCTGCTGGATGGCGACAGGCAGGGCCTGCTCCAGCTGGGACAGGTTATAGCGCGTCTGCGGCCTGCCAGGTCGCAGGGTAGTGTA
>JANJTV010000123.1 GCA_024710905.1 Anaerolineales bacterium | reverse complement strand
CTGGTTTTGTTGGTAAAATGAAAGCGATAATTTTTATATGCTAAGGCGATTTTCGGTCAATTTTTTCGTATTTTCCATATCCTTGGATGTTTCCATCCTCTCGGCCGCCCTGTGGCTGGCCGGGCATGCTTTGCCGTCGCTTGACATATTTCACCAGGCAGGCATGGTCGAAGACCGCTTGCCACTTTCCCTGTTTTTCTGGGTGCCGGTGGCCTGGATGGGGACTTTCCTGGCCATCTCCCTGTATGATGGGCGGCGTAATCTGCGCTTTGTGTATGAATTCCTGTGGCTGGCGCTTGGCGTTACCATTGCGGCCACGGTGGTGGCCGGCCTGCTTTATTTCACCGCCACCGTTTTTCCTCGTCCCCAGTTTGTTCTTTTTATCGCCCTGGCTTTCCTGATGATGCTTGGCTGGCGTATGGCCATCCGCGCCTACTGGCGGCTGAATCCGGGCCAGAGCGAGTTTCATCGCCGGTTTGTGGTGGCCGGGGCTGGTTCGGTGGGGCAATCCATTGCCCGCCAGGTGATTCAAAATGCGCCGCACGGGTACACCCTGGTGGGCTACCTGGATGATGACCCCGCCACACATACATCCCCGCAGGTCTTGGGCAGCCTGGAATTGTTGCAGCAGGTGGTTGACCAAAATAAAGTCGATGATGTCATCCTGGCCCTGCCCTCCAGCGCGTACCAGCGCACGGCTTGGGCGGTGACCCAGCTGCAGACCCTGCCGGTGCGGGTGTGGATCATCCCGGATGAGTTCAGGTTGTCCCTGTATCGCACGATGATTGATGAGATTGCAGGCATTCCCCTGCTGGACGTCCGCGCCCCGGCCCTGGATGAATACCAGCGCTTTATGAAACGGGTGCTCGACCTGTCGACCGCCAGCCTGACCCTTTTCTTCCTTTGGCCGCTGATGGGGTTGATTGCCTTGCTGGTACGCCTTGATAGCCCTGGCCCGGTTATTTATCGTTCGCGCCGGGCGGGTGAAAATGGCCGCGAGTTTGAGATGCTCAAATTCCGCACCATGCGCCAGGATGCCGACCAACTTTTGCACCAGGTGACAAAGCCCAATATCCACGGCAAGATGGTTCACAAACGCCCGGAGGATCCCCGCGTCACCCGGCTGGGGCGCTTCCTGCGGCGTTACAGTTTGGATGAACTACCCCAATTGATTAATGTCCTGCGTGGCGAAATGAGCATGGTCGGGCCGCGCCCGGAACTGCCGCACCTGGTAAATGAATATGAACCTTGGCAGCGGGTGCGTTTTACGGTGCCACAGGGTATTACCGGCTGGTGGCAGGTGAATGGCCGCTCTGACCGCCCGATGCACTTGAACACGGAAGATGATTTGTATTATGTGCGGAATTACTCGATCTGGCTGGATATGGCCATTATGATGCGCACAGTGTTGGTGGTATTATTCGGACGCGGTGCATACTAACGAAAATAAAAGGGCTTATGGACGAAAAAGAGATTCCCCAACCGTTTGAGAGTTTTGATTTTACCCACCTTTGGGATACCCTGCGCCGCTTTTGGCTGGTGGTTGTTTTGGCAACCTTGCTGGGGGCGGCGGGCGGCCTGGCGGGGAGTATGCTGCAGGCCCCGGTGTACCAAGCCAGTGTGCGTATGATGGTGACCAGACCCACCCAGGAACAGGCGGGGGATTTAACCAGCAGCTTGAACGCCCAGCAGTTAACCACAACATACCAGCAATTTATGAAGCTAGATGTCGTTCTGGATGAAGTCCGAGAGCGGCTGGGGTATGGGGTAAGCGCAGGGGATATTAATTCAAGTGTCCTGGCAAATACACAAATTATCGAAATCAGGGTGGAGCATACCGAACCTCGCAAGACATCGGAAATTGCCAATGCCCTGGTGGATGTCCTTGTACAGGAAACAGACCTGGTGCAGGGCACCCGGTATGGTGAATTGGAAGCTAGCTTACAAGCCCAAATTGCTGACATCGAGAAGAGAATTACTGAAACCCAGTCTGCGATACAGGCGCGATCTGAAGCCATTTTGGACGAACAATCTGCCGAGTTGGAAGAAAACATTCTGGTTTTAGAACAGGAAATTCTTGACCTGCGCGGTGAAATTCAGGTGTTTAGCCAGAATTCAGCGCTGGCTGAAGCCCAGGCAATGAAGCAGGCTGAACTGGATAGAAAATTGTCCTTGCTTGACTCCTATCGCCGGGCGTATAACACTTTATTGACATCTGGTATGCCGTCCGCTTCAAGCGATGCAGAGTTGTCCAAGTTAGAAAGAACTGTACAACTCTACCAGCAGATTTATATCAATCGCCTGACCAGCCTGGAAAACCTGCGGCTCACACGGTTGCAAAGTACGCCGAACGTTGTGCGCCTGAGCACTGCCTCAGAACCGAAGAATCCCATCCGCCCGGATACGAACCAGAACGTCCTGTTGGGTGCAGCGGCGGGCCTGTCTTTGGCGCTGGCGTTTGTTTTAGGCATGTATTTTATTGACAATACGATCAAGACTCGTGAAGATGTGCAGCGTCTGCTAAAACTTTCCATCATTGGCCGCGTAGGTGTTCTGGACGACCTTCCCAAGGACGCAGCCAGCCCGTTGCATGTTGTGGCTTTCCCGCGTTCACCGGTGGCCGAATCATTCCGTACGTTGCGTACCAATCTGGAATTTTCTGCAATTGACAAGCCCATTCGCACCGTCCTGGTAACCAGCTCGGTGCCCGGTGAAGGAAAAACCACCGTGGCAGCCAACCTGGCCGGGGTTTTGGCACAGGGGGGCAAACGGGTGGCCGTGCTGGACGCCGACATGCGCCGCCCCGGGCTGCACATGGCCTTGGGAATGCAAAACCGCTACGGGTTGAGCGATCTCTTCCGCCAGCCGGAAGCAGCCATGGGTGATTTTGCCCAAAATTTTGATGCCGGGAACGGTATTTCACTGCGCATTTTTTCCAGCGGGGCCCTGCCGCCCAATCCTGCTGAACTAATTGACTCAGCCAGGATGGAGCGCATCCTGCAGGGTATTCTTGCAGATGTCGATTTCCTGGTGATTGACAGCCCGCCCATGATCGTCACCGATGCCCAACTGCTGGCCGGCAAAGTGGACGGTGTGCTGTTCG
Organism: Anaerolineales bacterium; assembly: GCA_024710905.1. Classification (GTDB taxonomy): domain Bacteria; phylum Chloroflexota; class Anaerolineae; order Anaerolineales; family Villigracilaceae; genus JANJTV01. Next base: position 1,830 of record JANJTV010000123.1, on the reverse strand, counting down.
TTGTGCGCTCCGGGATCACCTCGGCGGATGACGCCCGCACGGCCATGGAACTGCTCGGGAAGACTCGTGCGCGTATCCTGGGCGCGGTGCTGAACAATGTTCGACGTGGAACCGGGGTTGGCTATGGGGATTATTACGGCCCGGAGAAATAAGTAAGATGATACGCTGCGCATGACGGATACAACCCCCAGCTCACCTCATACTGATTTCCCCGCGGCTGTTTGCCCGTTTGTGGGGTTGTCTACAGACCCCGGCAGCCTGCTGGCCTATCCCTCACGGGAGAACCTGTGCCTGAACTGCCGGCCGCCGGTCAGCCCGGTTTTTAGCCACCAGAAACAATTTTGCCTGACGGCCGAACACACCTCCTGCGCGGCGTATAGCTCCGGCGTCTTGCCGTTGGATGCCCGACCACCGGATGAACCTGTCCGCAGGCAATTCCCCTGGCGGAGGTTTGGGCAAGTTGTGTTCTGGGGTGTTGTGCTGGCGGGGCTGGCCGTTGCCGCAATCTTTGTGTTCCAATCTCTGCTGGCCCAGCAGCCCGCCCTACCCGCTCTTGCGGAGCCGGTTGCCAGCTCAACCAACGGAATCAACAGTCAGACTAGCAGCCAGCCTGAATCCACCCCGATCTCGTCGACTGCCACCGTTGCACCAACCGCGACCTTCACGCCAGAGCCGACTGCCACTGTCACCCAACCGCCCGTCCTGCGCCGCCTGTATATGCCGATTGGCCCGGAAGGCCGCCAGTTTGTTGCCCACCGCATTGTGGATGGGGATAATATCGAACGGCTGCTGGAACAGTATGGCACCAGCCTTGAAGCCCTACAGGCCATTAACCTGCGACTGCCATTGCCGATCTGGATTAATTACATTGCCATCTTCCCTTACCAGACGACTGATGTCACTGGCGTACCTTACCTGACCGCGGTAGAAGTCACAGGAGAGAGCATCAGCATTGATGATTTGGCTGCCCGGCTGGAGACCGATGCGGCCCTGTTACGCAGCCTGAATGACTGCCCGGAAGGCTGCCTGCTCTTGCAAGGTGACTGGGTGATTGCCCCCCGGGAACCATGATCCTGATGAAGACACAAAACGAACTGCTTTCTGAACTGAAAAACCTGCTTGAAAAAGCCACCAACCCCGCGGCGCTCAATTCGCATCCTTGGCAGCAGGCGTTCTTCGTCCAGCAGGCGGTTGCTGAGAACCCGGACCTGGCCTCCCTGCCCAAAGGCCGGCAATTGCTGCATGCCCTGGCGCTGATTTTCAAGAAGCTGCAGCCTACTGCCCCGCCCCGGCGCGGCAAGCGCCTGGATACCCACTGGGGCGAGTTTGGCCTGCTGGCAGCGTATTACTTTGCCCCTGTATTGCACGGCCAGCCCGGCCCGCGCAGCCTTAGAGATGCCTGGCAGAAAATTGACCATGCCATCCTGTTGTTTGTTTTTGGCAGCGCCGATGATGTGCCGGGCGAAGAGCGGGATCGTTATAAACTGGTTGGCGATGAACCGGAAGTGGCCTCCAATTCGACCATCAGCGACTGGCACCGCAAAGGCCTGCAATACCTGGCCGAAGCGGTGTATTCCCACGAGTTACATTTGAGCGATAAAACTGGCCAAGGATCGCCATTGATTGGCAACCCGGCGGGCAATCCCAACCCCTTCCTGGCGGCTGCTCCGAAGAATCAATCCGGATGGACAAGATTTATCCTGCCTGCTGTCTTGCTGGTTGTGTTGGTTGTTTTTGCCTGGCTGGGTGGTAAAGCCTGGACAATTTACCAGTTGGGCCTTTCCATCCAGGATGGCTTGCGCCAGGCCCAGCAGGTAGATATTTCCTTTG
>JANJTV010000064.1 GCA_024710905.1 Anaerolineales bacterium | reverse complement strand
CCAGTAGGGAATCGTTTTTACATTTTGCAGGGATGCCAGGGTTGCGGGGGAAGGGTTGTTGTTGAAGGGCATGGTTGCGGGCCAGTTTTTTTGATTCTAACATTCCGCCCCCGACATCAGGAAGGGTGCAGTTCCTGTATCGGGGGCGGAAATTTTGATGCAGCCTGAATAACTTACTCCGGTGTGCCTTCCTGCCAGGTGGCCTGGTATTCGGGCTTTTCCAGTTCCACGGCCTGGGCGGTCAGGTGTAGCGGATAGAATGTATCCACCATGACGGCCAGTTCCTGTGTTTCGCGCTTGCCAATGCTGGCTTCGGTCATGCCGGGCTGCGGGCCGTGCGGCAGGCCATAAGGATGCAGGGAAATGTCTGAGCGGTTGATGCCCTTGCGACTCATGAAGTTGCCCTCTGCGTAGTAGATCACCTCGTCTGAGTTGACATTCGAGTGATTATACGGGGCGGGGATGGCGTCTGGATGGTAATCGAACAGGCGCGGCACAAATGAGCAGACCACAAAATTGTGCGCATCAAAAGTCTGGTGAACGGGCGGCGGCTGGTGAATGCGCCCGGTGATCGGCTCAAAGTCTTCGATGTTGAAAATCCACGGGTAAAGGTAGCCGTCCCAGCCGACCACATCCAGCGGGTGGTGGTCCAGGATGTGGCGGGTCAGCCGGTCGCGCACCTTGATCCGCACTTCAAATTCGCCGGTCTCGGTGTGTGTTTCCAGGGTTTCCGGCACGCGGATGTCTCGCTCACAATATGGGGCGTGTTCCAGCAGTTGTCCAAAGTTGTTTCGGTAGCGTTTGGGCGGCTCGATCTGGCTGGGGTTTTCAATGGTGAAGAAACGGCACGGGCCGTCCAATTGCATCTGCCAGGTGGTGCCGAACGGGATGACGATGTAATCGCCCCGGCGGAATTTCAGGTTGCCAAACTGGCTCTTGAGCGTGCCGTTGCCTTCATGCACCCACCAGGTTTCATAAGCCTGGGCGTTGCGGTAGAAATAATCCATGCTTTCGGAGGCATGCGCCACTCCGAGAATGACGTCGTTGTTTGCCAGCAGGGGAATCCGCGCTTTTAACGGGTCGCCGCCGGGGGGGAGTTCGTTGGTGTGGAAGGCGCGGTGACGGATCGGGCCGAAGTCCACGGTCACCGGTTTGGCGGGGCCGAGATCCTCCCATTTCACCACGCGCGGCGGCAGGAAGTGATGGTACAGGATGGATTGCAGGCTGGAGAAGCCCTCCAACCCCATCAGTTCTTCGCGATACAGGCCGCCATCCGTTTTGCGGAACTGGACGTGGCGTTTATGGGGGATGGTACCGAGTTTGTGATAGAACGGCATATTTTTCTCCTTTTCTCTCAGGGATAAAGCACAACACTTTCCTGTTCGTTGGGGTCGTTGCGCGCCACGATGGCGACGACTTCCTCGGTATCGCTCAGGTTGACGGGGTAATGCGGCACATTGGGCGGGATGTAAATGAAGTCGCCCGGCTGGTGCTCAATTTCCTGGTCCAGATTTTCGCCGTACACGGTTTTGGCGCGGCCCTTGAGCACATAGATCACGGTTTCGTAGCCGTCATGGTAATGCGACTCGGCCCGCCCGCCGGGCGGCACCACCACCATGTGCATGCACAGGTGTTTGGAACCAACCGTTTGCAGCGAGACACCCTCGAAGTTGGGCAGGTTCTGTTTGGAGATAAAACTCCCTTGCGGGCGGACGACCTTCACAGTTGCGTTGCTAATGGGCATGCTTCTTACCATCCTTGTTTGCGGTCTATGGTCGGACTTCTATGGATTGTACCAGCGCATCCAGGCTGGTAAGCGATGGCGTGAAGGCTTCGGGCTGGGTATTGGTCAGCAGGTCGGTCACCAGACCAAAATAGGTTTCAAATTCGGCCACTTCGGCCTCGAACGGTGGGAAGGCGAACCCACCCGGCGGTAGCGGCGCATAAGGGTCTTCGCTGCTGGAAAGCGTGGGGTGCGTGATGGGCAGGATGGCGACGATGTAATACTGCCCATCCTCCGTCAGGCCCTGATACAGGTAAAACAGGGCTGTGTTGTTGATGTGATAGAGCGCCTGCCCATACTGGGTAATCACGCGCACGCCGCGCCCATTGCCCGAAGGAATCACTTCCGGTCGGGCGTTAATCATGGCCCCGGCGTTGAAGAATGGCACATATGGCAGGGTCTCCTGCGTCATGGCTCCACCGCCCAGGATGGCCTGGATGCGCGAAATGCTCTCCGCCGCGCCGTTTTGCAACTCAGTGTAACGTGCGGCCGGGTAGACCAGGATGCGCGGGCGATGGAACGTATCCTGCAGGGCATAACCTTGCAGGGTGAACTCGACATATTCCGGGGCGATCTCCCAGTATGGGTAATCCTGCTCGCCGACGACTTCGGGGTAAGTGGTCACCTGGAATCCGCTGGCCACGCCGTCCGGGATGATGAACTGGTAGCCATCGGTCTGGACGAGCAGGCCGCTATCCGGCCCGCTCTCGCCGGGCGACTGGGAGTCAGGCGATTCGGACGACTCGCTGGAAGGCTGGCTCACGACCGGCGTTTCTGTGTTTTCGGCGGGCGTTCCCTGTGCGAACGGGAAGGCGCAAGCCAGGCTGGCAAACGCCAGCACGAGGACGATCAGGATGGTGCGTTTCATGGGATATTCCTTTATGGGTTTACCTTGAACAGCAGGAAGGGTGTCTCACTGCTGGCAATTTCAGTAATGGTCTGGTGCATGAAATCATTTTCCACACGGCTGGCGAGCAACAGCCCGTCTGCAGCGAACAGGAAGGAACGGCTGTCAGCAGACCAAAGCGCAATTGGTGGCAGGCTGAAGCTGACGCCAAACCCATCGCTGCGTGACAGTTGTACCTCGCCTGCCAGCAGCCAGCGAAATTCGCTGTCAATTTGGCCATACAGCCCGCCGTCAAACGGTTCGCGCCAGACAAACTGCCTGCCGTCGGGTGAGACAGCCGGGTGGTCGGACAGGTCGGGCGGATACTGCGGCGTGGATCCGTCCGGGCGGATGGCGTAGGCCAGTTGCGGGTCGGTGTAAACAAACGCATTCAAGTCGGTGTTCCAGACCGGGAAACTGCCTTCCAGGTCGCTGATGCGCTGAACTTCACCTGTGCGGCTGACGAGGTATCCGCCGCGTGTGTCGCTGCCGCCTTCACAGGAGGACAGGTCACCGCTGAAGAGCAGGGTCGTACCGCTGGCCGGATCGAAGGCGATGTCTAACTGATTAAAGTAACCGGGCCAGAGCGGGATCACTTCGCCGGTTTCGATATCCACCGATCGCAGGTTGTAGGTCGAGCAGCTGGCCGTAAAGCTGTAAACAATAACTGTTTTTGCATCCGCCCAACCCAGGATGGTCTCCGCGCCGCTTTTCGGATCCAGCAGGTACAGGTCTGAGATGGTGCCGTCCCTGGCGTTGGAAAGCCACACGCCGCTCATTTCATAACCTGCGCCGCTGCCAAAGGTGCTGGCGCCCATGTGAACGATGTATTTCCCATCCGGTGACCAGCGCGGGCTGAAATCGTTGCTTGGACCGCTGGTCAGGCGCGTGACGGTGGCGTCGGTGCTGTTGTAGAGATACAAATCGGCGTTGTCACTGTCCATGCCGCCTTCAAAGGCCAGTTGCTGGCCGTCCGGCGACCAATCGCCGCTGCCGAGCACGGTCATCGTTTCGTAGATCGCATCCCCGGGCTGGTGCTGGGGGCCGGGCTCAGTCAGCGGGCCAGTGAGCGGCAGGCTGGCTTCCACAACGCCATCTGGCAGGCGCAGGATGTGCAGGGTCAGGTTTACTGTCCCGTTGGTGTCTTCAGCGCTGATGATGCTGAAGCGGCCTCCCTGCGGGGCGACGGCGCTCAATTTCAGGTAGGGCGGCAGGGACATGAGCAAGGTCTGCCCGGAGCCATCCAGGTTGATGGCGTACAGACCGTCCGCGCCGGTGAAGACGGCCCAGGGGCCTTGCGTGTCGAGCGGCCGGGCCGGAATGGGCGCCAGCTCCCTTTCAGGTTGGGCGGTGTCGGTTGCCTCGGGAAGCGGCTCGGGGGAGCCTGCCGGGGTGGGGCCTTCCGATGCCGGGGAAACAGGAACTGCCTGGCAGGCTGTGATTGCCGCCAGGCAGGTGATCATCAGGAGCGCGGCCAATGGTTTCATACAGGCCAGCCCGTTCCGCGCTTACAGGTTCCCGCGGCGTTCCTGTTCCAATTCAAGCGATTCGAACAGCGCCTTGAAGTTACCCTTGCCAAAGCCTCGCGCGCCGTGACGCTGGATGATCTCCACAAAGACGGTCGGGCGGTCCTGGATCGGGCGGCTGAAGATTTGCAGCAGGTAGCCTTCATCGTCGCGGTCGACCAGGATGCCCAGCTCGTTGATGGTCTGCATGTCTTCCTTGATCTGGCCCACGCGCTCGGGGAGCATTTCGTAGTAGGTGTCGGGCACGCGCAGGAATTCGATGCCGCGGGCTTTCAGTTCGCGCACGGTGCTGATGATGTCACCGGTGGCCATGGCAATGTGCTGCACGCCGGGAGTGTAATAGTAATCCAGGTATTCTTCGATCTGGCTCTTACGCTTGCCTTCTGCAGGTTCGTTGATCGGGAATTTGACCCGCCCGTTGCCGTTCTGCATCACCTTGGACATCAGCGCCGAATACTCGGTGGAGATGTCCTTGTCGTCAAAGTGCAGCAACTGGCGGAAACCCATCACCTGGTGATAGAAGTTCACCCAGTGATTCATTTTGCCGAGCTGAACATTGCCGACCATGTGGTCCACGGCAGCCAGGCCCGCGCTTTCGGCTGTCTTGTCGGTGATCGGGCGGTAGGTGGGGGCAAAGATGCCCTTGTAATCGCTGCGGTCTACAAAGACGTGCAGGGTTTCGCCGTAGGTGTAAATAGCGGATGTGCGATAAATGCCGTGTTCGTCTTTTTCTTCCTTGGGCGCCCAAGCGCTTTTGCCGCCGCGGGAGGTGGTCTCGCGCCAGGCTTTTTCTACATCTTCCACTTCCAGGGCGATGACCTTGACGCCGTCGCCGTGCAGCATGTGGTGGGTGGCCATCGGGCTGGATGGGCCATAAGGGGCCGAAACCACAAAGCGAATTTGCCCGCTTTGCAGCACATAGGAGGCGAACTCGCGGTTGCCGGTTTCCAGGCCGGAATACGCCACAGGGGTAAAGCCGAAGCCTTTCCACCAGTAATACATGGCATGTTTGGCGTTGCCAACAACCATGTGAACATGATCAACAGATTTGATTTGCAGGAAGTCGCCTTCCTCGGTCATGGGTCGTTGCTGTACTTGTGGGGCAGTTGCCATTGACATCTCCTTTTGTAGAATAAATATCGGTACTTAAAAATTTTACGACAAGACAACCCTGAATGCAAATAAAAAAGCCGCCGCATTCTGGTGCGACGGC
>JANJTV010000038.1 GCA_024710905.1 Anaerolineales bacterium | reverse complement strand
AGATCATCACTGAACAGGTACAAACCCTGTCCCGGCTGGCGCGCGCCGAGGGAATCAAACTCCGCCACGTCAAACCGCATGGCGCGCTATACAACCAGGCGGCCACAGACCCTGCGCTGGCAGCAACCATCGCCCGGGCAGTCAAAAGCATCAGCACGGAATTAATCCTGGTCGGACTGGCCGGGTCGGCCTTGCCCGCCGCCGGGCTGGAGCACGGTTTGCACGTCTTCCATGAAGCCTTCCCGGACCGCGCCTACCTGCCCGGCGGCCATCTCATGCCGCGTAGCCAGCCAAACGCCGTACTGGAAGAACCACAGCAAGTCGTTGAAAATGCCCTGCGCCTGGCAAACGAGGGCATCCGTTTTGGGGGGCAAGTCATCTTCCCGGATACACTCTGCCTGCACAGCGACAACCCCGCCGCTGTGGAAAACGCTCGCCTGGTTCACCAGCGTCTACAAACAAAATAAGCAATCAACTGGCTTACACATTATTGACAAACCCTACCCGATTTGTTACAATAAATGTGAAAAATATCACAATCAGTGTGATGGAAAGTGAGCCAGGATGAAACCGAACACCCTCCCTCATGTCGTCGTCGTCGGCGCAGGCTTCGCCGGGATGAAAACTGCCCAAAAATTGGCAGGCAAACCCGTGCGCGTGACCGTGGTGGACCGCCGCAACTATCACCTGTTCCAGCCGCTGCTCTACCAGGTGGCAACTGCCGGTCTCTCGCCGGATGAAATTGCCTACCCGGTGCGGGCCATCTTCCAGGACAAGAAAAATATAGACTTCCTGCTGGCCGAAGTTACCGGGGTGGATTTTGACGCCAGAATCATCCAAACCGAGCGTGGCCTGCTGGCTTACGACTACCTGATCCTTGCCGCCGGGGCAGCGGTTAATTTTTTTGGCAACCTCTCGCTTGCCAAAAACGCACTGGTTTTGAAAGACGTGCCAGACGCCATCCGGCTGCGCAACCACGTGCTGCGCATGTTTGAATTGGCCGCGCACGAGAAAGATCCGGTAGAACGGCAATCCCTGCTGACGTTTGTGGTGGCGGGCGGCGGCCCCACAGGTGTTGAAAGCGCCGGGGCGCTCTCGGAGTTAATCCGCCTGGTGTTGCGCAAGGATTACCCAAACCTGGACATCAGCAATGTTCGTATCCTGCTGCTGGAGGCCTCATCTTGCCTGTTGAGCGGCTTCCCCGCAGATTTGCAGGCCGCCGCATTGAAGTCACTTTCGGCCAAACACATCACGGTGAAACTATTAGCCCGGCTGGCCCATTTTGACGGGAGGCAAGCGCGATTGGAGTCCGGTGAGGTGATCAATTGCCAGACCCTGCTCTGGTCGGCAGGCGTTCAGGCAGCGGAAATCTACCAACACTTATCCCTCGAGCAGGCCCGCCAGGGGCGCGTGAAGGTGCTGCCCACGCTACAGGTGGCCGGGCGAGAAAATGTGTTCATTACGGGCGACGCCTCTTACTTGGAAGAGAACGGGCAGCCGCTGCCGATGATGGGAACGGTGGCCTTCCAGCAGGGCGAAGCGGCGGCCGGGAACATCCTGCGGCTGGTCGCCGGGAAAACTGCCCTGCCGTTTAAGTATGCTGACCCCGGCTCCCTGGCGACGATTGGGCGCAATGACGCCGTCGCGCGGATCGGCAACTGGCGTTTCTCAGGCTTCATCGCCTGGGTGATCTGGCTGGTGGTACACCTGATCGGGCTGATTGGTTTCAGGAACCGGCTGATTGTGCTGATTAACTGGGCCTGGGATTATTTCTTCTATGACCGGGCGGTACGGTTAATAACAAGGGAATAAGCACATGAAACAACCCAGCAATACTAAAAGTTGGCGGGTTCGTTTTTTTCTGCGCTGTACTATAATCGAACAAACCTGACCCTGACGGGGAGTTCATATGCCATATTCCTTTTCGATTTATTCCATTCCACTGGTGGCTGCCGCGCTGGTCTCAGGCGCGTTGTCTGCCTACAGCTGGCGTCAACGAAAAACCAGCGGGACCGGTTCCTTCTCGCTGATGATGGCCTTGCTGTTTTCCTGGGGGCTTACGTACAACATGCAGGTCTCCTCGACCACCATCGAGGCAATGACCTTCTGGCAGGATATTACCTTTATCAGTGTCGTGCTTACTCCCACCGCATGGCTGCTGTTTGCCCTGGAATATACCGGCAAACAAGAATGGATTAATCGATTTCGCCTGAAGTACAGCCTGTTTCTTATCCCCATCATTACCTTGCTTGTGATTGCCAGCAACCCAACACACAACTGGTTCTGGATTTCGCGCGAAATGGTCCCTGAGGGCGGAATTTATGTGATTAATACCGAAAACGGTTTCTGGTTCTGGTACGTACATGCTGTTTACTCTTACCTTTGCATGGTCTCCGGGGCGTTTTTCCTGACCAGGACGTTGTTAAAATGGCCTGCCGAGTATCGCTGGCAAATGATATGGGTCTTACTTGCCATTAGCGTCCCTTTCATTGCTAACATTCTGACAGTCTTCAAGCTGGTCCCCATCCGCATTGACCTGACCCCATTTGCATTCACCATCACCGGCATGGGCATGGCATTGGCCCTGTTCCGTCATCGCCTGCTCGAACTGGTTCCTATTGCGCGAGACATTGTCATTGATAACATGCGAGATGGCATGCTGGTGCTGGATGCCAGCAACCGGGTGGTGGATATGAACCCGGCTGCGTACCGCGTGCTCGACCTTCCGGAAAATACATCCACGATTGGCAAAACGATTGCCGAGGTGCTTGTCCGGTGGCCGCACCTGATCGAACGTTACCGGGATGTCGTGGAAGGGAAGGATGAAGTTTCGTTGGATGACGGCGAAAACCGACGCTGGTACGAGTTCACCCTCTCCCCCCTGCGCGACAGGCGCAACAACCTGGTAGGCCGCGTAATTGTGGCCCGCGACATCACCCAGGTGAAAGAAACCCAGCAAGTGCTGCAAATGGCCCGCGACAAGGCCATTGAAGCCAGCCTGGCCAAAAGCCACTTGCTGGCAAAGGTCAGCCACGAACTGCGCACCCCGCTGGGGGGAATTTTGGGCTTTGCCGAGTTGTTGCAATCCGGCACTTTTGGTACGCTCAGCGAACAGCAAAAACGGGCCGCCGGGGAAATTGTCCAGAGTGCCAACTACCTGAACAGCATGGTCAGCGAACTGCTGGACCAGGCCCAGATTGAATCCAATGCGATTGTTTTACAGAAAAAATCCTTCAACCTGGCCGAGTTTATCGAGCAGGCCACCGGCGGGCTGAGCTTCCTGGCAGGCAACAAAGGCCTACACCTGGAAAGTATCATCGACCCGTCCATGCCGGAAGAGATTCGCGGGGATGACTACCGCCTGCGCCAGGTAATCATCAACCTGGCAGGCAACGCCATCAAATTCACCAAAAAGGGCCGGGTTACAATCAAAGTCGCCCGCAAGGACGAACAGCACTGGCAGATCCAGATCATTGATACTGGCACAGGCATTGCCCCCGAAGCTCAGCCGTTCATCTTTGACCCATTCAGGCAGGCTGACAACGCCATGACACGCGAAAACCGCGGCATTGGCCTGGGTCTTTCCATTACACGCCAACTGGTGGAAATGATGGGCGGGCAGATCAGCCTGGAAAGCGAAGTTGGGCGCGGCAGCACTTTTACCGTGACCCTGCCCCTGGAACAGGCCGCATGAGCAAACCGTTTACCGTCATCATGGAGACGGTTTCACTCTGGATGAAATTCTGATCCTTACCTTAAACACTTCACCCTGGCGGATAGCCTCATTCCCGGTGCGGGGTTTTGCCCATCTTCCTTAATCCTTCACCACCGGCCACTCCATCAGGAATACTTCCGCCAGCAGGCGGGCGTTGACATTCCTATCCAGCCGTTCAATAGCTTTCTCGGTGGCTTGCACCAACTGCCGGGCAGCAGGCAGGTCCAGGCTTGCCCCCAGCCAGCGGATCTCATCATTCCAATCCACGTTGATCATCCTGTCCGGCGCTCCCCCGGCAGCCAGCAGCACATCCCGCCAAAAACCCAGCCAGGTGAAAAGGGTCTGCCGGAAATTCTCCTTGTCTTTGGCCAGTTTTTCGGCATAGGCAAAACGTTCGCGTCGTTTGGCACCCAACATGCTCTTCAGGTCAGCCAGTTTTTCAGCCCTGAATGCAAAGGCTTTTTCATCCCCGGCCAGTTGCAGGGCCAGGCCGGGCCGCCCGCCCGAAAGGCTGGCCAGCAGGGCTGCCCGCTCAGTGCCCACCTGCCGTTCCTGCAAAAAAGCCTTTACAGATGCAGGCGGCATGGGGCGCATTCGCAACACCTCGCAACGCGAAACAATGGTCGGCAGGAGTTGTTCCGGGTTATCAGCAGTCAAGAGCAACACCCCGTACGACGGGGCCTCCTCCAGGGTTTTGAGCAGGGCATTCTGGGCATTGACGTTGGCCTCCTCAAACCGCAAGAACAGGGCAACTTTATAGCCTGCCGAGAAAGGCCGCAGGGATAGGAACTTCTGGACTTCGCGCACCTGCTCTACTTTCAGCGTACCGCCTTCACTGGCCGCCTGCACGACCATCAAATCCGGGTGCTGCATCAACTCAAATTGATTACAGGTACGGCAGGCAAAACAAGGCTGGCCCGGCCCGGCAGGCTGCTCGCAGTTCAGCGCTTGCGCCAAGCGCAGGGCCAGTGTGCGGCGGCCCAGGCCGTCTGGCCCGGCAAACAGGTAGGCATGCCGCGCAGAACCGCTGGCAACATGTTTGTACAACATTTCTACCGCCCAATCGTGCCCGTAAAGCTTCCAACTATTCATTCCTGTCCATCCCTCAGGCGTAAAAATGATTCATATCGTTCTTGCAATACACGCCCATCCTGCAATGCCGCCAGCACGGCACAACCCGGCTCGTGGGTGTGACTGCAATCACTGAACTGGCAGTCTGGCACCAGGTCACGTAATTCCGGGAAGTAAGCATCCATTTCCTCGGGCTCGGTATCCCAGAGCGCCAGGCTCTTCCAACCAGGCACATCGGCCACCCAACCACCACCCGGCAGGGCATGCAGTTCACGGAACACAGTGGTATGTGTGCCTTTTTTGTTAAATTTACTCACCTCGCCTACTTGCAGGTCGAGGCCGGGAAAGATCAGATTCAGCAGGCTGGATTTGCCCGCCCCGGAAGGCCCTGCCAACGCAGAGAGCTTGCCTGCCAGGGCCGCGCGCAGCGGATCCAGCCCAACGCCTCGCTGTGCGGAGGTATACAAGACAGGGTATCCCAGGTTTGGGTACATTCCGAACAACACTTCGGCCTGTTCCTGCGAAACCAGGTCTACTTTATTGGCAACAATTAACGGGGGAACCGATTGTTTTTCTGCAATCACTAAAAAGCGATCCAACATTCGTAAACGCGGCTGGGGGCTGGCGCAGGAAAAAACAAAAACAGCCTGGTCGGCATTCGCCAGCAGCACCTGGCGATACTCTCCTTGCGGGCGCGGATCCATACGGACAATCTCGGTCGAACGCGGCAGGATTTCCTCGATTGACCCCGAGCCGTCAGGCAGGCGGGTAGCCTGGACAAGGTCGCCGAGGGCGGCAATGTCGCCCAATCTCGGGCCTTGTTTCAACCTCCCGCGCAACTGACAGGTGAGGGGTAGCCCGCCCGAATCGGGCAGGACACTGAAAAACCCGGATTGGGCGCGAATGATCCGCCCGGTGAAAGAATCGCTCATGTCGCCTTATTCTATCGCTTAAAAAGAACTTCCGAAGCCGTGTTGCGCTTCGGAAGGTGGCATTCCACTTATGGGCCAAGGGTCGGTGTCACCGGCAAGGTCGGCGTTTCGGTAATCCCGAACGATGACTCGAACCAGTACAGGTTGATCGGGCGCCCCTGGTAGTAGATTTCGATGACACGTTTGAAGATTGGTGCTCCATAATCTGACCCTTCACCCTTGTTCTCAACCAGCACGACGATGGCAATATCGGGCAAGCCGGTGCTCTCGACTGCATCGGTGTAGCCTGCAAACCAAGCATGCGGCAGGTTGGGCGGCACTTCGGCCGTGCCAGTTTTGCCATAAATGGGCAGGTCTGTCGTGGTAAATCGACGATAGGCTGTGCCACGCGGGTCGGCCACCACCATGCGCATGGCCTGCTGTAATAACAGCAGGTTTTCCTCTGAGATTGGCAGGGTGCCGCGTTCTTCCGGGCTGAACAAAACGGTTTCGATGCCATCAGCACCCACCACTTTTTCAACAATTTGTGGACGGTACAATGTGCCACCGTTGCCGATGGCCGCAATGAAAGTGGCGACTTGCAATGGGGTCACCAACATATCACCCTGGCCAATGGCCTGGTTGACCGCTTCGGTCACTTCAGGCGGATTATTTATGTTGCCCGAAGCTTCGGCGATCTGGCCAATGCCGGTAGGCGACCCCAGCCCAAAACCGCGCGCCGTGTCAGCAACCAGGGTGGTATAGCCTTGGTTATAGAGCGTCAGGCCGATATGATAGAACCAGGGATTACAGGAACGCATCAGGCCTTCTTGCAGATTGAGCACACCCGAGGGTTGGGTTACGCCCTGCCCTGTTTCGCGCAATTCGCGCTGGAAGCGTTCATAGGTCCAGTCATAAAAGATACGGCCGGGCAGTTCTGTCCATTCGTACTGACAGTTGTACTGGTTGTCCGCTGTAAATGTGCCGCTTTCGAGCGCGGCAGCCATGGTAATAATCTTAAAGACCGAACCGAGCGGGTACTGGCCCTGCGTGGCGCGGTTAAGCAGTGGCGTATCCGTACTCTGGAAGAGGGCGGTCAGGCCATTGGTGCTGTTCGCGTTCCGGGGATCAAATATATTTGGGTCATAACCGGGGCTGGATACCATGGCCAGCACACGGCCGGTATCACGCTCCAGAACGACAATTGAACCTGAGAAACTCTCCAGCATGGCGCGCTGCACCTGGGCCTGGAAGTCCCGATCAATGGTCAGATACAGGTTGCTGGCAGGCTGGGCTGTCTTCCGCTCACCGATAAATTTTATAATGCTGCCCTCCGGGCTGACGACATACAAGGTGCCGCCCGTTTGCCCGGCCAGGTATTGCTCACCCCAAACTTCGATGCCCGCCTGGCCGACCCGCGCATCCGGTGAATACCCGGCACGGATATATTCCTCGCGGCGCTCTGCCGGGATGGAAGAAGTATAGCCAATAGTCTGCGATGCCAACCCGCCACCGTAGTAATAACGCGAGTTATATTCCGAAAAAACCAGACCGCTATAACTACTCAGCACACCATAACGGTTGCTGATTTCTTCCAAGGAAACTTCACCCACCGGGATGTACCAATCGGCCCCGGCAAAGCGATATTTGTCGCGGATGGTCTCGCGGTTCAGGCCGGTCAACCGGCTGAGTTCGGAAAGCAGGGCTTCTTCAGCATCCGGGAAGATCTGCCCGGGAATCAGGCCCAGCGCCACGGCGTCGGTGCGTGCAACCAGCGGGTCGCCATCACGATCAAGGATGCTGCCCCGTTCCGGCACAGAATAATCCATCGAAAGGATGTTACCGCCACGCAGGTCCGAGAGGATCAACGATTCGTCCCAGCTGATGCGCCACTGACCCTGGTCGAGGCTCAGGTTTGCGATGACATCGGACGATATCTCACCAACCACATTGCTGACATAGACCAGGTTGTAATTAACCTGGGCGCTCTGCGGCGCAGTGCTGGTGCTCTGGATGGTATAACGCATTTCTTTAAGCGCCATTGCGTCCAGCGCACGGCTATGGCGGTTGGCAAAATCTTCTTCTGAAATGGCCTGCCTGCTGGCTTCGGTCAGCATGGCGTACATGGCAACATAATCATCTTCGGCGTAGGCATCAAGATAGGCGCGCATTGCGCTGGCGGCATCCGGCGCACGGGTTACCCGCACCTGCGGCGGCGGGAGGGTGCTCGTGGGTAGGCCAAAACCACCCTCCCCGCCGGGCACACAGGCCGCCAGCAGGGCAAGAACAATGAGGACATTAAACCACTTGATGTGTTTCATTTTTCACCTTTAACAATTATCCATCCAAAATGGATTGGTACACCGGACAATCATAAGACAGCAATTGCTGGCAGCCAGCGGGCACATCCTGAGTCGGCGGCAGGCCCAGGCGGGTCAGCATCCGCGCCAGGTGGCAGAGAGGCAGGCCCATCACACTGGCATAACAACCTTCCATGCTGGCCACCGGCTGGAACTGCGGATGCTGGATGGCATACGCCCCGGCCTTGTCGAGCGGGTCGCCTGTGGCAACATACGCTGCGATCTCTGCATCTGTATAATTGCGCATCGGCACATCGGTAATGCAAACATCCACGTGGGCGGTGCCATCCAGCAAGTTAAGCACACAGATGCCCGTCAGCACCTGGTGGGTGCGCCCGCGCAATTTCCCCAACATACTTGCGGCTTCGGCCTCATCGGCTGGCTTGGCCAGGATTTCCTCACCGAGAACAACGGTTGTATCCGAGCCAATCACATAGGCTTCGCCATCCGCTTTGTGGGCTGCTGCGCGGGCCTTGGCTTCGGCCAGCCGGGCAACATAGTCATCCGGACTTTCGCCGGGCAGGAGGCTTTCATCCAGGTCTGCCGGGGCGACGCGGAACGCCCAGCCTGCCAGACCAATCAATTGCTTGCGGCGTGGCGAGTTGGATGCAAGGAGCAGGGCAGCAGTTTGCATGGCAATTCGGGATTCTAACACAGTCCAAATCGCTGCCCGCCGCGCTATAATTGCGACATGTCTTTCTATGAAAAGTTGGTTGCTCTGCGCCAGAATCGGCTATTCGGCAAACTGGCCTATTTTTTACTCAAATTGCTCGGCGTGGAAATCCCGCGCTCAGTAAGCATCGGCCCCGGTTTCCTGCTGCATCATGGCGGCATGGGCGTGGTCATTCACCCCCAGACAAGGATTGGCGCGCGGGTCGGCATTTACCCGGGCGTCACCCTTGGCCGCGCAGATATTTTTCGCCCGGTCAGCCAGTCTCGTTTTGAAGCCATCGTGGTGGAAGATGATGTCATCCTTGGCGCGGGGGCAAAAGTGTTATGCGCCGAAGGAATCTTAACCATCGGCCGCGGAACCGTCCTCGGCGCTAACGCCGTGCTGACCCAATCCACTGGCGAGAATGAGATCTGGGCGGGCATCCCCGCCATAAAAGTGGGCCTGCGTGAGTAAGCCCCGCATTTGTGTCATCCCCAGTGTACACGGTGTGGGCGGCATGGTTTCCTTCCTGAACAAGTTTCGCCAGGCCGCCGCCCGGCGCGGGATTGAAATTACCCAATCACTGGCCGATACGCCCTATGCCGCAGTGTTGGTCATTGGCGGCACACGTGAGATCCTCTCCCTTAAACGGGTCCAACAGCGAGGCGTGCGGGTCATCCAACGGCTGGATGGAATTAACTGGATTCACCGCAGGAATCCCATTTCCATCCCCCATTCGATCCGTGCGGAATACGGCAATCTCATCCTTGCCACCGTTCGCCGTCATGTGGCCGATGCCATTATTTACCAGAGCGCCTTTTCACAAATCTGGTGGAACGACTGGTACGGTGATGCAGGAAAGCCCTCCATGGTGGTGCATAATGCCGTTGACCTCGAGCAGTATTCCCCCAAAGGGCCGGAACAGCCGCCCGCCGATGTCTTCCGCCTGCTTGTTGTGGAAGGCAGCCTAGGCGGCGGTTACGAGGGCGGCCTTGCCAACGCCATCCACCTGGCAGAGGCTGCCAATGCCCTGGCCTCGCGCCCGGTTGAATTGGTGGTGGTCGGTGAAGTAAGCGAACCCCTGAAAACCGAATGGCAGGCGGGCAGCAAGATAAACATCCGATGGGCCGGGCTGGTCAACCGTGAGCAGGTGCCCAGCCTGCAGCGTGGCGCGCACGCCCTGTTTTCGGCAGATGTGCACCCGGCCTGCCCCAATTCGGTGATTGAGGCGCTGGCCTGCGGACTGCCAGTGGTCAGTTATGATACTGGCTCGTTGGCGGAACTGGTTACATCGGAGGCGGGTTTCATAGCCCCATACGGTAGTGACCCGTGGAAACTACAGCAGCCAATCGCTGCGCCACTGGCCGCCGGGCTGGTGAAAGTCTTTGAAAACCAACCTGCCTACCGGGCCGGGGCCCGCGCCCGGGCCGGGCAGGCTTTTAACATCGAAAGTATGACCGACCATTACCTGT
Source organism: Anaerolineales bacterium (assembly GCA_024710905.1). Taxonomy (GTDB): domain Bacteria; phylum Chloroflexota; class Anaerolineae; order Anaerolineales; family Villigracilaceae; genus JANJTV01. The sequence continues at coordinate 45,808 of JANJTV010000038.1, read as the reverse complement.
CTGTGCTGCTTGGGGAGCAGGGTGCATGAGCCACCTGGCCCTCGTCCAGCGTGTGTTGCCCGCATATCGCGCATCGTTCTTCGATGCCTTGGCCAAAGCCACATTCGGCGGCATGTCTGTTTTTGCGGGCCAGCCGCTTCCACAGGAGGGCATCCAGATGGCCAGTTCCCTGCAAACCGCCCGTTTGACCCTGGGTCAAAACCTGCACTTCCTCGATCCGCAATCCCCGTTCTATGCCTGCTACCAGCGCGGCCTGCTAGGCTGGCTGGAAGAAACCGATCCCGCCGCACTGATTCTCGAAGCCAATTTTCGCTATCTTTCCTCCCCCGCCGCCATCCGCTGGATGCACAACCGCCGCCGCCCGGTCATTGGCTGGGGTCTCGGTGCGCCGGGGCAGCGCGGCCCGCTCAACCACTTGCGAAACATCTTCCTGAGCCAATTCGATGCAATGGTCGCCTACAGCCAGCGTGGAGCACAGGAATACATTTCCTGTGGATGTCCCGCCAAACGGGTTTTCGTGGCCCCCAACGCCGTCACCCGCACCCCAACCCATCCCCCGCCAATCAGGGCGGAGCGGGCTACGCCCACGCCGGTTGTGCTTTTCGTGGGCCGAATCCAGGCCCGCAAGCGGATTCCCTCGCTGCTAAAAGCCTGCTCCCAACTTCCGGAACAACTCCAGCCGCGTCTGGTAATTATTGGCGACGGGCCGGAACTCGACAACGTAAAAGAACATGCCCGCATCATCTACCCGGAGGCTGAATTCCCTGGTGCAAAACACGGCGCCGAACTGGCAGCCTATTTTTCCGAAGCAGACCTGTTCGTGCTACCCGGCACAGGCGGCCTGGCCGTACAGGAAGCCATGAGTTATGGCTTGCCGGTCATCGTTGCGCAGGGGGATGGCACCCAGAATGATCTGGTACGCCCTGAAAACGGTTGGCAAGTTCCAGCTGAGGACGATTTCGCACTGCTCTTTGCTATGCAACAGGCATTAAGCGATATCCCCCTGTTACGGAAAATGGGTCAGGAATCCTACCGCATCGTGGCAGAGGAGATCAACCTCGAGCGCATGGTGGCCGTTTTCCAGCAAGCTGTCCAATCCACCCAAACCTAGTACTGGAACTAGTTAGACAAACATCTAAGTTAACCCTTGACAAATCACAAGAGTTAGACGATAATCTAATTAGATAGCTGACTAAGAAAGATACACACCTAATGGTTTTGCCCTTCTGAAAGGAGGTAACATGTTCGCTCAAGTATGCGTGCCCACCAGCCCCTGCTGCCATGCACAGGAACCCTGCCCTTCCACTTCGGACATTGTTTATCAGGACATATCGTCCACCACCTTTTCAGGATACGAAATGAACGCCTTTACTTCTACACTCGCCCATCTTTTAATCGGGTTAGGCAACATCCTGCTTGAAAACCCGGTCACAAAAACCCCCATCAGCCCCGGCACTGGCCGAATCTTCGTCAAAATCGGCAACCTACTGCACGACATCTCCATGCCCGAACGGAGTCTGTAATGGCCATCCCTTCCGTCGCTTGGGATCACGGCACTGCCTACGAATTATTTGTCAGCCTGCATGTATTACACGAACCGGAATATTACGGTGTGCGGGCATCGTGGGCAGCGGGCATCCGCTCGCGCATCCCGGCTACGGAACGAAAATTCCTCGAAGAAGTGCTGCCATTTATCGGCATGCCACTCACCTGGATTACCGAACTACCAGACCCCAAGGACGCTGTCAGCGCCCTGTGGGGTCTTCGGCAAATCCCTGCAGCCAACCGCCTGCGCACCCTGCTCAACCTGGATTGCTGGGACAACGAATACAGCAATACGCTCAAGACCATCATCGATAACAAAAGGTGGACAGATGAGCAACTGACTGTCCTTCTCCAGAAACATGGCAATGGCAAAGAAAAAATGAAATATGACAGGGCAGCCATGGAAACCTTCCTTAACTGGTGCGCCCGTCCTGATGAATGTGGCGAAGCCCTCTTTACCGCCGTCCAAGCCTATTACAAGGCTTTTTTTGATGATGAGGAAAAGCGCATTGCGCCAGTGCTGGAAATTGGCGTGGAGCAGGCCAGGCAGGCCACTACGGGCATGGACATCCACTCCATGATCCGCGAGTTATCCCAGGGCGTGGCGTTCGACGCCAACGAACTGGGGTTTAGGGAATTTGTTTTCGTACCCGCCTTCTGGACCACCCCACTGGTACTGTTGGAAAAAATCGACGATAACCGTGCCCTATTCTTATTCGGTGTCCGCCCGGCCAGCATGGCTGCCATCCCCGGTGAAAAAGTGCCGGAGGGCCTGGTTCGCCAGCTTAAAGCCCTGGCCGACCCCACCCGTCTGAAAATCCTGCACGATATCAGCCACGAAGAACTGACCCCCTCCGAGTTGGCCCGCCGCCTGAACCTGCGCGCGCCAACCGTCACCCACCATCTCAGCGAAATGCGCCTGGCCGGGCTGGTGAACGTCACCATCAAAGGGCAGGAAAAATTCTTCCGCGCTCGCACCGAAGGCCTCGGCAATACCTTTAATACGCTCAACGAATTCCTGAACGCCGAATAAGCGTTGTTTTCCTCCTCCTGAAATTTTTAGCGCGAGATTTACATCTCGCGCTAAAAATTTATTCCCCGGCCTGGCGAACTTTTTGCAAAAAGCCCGGCGTATTCAGTGAACGTTCCAGCAGATAAGTAAAATAGGCTTGCATCAGCTTTTCCACTTCCCTGCGAATGGAGTCCGGAGGGTTGGCGCGAGCCGCTTCATCAAACTTGCTACGCTGGAAGTGCCGCAGATATCTTAGTATCTCGATAGAAACCGGCCATAACCCAGGCAGCCCCTGCCCGCAACGCGGGCAGATCACCCCACCTGCCGATGGCGAAATAAACTGATTCTCCGGCTGTATTTCTCGTTCACAGTTGGCACAGGTGAATAATTGTGGCCTGAAACCCAGGTAATCCAGCAGGCGCATTTCGTAATTTCGGATGACCACCCAGGCATCCTGCTGGGCATCCAGGCGGGACAGGGTTTCAGCAAGGAGCCGAAAGACCGGCAGGTTCTCACTTTCCTCCTCATAAGTAAAGCGATCCACCAATTCCACTACATAAGCGGCATACCCCGTATGTTCCAGGCTTTCGCGCAGGGGCAGGTGGGCATTAATCGTCTCGACCTGTGTGACAATTGGTAAATCGCGCCCACGCGCCAGCAGCAGGGAAACATGGGTAAATGGTTCAACGTGCCCGGCCTTGCGTGATTTAATCCGCCGCGCACCTTTCACCACCACGCGCAGCTTCCCTTTTTCACGGGTAAAAAGCGTCAGGATGCGATCCGCCTCGCCCCAATTCGCGTGGCGCAACACAATCGCATCTGCGCGAAAGGAGCGTAATGGCTCAGGCATTGTCCAGTTTTTGTGGGGTAAAAGCCTCGGGCAACAATTTCGCCACTGTTGTTTCTGTTACGAGCTGGCCTTGCTGGTCGGCAATCAACACAATGGTTTCAAGTCCAAATTCGGCCATCACCTGTCGGCACGACCCGCACGGCGAACCGCCGTTTTTGGTCACCACCGCAATGGCTTCAAACTCGCGCTCCCCTTCGGCTACTGCCTTAAAAACTGCCACCCGTTCGGCGCAAATGGTTAGCGGATAAGCAGCATTTTCAATATTCATGCCGGTATAAAACTTCTGGCTTTTGCTGCGCAGCGCCGCCCCAACCGGGTAATTTGAGTAAGGCGCATATGCCCGGCGACGGGCTTCCACCGCCAGGTCGATCAGGAATTTCTTTTCTTCCTCATTCAGCTTTGTCATGGTCAGCCTCTTTCTTGAAGCGACGAATAGCACGGGCGGGCATGCCCACCACCAACGTATCTTCCGGGACATCCTTGGTTACCACTGCGCCAGCGCCGGTTCGACCCCGGTTGCCAATTTTAAGCGGCGCCACCAGCATAGTATCAGAACCAATAAAAACTTGCTCACCAATCGTGGTGGGGTGTTTCTTTTCACCGTCATAGTTGCAGGTAATCGTCCCGGCGCCAATATTCGTCTCTGCGCCAATTTGTGCATTACCAATGTAGGAAAAATGTCCCATCTTAACACCCGGCCCCAAGTATGAGTCCTTCACTTCGCCAAAGTTGCCCATGTGCACATGGTCTGCCAGGTGCGCACCTTTTCGCAGGCGGGCAAAAGGCCCCATGTCCACATGGTTTTCGAGCACCGCGCCTTCAAGCACGGACTTAAATACCTTGCAATGGTCGCCAATTGTGCTGTTCTGGATGTGCGTTTCCGGGCCAATCTGGCAATTCTCACCAATGGACGTATTCCCCTGCAAATAAGTATTCGGCCACAGCACCGTATCCACCCCGATGCGTACCCCTGTTTCGATGTAAGTATTGACCGGGTCGATAATGCTGACACCATTGAGCATATGCTGTTCATTGATTCGTTTACGCATGGCCGCTTCCGCTTCTGAAAGATGAACACGGGTATTGATACCAATGGTTTCCTGTAAGTTATCCATCACCAGGGCCTGCACTGGCAGGCCCTCGGCTACGGCGATCTCGACCAGGTCTGTCAGGTAGTATTCGCCCTTTGGCGAGACACGGATACGGGTGAGCCCGCTCCACAGCCATGCGGCAGAGAAACAATAGGCCCCCACGTTCAGCTCTTTAATCTGGAGTTGCCCCGGGCTGGCAACATATTCCTCCACAATGGCTTTCACAGTACCATCGGCATGGCGTTCGATGCGACCAAATCCGCGCGGGTCATCTGCGAAGACGGTCAGTATGGAAATCGGGCCAGGGTTGGCCTGCTGGGTGGCAAGCAATTTCTGCAGGGTCTCCGGGCGCAACAACGGCATATCGGCATAGGTTACCAGCACAAAATCGGCCTGCCCGCGCACCAGATCGGCGGCCTGCATCACAGCGTGACCGGTGCCAAGCTGCTGCTCCTGAATGGCATACCGGGCTGCATCCCCCATAACCTGTTTTACCTGATCCGCGCCATGCCCGATGACCATCACAGGTTCCTGACTGGTTACCTCTCGGGCAGCCTGCAGGGAATACCAGACCAATGGCTTACCGCAAATGCGGTGCAATACCTTGGGCAGGTGAGATTTCATGCGGGTTCCCTGGCCCGCGGCAAGTAGGATGGCTGTTGTGCGCATGTGTTCTCCTGCTGAGACGCAGAACGGGCTTGCGAAGTCGCGAAGCCCGTCCGAGTGATTGGGTAGCCCCACATAACGGGAGGCGTAATTTTTAGGCTGGGGCGCCTGGATTCGAACCAAGATCCACGGCTCCAAAGGCCGGTGTGCTGCCGTTGCACCACGCCCCAAAGCGCGGGCTATTGTATCATAAGGCGGGCAGGGCTGGCAACCTACCCATTCTTATCGTCTGGCGTCAGGCCCAGTTTGGCCGCCTGCTCAAAGGTCAGTTTGTCAGGTTCGTTATAGGTGGTTCCTTTTTCAACCAAGCCATCCCAAAAACTGGCAGCATCCTGTTTTTTGTTCGCTGTTGCGCCAAACAACAAGTCAGCAAATTCATCCACCGACTCATCCGCGGTTTCTTCTTCGACCACCGAGGCCGCTGGCTGGTTGGCCACCGGTTCAGCAGCGGGAGCGATACCAATCTTTTGCATTCCTTCAACCAGTTCGGCAGTTGCAGCCTGTAAAGCCTTCAGCGTTTTGGGCAGGTTGGGGGTGTCGGCCTGGCCCCGGCCAATGAGCAACAAGCTATGCGAGTTGGTGACCGGAATCAGCACCAGGTCACTTTCCTGGTTGGCAAACAGGTGAATATGATTGGTCAGGCTTCCGCTTATCCGCTGTGACGCTGAGTGAATATTGACAAATGTGGGCAGGAACGACGCAATTTCTTCCTGGTTGGCAGGCTGCCCGGCCTCAGCTTCTACCTGCGCATCGGCATTGATCAGCAAAATCGCCTGGGCATCGAGCGATTTTCGCAAATCAGCCAATATATCGCCAAGTGTGCGGCGTTCTTCTTCGACTTTTTCGGTCTTTTCCGCTTCAGTGAGTACTGTGCGGGCCAACCCGAGTGCGGTCTCGACAGCAGCAAGGAAATCGCCAACCGGGACGGGTTTTGTAAAATAAGCATCTACCTTTGCTTCTTTCAGCGCCGCCTGGGCTTTTGGGTCGGTTACGCCCGTGACCAGGATGACGCGTACATCCGGGTTACGGGCGCGAATCTTCTCAGTCAATTCCAGGCCGTTCATGCCTGGCAGGCGATAGTCTGATACCAACAGGTCAATTTTGCCCTTAGAAAGTTCGAGCATGGCTTCTTCTCCCGAGGGAGCTTCAGCCACGCTCAATCCTTGCTCAATTGTCTCCAGTGCGGAGCGCAACAAGCGGCTTACATCTTTTTGGTCGTCAACGATCAATACCCTGGGGGCCATAATTGGGCGGGTATCTAAACGGGGTTATTCATACAGCCAGCAGGCGACAAAATGATCTGGCTTGTATTCTTTAAAAGCAGGCTCTTGTTGCGAACAAATATCCATGACCACCGGGCAGCGCGGGTGGAAGCGGCAACCGCTGGGCGGGTTCAACGGGCTGGGCACATCGCCCTTCAAGATGATGCGGTCACGCTTCAGGTTCGGTTCGGGGATCGGGATGGCCGACATGAGCGCCTTGGTATAAGGGTGCATCGGGTTGGCGAACAATTCTTCGCGGCCGGTCAATTCGACCATTTTGCCTAGATACATCACTGCCACGCGGTCTGAAATATGTTCCACCACACTCAGGTTGTGGGCGATGAACAGGTACGTTAGGCCAAATTCTTCCTGCAGGTCATTCAAGATGTTGAGTACCTGCGACTGGATGGAAACATCCAGAGCGGAAACAGGCTCATCACAAACAATGAATTTGGGGCGCAGGGCCAGGGCACGGGCAATACCGATACGCTGACGCTGGCCACCCGAAAACTCATGCGGGTAACGACGGGCATGGTAATCTTCCAGACCAACCTTTTTAAGTGTATCGAGCATAATATCGAAGCGTTCCTTGCGGGAACCGATATTATGAATGTTCAGGCCTTCCATCACCGACTCGCCAATCGGCATACGCGGGTCAAGCGAAGCATAAGGATCCTGGAAGATGATTTGCATGTTGCGGCGCATCTTTTTCAGGTCATTGCCACGCAGTTTTAGTACATCCTGCCCGTCAAATTCCACAGCGCCAGCTGTCGGTTCGATCAGGCGCAACATGGTGCGGCCAACGGTTGTCTTGCCGCAGCCAGACTCGCCCACGAGGCCCAGGGTTTCACCTTCACGAACAACGAAGGATACATCATCAACGGCCTGGACGTGCGCGACAACCCGCTGGAGCAGGCCTGCACGAACGGGGAAATATTTCTTCAGGTTCTGAACTTTAATCAGTTCGTTAACTTGGGGTTTGGTGGTCTCAGTCATGATGGATTATTCTCCGCGATGTTATTTTTTGCCAGTCGCATGTGCGAGAGGAGCGCGATGGCCTTCACCATCCTGATAGAGCCAGCAGCGAACTTTGTGACCCGGGATCACTTCTTGCAGATCAGGGACTTCAGTTGCGCAAATGGTCAGCTGGTTTTCGACACGGGCACGGCAGCGGGGTGCAAACCGGCAGCCCGGCGGCAGATTAACAAGGTTCGGCACAGAACCCGGAATAACTTCCAGGCGGTCTTTGATTTTCCCCAACACAGGGATGGAGCCAATCAGGCCCTGTGTATAGGGGTGCATCGGCTGGTCAAAAATAGAAACAACTTCTGATTGTTCAACAATCTGCCCGGCGTACATGACGGCAACGCGTTCACACATTTCCGCCACTACACCCAGATCGTGAGTGATCAGGATAATGGCTGTACCAATGTTTTCACGCAGGTTGCGCATCAGGTCCAAAATCTGGGCCTGGATGGTCACATCGAGGGCCGTGGTCGGCTCATCCGCAATTAACAAGTCGGGAACGCAGGCCAACGCCATAGCAATCATGACGCGCTGGGCCATACCACCGGAAAGTTCGTGGGGATATGCATCAGCGCGGCGTTCCGCCTCAGGGATGCCCACCATTTTTAGCAGTTCCACGGCGCGGGCGCGGCCAGCTTCCCTGCCCATATCCTGGTGAATATTTAACACCTCGGCAATCTGATCCCCGACACGGAAGACCGGGTTGAGGGCACTCTGTGGCTGCTGGAAAATCATGGAAATCTGGTTGCCACGCACCTGGATCATTTCATTTTCAGTCGCTTTGACAAGATCTTTGCCGTTGAAAATGATCTCCCCATCCACGATCTTGCCGGGCTGGGTGATCAGGCGCATGATCGTGAGGGACGTAACGCTCTTCCCGCAACCCGATTCGCCTACCAAACCCAGCACCTCACCAGAGTTGACATAAAAATCAACCCCATCCACGGCTTTCACAACACCGTCTTCGGTGAAAAAGTGGGTCTTAAGATTGCGAACTTCTAGTAATTTCTTGTTTTCAGACACAGGTTTGTTTAACTCCTTGTCGCCGGATGAGTTTTGCCCTTATCAGGAGCAGTGATGCTTTATGATTTTATGCTGCAAAGTCCTTCTGATTCCAGGTATTCACGTAGTGGATCGAACGATTTCACATGAAAAGAGCCGCCTGCCGGTTTACCGTTAACCAGATTGAAAATTATTTCGGTTTCTGAGAAGCGACCATCCAGCGGGATCATAAGCGTTTCAAAGTCGGAAAAAAATGGACTTTGTGAATGGATGCGCTGCGGCTCAGAATAGTGCAACTCCAGAACAACCATCAGCGGGCTGGTCTGGTAGTACTCATAAGTTAAGTCTGTAAGGTTCAACTCATCCCAACGTTTTTCACCCGAAATTTGCCCGTTTACCAGTGTAGCAATCTGCTTCGTTTCTGGCCAGGCGCCATCCAGGGTTACTTCACTGCCATAACACCGAAGCACCGCATAAGATGGTTCAGCCGAGTAAAACGGCCAGAACCAGCGAGCATCTTTCGTATAAATGGCCAGCGTCAGGTAAACAAAGAACAGGGCTGCTGCACCAATTGTGACCAAGAAATCTAAGATTGAGGCTGTCTTTCCACGACTTGTATCAGATAAATGAGCCACAAATGCCTCTAAATTATTTATTAATGACGGTAATCAGGACCCGAACATTATCGCTCTTGGGAATGGATTGAATAGTAACCGACAGGTTGCGATCCGGTTTGGAGCGCAAGAGGGTCACGGCTTCACCAACCGGGGCTTCATTACTGTTGTTCATTTTTTCCCAGCCCTGTTCAGCCAGGGAGGTCTTGTAGTATTCAATCACACTATCCAACGGACCAAGCACTTCAAAAGAAATGTAGGTATTGTTGGCGGCGATTCTCAGGTTGGTCGCATCGGCAGGGATTGGGAGGTCAACCGGAAGGGCAGACTGCATGACAGCGGCAGTGGCGGTCAAGGATGCAATTTGCGCTTCGGTCGGGCCAGCAACTTCGCGCGGTCCACAGGCGGCCAGGGCCATAATCCCGGCCAGGATTAAAACAAGAATTGTGCGCTTCATGGGTATATTTCTCCAGTATTTTTAAGATTTACAGTTTCAAACGCGGGTCCAATGCATCGCGCAAACCGTCACCAATGTAGTTGAAAGAAAGGGATGTGAGGAAGATACAGAAACCAGGGTAAAAAGCCAGCCAGGGCTGCTGCCACATACGCTCCTGAACGTTACGGAGCATATTCCCCCAGGTAGGAACAGGCGGGGTGATACCAAACCCGAGGAAGGACAGGGCAGCTTCCAGCACGATGACACCGCCTAGGCCGAGGGTCAGGTTAACGATTACCGGTGCAAGAGAATTGGGGATCATGTGGCGAACGATAATCTGCCAGTCATTCATACCCAATGAGCGGGCTGCCTGGGTGAAATCCTGCTCGCGCAGGCTGAGCACCATGCCACGCACCAGGCGAGTGGAACCGAGCCAGCCAAAAGCGATCAACACGCCGGAAATAATGATGGCTTGGGACCATTGATCTGGCAAGCCGGGGATGGTGATGCCGCGCAGGATAGCCGAGAAAAAGAGCAGGAGCGGCAAGGTTGGCAGGGTCAGCATGAATTCCACAAAACGCTGGATCGCATTATCCACCCAGCCCTTGAAGTAGCCGGAAACCGCGCCAACAACAACCCCCACGAACTCCGAAATGAAATTCACCGCGAAAGTCACGAAGAGGGAAATCTGCGCTGCATATAACAGACGGCTGAAAACGTCACGACCAAGCTCATCCGTACCAAGCAGGTGCGTAGATGACGGATTGGAATAAGCCGGGCTGAGGTTCTGCTTATACGGGTCAAAAGGCGCAATTTGCTCGGCAAAAATCGCCATAAGAAGGAACAGGATAACAATCACCACTGCCACCACGGCCAGCCTGTGACGGAAAAAGCGCCGTGCGACAATTGTTAACTGGTTTTCTTCTTTTATGGTCGACAATGACTCATTCTGGAGTTCAACAACAGCCATACAGGGTACCTACCTCAAGCAGATTTTTAGTTGAAACGTATACGGGGATCGACGACCGTATACAGAATGTCACCCAGCAGGGATGCAATCACGACAAGCACCGAACTGATGAACAGGAAAGCCATGGCTACCGGATAGTCATCAGCGCCAAGGGCATAGACGTATAAGAAACCCATCCCCGGCCAGTTGAAGACTGTCTCAGTAATGGTCGCCCCACCAAAAATACCAGGTATTTGGAAGACGACAATGGTAATAAGCGGGATGAGCGCATTGCGCAAGGCGTGTTTGTAAATCACCACCCGTTCGCGCAAGCCCTTGGCACGCGCCACACGGACATAATCCTGGCGCAGAACCTCGAGCATGGAGGAGCGCATAAAGCGGCTCCAACCGGCCATATAGAGCAGGGAGAGCACCGTCACCGGCAGGATGGCATGCACAGCAATATCCAACCAGGAGCGTGGTTCAGCACCAAGCAAGCCAAGCAACGACCCGGGCAATGGCGCTCGGGCCAGGGTGACATTGCCTGTCGGCAAATAAGGCAAACCAAAGACCTTATAAATTGGTGATTGGTTACCGCCAAACATAATAATCATCATCAGGCCAAACCAGAAGACCGGCATGGCTGTTCCAAGAAAAGAAAAGGTGGTAAAGAAATAATCGAGGCGGGAATATTGATTGACCGCCGAATAAATACCAATCGGGATTGCGATCAACAGTGAAATCAACGTTGCGCCAACCATCAGGATCATGGTGTTTCGCATACGCGATATAAGAACATCACCTACCGGTTGACCGCGGGCAACGTTCCAGGAAACACCAAAGTCACCACGCAACACACCATGACTGCAAGTGGTATCCTTCGCGCGGCAACTGGAAGTCTGTAAATCGGAACGGCCAATGGCGCCAAACCAGTCTTCGCCTGTCATCCAGGCGACATAGCCCCACACCGGGCCACGGTGAAGACCGAGATACTCAGCAACACGCTGGATGTCAGCTTCAGTGAAACGAGAGCGCCGATCGGCAGCGCCAGCCATCTTGAGTTCATCCAGCGGACCCCCCGGAGCCAGCCAGAGCAGGAAATAAATGGCCATGGAGGAGACAATCACCACCAGGGACATTTGGAAAAAACGGCGAATTAGGTAATTATACATATCAGCTCTCCGAGGAGATATAGATAATAGAAGTGGAGGATGGCGAGGATTCTCGCCATCCTCCTTTGTTTCTTCTGCTACAGGATTACTGGACGATGTCGAAGGATTCGACGTTCCAGAATTCGCTGTTGGCGGTCGGGTCCATGATCACACCGACGATGTTCGGGCCGGTAACCAGGATCTTAGCACGGGCGAACAGCGGGATGCTGGGCAGTTCTTCAGTGAAGATAGCCTGGGCCTTAGCGTGCTCGGCAGACTTGGTCCCTTCATCCAGCGCCTGCAGGGCAGCGTTACAAGCGGCATCGAACTCAGCGTTCAGGAAGCCGACGTTGTTGGCATTGCCCCAACCCAGTTCAGCACTGGGCAGCTGGGAGGAGATGTACAGGTTGCAGGGCGGCTCAACGCCGGTCAACCAGGCGAATTCGCCCATGTCGTAGGCGCGACCAAAGACCATACCATCGGGGCCGTCAGCGAAGAACTCAGCGCCAACCAAGGCGATGGTGGTGGTGATACCGCAGTTGTCCTTCAGCTGAGCCTGGACAACCTGGGTCACCTTTTCGCGCAGGGCGTTGGTGCGGGTGCTGTGCTCGAAGGCCAGGGTTTCACCAGCGCCATTATCGAGCAGGCCGTCACCGTCGGTGTCAGACCAGCCGAGGCCAGCCAGCAGTTCCTTGCCCTTGTCGGGGTTGAACTCGTAGACGGTTACGTTCTCGTCACCAGCATAGAACGGGTGATCGGAAGCGGTGTAGGTGTTCTGGACCAGGGCGGCGCCGTTTGTGGTGGCGTCAACAATGGCCTGGCGGTCCAAGCAGTAAGCAATGGCCTGGCGGAATTCCTTCTTGGCAAACAGGCGTTCGCCATCGGAAGCGGTCAGGGTGGCAGCGGCGCCAGCATAGCTCTCGACCGGGGTGATGTTGAAGTCGAGGTGCTCAAAGACAGTACCGGCAACAACCTGCGGAATCATCAGGCCTTCAGCTTCGAACTGGCGAATCAGGGGCAGGGAGCCTTCGAAAGCGGCGTCCTGGGTACCCATGTCGCACTCACCGGAGGCGAGCTGGGCAATCAGCGCATTGGTGTCGGGGATGAAGCGGTAGATGAGCTGATCGAGGTAGGGCAGGCCTTCACCGGCGCGCCAGTAGGTCGGGTTCTTCTCAACGATGATGCTATCGCCGGCAATCCATTCGACGAGCTTGAAGGGACCATAGGCCAGCGGATCGCGGTTCACACCTTCGTCAGCCAGCATTTCGGCCGGGCTGAGGGGGTTGGAACCACCCTCGCCATAGACGTGCTTGGGCAGCGGGGCGATCATACCGTCAACGAAGTAGGTACCACTGGTGAAACCAGGCATGAAGTAGTACATGTAGGACTGAGCGTCCACAACTTCAATCTTCTGGGTCTGGGTGGTGTAGAAGTACTTGCTGGTGGGGGTGTCGGGGGAAGCGCCGACTTCATAGGAGAACAGAATGTCGTCGGTGGTTACGGGGGTGCCGTCTTCCCAGGTCACGCCATCGTGCATGGCGTAGGTGGCAACGATCTGCATGGTCGGGTAGGTCTGACCTTCCTCGACGGTCACATCGAGGGAGCTGCCATCCAGCTGGTTGAGGGTAACAACACTACCAACCTCGAGGGTCACAGCGCTGTCGGTGGCAGCATCGTATACGGTATCGCCAACGCCAACTTCCAGAGCGGTGTTGGTAGCGCCACCATTATCGAAGGTCGCCAGGTCCTTGTACAGCACCGGCTGGTAGCTGTAGGAGCGGGCATCGAAGGTGCCATCATACAGGGAATCGAGCACGAAGGTCTTCACCAGGGCGGATTCGCTGTAGAGGTAGAGAGTGGAGGGTTCCTGAGCCAAGCAGGCGACCATTACCTTGGGGGCGGGCGGCTCGGTGGCGGCAGGAGCTTCGGACGAGGCAGCTTCGGATGAAGCGGGAGCTTCACCGGTAGCAGGCTCGGCGGGGGCGCAGGCGGCCAGAATCATGCTGGCTACGATGAGCAACCCCAAAACGGTCATCAAACGGTTCTTAAGCATTGGGTTTTCTCCTCCTGAGAAAATTTGGTGGGTAAGATGTGAGGTACGTTGAGTTTTCATATCGTGCGGCGTAAACCTCCAAACTGAGCATGGATTTTCCAGCGCAAATTTCATGAACTGCGCTATTGAAAAACTCAGTGTCTCACTATAGCATATCCATGTTTTATCGTCAAGAAATTTATTGCACGGGCAAGTTGTGTAGCCAAGTCTAAAATTACTCCTGGCGGCAGGCGGGGCTGACCGCAAATTCTTCAATGCGCCACAGGTCACCCGAGGAGGTCAGGTCAATGGTGAAGCTGCAAAGGTCCGGGCGAGCCGCGGCAACACGCAGGCGCAAGTACAAGGGAATGGATGGCAGGTCATTGGCATTGATTTGTTGCAGGCGATGGTAGCGTTCTGTGTATTCGGATGTACCAGGAATCGACCGACGGGCCGCCAGGCATAATTCGTCATAGTCCGGGTTGCTGTAGCCGCTGACGTTCATCCCCAGCCACTGGTTTTGAGCCGAGGGGATTTCACCAGACAGGAACCAACTGCAAGCCGGTTCAGTGCCGAGAACGCCAATAGCATATTCGGCCAGGTCAAACTGGCGGCCAAACAAAACCCCCTGTGGTCCGGAGGCGTACAGGCTGGCCTGGTCGAGGTAATTTAATTCCACGCCCACGCCGCAACTACCAAGACCCTCCGCAATAATCTCACTCACCTGGCGACGCTGCAGTGCCTGGGTGGTGGTCAGGGTAACAGTCAGCAGCGTACCCGGCGCAACACCGGCAACATTGACAGCCACACGCGGGGTGGAGGCATCCTGGTCTGTATCCAGCCAGCCGGCCTGGGTGAGCAGATCGGCGGCAGCGGCGACATCATAGCTATACAGAGCCACATCCTGGCTGGCAACAGGATGGTAAGGAGAGACAAAACTATTCGGCACAACCGTGTAACCCAGCAGGACAGTATCGATGATTTCCTGGCGGTCAATGCAATAAGCCAGCGCCTGGCGGGTACGGACATCACCAAACAGGTTCTGGCGATCACCCGCGCCGGGGGCATAGCCGTCATCGTAGGAGGCGGGGTTAATCCCAAAGTCCAGGCGCTCCATGATCGGCGTGGCGGCAACAACCAGCTTGAGCAGGCCGTCTTTTTCCATTTGTGTGAGCAGGTCCAACTGGCCGTCCAAGCGCAGGCTGGAATCGAGCAGGTCACAATTGCCTGCCGAAAGGGCGGAGATGGCGCTCTCAGCATTGGGCATGAAACGGTAAACCAGGTAGTCAAAATGTGGCAGGCCTTCTTCAGAACGGAAGTAAGCCGGGTTGCGCGACATTCTAATCAGTTCCCCCGGAATCCATTCTTCAAAGACATAAGCGCCCCAGCCCAGCGGTTCACGCAGGGTATGGTCGGCAACCAGCAACTGGTCAGCGCGCAGGCTGCCCCAGAGGTGTTTTGGGAAAGGCGACCAGAAATTGCTGGAATAGGATGAATCGATGAAACCTGGCCTGCCCCACCACTGGGTGGTCAGTTCATCCACTTCTTCATAGGCCTGAGTACGATCCAGCAGGTAGGAGGATTGCCTGCTGCCCGGGTCTACAGCGACCTGGTAGGCATAGACCGAGTCGGCGGCGGTGAGCGGCGTACCATCTGACCAGGTGATGCCGGGCTTGATGTGGAAGGTGACGATCATCTGATCCATGGTGAAACCATCACGGCCATCGTAGGTCTCCACACAAGCCTGGTCGTTGCAGCCACTGGGGTAGACGCGCAGGCCAAAATCCAACACTGAGACGTTGCCGTTTGCATCCACGACCAGTTCGCCGCGTTTGACAGGAACAGCCGCCAGTTGGGCATCGCCATTTTGAATGGAGGGAATGACTTCCAGAATCACAGGCACATTACCCGAGATGAAGCCGTCCATGGGGCCGTCATATAATGCGGCCAGCACATTGCGCGCGGCAGTGTTGGGGCTGCCATATGGATAAAGGGTGTTCGGCTCCTGGCCGGTGCAAATCGTCAGGGTGACGGGGGCGGGGGCGGCAGTGGGAAGTGCAGGGGCAGAATCCGTTGAGGCGGAATCAGGCTGCGGGGTAGCCAGCCCAGATTCTCCCTCTCCCGGCAGGGAGCAGGCTGCGAGCAGGAAAACGATCACAATAAACAAGGTCCAATTTTTCATACGTCCTCCGTAAAAGGTAATTGTAACGGGATTTGTTGTAGAATCTTTTTAATCTACAAGGAGGTGTTATGTTAAAAGAATTTCGTGACTTTGCCATGCGCGGCAATGTGGTGGACCTGGCGGTGGGTGTGATCATCGGCGGGGCGTTCGGCAAGATTGTGTCTTCGCTGGTGAACGACATCCTGATGCCGTTGATTGGGCTGTTGCTGGGAGGGATTAATTTTGCCGACCAATCCATTATGGTCGGCGAGGCAGCTGTCTTGTGGGGCGCATTCGTGCAGGCGGTGATTGATTTTGTGATTGTGGCGTTTGTAATCTTCCTGATGATTAAGGCGATCAACTCGGTGAAGAAGCCTGCGCCAGCTGCCGAACCAGCCACCAAAGAATGCCCGCACTGTATGAGCAGCATTCATATTAAAGCCACGCGCTGCCCGAACTGCACTTCCGCGCTGTAAATTCAATTTGTTAAGGTTGATGGCGGGGTAGCCTAAGGTGGGCGGCCCCGTCTTTGTTTTATAATCCACCCGCCATGATGGACTTCCTCGATATCCTTAACTCGCAGCAACGCCAGGCCGTGACGGCTGGCGAAGGACCGGTGCTGGTGCTGGCCGGGCCTGGTTCCGGCAAGACGCGCGTACTGACCCAGCGCATTGCCTACCTGATCGGCTATGAGGGCGTGCGCCCGTACCAGATGTTGGCCGTGACCTTTACCAACAAGGCGGCGCGCGAAATGGAACACCGTGTGCAGCAGTTGCTGGGCGAGGAGATGACCCGCGGCCTGCTGCTGGGGACCTTTCATAGTACCTGCGCGCGCATCCTGCGACGCGAAGCGGAGAAGCTGCCGGTTTCGGGTGAGTTTGTGATTTTCGATGCGGACGACCAGGAGAAGGTGGTCAAGAGCGCTATCCGTGAGTTAAACCTGAACGAGAAGCTTTACCGCCCGGTGGCTGTGCACGGGGCAATCAGCCGCGCAAAAAATGAACTTATCCGCCCGGAGGATTACCCGGTGCAGACCTACCGCGACGAAGCGGTAAAACGCATTTACCAGAAATACCAGGAATTGCTGTATGCCTCGAACGGGGTGGATTTTGACGACCTGCTGGTGCTGACCGCCTTCCTGATGGAGGAGCACCCGGAAGTGCGTGAGAAATACGCCCAGCGATTCAAGCATGTGCTGGTGGACGAGTTCCAGGATACGAACATTGCCCAGTACACCCTGCTCAAGCACCTGTCATCGTTTCACAAGAATATCTTTTGCGTCGGGGATCCGGATCAGTGTTTCCCCACCGGAACACCAATTCACACACCCAATGGCAAGATTACGGTAGAAAATTTACAAAGCGGCGAACTGGTGACGGCCGCGAGTGGTCGAGGCTCCTGCCTGCCGGAAAAGATCAATCACATCGGTTCTCGGCCATACAACGGGGAACTGGTAAAGGTGACCACCCAAAACGGGGCGTCTTTCAGTGCGACACCAAACCACATTGTTTTTGCCAGGCTTGGCTTAAGACCTGGCCTTCATTATGTCTATCTGATGTACTGCAAAGACAAAGGATACCGAATTGGCACAGCCACCCACGCGCGCAGTGACGGTGTCAGTGACGAATTGCAAGTAGGGTTGAGAGTTCGCAGTAATGCTGAAAATGCGAACAGGGTATGGGTGCTAAAAGTATGCAACTCCCGGCAGGAAGCCAGTTACTGGGAGTTGATATTTTCCGTCAAGTATGGCATCCCGACCACTGTATTCCATGTTCGCGGGCGGCAAATGCGTTTGTCGCAGGAACAAATCAACCAGGTATTCAGGGAGATCGACACCAACCACAATGTAGCCCGATTGTTCGAAGATATGGAATATAACTTTAATTATCCCCATTACACACCCCAGGGAACTTATCGAAACACTGTAAATCTTCGCTACTTTGGCGACGGGCGGCTCTCGGAACAATCCGCCTGGCATGCCCACCGGGTTGACCTGTGGAGCAGCGACTTAGCCCTGGCAGGCAAACTCAAGCAGCAGGGATACAACCCACGCATCCGCAGCCGAAATAACTGGCGGGTTAGCCTCAATCGTTTAAAGTATACAGACATCCATTCGGCTGCTGAAAAACTGAGCGACGATGTAGGTGAGGCAGAAGTGGTGATTGCCGCCTTCCTGACAGGCAAAAAAGAGAACAAACTTGCGCCCCGCTTCAGCCTGATGCCCGCCAGCCACTTGCACCCCAGCATGATTGTCGCCATTGAGCGGGATGGGCAAATTATTGAAGATGAAATTATCGAAGTAAGCCGCGAACAGTATGAAGGAATGGTCTACGATTTCGAAGTCAACAATCTTCATAATTATGTCGCTGGTGGCGTAGTGGTGCATAACTCGGTCTATCGTTGGCGCGGTGCGGATTATCGCAATGTGCAGCGCTTTGAGCAGGACTTCCCGAATTGCCAGACCATCCTGCTGGAGCAGAACTACCGTTCGCGCCAGACCATCCTCGACACGGCCATGTCGGTGATTGACAAAGCCCCCCGGCGGCGCAGGAAAAAATTGTTCAGTGAGCGCGGCGCAGGCGAGAAAGTGGTTTTCTACGAAGCGCTGGATGATTACGGAGAAGCCAGTTTTGTGGTGGACACCATTGCCCAGTTGGTACTCAGTAAACAGGCCGAGCCGGGCGACTGCGCCGTGATGTACCGCACAAATGCCATGTCGCGTTTGCTGGAAGAAGCCTTCCTGCAGGCCCGCCTGCCCTACCGCCTGGTCGGTGCGCAACGCTTCTATGGCCGCCGCGAAATCAAGGACATCATCGCTTATCTGCGGCTGGTCTACAACCCAGACGATGAAATTTCCCTAGACCGCATCATTAACGTCCCGCCGCGCGGCATCGGCGAAAAGAGCCTGCTGGCACTGCACCAGGCCGGGCGCGGCGCAGGCATCAGCCCCGGGCGGGTGGCCATCAGCCTGGCGGCTGGCGACAAATCCCCCTACTGGGAGCAATTCACCGGCCGGGCCGCCCTGCCACTTTCAGATTTTGGCGGGCTGCTGCAAAAGTGGCGCGCCCACGCCGAGACCTATACTGTCTCTGAATTGTTCGACCTGATTGCGCAGGACATCAACTACCTGGATCACATCAACGACGGCAGCGACGAGGGTAAAGACCGCTGGGAGAACGTGCTGGAACTGCACCGCCTGGCCGACGAATACAGCACCCGCAGCCTGGCCGAATTCCTCGAAAACGTGGCCCTCGTCTCCGACCAGGATACGCTCTCCGAAGGCAACGTTCCCACCCTGCTGACCCTGCATGCCGCCAAAGGCCTGGAGTTCGGCGTGGTCTTCATCGTCGGGCTGGATGACGGCATCCTGCCGCACAGCCGTTCGTTCGATGAACCGGAAGAAATGGAAGAGGAGCGCCGCCTGTTTTACGTCGGCATCACCCGCGCCAAGGAAAGGCTCTACCTGCTGCGCGCCATGCGGCGCGGCGGGCGCGGCTATGCCGAAGAGACGATCGAGTCGCGCTTCCTGGACGACATCCCGGGGGAGTTCGTTTCTGGCAAGGGGCGGGTACCCCGCAGTCGCGAATCGCGCCGCACGAGCAACACCTCCTGGACGCTGCCCTCCCCGGGCCGTTCCTCCGCTGGTCAAAGCGCCCCCCTGCTGGAGGCGAAATTCCGGGCTGGGATGCGGGTGAAGCACCCGGTTTGGGAGGAGGGCATGGTGATTGACAGCCGCCTGCAGGATGGCGACGAAATTGTGGATGTGGTCTTTGAGAGCGTGGGCATTAAACGCCTGGCGGCCAGCCTGGCAAAATTGGAAATCCTGCCATAAGCGCGGCGGGCTTGCCCGACGGTTTATAATGAAAAGATGAATACACTGACTATCGCATCCACCGGGCCGACTCCGTTGGGGGAGATCTGGCTGGCTACTTCGCCAGCCGGCCTGGTGGCAGTGGCATTCCCCTCTAGCCTGGAGGCATTCTCAGCACAACTGCAAAAACAGCGAGGCGTTTCGGTGGCGCTGACGCCGGAAAAACTGGCCGATGAGATTCGCCAGTTGGGCGAATACGCTGCCGGGCGGCTGAGCCGGTTCTCCATCCGCATTGACTGGTCTGTGCTGCGACCTTTCCAGCAGCGCGTATTGCAACTGACCTGCGACATCCCTTACGGCGAAACGCGGACGTATAAAGAACTGGCCATGCTGCTGGGCAACCCGCAGGCCGCGCGGGCAGTCGGGCGCGCCCAGGCCACCAACCCGATGCCAATTGTCATCCCGTGCCACCGCGTGGTTGGCTCGGACGGTAAATTGCACGGCTACGGCGCAGGCCAGGGATTGGGCACCAAGGAAACCCTGCTAAAAATGGAAAAGGCCCTGATGGCCTGAAGGAGCAAGATGAGTGAATTTCGCAGCGGCTTTGTGGCCGTGGTAGGCCGCCCGAATGTGGGCAAAAGCACCCTGATCAACCAATTGCTGGGGCAAAAAATTGCCAGTGTTTCGCCGCGCGCCCAGACCACGCGCCGCCGCCAGTTGGGCATCCTGAGCACGGACGAGTACCAGATCGTTTTTGTGGATACGCCCGGCCTGCACCAGCCGCACTTTAAGCTGGGTGAGTTCCTGAACCAGGAAGCCGAGAAGGCGCTGGACGGGGTGGATGTCATCTTGATGCTGGTAGATGCCGCCGCTGGCGTGCATGAGGATGATAAAACGGTCTTTGAGCGTTTAAGTCGTTTAAAGCGGCGGGCGCCGCTGTTGCTCGTGCTGAACAAGGTGGATCTGTTTTCGGAGGGCGACCTGCCCACCCGCCAGGCCGTCTTTAATGATTATGTGGACCCCGCCAACCAGGTGGCCTTCAGCGCCCTGAGCGGACGCGGAAAGCAAGACCTGCTGGACACCATCCTGAAACACCTGCCGGAGCGCCCGCCGGAATATGACCCAGAGCAGGTGACCGACCTGTACGAGAAAGAGATTGCCGCCGAGTTGATTCGCGAGGCCTGCCTGCTGATCCTGCAAAAGGAAGTGCCGCACGGAATCAACATCCGCATTGACGAGTTTACTGAGCGCGGCGAAGGCGGCGCCTATATTGCGGCCACCGTCTTTGTGGAACGCGAATCACAAAAAGGGATCGTGATCGGCGCAGGCGGGGCCATGTTGAAAAAAATCGGCAGCCACGCGCGCGGCGAAATCGAGGCCATGAGCGGGCGCAAGGTCTTCCTGGAACTGCGCGTAAAAGTGGAAAAAGACTGGCGCGACGACGAGAACGCCCTCAGGCGCTTTGGGTATAAGGTGGAGAAAAAAAAGGGGAAGTAAGACACGGATTTCGCGGGTTAGCACCAAGTATGAAAACAAACATCACCTTGAAAGCCGTTCTTCGCCTGCTTGCCTTTGCCCTGTTAGCCTTTTACATCCTGTTCATCCTAGGTTTTGCCTGGCTGCAAGCCAATGCCATGATACGACCGGCCCGACATGAAATTTGCTGCGCATCCCCTGCCGATTTGGGGTTAGAGTACGAATCGATTACCCTGACAACCGAAGATGATCTGCGGCTATACGGCTGGTACATTCCATCCCAAAACGGGGCCGTGATCATCCTGTTGCATGGCTACGGGGGCAACCGCACCAGCATGCTTCCACATGCCGAAATGCTGGCCGGGTATGGATTCGGTGTGTTAATGTACGACCAGCGTGCAAGCGGTGAAAGCGATGGGGAGAGTCTTTCCTGGGGCTGGCGGGATGTTGGGGATGTCGGCGCAGTATTAGATTTCCTGTCCACCAAGCAAGGGATTACGTCCGGAGGAATAGGCATCCTGGGCTGCTCCACCGGGGCAGAGATTGCCCTGGGAGCTTCTGCCCGTTTTGACAAGATCAATGCCGTGATTGCAGATGGCCCCTATTACGCAACAACCAGCGACACCTGGCCACCCTATGGCCTGAAAGACTGGCTCGGCTGGCCTGTATACCCGGCATTCATCACTTTTATGGAATGGAAAAGCGGAACGTCCGCGCCGATGTCGCTGCGCGATGCTTCGGCAGCCATCAGTCCCCGACCATTGCTATTCATCACCGCCGGGGAAGTTGGGTATGAACAGTGGCGGGTCGAACAATATCTCAGCTCGGCAGGTGAACCAAAGGAGCATTGGGTTGTTCCGAACGCCACCCATTGTGCAGGCCCAACCACCCAGCCCGGGCAATACCGTGGCTACATCACCTCGTTTTTTGGCAGGGCACTACTTAACCCGTAAGCCAGATAAAAAACTTAATCCAGCTTAAATCAAAAGTCGGGCAGGAGGCATCTCCTGCCCGACTTGTATCCCTGATCTTACTTTTTCTCCAGCGCTTCCTTCACCACCTGGTCGAACAACTGCACATTGATGGGCTTGGAAATATACTGGTCAAACCCCGCATCCAGCGCCTTGCGCCGATCGCCGGGCAGGGTGTGGGCTGTCACAGCAATCAGCGGGATGTGCTTCAGCTCCGGGTCATCCTTTAGCGTGCGCGCCAGCGTCCAACCATCAATTTCGGGCATCGTCAGGTCCAGCAGGGCAACATCTGGCTTCTCGGTGCGGATCTTCTCCAGCCCCTCGCGGCCCGAGTGGGCAGTGATCACCTGGTACCCGTGGCGCGAAAGCAGCAACACGATCAGCTCCAGGTTGTCCACATTGTCTTCGACCACCAGCACACGCACAGCACTCATCGGCCCTCCGGTTGGCGTTAATATACTACGGCTTTGGCAACTATGGTAACATTTTTTACATGAAGTTGCTCTTCGTGGCCGACGGCCGCTCCCCCATTGCCCAAAACTGGATTCACTATTTCATCGAGCGCGGCGACCAGGTAACCCTGGTTTCCACCTTCCCCGGCCAACCCATGCCCGGCCTGCATCGTTTTGAAACGCTGGATGTGGCCTTCAGCGCTGCCAAACGGATTCAACCGACCGGACAGCCCGGCCTAAAAAGCGGATTGTGGGGCGGACGCACCCTGTCCCTGCGTACCGGCATCCGGCAGTGGTTTGGCCCGCTGACGGTAAACCGCGCCGCCCGCCGCCTGCGCGACATCCTGCGCCAGGAACAGCCAGACCTGGTGCATGCCATGCGCATTCCCTACGAAGGGTTTGTCGCGGCGGACGCCGCTGGGCTGGCCCCACTGCTGGTTTCGGTGTGGGGCAACGACTTCACCCTGCATGCCCCTTCCACGCCGCTGATGAATCACTATACCCGCTGGACGTTAAAAATTGCCGACGCCCTGCACACCGACTGCCACCGTGATGGTCGCCTGGCAACGGAATACGGCTTCGGGGCCGGTCTGCCGCACCTGGTCACACCCGGCAACGGCGGCATCCGCCCGGCCATCTTCCACCCGCCCGCCCGGCCGGTCGAGCAACCGGTAATCATCAACCCGCGCGGGTTCCGCGCCTACGTCCGCAATGATACGTTCTTCAAGGCCATCCCGCTGGTTTTACAGCAACAGCCAGGCGCCAAGTTTCTTTGCGCCTCCATGCTGGGTGACCCGCAGGCAGCCGACTGGCTGGCCCGGCTGGAGATTGCCCATGCCGTGGAGTTGCTACCGCCCCTGCCGCACGACAAAATGGCCGAGGTCTTCCGCACAGCCATGATCGCCGTCTCGCCCAGCACCCACGACGGCACACCCAACAGCCTGCTGGAGGCCATGGCCAGCGGCTGCCTTCCCGTGGCCGGGGACCTTGAATCAATCCGCGAGTGGATCACCCCCGGCGAGAACGGCCTGCTGGTCGACCCCGGCGACGAGCAGGCCGTGGCGGAGGCCATTTTGCAGGGAATCAACCAGCCCGCCCTGCGCGCCCGGGCCGCGCAACTCAATGCGCAGCAGGTGGCAGAACGGGCTGATTATGCCCGCAACATGGCGCGGGCAGCCGCTTTTTACGAACAGGTAATTACAGAAACCGGGGATCTACTCGCGCACAATCGGGGCGCGTAATTCTTCCAGTTTGTGCTCAAGTTCGATGCGGCGGGCTTCGGCGGCGTTTTTCACTTCGCCAAAAAAGCTGCTGCCGCGCTGGCGCAGTTCGCCGCGCAGTTTCTCCCCGGATTCGGGAGCCAGCAGCAGGGCAATCGTCGAGCCAACTGTCCAGCCGACGAAGATACCAATTAGGAAACCGAACATTCTACGCATTGTCTCACTCCTGTGGTTGGGTAAACTCATTATAGAGCAAATTTGGGAATTGGGGAGTCACAGAAAGCATCAGGAACACACCATCAAACTTCTGTAAAACGCTAATATTCCTCATAGGGAAAAGTTGTATAATGGCCCCAACGCACCTATCCGCATGGAATGTGACGTGAACGAAAACCATCTTATTTACTCTCCCGGCCAACCAATGGGGGCTACGCCGGGGCGGACTCTACCAACTTTAACGGAGGGTACCATGTCTACCATTGCTGTTTCTGCCAGCACCACTGCCCGTAAAAAGGTCACCACCCTGACCCTGCGCCAGAAAAAAGAGCGCGGGGAGCCGATTAGCATGCTGACGGCTTACGATTACCCCACCGCCCTGGCGCTTGACCAGGCCGGGATCGACATGATCCTGGTAGGCGACTCGCTGGGCATGGTCGTGCTGGGCTACGAAAATACACTCCCCGTCACCATGGAAGATATGCTGCATCACAGCAAGGCTGTGGCGCGCGGCGCGAAGCACCCCTTCCTGGTGGGGGATATGCCGTTTATGTCTTACCAGGTGTCTGTAGAACAGGCTGTCAAAAACGCCGGGCGTTTCCTGCAGGAAGCCGGGATGGATGGCGTGAAGCTGGAAGGCGGGCGCGAACGGCTGGATGCCATCCGCGCCATGACATCGGCGGGCATCCCCGTCATGGGGCACCTGGGACTGACGCCGCAATCGGTTCACCAATTGGGCGGGTTCCGCCCACAGGGAAAAACGGCCTCAGCGGCCAAACGCCTTCTGGAAGACGCCCTGCTCTTGCAGGAAGCCGGGTGTTTCTCGATCGTGCTCGAATCGGTGCCTGCCCAGCTGGCGGAATACATCTCCATGCACCTTGATATCCCGACCATTGGAATTGGCGCTGGCGCCGGTTGCGACGGGCAGGTATTGGTGACACACGACTTGCTGGGTTTGTTTGAGCGTTTTACGCCCAAGTTTGTTAAGAAATATGCCAACTTGCACACCGAGATGCAAAAGGCCTTTGCCGAATACATTGCCGAAGTACAGGGTCAGTCCTTCCCTGCCGAGGAACACACGGTAACCATGAGCGATGTCGAATGGCAGGCTTTCCTTAAAGAAGCCCGCCCATGAAACCCTCCCCAGTCCTTCTGGTCGGCACCGGCGCACTGGCAACCCTGTTTGCGGCACGACTGGCCGGGGCTGGCCTGCATGTGCTGATGCTGGGCAACTGGACGGAAGGCCTAACCACCCTAAATGAGAAAGGCGCACGCCTGCTCCAGCCTGACGGCAGAGAGCAGGCGTTTGTCGTGCGGGCGTCAGACTCGCCATCAGAATTTAAGGGAGTCATGCTGGCGTTTGTGCTGGTGAAAGCGTGGCAGACAGGGCAAGCCGCCCGGGCGCTGGCCGCCTGCCTGTCAAAAGACGGCCTGGCAGTGACCCTGCAAAACGGGCTGGGAAACCGCGAAACCCTGGTTGGTTTGCTGGGCGAGGAACGGGTGCTGCAAGGCATTACCACCAGCGGAGCCACCCTGATGGGGCCGGGTTTGGTACGCCCTGGCGGCGATGGAATTACCACGCTCGCGGCACACCCGCGTGCCGCGGAAGTGCAATCCGTGTTGCAGATGGCCGGGTTTGAAACAAAACTGGCAGCAGATGTCGAATCTTTGTTATGGGGCAAACTGGTGATTAACGCGGGCATCAACCCGTTAACCGCAATCTTGAATGTCCCCAACGGGGAATTATTGCAACGGCCCGGCGCACGGCAATTAATGGCGCAACTGGCCGGGGAGGCCGCCGCTGTAGCCGCCGCCCGGGGAATCCGCCTGCCCTTTGCAGACCCGGTCACCGCCGCCGAGCAGGTGGCCGAACGGACAGGGGCGAATATCTCCTCAATGTTGCAGGATGTGCGGCGGAACGCGCCGACAGAGATTGATGCGATTTGTGGCGCGGTAACACGCCACGGGGAAGCCAGTGGCATCCCGACCCCGATCAACCGGGCGATGTGGCAATTAATTGACAGTTTACGGGGCAAACTCTCCACTGACGAATGACAGTTGAAAACATGCCAGAATGCACGGGGGCAATTTGGGTCTTCATGGTAAGATTTTCACAGCCAATCTATGGAGGTTTCGCGATGAAACGACTTTTAATCATCAGTGTGCTGTTGCTCTTAATGGCATTCCCGGCCGCCGCGCAAGACCTGGTGGTTTTGAAAACCCTGCAGGTGCAGTTCTGGCCGGAGTATGACCAGCCCGCCATGCTGGTCATTTATGATTTTTCGCTACCCGCCGAAGCAACCTTCCCGGTGGATGTCAATGTGCGCATCCCGGCCGGGGCACAGTTACTGGCCGTTGCGCGGGAAGATGCGGGGGCGCTGGTTAACGTCAGCTACAATGGTCCAAGCCGCAGCGGCGATTGGGATATTCTCTCCATCGCCGTGGATGCGCCGACAGTTTATCGGATTGAATATTATGCGCCGCTGGTAAAGACTGGCGCAACCCGCAATTACGCATACACCTGGAACGCCGATTACCCGGTGGAGACTTTCAGGCTGTTGTTACAGCAACCCATCGAAAGCAGCAATGTCGTAACAAGCCCGGCCGCCCAGGAGGTTACCCCCGGCGCGGATGGTTTTATGTACCACTCTTACACCGCGCAGAACGTCCTGGTTGGTGAGCAATTCACCTGGGAGATTTCGTACCAGAAAGACACAGACGCCCTGAGCGCCTCAGCGGTAGGCGTGGCGCCCGCTGCCCCGCTGGGTGGTAACGTGGACGGGCAGATCAGCCTGATGAACAATCTGCCGCTGTTGCTGGGCATGCTTGGGCTTGTGCTGATCCTGGGCGGGGTGGTCTGGTACTGGTTATCCGGGCGGACCGTCCGGGGCGGCAAACAAACCCGCAACCGCAAACGCCATGTCGTCCAGGATGACGATGACGAAGAAGACGCCGATGAACAAACCTATTGCCCGCAATGTGGCAAACGCGCCCAGGCCAGGGACCGGTTCTGCCGGGCCTGCGGCACCCGCCTGCGTCGCGACGAGGATTAAACCCCCGGAGATACATTCCCCGGCAGCTCGCCAGGAGCGGCATGGATGAATTTGGCTTCATCCTGATTTATTTCTTCTATGGCCTGGCCTTTTTTAGTATGGGCATGCAGGTGTCCTTTGAAGTTTCAATGGCCACTGACCAGCGCTTGCAGCGCGCCCTGCGCCCGATGGGTGCCTTTGGTTTGATTCATGGCGTCCATGAATGGATTGAAATGTTTGAGAGAATTGCCCTGCAATTCGGCCTGACCTATGACCGGTTATGGCTCGATGGCCTGCGGCTGGCAATTCTCTCTTTTTCTTTCCTGTCGCTGGCGGCGTTTGGGGCTTACCTGCTGGCCAAAACTGCCGATGCACAGCGCCTGAGCCTGCTAGTTCCGCTTGGATTGGAAAGCGTGTGGATTTTTGGCCTGTTTGCCCTGCGCGGCCAGCTTGCCGGGGACATGATGGATGTTGCCGATGTGTGGACGCGCTACTCGCTGGGAATTCCTGGCGCAGCGCTGGCTGCCATTGGGCTGGTCTTCCAGCAAAGGGAATTTCGCCTGGCGGGCATGGTGCAGTTCGGACGCGATACGCTCTGGGCGGCAGTGGCTTTCGTCTGGTATGGGGTGGTCGGGCAGTTAATCACCCGCACCAGCAGCCTGCCACCGTCCACATTCCTGAACGGCGCCTGGTTTGCTGAGACCTTCGGTTTCCCAATCGAATTGTTCCGCGCCCTGACGGCGATCCTGGCCTCCATGTTCATCATCCGCTTCCTGCGCGCTTTCCAGGTGGAAAATGACCGCCGCATCAGCGCATTGCAAGAGTCGCAACTGGCCGAAGCCCATGAACGTGAAAAATTACGCGGCCAGTTATTCCAGCAAGTGGTGGCCGCCCAGGAGAGTGAGCGCCAACGGATTGCCCGCGACCTGCATGATGAGACCGGCCAGGCCCTGACGGCCATTGGCATGGGACTGCGCGGGTTATCAACTTCCATTCGGCGAGGACATGCCGACCAGGCCATTAGCACCCTCGGGCATCTTGAAACCCTGGCAGTCAATTCACTGACCGAATTACAGCGCCTGATCGCCGACCTACGCCCGTCCCATATCGATGACCTAGGCCTGCCTGCTGCAGTGCGTTGGTGCGCCAAGAACTTTGAAAACCGCGGCGTCTTTAAAGTGGATGTAGAAGTGGAAGGCCATGAACACCCACTGGATGATGCCGTAAAAATTGCACTCTTCCGGGTTTTACAGGAATCATTAAACAACATCATTAAACATGCCCGCGCCAGCCAGGTGAACGTGCATGTTATTTACGAACCGACTGATGTGCGCCTGACGATTAAAGACAACGGGCAGGGTTTTGACATGCACGAGGTTCGCAACCGAAAAACCGGGCGGGTTTCGCTGGGCCTGCTGGGTATGCAAGAGCGCGCCGCACTGATGGGCGGTTCATGCTTCATACATTCCATGCCAGGCAGCGGCACCCTGGTGGACATCCGCATGCCCTATCACCCAGTAGGATTGGAAGGCCTGAATGAAAATTCGTTTACTGCTGGTCGATGACCACGCCGTTGTACGCTCCGGCCTACGCATGCTGTTACAGGCCGAGCCAGATGTTGAAATCATTGGCGAAGCCGAAAACGGCGCTGGCGCAATTGAATCGGCCCGGCTGATGAAACCCAACGTCATCCTGATGGACATTGGCCTGCCAGACATGTCTGGCATCGAGGCCACCCGCCAGATTAAGCAACAGGTGGCCGATACAGCCATTGTTGCCCTGACCATCCATGAAGATGAAGAATATTTTTTCAAGATGCTGGATGCCGGCGCAAGCGGATACGTCCCCAAGCGGGCTGCTCCCGAGGAACTGCTTACCGCCATCCGAACGGCTGCCAGCGGACAGGTCTACCTGTACCCCTCGCTGGCCAAGCTGCTGGTACGAGATTATCTCTCCCAGCCGCACAACTCACCCTCTCGCGAAAGTGAATTAACCGAACGTGAGCAGGAAGTGCTGACCTGCCTGGCCGAAGGGGAAAACAACAGTGAAATTGCTGCCAAACTGGTCATCAGCCCCAAAACCGTGGAACGCCACCGCGAAAACATCATGAAGAAGCTCAACCTGCACTCACGGGCCGAACTGGTTCGCTACGCCATCCGCAAGGGAATGATCAAACCCTAAATACTTAACTGAATGTTGCTTTTTAACAGGTCGGGCCTTGCCCGACCTGTCCATTTTTATGGGGTGTTTGCCCCATGTCACAAATGGGGGAATGCACAAGTTACGTACGGGGAAATTGGCACAAAACGGGCTTCGGGATGGGGTATTCCTGCCGAAAAAATGGGCTGCCAGCCGAATATCCCCCGCAGGGCAAAATCCATAAACTAAGGGTGAAAGTAAGTCCAAAGCAAGACATGCAAAAAGGAGAATGTTATGGACGCACTGATTACTGTCACCCTGTACGGCTTGCTCCGCCTGGTGCTGCCAATCCTGGTCATTATCGGATTGGGAGAGTTCTACCAGCGCCACACCGATGAATACCGGCACAACTGGTAAGGAGGCCCCATGAACGAAACCCTGTTCGTCATCACTGGCTTGCTCATCCGCATTGGGTTGCCCGTTCTGTTCACCGCCATCGTGGTCGTACTGTTGCGCAAAATGGATGAACACTGGCAGGCCGAAAGCCGTCACCTGCCAGTGGCAGCCATGCAAAAACCCTGCTGGGAAACAAAAGGCTGCTCACCCGAGAAGCGCGCCCAATGCGCGGCATGTGAAAGCGGCCAGCCCTGCTGGCAGGTCTTTCGCGCTGCAGATGGAACGCTTAAAGAAGAATGCCTGGCATGCGATGTCTTTATCCAGGCACCCATCCCGGCATAGTAAAGGAGAATGTTAATGATCACCCGTTTGGAACGAATTGTCATCGCCCTGGTATTGGCTGTAGTAGCCGCCGGGGTTACGCTGGTCATGGCCAGCGCCCAGGGCCAGTCACAAACTGAACCCGCCGATCCGGCTGCCCAGCCAGACTGCCAGACCTGCCACCAGCCTTTCTATGACAGCTGGACCGGTGGGCCGCACGGACAATCCAGCACCTCCCCGACTTTCCTGGAAGAATGGGGAAAACAGGGCAATCCCGGCGCATGCCTGGTATGCCACACCACCGGCTACGATACCAGCACTGGCGTGTATGCCGCTGAAAATGTTGACTGTGCGGCCTGCCACTCGCCCATCCCGGCCAACCACCCACAGGAAAATATGCCGGTGGATAAAAGCACCGACACCTGTGTGCGCTGCCATAGCAGTGTGGAATTTGGCGTAAGCAACTGGGCCATGAGCGGTCACTACCAGCGCAACATGACCTGCACCGCCTGCCATAACCCCCACTCCACTGACCTGCGCTCCATTACCGGGCAGGAATTGGAAGACCCCTCGGATCTGTGCATCAACTGCCATAAGGATTACCCTGCCAGTTACGAACACAGCGCCCATGCTCAATCTGGCATTGGCTGCGTCAACTGTCATCTTGATCTTGGTTCCGACCCTGAAAGTTTTGCCACTGCCCATCAGGTGCCCGACCATAACTTTATGCCTGAGATCGCCACCTGCTCCTCCTGCCATGCGCACCAGATGCATGCTGCAGGTGATGCGGCTGGCGCAATTGAGCAGGAAGGTGAAAGTGTTGCTGCTGAGCCTGTACAAAATGGAAATGCCGGGGAAGTTAGCACAACTCCCGAGCCGGTCAGCCCGGTAGGGTTTGCCAGCTTGGCAGGCCTGATCGGGATCGCCGCCGGGGCTGTGCTTGGCCCGTGGATGCGCAAGTTTCTCTCACGCCTTGGAGGGTCAAAATGACCGAAAATAAGATTTCCCGCCGCGACTTTATCAAAGTTGCCGCTGTTGGAGCTGCGGCTGTCACCGGCCTGCGCGTGATGGAATATGCCTCTGCTTCAGGGCCTGTCAGTGAAGGTGGCCGGAAATGGGCCATGGTCATTGACCAGTCCAAATGCACTGGCTGCAACTACTGCGTACAAGCCTGCCGCGCCAACAACGACGTCAGCCCTGACAACACCTGGAACCCGGTCTTTCCGGTCGATGAGGTGGAAGGGAAAACCGTCTACCTGCCTCGCCCCTGCATGCAATGTGAGCATGCCCCCTGTGTGGAAGTCTGCATGGTGGGTGCCAGCTACTATCGTGCCGACGGCATTGTGATGATGGACTATGACAAATGCATTGGCTGCCGGTATTGCGAAGTAGCCTGCCCGTATGGTGCACGTGTCTTCAACTGGAAATCCTTCGATGGCGACAACCCGGCCGTACCTGAATGGGGTGAGCCGGAAGTGGAACGCCGTCCGCGTGGCGTGCCGGAAAAATGCTCGTTCTGCTACCAACGAATCGATCGCGGCCTGGCGCTTGGCCTGACCCCCGGCGTTGACCGTGATGCAACACCTGCCTGTGTGGGTGCCTGCCCAACGGGTGCACGCGTCTTTGGCGACCTGAATGATCCTGAATCCCCGGCGAGCAAGTTACTGGCAAAACACCCCAGCTACCGCCTGCGTGAAGACCTGGGCACCGGCCCGCGTGTGTATTACCTACCTTACAAAAAGGAGGCCTAAACATGAAAAAGACAATCTCGCTTGAGCAGGTAAAACGCCTGGTCACCCCGTGGACACTGTGGGTGGGCCTGCTGGGCATCATCCTGGCAGCGGCAGCGGTGGGCGGCATCCTGGTCTTCTGGCACGGGCTTTCCATCACCAACCTGACCGACCTGGTACCCTGGGGCTTGTGGATTACCATTGACCTTTCGGCGATTGCCATTGCCGGTGGCGCGTTTGCCCTGTGCGTTGGCGTGTACCTGGTTGGCCTGAAGGAATATATGCCGGTGGCACGAACCGCCATCTGGATTGGCCTGCTGGGCTATACCACCGCCCTGCTGGCGCTGATTCTGGATATTGGCCGCCCGGACCGCTTCTGGCATGCCCTTGTGTACTGGAATTCCCACTCCCTGCTCTGGGAAGTGACGATGTGCATTACGCTCTACCTGAGCGTACTGATGCTGGAAATATTGCCAATCCTTGCGACTTGGGAGTGGCTGCGTAAGAAATTCCCGTTCATTGTGCCGCTGGCTGCCAACATTCATAAGCTGGCTCCGGTGCTGGCCGTGGTTGGGTTATGCCTTTCCATGCTGCACCAGTCCTCGCTGGGCGCCGTCTACGGTGTGCTCAAAGCACGGCCGGTCTGGTATCGCCCCGGCGTGGCCGTCCACTTCATCGTTTCGGCAGTGATTGCTGGTATGGCAATGACAGTTTTTGCCTCTATGCTATCAGCACGCCTGACCAAACGGGCCATCATCCGTGATGAACTACTGGAGAAGGTTTCGAAATTCATCGGTTGGGCGCTGGGTCTGTACCTGTACATGCGCTTCTGGGATGTGCTGGCGATGACTTATACCTATGAGCCGGGCCGTTCTGAGGGCTTATCCCTGCTCACGACAGGGCCGCTTTCCTTCAACTTCTGGATTGTGGAAATATTGTTCGGGGCTGTCCTGCCATTGATCATCCTGCTCAATCCGGCCACCCGCAGGCTGCCTGTCTGGCGGATGCTGGCTACCGGGATGGTGGTCGCCGGGGTAATTGCTTACCGCTGGGATGTGACGATGGTGGGCCAACTGGTAACGGTTTCGTACTTGCCGGGCCAGGCAGGGCTGGCACAGTACACCAGCTACTTCCCCTCCCTGGTGGAGATTATCACCGGGGCTGGGCTGATAGCCTACTGGCTGATGGGTCTGTCGGTTGGCATCCGATACTTCCATGTGGTGGACCATGAATACAGTGACCATCACGAACCTGCCCACGCACAGGAACCAATCCCTGTACATGCCTGAGAGAACAATCAATCCGAAATACAACATCCCCCAACATTGCTGTTGGGGGATGTTCTTCTTTATCAGGATTTTTAGAGCAGGTTGAGCAGACTGCTGGCCGGAGGGATGGTCTCGATGGACGTTGTCTCCATGGTTACAAAGTAAACCAGGCCAATAATCATGATCAGGGCCAGCACCCCCGCAATCGGGAAGTAAATTTTCTGGCGGCGCTTAATGATTGCCGGGTCTGTTTCTCCCTGACCACGTCCAGATTTCAGGTCGGCCAGTTCCACCGGGTGGTCATGCAGCATTTCCTGTTCGCTTAACTTGCCAGTGAACATAGATTTGTTAAGGAACTTGATGTGCACATGGTAAAAGTGCCACAGGATGATGGCCAGCACGGCCAGCACAGCTTCGGCGCCGTGGGCAGCTTTGGCGGCTACGATGAACTCACCGGGCATGAATTGGGTAGCGGCGATCGGGTTCCACATCATGAAACCGGTGATACCCATAATCAGCGCGCCCCAGACAAAAGCCCAGTACTCGGCTTTTTCCTCAAAAGTGAAGCGGCCCATTTGCGGGCGGCTTTTGGCCAGGCCAATGTTGTATCGCAGCGACTGCCAGGCATCCAGGGCGTCTTTAATTCCGGGCAGCATGGAAAGCGGCTCGCGGCGCACATACATCTTATACCCGGCAACCAGCAGGTGGTAGCCGCAGCCGAGCATCATGACCACTGCAGCAACGCGGTGAATAATTCGCATCACTTCGACACCACCCAGCAGGCCCACCAGGAAGATGGAAATATCATTCAGGGGATATTTTTGCACCAAGCCAGTCAATGCCAGGGTGCTGAACGAAAGTAGCATCACCATGTGCTCAATGCGGCGGGCAAGCGGGAAACGCTCAATCATAGTACCGGTAGTCTGGGACATTAGTGTGCCGTTCCTTTCTTGCGATCGATCATGCGGCGGATAAAGTCTGTGACAACAAAGACACCCATGCCGCCCAGAACCGCAGGGATCAGGATAGCATAAAACAAGTTGACATAGTAAACGATCGGGTACTTTTCAGCATCGGGAACGTAGTGGCCAGTCCAGGCATCAGTGAAGGTGTCTGCCGTTGCACCGGGATGGCATTTCTGGCAAGTGGCCAGCAGGTTTTCACGGGCTTGCAATCCCTTTTCGGGGTCGTCGGTGCGCAGGATGTCGTGCACGCCGTGACAGTCAGTACAGACAGCTTTATTGGTTGGGGTGTTGGGGTCTGTGCTCTGGAAAAGCATCACTGTGGTACCGTGAAAGTCAGCTACATAAGTATCAAACACCTGGGTGGAAATGCCATACTTGTTCATCAATTCGGCATCCGCGTGGCAGGTGGCACAGAGCTGCGGGCTGAAGTTGCGGAAAGCAGCCGATTTTGGATCTTCAATCTTATGCGCACCGTGGCAGTCAATACACGAAGCGGCATCCGGGTTGCCATCGTTGACCAGGGCCGAACCATGTACGCTTTCTTTATACTGCTCAAAAATGACACTGTGGCACTGGGCGCAGGTATTGGGCGCATCAGCCGGTTTCATGTCGGCAATTGTTTGTTGTTCGTGCGGGTTGTGGCAATCGGCGCAGACCGGGGCATTGGTGTTCCCGGCATCCAACTGCGCCTGGTGAATGCCCTCTTTGTGCTGCTGGCTTTGCTCTGTGTGGCACTGTTCGCAAGTCTGGCTGAACTGGATGGTTGCCTCGCGCGCAGTCTGGAACGTCCGCGCCGGGTGCGGGAAGGTGGTAATGTCGGTGTGGCAGGCGACACAAGCCAATTCTTTTTGCCCGTGCACGCTGGCATGGAAGGCATCGGGCGAAACGGTCAGGTCATATTCTGTACCATCTTCCAGCGTGATCGACGTCCCTGCGCGGCTGTGGCAGGCCAAGCAGCCATCGTTGGCCGGGTTGCCCTGCTGAACAACAACCTTGGCGGGCTGGGCTGCGGCAGGTTGCACCACCAGCAGGGCGATTGCCAGTGCGGCCAAGGAAAGGCCCAGGGTGGCCAGCCGAAAGACGGTTTTCCCTATTCTAAAGGTTTCAAATTTCATTGCTGTCTCCTGTTGGTCAGAACAATGTCCATTGTAAGTCTGATTGGCGACCAAGGTTGGTCAGATTATACAGGCTGCGTCAAGATGAGCGTAGGATTAATTATCATCATTTTATGGAAGAATGTCATAATTATGCGTCATTTTGTCGCATTTGGGTGTTAAAGACTGTAAATAGGATAAAGATGATGAGTTTTTATGACATTCATCATGCCAAAAAACAGGCCCTTCTCACATTCCCTTAATCTGGGCATGTAGAATTGAGCATAGTTGTGATGAAATTAACGAACCAAGATAGGAGTGTTCCATGCCCAATCCACGTATGAAATTCATGATCGGCGGTTTGCTCATCCTGGCGGCGGTGGTGTACCTGATCGCATCCTCCACCACGGCCAGCGCCC
Organism: Anaerolineales bacterium; assembly: GCA_024710905.1. Classification (GTDB taxonomy): domain Bacteria; phylum Chloroflexota; class Anaerolineae; order Anaerolineales; family Villigracilaceae; genus JANJTV01. Next base: position 10,501 of record JANJTV010000038.1, on the reverse strand, counting down.
ACTACTTCCTGACGGTGGAAGAACTTGAACAAAAAGGCGAGAGTATGGTGGATCGCGATGTGCGCATCTCTGGCGCAGTGCTTGGCGATAGCATCCAGTATGACCCTCACACCCTGACCCTCTCATTTGATGTAGCCCATGTGCCCGGCGATAGCGTGGACCTTGAGGATGAAGGCGGCCTGGCGCAGGCCCTGTACCTGGCAGTGAACGACCCCAACCGCACGCGCCTGACTGTCGTTTACGTTGGCGCCAAACCAGACCTGCTACGTCACGAGGCGCAGGCCATTATGACGGGTAAACTCGGCGAGGACGGCAAGTTCTATGCTGATGAATTATTGCTCAAGTGCCCGACCAAATACGAAGAGGCGGTTCCCCAGCAGGCCGGGGAATAACCAGAACCAATAACCCTAAGGGAACCCCTTAGGGTTTTCTCACCCAAGGAGTTTTATCAATGTTGGCTGAATTCGGTTATGGCATTCTTGTTTTATCGTTTGTAGTGTCGCTGTACAGTGTGATTGCGGCGGTTGTCGGTGAGGTAAAGAAAAACCAGAAGTTGGTTGAAAGCGCCCGCCTGGCAATGCAGCTGACCTTCCCGCTGCTCACGTTTTCATCAATCAGCCTGGTCATCCTGCTGGTCACCGAACAATATCAGGTTTCATTTGTATATGAAGTGACCAGCCGTTCCATGCCCACTTACCTGAAGATTACCGCCTGGTGGGGCGGTCAGTCCGGTTCACTGCTGTTCTGGTCCTGGCTGCTTTCGGCCTTTACTACTGCCGTGACCCTGCGCAAGTGGGACCGTGACCGCGAATTCCTGCCCTGGGTGGTACTGGTCTCGTCGGTTACACTGGCTTTTTTCCTAGCACTGAATATTTTTTATGAAAACCCCTTCCTGCGCTTCTGGCAGACGTTTAATGGCGAAATTGTAAAAGCGATGCTGGCTCCCGAGGGCGCGCTCCCATTTACCCCGGCCGATGGCCAGGGGTTGAACCCCCTGCTGCGCCACCCGGGCATGATCATCCACCCACCCATGCTGTACCTGGGTTTTGTTTCCTACGTCATCCCCTTCGCATTTGCCATCGCCGCGCTGGTCACCGGACGCAGTGATGACCGCTGGATTCGCATTACCCGCAGCTGGTCACTGGTAGCCTGGCTGTTCCTCTCGCTTGGCCTGGTGCTAGGCGGCCGCTGGGCCTACGATGTGCTCGGCTGGGGTGGTTACTGGGGCTGGGACCCGGTGGAAATTGCCGCTTTCATGCCCTGGCTGACCGGCACCGCCCTGCTGCATTCGGTCGTGATCCAGGAAAAGCGCGGCATGCTCAAACACTGGAACATGCTGCTCGTCATCCTAACCTACTCACTGGTCATCTTTGGCACCTTCTTAACCCGGTCCGGTGTGCTTTCCTCGGTGCATGCATTTGCGCAGAGCGCCATTGGCCCGGCTTTCTTCATCTTTATCGGTGTCACATTTATCGCCTCCATAGCACTATTGATCTGGCGTTGGCCCGAGTTGAAATCAGAAGCCCAAATGAACTCGCTGCTCTCCCGCGAAGCGCTCTTCCTGCTCAACAACCTGCTCTTTATTGGCATCCTGGTGGTATGTTTCTGGGGCGTCATCTACCCATTGATTTCTGAATTGCTCACTGGCCAAAAAGTAACTGTCGGGCCTCCTTATTACGAACGCGCTACCGGCCCATTGTTTGCCGGTTTGGTGCTGCTGATGGGCATTGCCCCGCTTTCTGCCTGGGGACATTCCACAGCCAAAACGCTGGGCCGCGCCATCTGGAAACCGCTGATCGTGGCTGTGATCGTGATTGTCGCCTTTATTGGCTACTCGTTATACGCCGGTTCTGCTGCCATCACCAATGGTTACTTCATCTATGCTGCCATCGGCTTCTTTGTGGTGGCCCTGACCGGTTTCGTTACCCTGTATGAATTCTGGCGCGCTGCCGCAGCCCGCAGCCGGGCCCAGAAAGAGAATATTTTTACGGCCCTGTGGCGGCTGGCCGGGCGCAATCGACGTCGGTATGGCGGTTACACCATTCACCTTGGCGTGGTGCTGATGGCCATTGGCATCATTGGCATCGAAATGTTCCAGGTGGAAACGCAGAAAAGCATGGCCGTAGGTGAGTCCGTCGAAGTGGCCGGGTATACCATCCGCTACGACTCGCTGGCCCAATTCCGCCATTCGGATGAACGCTGGGTCACCCGCGCTGTGATGAGCATCTTCCGCGATGGGCAGTACCTCGGCGAACTGTATCCGCGCTATGACCTGTATCCCGACGGCCAACCCATGACCATCCCTGGTGTTCGTTCTTCAATGGAAGATGACCTGTATATCCTGTTGGTCAACTGGGAGGGAGTGACAGCGGAAGTAGCCCCCTTTAAGATTTATCACAACCCGCTGGTCAACTGGCTATGGGTTGGCTCGCTGATCTTCATCCTGGGTACGTTTATCGCAGCCTGGCCCGAACCGGACGCCGATGTTGTACCTACCCGGGCCCGCCGCCAGCAACTTTCCGCCAGTGCGGCAGATTAGGACTTCCCGATGAAACGTTTTACCTGGTTCATTCCCTTTCTCCTGCTGGTGGTCCTGCTCCCGGCAGGGATCGCCTCCGCCCAGGAACCTGTTCCCACCCCGTCTGATGATGACGTCAATGCGGTGGCCAAGGAACTGTACTGCCCGGTCTGCGAGAACATCCCTTTGGATGTCTGCCCCACCCAGGCCTGCGCCCAGTGGCGTGACCTGATTCGCCTGAAACTGGCTGAAGGCTGGAGCGAAGCAGACATTAAGGATTATTTTGTAGACCAATACGGCGCGCGTGTACTGGCCGAGCCGCCTCGTAGCGGCCTGAACTGGCTGGTCTATATTGTGCCGCCGGTTTTGCTGGCCCTGGGCGTCTTCATCCTGTACCGGACCTTGCGCAGCATGAGGAATACCGCCGAAACAATTGCTCCTGCCCCGCCGGTAGGCCATGATAATGACTACCTCAACCGGGTGGAAGAAGAACTCCGTAAACGACACTAGGTGATATCATGACTGAAACCCAAACTTCCCCTGCGCCTGTCAGGCGCGGTGTGCCCCTCTGGGCGCAAATACTCGTCTGGCTGGTGCTGGTGGTCCTGCTTGTGATTGTGGCGCTTGGTTTACAGCGCGCCCAGCAAGGAACCGTACAGATTGGCGACAAAATCCCTGACTTCACCCTGACACTTTTTGATGGGTATACTTTTGAAGGCAAAGAGACCGTAAGCCTCGCTGACCTGGAAGGCAAAGTGGTGGTGATGAACTTCTGGGCCTCCTGGTGCAAACCCTGCGAGCAGGAAGCTGCCGAACTTGAAGCCGCCTGGCGCTTCTATGAGCCAACCGGCGAGGTGATCTTTCTGGGCGCGGATTATGTGGATACCGAGCCGGAAGCCCGGCAGTACCTGGCCAAGTTTGACATCACCTACCCCAACGGGCCAGACCTCGGTACACGCATTTCGCAGCTCTTCCGCATCAAAGGTGTACCCGAAACATATTTCATTGGCAGAGATGGCACCCTGCAATATGTGCAGGTTGGCCCTTTCACCTCTGAAAACCAGATTCGTCAGATTGTCAATTCCCTGCTAGAACAATAGGCTGCCCCGATGGAAATCAGTTCCCTGCTCATGCTCTTTGCTGTCTTGCTGCTGGTTGGTTTGTTTGTTGCCCGACCCTTCTATGAAAAGCGAAAGATTGCCCGTGTCACTGCTGACGACCACATCCTGTCTTCGTTGATGGCCGAACGCGATCGCCTGATTACCGCCCTGCAAGAACTGGACTTTGATAATACGCTCGGCAAAATTCCCGCCGAAGATTACCCCACCCAGCGCGCCCTTCTGCTGCAAAAGGCTGCCGATGTCCTGCGCCAGCTGGATGAATTCCAGCCGAAGAAGCCCGGCACCAAAGATGCCGAATCTCGTGTGGAAGCCGTAGTGGCCGCCCGCCGCGCCGACGCCGCCCAGAAGAAACCCGCCGCACAGCTGGCCAGCGAAGATGACATCGAAAGCCTGATTGCCGCCCGCCGCGCTGAACGCAAGGAAAAATCGGGCGGCTTCTGCCCCAAATGTGGCAAGCCCGTTTTACGCACTGACCGTTTCTGCCCCAGTTGCGGCAAACCCATTAAATAATAAGGATTCATCCATGAAGTTCCGCATCGTACTCCTGCTCGCTTTTGCTGCACTGGCCCTCAGCGGCTGCATCTCCCTGGCGGACGACATCACCCCGCCGCCCGGCTACAAAACCCCCACGCCACGCCCCACCATGGGTCCGCTTTATCCGGCCAACCCGCCTTCGGCCCAGCGTGGCGCTGAAATCTATGCCGAAAAATGCGCCCCCTGTCACGGTGATACCGGCCTGGGCAATGGGCCTGATAGCGCCAACCTGCCCAACCCGGTTCCCGCATTGGCCGCCTATGAAATCGCCAAAAATGCCTCCCCCGCAGCCTGGTTCACCATTGTGACCCAGGGCAACATTGAAAAATTCATGCCGCCCTTCAACAGCCTGACCGAACAGCAACGCTGGGATGTTGTGGCGTTTGCCCAGGGGCTGAATGCCGACGAGGAAAAACTGTCCCGAGGGCGTGAAGTATATGAAGCAAGTTGCGCCCAGTGTCATGGCGCCAATGGCAGCCAGCCAACCAATGGCAGCCTGACCGACCTGCAAACCATGGCAGGCTATTCATTAACCGATCTCATTAACTTCACGAGCAATGGCACTGGCGAAATGCCGGGTTTTAGCGCCCAACTCACGGCGGATGACATCTCCGCTGTGGCCGCTTACACCCGCAGCCTGTGGCTGGCCACCGCCCAGCCGACTGCCGCGCCGCAACCGACTGCCACCCCCGAACCTGTTACCGAAACCCCTGAAGCAACTTCTGCCGAAGGCGAGGCCGCCACACCTGAAGCCGGGATAACGCCCGATGGCACCGAGCAGACCGAGGCTGAGCCCGCCCCCGAATCCACTGAAACAGAAGCAGCACTTGCCGGGACAGGTTCCTTCAGCGGACAGGTGGTGCATGGCTCCGGTGAAAAACTCCCCGCCGGGGTGAAAGTCGTCTTGCATGGTTTTGATCACGACTTTACCACCAGCCAGTTTACCGAAATCGTGACGATTGAAACCGAAGCGGATGCGGATGGCTTTTTCCTATTTGAAAATATCGAAATTCCCGAAGGTCGCGCTTTTTATGCCTCGGTGACGTTCGACGGCTTTGAGTACAGTTCCGAAGCAGTCTTTGTGCAGGCAGACCAGGTCATTTTTGACCTGCCGGTTACCGTGTTTGCCACAACGACCGATCCTTCCGTATTGCTGGCCCAACAACTGCACATCCTGTTTGATTACAGCAAGCCGGGAGTTGTGCAGGTCATCCAGTTCTATGTCATCGCCAACCCATCCACCACGACCGTCATCCCTGCCGAGGAAGGACTCCCGGCCCTGACCTTTAACCTGCCACAGGGAGCCACCAACCTGCAGTTTGAGAACGGCGCGCTCGGCGGCCGCTTTGTGCTGACCGGGGATGGCTTCGGCGACCTGCAGCCGCTGGCGCCGACCAGTGAAGGTAATGGTTACCAACTGATCTACGCCTATGAACTGCCGCTGCAGGACAGCCAGGAAATTCGCCAGACCATTAATATGAAAGCCAGTACGGTTTCCATCCTGGCCCCGCTGGGCGTAACAATTACCGGGGAAAACCTGGTTGATGGTGGCCAGCAGGATATGGGCACCGGCGGTAGTTTCCAGATTTATACTGTCAGCGACTTGCAGGCGGGCAGCGAACTGGCCTTTACCATTGCCGGGACACCCAGCCAGCCAGCCACTTCCCCGACCACCAGCGGCACGGATGACACCACACGCAACATCATCATTGCAATTGGCGCTTTCGGCATCGGACTGATCCTGGCGGGTGCATACCTATTCTGGCGCGACCGCCAACTGGGAACAGATGACGACGACGATGAAGATGACAACGCCGACGAGGATGAAGACCCCGCCGGCGAGGAGGATATTCTCGATGCCATCATCGCCTTGGACGACCAATTCCGCGTGGGGAACATTCCTGAAGAAGCCTACCGCCAGCGCCGCGCTGAACTAAAAGCCCGCCTTAAGAAGTTTTCGAAATAAGCCACCATGATAGAAGTTCGCAAACTTGTCAAACGCTTTGGCCTGAAGAACGTGCTGCGCGGCCTGGATTTCTCGGTGCAGCCCGGCGAATTCGTGGCCCTGCTTGGCCCGAATGGCGCGGGAAAGACAACCTTCCTGCGTATCCTGGCATCACTTTCCAAGCCTTCGTTAGGACAGGTGAAAATCGCCGGGTACAAACTGCCAGATCAATCTGCGGCCGTGCGTATGCGCCTGGGCGTGGTCTCGCACATGCCCCTGTTGTACAACGACCTGAGCGCGGAAGAAAACCTGCAATTCTATGGCCGCATGTACAACCTAGCCAAGCTGGAAGCGCGGATTAATGAAGTGCTCGAAATGGTCGGCCTGGCAGCGCGCCGCAAAGACCTGGTGCGTACCTTCTCGCGCGGCATGCAGCAGCGCCTGGCCATTGGCCGCGCAGTGCTCCACGACCCGGATGTCATGCTCTTTGACGAACCGTACACGGGCCTCGACCAGGACGCTTCCGAAATGCTGGATGGCGTACTGCGTTCGGTGGCTGCCGAGGGTCGCACAGTGGTGATGACCTCCCATGACCTGGCCCGCGCCGAAGACCTGGCTACCCGCTTTGACATCCTTTCGCGCGGCGTCATCACAGCCTCGGCCACCCACGCCGACCTCGGCAAGAACAACCTGCTGACCTTCTACAAACAAGCACTGGCGGATTAACCATGACAGCCCAACCTACCAAACCCGAAAATCGCCAGCCTTCCTTTTTAAAAGCCATGCTGGCCGTCACCTGGAAGGACCTGGCGGCCGAACTGCGTTCCCGCGAATTGCTTTCAGCTATGCTGGTCTTCTCACTGCTGGTCATCCTGGTGTTTAACTTTGCCCTGGAATTGCAGCCCAAGACCCGGCAGGAAGTCACCGCCGGGGTTTTGTGGGTCACTTTTGCCTTTGCCGGGACGATTGGCCTGAACCGCTCGATGGCCGTGGAAAAAGACCGCGGATGCCTCGACGGCCTGTTACTGGCCCCGGTGGATCGTTCGGCCATCTTCTTTGGCAAAGCGCTTAGTAACCTGGTCTTCATGCTGCTGGTGGAAATTGTCGTCCTGCCCATTTACAGTGTACTTTATGGCACCAACCTGTTCAACCCTGGCCTGCTGGGCGTCATCCTGCTTGGCTCAATTGGCTATGTTGCTGTAGGCACCCTGCTGGCCAGCATGGCCGTGCAGACCCGCACCCGCGATGTACTGCTGCCCATCCTGCTCTTCCCGGTTGTCATTCCTGTGCTGGTTGCTTCCGTGCAGGCCAGCAAAGGCTTCCTGGCCGGGCTGGAATTTGCTGAGGTGGCCACCTGGGTCAACCTGCTGGCCGTCTACGACATTATCTTTATCGCCGTCTCGTTCATGGTTTTTGAATTTGTGGTTGAAGAATAAGCAAAACCTGCCAAAACTTAACTGGAAACAAGCAAGAACCTGGATTAAATTCTGTCCACTTATCTCTCAAGGAGTACTCGTATGACTGCCCAACCCCGCACGTTGAAAATCCTGAACATTGTTTCACTCCTGTTGCTGGCCGCCGCCACCTGGATGTCCCTCTTCTACGCCCCGACAGAAGCAGTTATGGGCGCTGTACAAAGGGTCTTTTATTTCCATGTTGCCACTGCCTGGGTCGGCATGATCGGCTTCATTTTTGCCGCCGCCGCCGGGGTAATCTACCTGTGGAAAAAAGATATGAAATGGGACAAAATCGGCCTGACCGCGGTTGAGATCAGCCTGGTCTTCTTCTTCATTACCATTGTGCTTGGCTCGATCTGGGCCCGCCCGGCCTGGGGCACCTGGTGGACCTGGGAACCGCGCCTGACCACCGCCGCCATCCTGCAGATGATTTACGTCGCCTACCTGCTGCTGCGCCAGGGCATTGAAGACCCCGAACGCCGTGCCCGTTTTGGCGCCGTCTACACCATCGTCGGCGGCTTGAGCGTACCGATCACCTTCATCTCCATCCGCATCTTCCGAACCATTCACCCCGTGGTCATTGGCCAGAGCGGCGCCGAAGCCCAGGGTACCTTTGCCATGGAAGACCCCATGCTCTACACCATGTTCTTCTGCATGATTGCCTTCACCGTCATTTTCATCAACATTTTCTGGCATCGCATGCGCCTGGCTGACCTGGAAGAAAAAGTTGAAGAAATGAAGCTGAAACTGGCTTAACATTAAAGGAAAAAAAAATGAACACTCCCGACACCACCAACTATCTCATCGGCGGTTTTGCCGTCTTTGCTATCACTTTCTTTGGTTACTTGGCCAGCATCTACATCCGCTGGCAAAACCTGATGCGTGAAAAACAAAACCTGGAAGAACTGGAAAAGTAGTTGAAAAGCAAAAAGAGTCCGCTACAATTAAAGTAGCGGGCTTTTTTTATGGAAAATTGCAAAACAGGGTACCCAAAACGATGGAAACTCCTGCTTCCCGGCCTACTCCTGGCTGTGGCATGGATGTTCGCACGCCCCCCGGTCTTTGTCTCCGCCAAACCCGCCCTGCCTGATTCCGAGCCGCCCGGCCCGGACCGCTACACCTCCATCACCATCGAAGTGACCCTTAACGAGTGGTGGCTGACCGCCTGGGAAGACAACGAAGTCCATTGCCAGCTGCTGGTTGAACACGACGGCCTGCCCACACCGGGTGAAGTCTACGACACCTGCGGGGAAAAACTCTACGCCCAATGGTGGGGAAATTCCCCGTCCTGCGATCAAGAAGACCCCACTGTATGCAAGGGGTATTACCTGCAGTTGATCGGCACACAAACAGCAGAAAAAGTCGTGCCGGTCACCCTGCCCGAACCGACCGTCTGGATTTCCATCGAAAACTGTGAAACAGACATCAACGGCTGGTGCATCACCCAGCCCGTGCTGGTGCTGACCGGCGAGGAACCCCTGCCCAACGAAAGCATCCTCAGCCTGAGCGGTTTCGCCGGGGAAGACTCCTTCACCTGCGAAGGGAATCGCTGCGAGTTCCTGCTGGCAAAGTCTGACGAGTCAGGCATCCGCTTAACCTTTTGGGGCGCCTCCTCTTATGGAGATACCAGCCGCGTCTATGAAGCGGTGGTACAGGTACTCGAGGCCAACGAAGACAGCGACCTGATTCCCAAATGGTACGTCAGCGTACTTTCCTCACAATGGACAGGTGTCCCGGCCGCCTCGTGCGCTGTGTTTTGGGAAGCCTTCCCCCCGCCCGAGGGCCTGCCCGACTGGCTAAACACACCGGATTCCAGTGAAGAGTTGCAATCCAAAATCCCTTACGTCTACCTGGCAGGCAATCTGATTGCCCAGGGCGCGGTGGATGCCAGCGCCTGCGCCGACAACGGCCTGCTGCCCGACGGCGCGGCCAGCCCTTGCGGTCTGGAGGCCGCCCGCGACGAAGTGGATTTGTGGCAGAACCGTTTTGATGTGCTCATTTTGCAGGTCGCCCACCAGAGTGATGTGCCCGCCCAGCTGCTTAAGAACCTGTTCAGCCGGGAAAGCCAGTTCTGGCCGGGGGTCTTCCGTGAAAGCGAAGATGTCGGGCTGGGGCAGATCACCGACAACGGCGCAGACACTGCCCTGTTATGGAACCCGACCTTTTACAACGAATTCTGCCCATTGGTGCTGGAGCAATCTGTTTGTAGCCAGTACGGTTATGCCAAACTCAAGCCCGCCTACCAGGCCATCCTACGCGGGGCGCTGGTTAGCAATGTGGATGCCACCTGCGAGACCTGTCCGCTGGGGATTGACATCTCCAAAGCCGATTTCAGCGTGGCCCTGTTTGGGCGCACCCTGCTGGCCAACTGTGAGCAGGCGGGTAAAATCCTGCAAAACGTCACTGGCGACCCGGCCGGGGTGAATGTCTCTTACGAGGATATGTGGCGGCTGACGCTGGTCAATTACAATGCCGGGCCGGGTTGCCTGGGCGAGGCCGTGGAAACCGCTTACGCCACCCGCACCGACCTGACCTGGGAGAACATCTCGGCCCAACTTGAGCCAGGCTGCCAGCTGAGCATTGATTATGTGAACGACATCACGAAATGATCGCCCGCACGAGAAACCTGTGCTAAACTCAAAACATCACTACCCCGGAGGAACCCATGCTGACCCTGCCCGAACAAATCCTTTTTGCTGTGGCTGTGATCGTTTCGCTGTATTTCACCTGGCGCGGGGTGGCGCGCATTATCCAGAATATCACCAGCGCGCAGGGCAAGCCCAACTGGCCGCTCATTCGCCGGAATGCGGCTTCTGCCATTTTCAAGTTCATTACCTTCCAACCCGTTTTCAAATTCCGCGCCATCCCCAGTTTTTTTCATGGGCTCATCGGCTGGGGGTTCCTGGCCTTCCTGCTGATTAACCTG
>JANJTV010000137.1 GCA_024710905.1 Anaerolineales bacterium | reverse complement strand
AATCCCGGTGGACGCTCGCCGGCAGCACCGCGAGCGACGAGAACGCGAACTACCGCCCGGTGATGTTCGCGCCCAGCGCGCTCGGCAGCCCGAAGGTGGGCGGCACGAGCATCGCGATCCCGGGGGCTCCCTCGGTGGACTGGAGCAAGATCCCCAGCCTCCCGAGCGACGACAGCCCCGCCGGCTACACCGTGCAGTACCTGATCGACCGCATGTGCACCGGGACGCCGCCGATCACCGACCTCGCCGCCAACTGCATCTCGAGCGGCACCGAGCAGCCCGGCGGCTCGAAGACCGGCGGCGTGGGCGAGACCCCGTTCACCTGGGTGCTTTCCATCCAGTACCGCGTCACCGTGCGTGTCGCCGGCCCGAACAATGCACAGTCCTTCGTGCAGGTCATGCTGGCCGACTGAGGCCTGCGGATCATCGGAGAGAACATCGTGAAGAACCCACAACACCCCCTGCAGCGCACCGCCCGGCGGGCCCGCATCGCGCTGCTGAGCGCAGCCCTCGCCGCGAGTCCGCTCGCATTCGGCGCCGACAATGACGTTTCGCAGATCCCGCTCGCGGTCAAGAACACCGTGGCGCCCAACATCATGTTCACGCTGGACGATTCGGGCTCGATGTACTGGGAGGTCATCCCGGACCAGCCGGGGATCCTCCAGTTCCTCTACTACCTGTATCCGCACAGCACGAACCTCTACGGCTCGGGCACCGACACCTACCTCAGCTTCGGTGCGAGCGTGGGAGTCGATCTCGCGGACCGCAATGCGCGCTTCTATCGCTCGGCTGCGGGCAACCCCATCTACTACAACCCGGCCATCCGCTACCGGCCCTGGAGCAAGCCCGACGGCACGCTGTGGAACAACGCGGACCCGAGCAGCGCATCGATGAACCCGGGCAAGTCGAGCGCGCCCAAGGTGAACCTGCAGGCCGACCTCAGCGCCAAGTTCGTCGCCGTCATCAATGCGAAGGACGAATACACGACCGATCCCGCCGCAACCACCTTCACGTTCTGGCCCGCACTCTATTTCGTGTACACCGGATCGGAACCGCTGACGCGCACCGGCCCTACGAACGACGCGCAGAACTTCAGTCGCATCGAGATCCGCTCCGGCAACGCCTATGCCGGCCGCAGCACCTATCCCGCCCGTACCGACTGCGAGCCGGCCAGCTGCAGCTACGAGGCCGAGCTGCAGAACTTCGCCAACTGGTTCTCCTACCACCGCTCCCGCCTGCTCGCCGCGCGCGCTGCGGTCGGTAGCGCCTTCTCCCAGCAGAAGACCAGGCTGCGCGTGGGCTACGCCACCATCAACGCCGCATCGACCACGGTGGACGGCACAGCCACGTCGACGGTCGTGCGCGGCCTGCGCCTGTTCGAGAACTCGGCGCGGACGGAGTTCTTCGATCTGCTCTACACGCGTGACGTCGAGGCCTCGGGCACCCCGCTGCGTGCGGCGGTCGACGACGTTGGCCGGTATTTCATGCGAAAGGGTGCGGGCAGCCCCTGGCGGCGCAACCTGACCGACTCGCAGAGCACCGAGCTCAGCTGCGTGCAGAGCCACCACATCCTGATGACCGACGGCTACTGGGACAATTCGCGCGCGCCCACCAGCACCGGGCTGAGCGGCAATGTGGACGGCGCTGACGGCGACACCATGATCCACGCCGATGGCAAGCGGAGCTACACCTACAAGGCGGCCAATCCGTTCTCCGACGAGCATTCCGGCACCCTCGCGGACGCCGCGATGCATTACTGGAAGACCGACCTGCGCACCGACCTGGACAACGCCGTGCCGATCGACAACCCCGACCCGGCCAAGGCGCGCAACCCGGCGTTCTGGCAGTCACTGTCGACGCACACGATCGGGTTCGGTGTCACCGGCACCCTGTCGAAGGATCTCATCGACTCCGCCCTCGACTTCACCGGCACACCCAAGGAGATCACCTGGCCGAATCCGGGCACCGACGCCGGCGCACGACCCGAGAAGCTCGACGATCTCGCCCACGCCGCGGTCAATGGCCGCGGGCGCTTCTTCAACACCTCGCGGCCCGACACCTTCTCCGAGCAGATGCGCCTGATGCTGGCCGACATCGCCGCGGACAAGGGCGCCTCGGCAGCCTCGGCAGTGTCCAACCCGAACGTCGCGATCGACGACAACGTCACCTACGAGACGAGCTACGTCCCCGGTGAATGGAGTGGCGACCTCAAGGCCTACGAACTCGACGTCGAGACCGGCGAGCCCTTGACCGGCAGGCCGGCGTGGTCGGTGGCCTGCGACGTGCAGGATGCGAACAAGGACGGCGAGGAGATCTGCGAGCAGGGCGCCTCCGCCCTCCTCGACAAGCGCACCCCGGCATCGCGCAAGATCGCCACCTACGACTTCAGCGCAGCGAAGGGGGCCCCGTTCCAGGACACGCTCCCGAGCGGCATGCTGGACCAGCTCAAGCTGCCCGCCGGAGCCGACAATGCGGCCCAGGTCCTCGCCTACCTGCGTGGCGAACGCAGCGGCGAGAAGACCGTGCCGCCGACCTTCCGGCCGCGCAAGCACCTGCTCGGTGCGATCGTCCACAGCGAGCCGGTCCTCGTGCGCGCACCCGACCGCGGCTACGTCGATACCGGCTACGCGAGCTTCCGCACGAACCAGTCGGCGCGTTCGCGCATGCTCTACGTGGGCGCCAACGACGGCATGCTGCATGCCTTCAACGCGAAGACCGGTGCCGAGGAATGGGCCTACGTGCCCTATGGCGCCTTCCCCCGCCTGTCGGCCCTGGCCTCGACGAGCACCGACTACCAGGCCACCGTGGACGGCTACCTCACGGTGGCCGACGTGGACTTCAGCAACGCCTTCACCAAGGGCGGCACCTCCTCCGATTGGCGGACCCTGCTGGTGGGCAGCCTCGGGCGCGGCGGCAAG
>JANJTV010000124.1 GCA_024710905.1 Anaerolineales bacterium | reverse complement strand
ACGCTGGTCTTTCCCGACGGCAGCACTTTGACCGAACCGACGGTTGGGGAACTCCAGTCCAAACTGCAATCGCTGGGGTACAGGAGCGGTCTCACCGCATGGCTGATTGGCTACAGCCGGCCCATCTTTTTCATCGCCCTGGGTATTCTGATTGCCATTGTCATCTTTGTGTTGGGCTCTCTGAAGGTGTTTTAGTGAATATTAAAAAGATTAAACCCGACTCCATCGGCTTGCTCGCTGGCGGCGTTTTGATATCTGCGGTTGGCGTGTACACTGGCAATGACGGCTTCCAATTCGCCGGTGCAATCCTGCTGCTGGTCGCTTCAATCCTGGCGTTTAACCAGGCAAGTGAACCATCAGAGGGGCAGGAGAACAAATAGTGAGAAAAATCATTGCCGCAATGAACGTCACGCTCGACGGTTTTTGCGACCACACGGCCATGATTGCCGATGATGAGATTCATGAGCATTATGCCCGGCTGTTACGCGATGCGGGTGCGCTGCTCTACGGGAGAATCACCTACCAGCTGATGGAAAGTTACTGGCCGTCCGTAGTAAAAAACCCGACCGGCAACAAACCCACCGATGAATTTGCAGTGACGATCGACAATGCTCGAAAGATCGTTTATTCCCGCACCATGGAGCGTGTTGACTGGAAAAATACAGAATTGAGAAGGGAAGTCATCCAGGAAGAGATATTGGATCTCAAGCGGCAGGCCGGTAAAGATATTTTCGTCGGCAGCCCGGGCTTAATCGCAACCCTGACGCAACTGGACCTGGTTGATGAATACCAGCTTGGTATCCAGCCAACGATTGCAGGAAGCGGCCTGACGCTCTTCAAAAACATCAGCGACCGCGTTGATCTCAGGCTTATGGGCACAAAACCATTCGCCTGTGGCGTCATCATAGTTACTTATGAACGGACAAAAAAGTAAGTACCTGCCAAGAGTCGGGAGGTAAAACAATGACCAAAATAGTGGCATCGTCCAACTTGCCTATGAGCAGATAAAAACTTGATAAAAGGAGGAACCCATGACCAGGAAAATAATCGTTCTTGAACACATCTCATTGGACGGCGTCATCCAATCCCCGGGCGGTCCTGAAGAAGATACCAGCGGGGGATTCACGCAGGGTGGGTGGATCGGGTCGTATTCAGAACCGGTTCTGGGAGCAGCCTTGCGAAAACAAATGAACCTACCCTTCGATCTGTTGCTGGGCCGTAAAACTTTTGACATTTGGGCGCCATACTGGCCGCATCATGCCGAAATTTGGCCTGGTGTCAATGCCGCCACTAAATACGTCGCCTCGAATACCATCACATCCAGTGAGTGGCAGCCGTCCGTTTTTTTAAGCGGGGAGGTTGCCGGCAAAGTCGCGGAGATCAAGCAGCAGACAGGCCCGGATTTGCACATCTGGGGCAGCGGAGACCTAATCCAGACCCTGCTCAAGCATGATTTGGTCGATGTGTTCTGGTTGATGGTCTATCCGCTCACCCTGGGCAGCGGGAAACGACTGTTTGCCGAGGGAACGACTCCTGCAGCTTTCAAGGTGACGGAAAGTACGACCACCCCGACCGGCGTCATTATTGCGAATTATGAGCGCGCGCAACGATGAAGCCCAGTGTACGGTATGACCGGCCTGTCACCCTCAAAAGCGGCGAAGAAATCTCCCTGCGCACGGAAACTATCAATGCGGAAGAATTCATCGGCTTCCTGCGGCGCAGTGACCTCGGCAAGCAATATCCAAAGGAAGATTTTGAAGAACGGATTGCCGTACTGGTTGAGACCGTTCAAATCAGCCTGGTTGCCAGGAACGCGCAATACCAGGTTGTGGGAATCTGCTTCGGATTGACCGATTTTGCCTACTGGCTGATGATTACTGACCTGGGCGTTGATCGCGGCTATGAAAAACAGGGCCTGGGCAAGGCCATGATGGCAGTTGCCCATGAGTTGGCGGGCGGTGAAAAGAAGATCATCGTCTTTGCTTATGCAAACGATTCTGCCATCCCGTTTTACAAACAAATCGGCATGCGTGAGACCGGCTCGATGATGATCAGGGACAACATTGATTACACCGATTTTGTTGTGGAATAAATGATTTGACCTTTTTCAAACAGGAGGGCAAAATGGACCCTGTGAAAAGCTGGCAGAAGTCTCGTAAACGAACCAAGTTCTTTATTGTTGTGCTGGCAATAACCGTACTTCTTTTGGTTATTTACCTTCTTGTATCTTCGCGCACCGATACGTTTACCGGGCGCTGGGTGGCGTGGAAATCCTCAGGGGTGGACGATTACCTGTTATTCCCGTTCGAAACAATTGAGCGGCCAGCTTCCACTTTCTATTTCGAAAAAAGCGACCAAGACTTTCCGATCAGCGATATCAATTACGAATTCAACGGCCAGGCCCAAAACGCTAACTTGGAAGCGCTGTTGGAAGAAACTGGCACAAGCGCCTTTATTGTCATCCAGGGAGATGTTGTTCTCTATGAGAAATACTTTAATGGCTACCAGCGAGACTCCATTGTCACTTCTTTTTCGATCGCAAAATCACTGACATCATTGCTGGTTGGAATGGCCATTGAGGATGGGTATATCCAGAGTCTGGATGATTCAGTAACCCAATACATTCCGGAACTCTCACAGGTCGACCCGGCGTATCAAGAAATCACATTGCAGCACCTTTTATCCATGAAGTCAGGGATCGCTTTCAAAGACACCGACATTCCCTGGCACGACAAATCACGCGCATATTACCATCCCTACTTGCGCCAGGTAGTGACGCAACTTCCAATTGAAGAGTCACCCGGCACAACATTTGTTTACAACTCTTTCAACCCAATCATTCTTGGCATTATCCTGGAAAAGGCAACCGGGCAGTCCGTCGCAGATTATTTTGAATCACGCTTCTGGATGCGGCTGGGTGCAGAGTATGATGCATCCTGGAGTCTTGACAGTGAAGAGGATGGATTGGCAAAAATGGAGAGCGGCTTCAATGCCCGGGCGATTGATTATGCCAAGATCGGCAGGCTGGTCTTAAATCAGGGTGAATGGGACGGCAGCCAGATCATCTCTGCTGAGTGGGTAAATAACTCCACAAAAATAGAATCAACCAACCTTGTTCCCAGGATTGGTGAAAATGTCTATTACCAGAATGGTTGGTGGGTGATTGGCCCAACCGCAAAGGATAAGTACACTGTGTTCGGTTGGGGGCATCTCGGTCAGTATTTGTTTCTTTTTCCAGATGAAGATATGATGGTTTTGCGTTTTGGGAAGGAAATTGGCCGGGTTGATTCCTGGCGGCAAATTGCCCAGCAGATCGTCAATGGTGTGGTTGATAAATGACATCGCAGATACCGATGCTTGATTCGTCAAAACCCTGTAAGCAAACAAAAAGCCTCCCGGTTTGTTGCGGGAGGCTTTTTGTCGACCAAACCCTTACTTTTCCAGCACCTGGTCCACCAGGCCATACTCCACCGCCTGGCGGGCATCCATGTAAAAATCACGGTCCGCGTCGCGCTCGATGACTTCCACAGTCTGGCCGGTGTGCTTGGCCATGATGCTGGTCAGCAGGGTTTTCAGGCGCAGGATCTGCTTGGCCTGGATTTCGATATCCGTGGCCTGACCCTGTGCGCCACCCAGCGGCTGGTGCATGTGGATGGTGGCATTTGGCAGGGCAAAGCGGCGGCCCTTCGTCCCGGCGGTTAGCAGCACGGTGCCGAAGGAGGCGGTCACCCCGACAGCCACGGTGCTGATCGGGTTGGAGATCATCTGCATGGTGTCGTAAATCGCCAACCCGGCGTAGATCACCCCACCCGGAGAGTTAATATACATCTGGATTTCTTTTTCGGGGTCTTCGTGGTTCAGGTGGAGCAATTGGGCCACAATGATGTTGGCCACCTGGTCGTCAATGCCCGTGCCAAGGAAGATAATGCGCTCTTTTAGCAGGCGCGTAAAGACATCGTAGGTGCGTTCACCGTAGCTCGACGATTCGATCACATAAGGGGTTACATTTTTGAAGTTGGGAATCATCAGTTCCTCCTGTTGAGTTCCAGCAATCATAATCCGATTTCGTTGGAAATGCATAAGAAAACACCTGGAAAATCGGATAGTATTCCACGAAAAAGGGCGAGCCATTGCTGGCCCGCCCTGGATTTCTTACTCCATTTTCTTTTCGGTTTTCTTTTTGGCCGGCTTGGCTTCCGCAGCCTTGGCGGCGGGCTTGGCCTTGGTCGGTTTCTTCTCGGCTTTTTCCGCTTTTTCTTCCTTGTCGGCGGCTTTCTTCTTGGCGGGTTTGGCCTCGCCCGAAGCCAGCTCCTTCATGCGTTCCAGCACGCGGCGGGTCATCAGGCGGTTGGCGGCATCCATGGCAACGGCATCCACCAACTGTTTGTTGGCCTTGGTGCCACCCTTGGTGGCCTTGGCAAACTCCTGGTCGTACATGGCGAGGGACGCCCAGGTCTGCTGGAATTCCTGTTCGAGGGAAGCCTCGTCCAGTTCCAGGGCTTCAGCCTTGGCGATTTCATCCATGATCAGGCCACGCTCGAGGCGTTTTTGCGCCACCGGGCGGGCTTCCTCCTCCATGAATTTCTCCACGGTGCTGTTGCGCATCTTCAGGTAGGTTTCAAAGTCCAGGCCCTGGCCGGTCAGGCGGCGCTTGACATCTTCCACCACGTGCTCGGCTTCATGGGCCAGAACGGCTTCAGGATACAGGATGGTGGCCTGGGCTTTGATCTTCTCGATCAGATCGGTGTAATACTGGTCATCGTACTCATTGCGTGATTCGGAATTGACATTCTCACGCAGGCGTTCTTTCAGTTCGGCCACGGTCTCGCCCAGGCCGGTCTTTTTGGCAAAGTCGTCATCCACTTCCGGCATGTTCACACCGCGCACGGTGCGTACGGTGACTTCGAACTCGACGTTCTGGCCGGCCAGGCTTTCATCCTCCGCGTAATCCTTGGCGTATTTGTGGCTCAGCTTTTTGCTCTCACCGGGCTTGACGCCAATTAACTTCTGCGAAAAACCGGGGAACGGATATTCTTTTTCAGTTTCATCCTTGCGTACCAGCACGGCAAAACCACTGCGTTCCACCAGCGGGGCATCACCTTCGGCGCCTTTGGCTTTGCGACCCACCACGTCGATCAACACGAAATCATCGGTCTGCACGGCGCGCTCGACGGTTTCGGTGCTGGCATACATGCGACGCATGTCCAGCAGGGCGGCATCCAGTTTGTCTTCGCCAGGTTCCTTCCATTCGTAGGGCAGGCGGATGGATTGGTATTTGCCCAGGTCTACGGTGGGGGCCAGCGGCACGACAAATTTGAACTTGGGTGGTTCGAGGCTCTCCACGTTTTCAAGGCTGCCCATGGCCCCGGCGTTGATGTTGGCTTCCTTGAGCGCGAGCGGGTAGACTTCATCCACCAGCACTTCCACGGCTTCCTCAGTAATGGCGGCGTCGCCGTAATAGCGGCGGACGACATCGTACGGGGCTTTGCCGGGGCGGAAACCGGGGATCTTGGTCTTCTCGGCGATCTTGCGGGCGGCGCGGCGGCGGGCGGACTCCATGCGTTCGGCTTCCACCTCCACAACCATTTCCATCTGGTGGCCCTCACGGGGCTGGGTTTCAATCTTCAAAGTGATTATCCTTCCTTGCTAATTCCGGTTATTTACAGTCTGCTGCAGTGGGGACGGTGGGAGTTGAACCCACACGTCTTGCGACACTTGATCCTAAGTCAAGCCTGTCTGCCAATTCCAGCACGTCCCCAAATCGCGCGGGTGATTATACAGGCAGCGGGGGTTGGCGTCAATCATCGGGTATAATCGCGGCTTCTTGTCCATTTTATCTTCGGAGCAGATTTTCATGTCTCGTGTGATTAATCCGGAAAGTGCAGGCAAGGAACGCACTCGGTTAACCAAAGCCGTGGCCCTGGCTGTGCGGGAACTGGCCCGGCAGGGTGAACCCAACGATAAGGCCCGCGACCTGGCGGCATTTGTAGCCCTGGCCTTGCAGGCGGTTGCCGAAACCATCGATGTTTCGGTGGCTGCCTGGGAGAAACGGGATTACTGGGTCAAGGCTGACCGTTTCAGGATGGATTGGTTGTGGGCCGGGCAATATGCCGCCAAAATGCGTACCGCCGTGCTGGCCGAGGACTGGGCTACGATTGCCCTGGTGATGACCCAGACCGCCCAGAAACTCTCCAAAGTGGAGGTCCCCGCCGGGCATCGGCTGGGCACGCCCTGGGTGGGTGCGTATCGCCAACTCAAGGCGCAAGGCTGAATCATTAAAGGAGAATAGTCCCGGGCAATTGCCCGGGACTATTTGATTCATCCAAATCTCTTACGGCGTACAGGTAAAGTTTGCCCGCCCGAATTGCTGGTTATTGGGGTCATCGATGTAGATGTCGACCCAGTAACTGCCGGGGGCGGCGACAGACCAATTGTAGTTGACCGCCTGGGTACCCGCGCTGGCAAAGACCAGTTCCTTCAGGATGGTATCGGTTGCGCCGTCGCTTCGGACCCAGACATAACGAACCGTCCCTTCGCGGTTGGTGGTGATGTTGGCGGTGACGGTAAAGTTGCCGCAGGTGCCGCTGGAAGACAAGCTGACGCTGGTCACAGCAAATAGCCCGGCAGACGAAGATACAGAAGATGAGCTGGATGACGATCCTGCCGCCGGGGTGCCGGCATTGACCACAATGCGAGTGAAAAAGCCCAGCAAGCGAGTGCCGGAGGGGTTGCGTAACTCCCAGTTGCTGGTGTACGAGCCGTTGGTGGTCGGGGCAGTGATCTGGATGGAAATATCCACACTTTGCCCGGGGGCAACACTGCCGCTCAGGGGCACGGGGGATGTTGCGCCCAGGCTGCCGCCATTGCCGCCGACATTCACAACACTGTAGGATGTGCCCCAGGTGCAGGTGCCTGTGTTCTGGATGCGCCAGGTCTTGGTGACACTTGCGCCGGGGGCAAGGACGGTGTCGTCCTGCACGGTCACATCGGTGACGAATTGGGCGCGATCGCAAACGCCTGCCGAGGCGCTGGACGAGGAAGAGGCCCCGGTGGTAGGCACAACCGGGACAGTCGGCAGGCTAGCCTGGGTGGCTGTCGGTGGGGGAGGGGTGTTGGTGGCCGGCTCCGGGGTGGCGGTGGGCGGGTTGAGCAGGGCTTGCTGCGTCAGCTGGGCTTCCACGGTCTGGGCAGCCATGGTAAAGGCGGCATCCGGCCCGGAGACCTGCCCTTCAGTTTCAGCCCCCGGCAGATTGCAGGCCGCCAGCAAAAGTGCAAAGGCCAGCAGGGTGATTATGGTTTTTGTTTTCATCATGTACCTCCGATACAGTTTGGCGTTTTCAAGAAACAAGGCAGGCCACCAATTTGGGCCTGCCTTGCACATGAAAATTCTACTACAAACCA
>JANJTV010000080.1 GCA_024710905.1 Anaerolineales bacterium | reverse complement strand
TGACCTGACCTTCGTTCGGCACGGCGAGTCAGTTGGTAATGCCGAAAACCGCTTCCAGGGGCAGGCTGATTTCCCGCTCTCTGAAAAAGGTCGCCAGCAAGCCCGCGCCCTGGCGGAGGCCTGGCATGTGGAGGGGCTTACATTTGATTATGTTATCTCCAGCCCGTTGGAGCGGGCGCGCGAAACCGCCGAAATCATTGCCCGGCGCCTGAAGCTCCCGCCCGTGGAACTCGACCCAGTCTGGCTGGAGCGCGACAACGGTAAACGCTCCGGCATGACCTGGGATGAGGTACAAAAGCACTACCCCGACCCGGCCTTTGTTAATCCCTACGACAAGGTTGCCGAAACCGGTGAGGGGGATTGGGCGCTTTACCTGCGTGGCGGCCAGGCGGTACAGGGGTTGTTGCTGCGCCAACCGGGGCGTTACCTGATCTCCTCGCATGGGGCGATTTTGAACATGGTCTTTTATGCCATCATGGGGATCGCCCCGCAGCCGAATTTTCAGGGGCCGCGCTTTCGCCTGGAAAATACATCCTATTCCCGTTTCGTTTATTATCCCGATGTCCATCGCTGGCGTGTGGATGTGATCGGCCAGCGCAGCCATCTGGCATGACGAATCCGCTGCCTGTCAGTTTTTATGCCCGGCCTACATTGCAGGTGGCCCGCGACTTGCTTGGCGCACGGCTGGTACGGATATTAAATGGTGAACGCCTGTCAGGGATAATCACCGAAACCGAGGCGTATGTCGGGCAGGAGGACCTGGGCTGTCACGCCAAGGCCGGGCGCACCCCGCGCACCGAGGTGATGTTCGGCCCGCCGGGGCGGGCGTATGTGTACTTTACCTATGGCATGCACTGGCTGCTGAACGCCGTGACCGAGGCAGAGGGGTTCCCGGCCGCAGTGTTAATCCGGGCTGTCCAGGTCGAGGAAGGCCTCGAGGTGGTCTGCCTGCGGCGAGATAAGGCTCGCCCGAAAGACTACACCAATGGCCCGGCCAAACTGACCCTGGCGTTCGGCATCGATTCTCAGCACAACAAAATTGACCTGACTCGCACCGATGGGGGGTTATGGATTGAGCCCAGCATTGTGATTTCTGACGCAAACGTGACGACCGGCCCGCGTGTGGGGTTATATACTGTGCCTGAGCCGTGGAAGAGTGTTCCGTGGCGCTTTTTGGCAAAACGATAACCATTTGGAGGAATTATGGGTCTGATGGAAGGTAAAACCGCCCTGGTGTTTGGGCTGGCCAACGATAAGTCAATTGCCTGGGGAATAACCCAGGCCTTTCACCGCGAAGGGGCCAAAATTGGAATCAGTTATGCCGGGGAAATGCTCGAAAAGCGCGTCCGGCCGCTGGCTGCCGAAGTCGGCGCGGATTTTGTAGAGCAATGTGATGTATCTTCTGATGAGCAGATTGCCGCAGTAGCTGAAAAAGCCAAGAAGCACTTTGGCCAGGTGGATGTGATCGTGCATTCGATTGGCTTTGCCAACAAAGATGAATTGCAGGGCAATTTTTATGACACCAGCCGGGCCGGTTTCCACCTGGCGATGGACATCAGTGTGTTTTCCTTTGTTGCCCTGGCCAAGGCTTTCCAGCCTATTATGCGGCGAGGTGGGGCATTGCTGACCCTGACCTATTACGGCTCAGTTAAGGTGGCTCCCAACTACAATATGATGGGTGTTGCCAAGGCTGCCCTGGAGGCCAGCACCCGTTACCTGGCCCGCGATTTCGGCCCGCAGGGCATTCGTGTGAATGCCATTTCGGCCGGACCGGTACGAACGTTGGCGGCCATGGGTGTGAGCGGTTTCCGCGACATGCACCGTAATTTTGCCGAAATGGCTCCCATGCGGGAGAATATCACCATTGAAGATTGCGGCAACGCGGCGGTGTACCTGTGCTCCGATATGTCAGCCCACGTGACCGGCGAAATCCATTACGTGGATAGCGGTTTCAACGTGATGGCCATGCCAGAGCCAGACCAGTTCAAAGACAAAGAATAAGCGCAAAAATCCCCTTGGAACACAAGGGGATTTTTCTTCTGTAAAATCAGCGTATAATCCGCATCTGGAAACCAACACTGACAGGAAGTGACCATGTTCAAGAAAAATACAGCCCCGGCTGTCGTCAACCCCAACTCGTCAACTGCAACCACTGCGCCGACGTCTGTTCAGGCCGTGGAGCGGATTACCTCCGTGCTGGGCCCCGGCGTGATCTGGGAAGGTAAAATTACCGGCTCGGGCGGCGTGCGTATCGAAGGTACCTTTGAAGGCCAGATTGGCCTGCGTGGCATGCTGGTAGTGGGCGAGAGCGGGCGTGTGACCTGCGAGAACATCCGCGCCCAGAGTGTAATTGTGGCTGGGGCGGTCAAAGGCAACATTACCACCCAGAAACTTGAGATTCGTGCCACCGGCCGGGTGTGGGGCGATGTTGTGACGACCTCCTTCGTGACCGAGGAAGGCGCATTCCTGCGTGGGCAAATCCGCATGGAGGATGCTGTTGACCTGGAACTCGGCCCGGAATCTGCCCCGGAACCGGAGGCAGGCTCCCCCGCGGCATAATCCCGTTTCATGCGCCGAATCCCTGCCCATGCGTTTTAGCCAGTTGGCCCTGCAAACCCTGCGTGAAGCTCCCGCCAACGCCCGTTCGGCGGGCTTTGCTTTTTTGGTGCGCGCCGGGTATCTCTCCCGCGATAAAGAAGTATTGTTCCTTGGCCAGCAAGCCATTGCCAGGATGCAAGCCCTGGCTGACCAGCCCAATTTTTACAAACAGCTCAGCCTGCCTGTACTGCGCGGGGATGGGCGGGTGTTCTTCCTGCACGAAAAAGGCGGGCAGGAAGTGATTCATTGCCCGTCCTGCAGAACGGCCTCACGCCGGGAAACAGCCGTGTTTGCGAAAACAGCCTTTTCGCAGGAAGTGCCCCTGCCGCTGGAAACCGTCCACACCCCGGATTGCAACACCATCGAGGCGCTGGCGGCATTGCTTAATATCCCGAAACAAAAGACCGCCAAAGCTCTGATGTTTACCCGCCTGTCGGACGGGAAATTTATCTTTGTGGTTCTACGCGGCGACCACACCCTGAGCGAGGAAAAATTGCATGCGGTGGTGGGCGGCTTCCGGCTGGCCAGCCCCGAGGAAATCCAAGCCGCCGGTGCGGCGGCGGGTTATGCATCTCCGATTAATTTGGCAGATCCCCTGATTGTCGTGGATGACCTGATTCCCAATTCACCCAACCTGGTGGCCGGGGCCAACCAAAAAGACTATCACCTGTTAAATACCAATTGCGGGCGTGATTACCCGCCGGGGATAGTGGCCGACCTGACCCTGGCCGGGCCGGGTGATCCTTGTGTAGTGTGTGGCAGCGCGCTGGCCAAGCTGGCCGCTGACATCCTTGTTACAAATGGGCAGGTGGATTTCCTGCAAACCCTGCTGGCGGTGGCAGAAATGCATCATGATGATAAGGGGTTGAAAATGCCCTTTCCCGCTGCGCCGTTCGATGTGCAGCTGGTGGCCCTGCCCGGCAGGGAAATGGATACCCTGGCTGCGGCGGCCGAGCTAACCGACAGGTTGGAGCAGGCCGGGTTTTCCGTCCTGTTTGACGACCGGGACGAACGCGCCGGGGTGAAGTTCAACGATGCTGACCTGCTGGGTTGCCCGCTGCGCCTGACGGTGGGGGAGCGCGGCCTGCGGGAGGGGATGGTAGAATTCAAGCGCCGCACAGAAGCCGATGGCAGGAACATCCCATTGGCCGATGCAGTCGATTTTTTGAAAATAACCTGAAACCAATCAAATGGAAAAAACACAAATGCATATTCCCATGTCCTCGCCGGATCTGACCGACGCCGAACGGAACGCTGTGCTGGCCGTGCTCAATACGCCTCACCTGAGTATGGGCGGTGAGATTAAGAAATTCGAACAAACTTTTATTGACCTGACCGGCCTGAAGCACGCCATCGGCGTCAATTCAGGCACGGCCGGGTTGCACCTGTGTGTGCATGCCGCCGGGCTGAAACCCGGCGATTTGGTCATCACCACACCCTTCTCATTCGTGGCTTCCACCAACGCCTTGCTGTTTGAAAACGTTACACCCGTTTTTGTGGATGTTGACCCGCTTACCGGCAACATGGACCCGGCTTTGCTGGCGGATGCCGTGCAGGATGTTTCCAAATACCTGCCGCGCAAGGGTGTCATGCCCGGTGCACAGCTCAAGGCTGTTCTGCCGATTGATGTTTTTGGCCAGCCCGCTGACATGGATAGGATCGGTGCAACGGCCAGGGCCAATCACTTGAAGATCATCGAAGATTCCTGCGAGGCGCTTGGCGCAACCTACAAGGGCCGCCAGGCGGGCACGCTCGGGGATTACGGAATTTTTGCTTTTTACCCGAACAAACAAATTACCACCGGCGAGGGTGGCGCGATCATCACGGACGACGATACCGGCGCTGACTTGATGCGCGCCCTGCGCAACCAGGGCCGTGCGCCGGGTGATACCTGGCTTTCACATACCTATCTTGGCTACAACTACCGGCTGGATGAAATGTCCGCTGCGCTGGGCGCAACGCAAATGCAGCGGCTGGATGAGTTGCTGACCAAACGGGATCAGGTGGCGGGGTGGTACGGCGAGCGGCTGGCCGAAATTCCCGGTGTGGAAGTGCCCTATGTCGCGCCGGAGACGACACGCATGTCGTGGTTCGTGTATGTGATTAAATTTGACAGGAAAATCAGCCGCGACGAGATGGCCCGCCGTTTGGAAGCGCGCGGCGTGCCCGTGCGGCCGTATTTCATCCCCATTCATACCCAGCCATATATCACCGAGCGCTTTGGTTATCGCGAAGGGGATTTCCCCATTACCGAAGACCTGGGCGCGCGTGGGCTTGCAGTTCCGTTCAGCGGCGTGATGACCGAGGAGCAGGTGGAGTATGTCTGCAAGATTGTGCGCGAGGAAGTGACCGTCGCCTGATATGTGGGATACCCTGCACTTCCCGCCGCCCCGCCAGCGTGGGACGGTTGTCCTGCTGGCGCTGCTGGCTGCCAGCCTGGGCCTGATGATCGCCGGAGCCTGGGGTGTGAGTACCACCCCGCCCGGGCCGATTTTTACCGGCTTTGTGGTGTTGTTCTTGTTTGGGTTAATGCCCGCCCCGGTGCTGGCCTATCGCCTGTATGCCCTGTTCCGCTCGACGTACACCCTGGACCGTGAACGCCTGCGGTTGGTCTGGGGCCTGCGCGTGGAGGAGATTCCGGTGGCAGATGTGGAATGGGTGCGCCCGGCCAGCGACCTGGTTACCCCCCTTAGCCTGCCCTGGCCGGGGCTGCCCGGCGCGCTGATCGGCGTGGTGGATCACCCCGACTTGCAGGTGGCCGAGTTTATGGCATCAGAACAGGAAAACCTACTAATGGTTGCCACGGCCAAACGCGTGTATGTCATCTCCCCGTCCAACCCGGCGGCTTTCACCCAGGCTTTCCAGTCTATCATCGAGATGGGCAGCCTGGCGCAGGTGCCGGGCCGTTCCATTTATCCATCCTTTGTGGTGGTGGAAGCCTGGGAAAGCACAACCGCCCGTTTCATGTGGCTGGCGGGTTTGTTCATCAATCTTGGTCTGCTGGTCTGGGTTGGCCTGGTGCTGCCGGGCCTGCCACAGGTGTCGCTGGGGTTTACCCCGCAGGGCCAGCCTGCCGAGCCGGTGGCGGGGGTGCAATTGTTCCTGCTGCCCATCCTGAGTACTTTTTTTGCCCTGGCTGGCTGGGTGGCCGGGTTGTTTTATTACCGTCGCTTTGAACAGCGTATCCTTTCCTTTATTGTTTGGGCGGCGGCAGTTGTCACTTCGCTGGCCTTCCTGTTGGCTGTGTTTTTCATCCTTTCCTCATCATGAGCCTTCTCGCCGGTTTCCTGCTTGCCGTCATTATTGCCTTGGTTGCTTTTCGCGCCCACAGCCTGAACCGCTCTGGTGCACTGGCGGCCGTGCTGGTCGGCACGGTTATTTTTGGTGTCGGCGGCTGGCAGTGGGCCGTGCTTTTGCTGACTTTTTTCATCACTTCCAGCGGCCTGACCCGCACCTTCAAAAAACGCAAGCAGGACCTGGAAGAAAAATTCTCCAAGGGTGGTCAGCGCGATGCCGGACAGGTCTTTGGCAACGGCGGCCTGCCGACCCTGTTTGCCGGGTTATCTTTCTTTTTCCCCGGTGAGGCCTGGCCCTGGCTGGCGTTTGCTGCCGCGTTGGCGGCGGTCAATGCGGATACCTGGGCCACCGAACTGGGCGTCTTGAATCCGCGCCCGCCGCGCATGATCACCAAGTTAAGCAAAGTGGTGGAAAAAGGTACTTCGGGCGGGGTCTCGTTGATCGGATCGCTCGCCGCCTTGGCCGGGGCCGGATTAATCGGCATTCTCGCTGTGGCAGTCTCCCCCGCGCCTGTTTCCCCTATCATGGGCCTGCTCGTCACGCTGACGGGGCTGGCTGGGTCTTTTTTCGACAGCCTTCTTGGTGCCACCGTGCAGGCCATGTATTTCTGCCCGGCCTGCAATAAAGAGACCGAACGCCATCCGCTGCACTTGTGCAATACACCGACGACCTTCCTGCGCGGCTGGCACTGGCTGGAGAATGACCTGGTTAACTTTGCCTGTGGACTGCTGGCAATCGTGTTCCTCTTGCCCTTTGTAATCTAAGCAAAAAGGCCGGATCACCCGGCCTTTTTTATTGCTATTGCTTGTAAATTTTAGTGTTCGTGTCCGTGATGCACGTGCCCGTGGGCCATTTCTTCTTCGGTGGCTTCGCGCAGGCCGACTATTGTGACGTCAAAATGCAGTTCCTTGCCCGCCAGCGGGTGGTTGAAGTCGAGCTTAATCGCCTGCTCGCTTACCCCGGCAATGCGGGCTGCCATCGGGTTGCCCTGCTCGTCCCGCACCTGGATTTCAGTGCCCACTTCAAGTGGAATCTGGCCCGGGAACTGGCCACGCGGCACATCCACAAAGGCTTCTTCGTGCAGGTCGCCATACCCATCGGCGGCGGACACGACCACCTTTTTGCTGTCGCCGATCTTCATGCCGTACAGTTTGCTTTCCAGGCCGGGGATGATGTTGCCAATGCCCTGGATGAAATCCAGCGGGTCGTGACCCTGCGAAGAATCCACCAGTTCGCCCTCCACGTGCAGTGAGTAATCCATTGTGACCACCCAGTTGTCTTTCACGGTTAAATCGCTCATGCAAGTCTCCTTCTTGCACCGGGTGGGGTATGGATAGCCCGGATGGTTGATTGTACCTGATTTGTGCCAAAGCGCATTATTTGACAAAAGGGGGCGTGTGTAGTAAGATTTTGCGCGCTCTGGCGAGGTAGCTCAGTGGCAGAGCAAGCGGCTCATAATCGCTGGGTCGAGAGTTCAAATCTCTCCCTCGCCACAAAATCCCCTTTTGTTGAAGGGGATTTTTTATTGCCTGGGTCTTAAGTTTCCCCTGCGGGGACGGTGCGCATCTCTCCTACTGAAATTCCCCTCGTTGAAACTCTCATATGTTTTATCGCAAAGGCACAGAGTCGCGAAGAAAACCTGCTCAAAAGAGATCCAAGGCTACGATGTAACGAAACAAATTCCGGGTTCGGTAGATAAAATTTCAATCCCCCGTGCTACAATATTTTTATGAAATCCATCCTGGTGATCGGTTCCCTGAACGCCGACCTGGTGGTACGTGCGCCGCGTTTCCCAAAGCCCGGCGAGACGCTGACCGGCGAAGATTTGCAGGTCATTCCCGGCGGCAAGGGTGCCAACCAGGCGGTGGCCGCCGCGCGGATGGGCGCTGCCGTACACATGGCCGGGCGGGTCGGGCAAGATACCTTCGGCCCGATGCTGGTGAACAACTTGGAAGATGCTGGCGTGGAAGTCTCCCAGGTGCAGGCTAGCGGTTCGGCCACCGGAACCGCCACAATTGTCGTGGACGGCCAAGGTGAAAACTTTATTGTGCTTTCCCCTGGCGCAAACGGGCTGCTTTCCTCTCAAGATGTGGACGCGATTGATTTCAACCTGTTCGGCTGGCTTCTCCTGCAATTGGAAATCCCGCTGGAGGTGGTGGCGCACGCCGCTGCAAAAGCCCGCATGGCGGGCTGCAGGGTGATCCTTAATCCGGCCCCGGCCCGCGAACTCCCCCCCAACATGCTGGCGCATGTCGATATTGTCATCCCCAACGAAACAGAATTGAGCCTGCTGACCGGCTGCGACACAGACGACCTGGCCGGGGTGGAAGACTGCGCCCGCGGCCTGCTGATGCGCGGTGTGGAAATCGTGCTGGTGACGCTCGGCGCGCAGGGCAGCTTGCTGGTGACCGCCGACTACACGGAACACATCCCGGCTTTTAAAGTGAAAGTGGTGGATACCACCGGCGCGGGGGATGCCTTTATTGGCGGCCTGGCCGCTTCTCTGGCGGAAGGCAAATCCCTTCCCGAGGCGGCGCGAATTGCCAACGCCTGCGGCGCACTGGCAACCACCCGCTTTGGGGCGCAGCCCTCCCTGCCGACGTACATGGACGTGGAAAAACTACTCAATCAATAAACAGGAAACATCCCCATGCCTCAACGCCTGATCATTGACACAGACCCCGGCATTGACGATGCGCTTGCCATCCTGCTGACCTTGGCCTCGTCGGAATTGCAGTTGGAAGGGCTGAGCATTGTGCATGGCAACTGTTCCATGCAACAGGGCGCGCGCAATGCTCGCGCCGTACTGGAACTGGCCGGCGCCAGCCACATCCCTGTTTTTAATGGCTGCGAATTCCCGTTGGTGCAGCCCTCGCTGCTGGCCCCGGAAACGCACGGCAACACCGGTCTGGGGTATGCCGAACTGCCCGACCCGGTTATGCCAGTTGACCCGCGCCACGCAGTGGACTTTCTGATTGAAACGGTGCTGGCCAGCCCCGGCGAGATCACCATCGCGGCGATTGGCCCTTTAACGAATGTGGCCCTGGCCATTCGTAAAGAGCCCCGTTTTGCGCCAGCCGTGAAGGATTTGTTCATCATGGGCGGTGCGGTGCGTTATGACGGCAACACCACGCCGCTAGCTGAATTTAATACCTATGTAGACCCGCACGCGGCGCACATCGTTTTTCATTCCGGCATCCCGATTATGCTGGTGCCACTGGATGTGACCTACCAGTGCATCTTGACCCCGGAGGATGTAACCCGTTTGCAGGCCTCCCCGACCGGCATCCCGAAATTCATTGCCGATTCCACCCGTTTTTACATGGAATTCCATGACGAGTACCAGCAAATTGCCGGTTGTGTGATTAACGATCCGTTGGCGCTGGCGTTGATCTATCGGCCCGAGATTTGCGACTACGAAGAAATCTTTGTGGATGTGGAAATTTCGGGTGGGGTGGCGATGGGTAAGACCTTTGGCGATTTCTACAAGATGACCAAACGATCACCCAATATGCGAGTCGCCTTGCAGGTGCGTCCGCGTGATTTCATGGAACTGTTCCTTGAACGAATCGAAAGCTTGTGCCAGGCCCAGGCAACGGCGGGCGGTTCGGGGTAGCCCGCATCCGGTGAATCTTTTGGGCCGGGTGCGTGTTACTTTAATCGAATCGCTCGATTGCAGCTGTACGTCCATTTTTCAACCCAATTCAAGGAGATGTGATGATGAAACTGCTCGACTCGATTAAGAAAGACTTTAATACCATGACCTGGGTGTTGATGCCGGTGGCGATCGCGCTCAACATCGTCGTGGGGCAGATTGTGGTGGCCTTGCGCCTGCCGGTCTATTTTGACAGCATCGGTACGGTGCTGGTGGCGGTGATTTGCGGCCCGTGGGCTGGCGCGCTGACCGGTGCGCTTTCCAACATCATCTGGGGCCTGGCCGTAGACCCGAACGCTTTGCCCTGGTGGCCGGTGGCGTTTTTCATCGGTTTTGTCTCCGGCTGGTGTGCCCAGTTTGGCCTGTTTAAAGCTTGGTGGAAGGTGATTGTGACTGGCTTTATTGTGGCCATTACCGCCGCGCTGGTTTCCACGCCGATCGGGGTGTACCTGTTTGGCGGCATCACGGCCAGCGGTTCTTCGTTCATCACTGCCTACCTGATGCAGACCGGTACGGATATGATTTCGGCGGTCTTCAGCACCAACTTCCTGGTGGAGCCTGTGGATAAGATCACCACGGCCATGGCGGCCTATGCCATCATCCAGGGACTGTCGGCGCGCTACCTGAGCCGCTTCCCGCGCCCCGAAAATGTAGAAGCCGAGGATGGAAGCCGCACGACCCAGATTATCATTGCCATTGTGGTGGTGGTCATCCTGGTGGTGATTGCCGCAACGTTGCTTGGCTCGTTGCTGGGCGGATAGTTGATTTGTTTGCAGGCCGCAGGTTCCCGATTTGGAGCCTGCGGCTTTTTTTTGGATGCCGCTCAGCGGGTTTCATGGGATAATAGGCCAGCCACCCAAACAGGTCATCATGCGCGAGAGACTTTCTTTCTACATTCCCCGCGAGAGCTTCCTTCACAGCCTGAATCCGCTTACCAAGCTGACGTTGGTCTTCGCGGCCATCCTGATCTCGTATGCCAGCCCGTGGTATTGGACCGGCCTGACGCTGCTGGGGTTGCTGTTCCTACTCAGTTTTGTTGGCCGCATCCAGCGTGAATATCTGCGTGTGGTATTCAACCTGCTGGTCCCGGTGGCAGGATTTTTGTTTGTCATGCAGGCTTTCTTCCTGCCGGGCGGCGAATCGGAAGTATGGCGGTATTGGTTCTTGAGCCTGAAAACCGAAAATCTCTGGCAGGCCTTGCAAAATGCAACCCGCATTATGGTGATGGTTTCAACATTTATTTTATTGATTCTTACCACGCATCCCAGCGAGCTGATGGGCGACCTGACGCGGCGCGGTCTGCCCGCCACGATTGCGTATGTGATTACTGCCACGCTGCAAATCCTTCCGCAAATGCAGGCCAAGGCGGCTACCATCATTGACGCCCAGCGTTCGCGTGGGCTGCAAACCGAAGGCAGTTTTGTGCGCCGGGTCTCGGCCCTGATGCCGCTGATTGGCCCGCTGGTGTTCGGCTCGCTGGTGGAAGTGGAAGAACGGGCCATTGCCATCGAGGCGCGGGCCTTTATGGCCTCCACGCCGCGCACCAGTTTGCGCGAATTGCCCGATACGATGACAGATAAAGCCATTCGCTGGCTGCTGGTCGGGCTGGTGCTGGTGGCCCTGGTGGGGAGAATATGGCTCTCGTAAGCCTTACTGATGTCACCTACCAGTATCCGCTGACCGATACCCCGGCCCTGCGGGGGTTGAATATTTCTATTGAAGCGGGCCAGTTCGTGGCATTGATCGGCCCGAACGGGGCGGGAAAATCCACGCTGTGTTACACACTTTCAGGCTTTGTGCCACATTTTTACAAAGGCGAGTTGTCTGGCAGGGTCGAAGTAGCCGGGGTCGAGACGCGCGAGTCCACGCTGGACCAGTGGGTGCTAAACGTCGGCCTGGCCTTCCAGAACCCGTTTAACCAGATCAGCGGTGCGAAATATACCGTGTATGAAGAAATTGCTTTCGGGCTGGAAAATATCGGTGTGCCGAGGGACGAGATGAAACGGCGGGTGGATGAAGTCCTGGCACTGACCGGCATCACCGACCTGGCCGGGCGTTCGCCCTATGCGCTTTCTGGAGGGCAACAACAGCGTGTGGCGCTGGCTTCGATCCTGGTCATGGAACCCAAACTGCTGGTGCTGGACGAACCAACCTCGCAAATGGACCCGATTGGTACGCGCGAGGTCTTCCAGGTGATCAAAGCCATGAGCGGGCGCGGCATGACCGTGGTCATGGCGGAGCATAAAATTGAATGGATTGCCGCCTTTGCCGATCGGGTGATTGCCCTGCAGGATGGCGCGATTGTGCTGGATGGCGCGCCGGGCGAGGTGTTGACCTCCCCGTTATTGCAGGGGAACGGTTTTGGTATTTCGCGTTATACCTCCGCGGCACGGGCCGCCCAACAGGCAGGCCTGTGGCCGAAGAACAAACGCCTGCCGGTGACACTGGCCGAAGCGGTGGCAGGGTTCCTTGATCTCAAATGAATGATATCGATATCCCATGCAAATTACCATCACTGATCTGAACCATACCTATCCCTCCGGCGTGCAGGCCTTGCGCGGGGTTTCGCTGGCGATTAACGCCGGTGAAGATGTGGCCATTGTTGGCCAGAACGGCTCCGGCAAGACCACCCTGGTCAAGCACCTGAACGGGTTGCTCAAGCCGACCAGTGGCGTGGTGATGGTCGGCGACTGGGACACACGTGACAGGGCTGTCTCTGCGCTGGCGGCGCGGGTTGGGTATGTTTTCCAGAACCCGGATGAACAGTTGTTTTGCAGAACCGTGGCCGATGAGGTGGCCTTTGGGCCGAAGAACCTGGGCTTTGAAGCGGGGAAAATTGAACAATTGACTGCCGAGGCCATGTCATTGACCGAGATTCAAAACCGGCGCGAGGCCAACCCGTATGATCTCTCGTCGACCTGGCGCAAGATGGTTGCGCTGGCCTCCGTGCTGGCCATGGATACGCCGATTGTGATTCTGGATGAACCCACCACCGGGCAGGACGCCGCCAGTGTGGCCCGCATTGCCCGGGTGGTGGCCTGGCTGCGTGAACGAGGCAAGACAGTGATCGCCATCACCCATGACATTGATTTCTGCGCTGAGAATTTCTCGCGGGTGATTGCCATGGGGCAGGGCAGGCTGCTGCTGGATGGTCCGGCGGCGGAGGTGTTGGGTGAGGAGGAAACCCTGGCCAGTACCTATGTAGACCCGCCCCAGCTGACCCGCCTCGGCCTGGCCTTGCGGCTGCCGGGCGTGGTCATCAACGAGGCCCAGTTCTTGCAAGCCCTGAAATCCGACAAAAGAAAATAACTGGCAAGCTCCAAACGGTGGCGCGCTGAAAGACTTCCAATATTGAATACCCTTGCCTATTACGTTGCATTTTTCATGCTCGGCGCGACCATCTCCTCCCTCGGGCCGACCCTGCCTTTCCTTTCACAGAACACCGGTGCCAGCCTGGCCATGCTGGGCGGTTTGTTTGCCTTCCGTTCAATTGGCTATTTTATAGGCTCGCTGGGTGGTGGCCGCCTTACAGACCGGCTTCCCGGTCATCCTTTGCTGGGCGTCACCCTGCTGGTCTGTGCGCTGGCCATGTTTTCCATCCCTTCGGCCACGCTGTTCGTCGTACTGGGTGGGCTGTTGCTGTTGGTCGGGCTGAGTGAAGGCGCGCTGGATGTGGCCGTGAATACTCTGCTGGCCTGGACGCACGGCCCCCGTACGAGCCAGTATATGAACGGGATGTTCCTGCTGGCCGGGCTGGGCGGTTTTGTCACCCCGCTGATGTTCACCTGGCTGGGCGAGGCTGTCGGGTATCGCCTGCTGGCGGTGCTCAACTTGCCACTGGCGATCTACTTTTTCCTGCTGCCCTCCCCGCCGCGCCAGCCCCACCCTGAGGGCGGTTCGCGCCAGCCGTTCCGTCCGGTGTTTTACACCCTGCTGCTGATGCTAACCTTTATTTATATCGGCCAGGAGGTCAGCCTGAGCGGCTGGATTTATACCTACACAACGGAAAGCGGCTTGGGGGAGCCCGCCGCGGCCGCTTCGTTGAATTCCCTGTTCTGGATGGCCCTCGCATTGGGGCGATTGGTTGCCATCCCGCTGGCGGTGCGGATCCCGCTACCTCGCTTGATTTTCGCCAACTTAATTGGCGTGACCCTTTCCCTGGGCGTGATTCTGCTCTACCCCGCTTCGGCAGCCGGGTTGTGGATTGGGGCGCTGGGGGCCGGTTTTTTTATGGCATCCATCTTTACCAACACGTTTGCCTACGCCGAGCGACAAATGGCCATGACCGGCACGCTGGCTGGAGTGTTCTGGGGCAGCGGTTCGCTGGGTGCAATGGCTTTCCCCTGGGCAGCAGGCTGGTTGTTCGACCGGCTTGGCCCCTACCCGGTAATGCTGTTGCTGGGCGGCGGATGGCTGGCGGCGCTGGTTCTGTTTGGCCTGCTGATGGCTTACTCCAATCGCCGTACCACCAGTTCATCGTAGCCGCTCTGGTCACACGGTTCACGCAGGTAGGCCACGCCAGGCGCCTCCAGCAGGACGACCTCAGCGGTGGTATAGATTTTGCAGCCCGGTACCAGGTGGCCGCCCAGGGTGCGCCCGTCCCCATCCGAAATGGAAACGTGAATATGGCTGCCATGAACCGAAACGGTCCCGGTGATGCTGACGATTTCAAAATGGCCTTCATACTCGTTGTAGGTCGCGCGGTTGGCCAGGCGCAGGATGGCGTGGGTGAAACTGCCCACCGCACACAGGATGGTTGCAGCCTGGATGTTGTTCGTTTTGGCGAACTGCTCAATTTCGTTCCACAGGTCTTGCCCCGGTTTGAGCCGGAAGGTGTGAATGTTCATCTCGTCTCCAAACGGTGGGTATAATTTCATTATCTTACATCAGGAATAAGTTGTGACCAACCCAAAAAGTTATCTTTCGCCCAAGCTGGAAGTCCGCGCCGCGCCTGAAAAGGGCGGTTTTGCCGTGTTTGCCCGCGAGCCGCTGGTTAAAGACGAGTTGATCTGCGTCTGGACGGGGTACGCCGTGACCTACGAGCAGGTGCTGGCGTTTTCGCCTGAAGAGAAGAGTCACACCATCCAGGTGGATGAAGGTGTTTACCTGGCCCCGCTGGGCATGGACGAATCGGCCGATTTCATCAACCACTCGTGCAATCCCAACGCCGGGATTCGCGGGCAGGTCTCGCTGGTGGCCATGCGCCCGATTGCAGCGGGCGAGGAGATCACCTTTGATTATGCCATGGCCGACTCCACACCCTACGACGAGTTCCCCTGTGCCTGCGGCGCGGAGGCGTGCCGGGGCCGGGTAAGCGGGGATGACTGGCAGCGCGCAGAGCTCTGGCAACGGTACGACGGCTATTTTTCGGCCTACCTGCAACGCCGGATTGATCGGCGAAAATCTTCATGACCACCCCAAGAAAGAAGCGCATTGTTATTATTGGCGGCGGGCCGGCCGGTTTGATGGCTGCCGAAACCGCTGCGCGCGCCGGGTGGGAAGTGCACCTGTACGAGGCCATGCCCTCCGTTGGACGCAAATTCCTGCGCGCCGGGGTGGGTGGGTTGAACATCACCCACGCGGAGCCGTTCGAGCAATTCCTGGCCCGCTACGGCACAGCCAGCCCGCATCTTGCGCCCATGCTGCGCGACTTTGGGCCGGGAGCGCTGCGCGCCTGGCTGGAAGAACTTGGTTTCGAGAGCTTTATTGGCACGTCTGGCCGGGTTTTCCCCACGGTCATCAAAGCCTCGCCCATCCTGCGGGCCTGGCTGCGGCGGCTGGAGGCGCAGGGCGTAACCTTCCATACTGAGCACCGCTGGGTAGGTCTGGCGCGCGAGGACGGCCTGTTTCACCTGTCTTTTGAGACGCAATCGGGTCTTGTCACCACGCAGGCCAGGCAGGTGCTCCTGGCGCTGGGTGGGGCCAGTTGGCCGCGCCTGGGGTCGCGCGGCGACTGGGCAGGCATATTGCAGGGGCAGGGCCTGGCGCTTGCGCCGTTCCGGCCCGCCAACTGCGGCTTCGATGTGGCCTGGAGCGCGCATTTTAGGGAGAAATTCGACGGTGCGCCGCTTAAGGCCGTGCGCCTGAAGTTTGAGGGCTTCGACCAGCAGGGCGAATTTATTATCACAAAAGACGGATTGGAAGGGAGTTTGATCTACGCCGCCTCGGCGGGGATTCGGGATGCCCTTGAATCAGGCGCGCCGGTGGAGGTACACCTGGACCTGGCGCCTGACTGGCCGGGTTCTCGTTTAATAGAACGACTCTCCCGCCCGCGCGGATCGCGCTCCGTCAGCAGCCACCTTGAGAAAGCGATTGGCTTGAAAGGGGTCAAGGCGGGTCTGTTACGCGAGTTCCTGCCGCGCGAAACCTTTGACGACCCGGCCCTGCTGGCGTCGGCCATCAAAACCCTGCCGGTGCCGTTGCTGCGCCCGCGCCCGCTGGCCGAGGCAATCAGTTCCGCCGGGGGCGTGCCGTTTTCCGAGCTGGATGAAAACTTGATGGTAAAAAAACTTCCCGGCCTGTATTGCGCCGGGGAAATGCTGGACTGGGAAGCCCCGACCGGTGGCTACCTGCTGACGGCCTGTTTTGCGACCGGGAAATGGGTGGGAGAGACTGTTCGTGATGATGATGCGGGTGTGTAATCAGGAAAGATGAGGGAGGAAGAAGGGCTTTGAGTGACTCCATGTTGAAAACATCTTTCTACTTCTCCTTCCCAATCTCCTCCACCACCATCCCGGCCACCAGTTTACCGGAGAGTGTAACCAGTGGCACGCCGCCGCCGGGGTGGGTGGTGCCGCCGGTGAAATACAATCCCTTGTATGGCGAACGGTTATGCGGGCGTTTGAATGGTGCGAACCGGTCGTTGAAACTGGCCCCATATAGAGCACCGCGAAACGCGCCGGTGTTTTGTTGCAGGTCGAGCGGGGTGAGCATATGCTGGCTGCGGATTTTGCCACGCACATCCAGCCCGCGCCGGGCGAGATGCTCCATCACGCGGCTGGCGTAGGCCTCGGCCTGCTCCTGCCAATTGAAATGATTCCCGACGGCGGGTGCGTTGACCATCACAAACCAGTTCTCGCATCCGGGCGGGGCGTGGGCCGGGTCTGTTTTGGAAGTGACGGCCAGGTAAATGGTCGGGTCTTGCGGGGGAATTTCATGCGTGAAAATGTCTTCAAATTCCTGCCGGTAGTCGGCCGAAAAGAAAATATTATGGTGCGCCAGTTGCGGGTGCTCCCGATCCACACCCAGCAGCAGGATGAACCCCGAGCAGGAGACCGGCTGCTTCATCAGGGAATCGCGCCTGGGGGTAGCCAGCGGCGAGGAGATCAGCCCGTAGGTGGTGGTCACATCGATGTTTGAGATGACCCACCGGGCCGGGAGCAGTTCGCCATTTTCCAAAATGACCGCCGACACCTGTTTGCCGTGCAGGCAGATTTCGCGCACGCGTGCGTTGGTGCGGATTTCAACGCCGAGTTCGCGGGCCAGTTTTTCGTAGGCGCGGGCAATGCTGTACACGCCGCCCTGCGGATACCACACGCCTTCGGTTAACTCAACGTGCGCGATGACGGCCAGCGTGGCGGGGGAGAGATAAGGCGAGGCGCCGACATAGGTGGCGAAGCGGCCCAGTAACTGGCGCAGGTGCGGGTGTTGCACGTGGTGCTCGATGCTCCATTGCAGGCTGTGCAGGGCGTCCACAGAAAGGGCGTCTTTGAGTGAAACCTGTTGCAGGCTGGCCAGCGATGGCGGCGGACCGTAGGTAAAGACCGGGCCGGTGATGCGGTGCAGGCGGGCGGCTTCGGCCAGGAAGGCCAGGTAGCCGGGCAGGTCGGCCGGGCTGAGCGCGGAAATCTGTTCGGCGGTGCGGGGCAGGTCGCGTGAAAGGTCGAGTTGTGAGCCGTCCGGGTAGAAATAGCGTGTCAGCGGCTCGACGGGCAGCAGGGTCAGGTAATCTTCAAGGCGGCGGCCTGCGGCGGCAAACAGTTCTTCAAAGACCGGTTTCATGGTGATGACCGAGGGACCGGTATCCCAGCGAAAACCGTCGGCCTGTACTTCGGCCATTTTGCCGCCCACGGAGGCATTTTGCTCGAGGAGGGTGACGTTGTGGCCTTTGGCTGCCAGGTGGATGGCAGCGGACAGGCCGCCGATGCCCCCGCCGAGTAGGATGATTTTTTCCACTTAATCTACTTTCCTTTTTGGTTTCAATGGCGATCAGTTTTTTTTCACCGCGAAGGCCGAAAAGAGCGCTAAGAATCTGGTTTGGGTTTCCGTTGTGCTCCTCGGTGTCCTTCGTGGTTCAGGTTTTTTACCACCAAGGAGCGAAGAAGCCAGGTATCACGAAGATGTTTTTTCCTCGTCGTGTTCCGTTGTATTTTTGTGGTCAGGTGGTTTTATTTTTCGTTTGAACCATCCGGCCTTTCCATCGTGACTGGCCCGTCCAGTGCCAGTGCAATGAGCGCAGGGCGATCAGGCTCATCAGCAGCACGGAGACGGGCATCAGCAGGCTGTCGCGAATCCGCTGGCGGGAGACGGCGGCAGCCAGGGCGCGAATCAGCAAACCCAGGCTGGCCAGCAAAAGGGGAATGCCCGGGCTGGTGTTGATGACCAGCGCGACAACCAGCCATCCCCAGGGAAGAATAAACCAGGTAAAGTGTGCGAGTGCAGATGCGAACAGGAAGATTGGCCGCCCGCCATGCCCTGCCAGGATATTCTTGGCGAATCCGTCACGCACTTCCGGCCAACTCTGGTACATGCGGGTTTGTACCAGCCGGTTGGCGTCTGCCATGCGCAGTTTCAGGCCGTGCGATTTGACGGCGTAGGCCAGGGCCATGTCTTCGACAACGTCCGTTTTCACCACGGTGTGCCCGCCAATCCGCTGGTAGGCGCTGCGCCTGAACAACATCACCTGGCCGTTGGCGGCGGCGAAGACTTTCCAGGGCAAGTGGTGTACAGCCAGCGCGGGCAGGTAGGCCTGGATGGCAAAGGCTATCAGGGGTACGACCAGGCGTTCTGCGATTGTTTGGGTTTGTTGGGTTGGCCAGAGGGTCAGCAGGTCTGCCTCCGTGCGCCGGGATTCGGCCATTGCTGCGGACAGTGCGCCGGCCTGCCAGGTCACATCTGCGTCGGTGAAGAGCAGGAAGTCACCGCTTGCAGCCTGTGATAACTGCTGGCAAGCCCAGGCTTTGCCCAGCCAGCCGGGTGGCAGGGGTTTCCCGCGCAGCAAGCGGAAGCAGGGACTTTTCCCGGCAGCGGCCTCGGCGGCCTGTACAGATGTATCCTGTGAGTCGTCGTCCAGAAGCACCACTTCATAATCCGGGTAGTCCTGTGCCAGCAGGGCGCGCAGGTTTGGGCCGATTTTGTCCGCTTCGTTACGCATGGGGATGAGCACAGAAACGGAAGGGGGATTTGTGGTTGGTGTTCGCCTTGTTTTCAGGTGCGGAAAAGACAGCGCGTTCAGTATGGCGACCAGTGCAAAGAGCAGCAATGGCGCAAGGATAATTAACAGGAAAATATCGAATACCAGCGCCCCGTTCATTTTTTGTCTTTTGCCCGCAGGTCAAAACGATGCTTCCAGACCAGCAGGACGGTTTGCAGGCCAAGCACCCAGAAAAATAACGGTTCTGGCCGGGCCAGCCAGAGATAAACACCCATCCCGGCCAGGGTCAGCAGGACGGCCCAGCCGGAGCTTTTTAACAGGATGAACCACAGCGAGATTCCGGCCAACGCCACCAGCGGCACATCCCAGAGGGTCAGTCCGATCCATGCGCCGAGCACGGTGGCCAATGCCTTGCCGCCCTTGAAGTTCAGGAAGGGTGAATAAGCATGCCCGAGGGTCGGCATCAGGGCGATGGCGGACATTTCCCAGCCGGTGACGCCATAGATTTGGTATGCCAACCCGACTGGCGCAGCCGCCTTGGCGGTATCCAGAAGCAGGGCAGCCAGGCCAACCCATTTACCGCCTGCTTTCAGGGCGTTGGTTGCACCGGGGTTGGCGTCGCCAACTGCTCGGGGATCTTTGCCGGCCAGTTGTGTCACCCAGACCGAAAAGGGCAGTGCACCAGAAAGGAAGGAGACAAAGAGCCAGGCGAGTATCATTGCGTTCCCTGCGTGGTGAAAAGTTTTCGCATCGCCAGGAAGATAAAGATGCCCATGCCGAAAAAGCCGAAGAGGGCTGGCCCCGGCTGTCCCCAGAACACGCCCTGGCCAATGGTTTGCAGCAGGCAGGTGATGATATAGATCGCCGACAATGGGATAGACGGCAGCCCAGCCGGGCGGATGAGCAACGTCAGCAGCCCGGAAACCACCACCCAGCCGAAGTAATTGATCAAAGGGATACCAAAATACTGGCCGGGGATTTCCCAGACCCAGAAGCCCCACCCGACCATTTGCGGGTCGAGGAACAGGTCCCAGGCGGTGAAGGCCAGCGCGGAAACCAACGCAAACACCAGCGGGTATGTCTTTTTGCTGCGCAGGATGATCTCTGTCACAGCCCAGGCGGGTGGCAACATCATCATCCAGGCCAGCGGGATAAGCAAAGGCACACCCAATAATTGTGGTTGGAGTATCTCGGTGTAGTGATATTTCCCAAATGGCAGGCCGGTGGTGGAGCCGAGCCATTCAGCGAAAAAGGACAGCGCGGCCACCACGCCAAATGCGGATAATGTCCGTCGCCAGCCCCAGCCCCCGGCCAGGACGATCATCACCGTAATGGCCTGGAACAGCACCATCAGGCTCATGCCGGTCGTCAAGGCCTGCTCGCCCCACGTCCACAGCACAATCGGTTGCATGATCATCCCCAGCGTCCAAGCCGGGATGAGTACCCGTGCCAATGACGGGAAGTGTTGCAGGAAGGCAAAACGACTCATCGTAATTTCAGGGCATGGAACAAGTCGAAGAAGAACAGAAAGCCGCCCTGAACAACAACGCCCCAGCCGCCGCCCTGCCAGAACGGTTCGTTTGTGCCCAGGTCGGTAATCATCCAATACCCTGCCATCAGGTAGAGCACATCCAATGCGGTGTTGAACCACAGGGTCTGGGTGAGTTTTTGACGTTCGGCGGGTTCGACGGCGGTCAGGCCTTCCGGGCCAAGGCGGGCGATGCGTTTTTCCATGCTGCGTTTGCCAAACATGGCAATGGCCAGGTCTACCAGTCCCCAGACAATGAACTGGACGGCTACGCCGGTCCAGAAGGTGTCATTGGGCAGGAGCATCAGGCCGCCAGCCAGCAGGCTACCCCAGGCCCACCACGACAGCCTTTGGATAAGCCTGCTCTGGAAGAGCCAGATTTCAACGGATTGGGTTTGTTGTGTGGTCATGCGCCCGATTAAACGGGTGAAACCCAATCAGTTCCTATCCAAAATAAGAAATGAGCCGGGTGTGTCATCCCGACTCATTTCTTATTTTTACTCGTACGGCGCTTTGATTTGCTGCTCGGTCATCCCTTTTACAACTGGTCGGTCGTGCTGTTCAGACAGGTGTACTTTGCCTTTGAAGTCTTTCAGGTCGATCAGGTGACCGGATTTTTCGGCCTTTGTACGCAGGTAAAACTCGTTATGCGGATTGGGTGGAAGGATGTGCGGGATGCGGCCGCTGATGCGTACGCCGTAACGGGTGAGCTCATCCAGCTTGCGCGGATTGTTGGTCATCAGTTGGACGGATTGTACTTTGAGTGATTGCAGCATGTGGGCGGCCACGGCATAATCGCGCTCGTCGTCCCTGAAACCCAGGGCCAGGTTGGCTTCCACGGTGTCCATGCCATAATCCTGCAGGGCGTAAGCGCGGATTTTATTGCCCAGGCCAATGCCACGCCCTTCCTGGCGCAGGTAGAGCACAATGCCTTTTTCTTCCTGGCCAATGGCGGTCAGGGCGGCTTCGAGCTGGTCGCGGCAGTCGCAGCGCAGGCTGCCAAGCGCGTCGCCGGTCAGGCACTCCGAGTGCAGGCGCACGGGGATGTCCTCGCCGTCGGTGACATCGCCCCGCACAATGGCTATATGCTCCTTGCCATCTTTGTTATTTTCAAACGCCACAATCTGGAAATCGCCAAAGCGGGTGGGTAGGTCGGCAATTGAAATGATTTTTACACAAATGTTGTCCGGGCCGCAGCCCTCACAGCAGTGGTTTTCGTTTTCTGACAGCAAGGTTTCTATTGGTAAAGATGTAAGCGCCATAAAGACACCTCCTTTAAATAATATTGCCAATCATACCGCAAGGCATATAAATACCACATTAATATTTATTTGGAGAATCGATAGCGGATTAGCAGCCCGCCAGCCGGGTCAAGCACCTGGACAGCTTCCAATTTGAGCGGGATTGCGCCGGAGGCGGGCCACCCGTCGCCGCCCACCAGGGTCGGGGCGGTTTCGCCGCCGAAAAGCCTGGGGGCAACATACACCTGGAGTTCGTCCGCCAGCCCCAGCCGGGTGAACTCGCTGATGATGGTCGCGCCGCCTTCCAGTATGGCCTTGCGGATGCCCAGTTCGTACAACGTGCCCAGCGCCTGCCCAAGATCAACACGCGGCGGGTGATGAACAAAGATTTCCGCGCCAGCCTGCCGGAATACATCCACAGTTTGGGGCGGGGTGGCCGGGGTGGTGAACAGGATGCGACGGGCCGGACCGGTGGTCATGAAATCACCATCTGGATCCAGCGTCAGACGGGTAGTAAAACCGACTTTGGCCGGGTTTTCAGGCAACCCGGCGCTGCGGCGCTGTTTCGCCAGTTCAGGGAGTTTAACCGTCAGTTTGGGGTTTTCGTTGTTGAGCGTGTTGCCGCCCACCATCACGGCGTCCACCCCGGCGCGCAATTCCAGGGCGCGGCGCTTGTCTTCCTCCGAGGAGATGGCTGCTCCTTGGCGCCGGGAGGTATCAATCTTGCCGTCCACGGTCATGGCGGCATTGATGATGACATAAGGTCTCATGCTGTCCGGGCCAGAAAATCCCTGTGCTGGCTTAGTGGAAGTTCTTTTCCCCGGCTTCAATTCGTACTTTCAGGCGGTTGGCCAGCGGCGGTAACGGGCAAGACCAGCGTTCGTTATAGGCGCAGTAGGGGTTATAGGCCAGGTTGAAATCCAGCAGGATGCGATGCCCACCCAGGTCTTCCGGTTCAAGGTAACGCCCTGCGCCGTAGGTTTCCCCGGGAGCGGTGACGTCCACAAATGGCAGGAAGAAGCCGTACTGGTTTTCATAGACCTGTAAAACGGCCTCTTCGCCGTTGACAGGAAAACGCACCTGGCCGACATGCGTGTATTCCTGTTCGTCACCGGTGGAGGTTTGCAAGATGACCTCGCGCGGCGTTGTGAGAAACTCAAGGTCCAGTTCGAAGCGCAGGGCGGGGTTTTCATCAAAATAATTAAGCCCGGCAAAGCTGGCCTTTTGCTCGCCGGTCAACGGGGAGTTGCGATCCATCTTGAAGTATTCGTCTTTTTGCTTGCGGATTTCCTGTAATGTTGTCATGGTTGCCTCGAAGGATAGATTGGCCGGAAGGGGGTTTTCTTACTTAATCGTTCAGCGTGAAGTAAAAGGTGGCGCCCTGGTTGGGCTGCGAATCGGCCCAGATATGCCCGCCATGGCGATGGATGATACGCTGGACAATCGCCAGGCCGATACCGCTGCCGGGAAATTCATCGCTGTGCAAACGCTGGAATGCACCGAATAACTTGTTCGCGTAAGCCATATCGAAGCCCACACCATTGTCTTTGACAAAGAAGGTGGCCTGGCGATCCTCGCCGACCTTGCCAATGTGAACGGCTGGGGCGGGGTTTTGTGCAGAGAACTTCCAGGCGTTGGTGATTAAATTTTCCAGCGCCACCCGCAACAGGCGTTCATCGCCGACCGTTTGCAGGTCAGGTTCAATGACCACTTTTACCACTTTCTCCGGGTTTTCCTCCACCAGTTTAGTGGTAATCTCCCAGGCCAATTCACTTAAGTCAATTGGGGTAATGTGCAGTTCCGTGCGGGTGATGCGTGAGAGTCGCAGCAGGTCTTCGATCAGATTGCCCATGTGCCGGGTGGATTGGCGGATGCGTTCCAAGAAGCTGCGCGCATCGCCAGTGAGCTGCGCGCCAAAGTCTTCTTCCAGGATGCGGCTGAAACCGTCAATGGCGCGTAATGGCGCACGCAGGTCGTGGGATACGGAATAAGAGAAGGCTTCCAGTTCCCGGTTGGTGGCTTGCAATTCCTGGGTACGCTGGCGGAGTTCCTGTTCCATTTTCTTGCGCTCCGTGATGTCCAGTGTTGTGGCAATCACAGAAGCCACGTTGCCATTTGTGTCAAACTCCGGGGCCAGCCACCAGGCGGCCACATAGTCGCCCAGTTCATATTCGGTTTGCAGCACCCTGCCGGTTTCAAAAACCTGACGGATGCATTGTTCGGCGTATTCCACCACGGGGAAATCTCCCACCACCTCGCGGATGG
The DNA here is from genome assembly GCA_024710905.1 of Anaerolineales bacterium. Lineage (GTDB taxonomy): Bacteria > Chloroflexota > Anaerolineae > Anaerolineales > Villigracilaceae > JANJTV01. The sequence goes on along the minus strand of JANJTV010000080.1, from coordinate 12,269 downwards.
TCTTGCCAATCACATCCTCCGGTACCAGGCCCTCGCCAGTGCCAATCCGGTTAACGTAAACATAACGTGTTTCCCTGTCGTAACGGGTGATCTGCAACGGGTTGTTTTCCGCCAGCGCGCGGAATTTCTCCTCGGTGGCCTGCAGGTCGGCGGTGCGGATGCGCACCCGTTCCTCCAACTCGCTGTTAAGCTGCCGGATGCGCGCTTCAATACTTTTACGTTCATTCAGTTCCTGTTGCAGGCGGTTGTACAAACGGGCATTCAAGATGGCATTGGCCAACTGGTCGGCCATGGTTTGGAAGGCGACAATATCTTCTTTCGAGAAATCGGCCTCTCGGCTGCTTTGCACACTGAGTGCGCCAATCACATTCCCACGGGTGATTAAGGGCAGGGCCAGTTCTGAGCGTGTTTCCGGCAGGACAGGGTTATTAAAGCGGACGGCTTCCTCTCCGACATCCAGGGCAATGCGCGGCTGGCGGTTGGCAATGGCCCAGCCGACCATACTCGAATTGCTGAAAATATCCAGCCGGTGCTGATTGGCAATTAGTTGCTGGCCTGCCTCGCCGGTGGCGGCGGTCAGTTCGGCCCATTCGCCACTCTCATCAATCAGGAACAGCCCGACATAATACAGGTTGAAGCGCTGGCAAACCAGTTCCACCATCCTGCGGCTCAACTCGTCAGGGTCGAGGTACTCGCTGGCAGCGCGGGCAACATCTGCCGCCAATTGGAATTGGTTTGTGCGCCGCTCCAGCATTTCGGTATAACGCTTCAGGTTGCGGTTCGCCTGTTTGAGTTTTTGTTCTGCAACCACTTGGATGGTAATGTCTTTTGCGGTGCCGATGACGTTGGTCACTTCCTGCCGGTCATCCAGTACCAATTGCCCGATTACCTCCACCCAGTGGATTTTGTTTTCGCGGTCAATGATGCGAAATTTCAACGCCATCGGGCCGTGCTTCTTTTGCATGATCTGCTGGATTTTGCGGACCACTTTCGGCTGATCCACCCGGTGAATCTTTTTCGCGAAGGCCGTAAAGGTTGACCCGAGGGTTTCCGGCGCAACGTTGATGATCTTATGCGCATCTTTCGACCAGCTCATCTGGTTGTTGGATGCTGTCCAGGCCCAGGTGGCAATATTGCCTGCCTGGACGGCCATTTGCAGGTTGGTTTCACTTTGTCGCAAGGCTTTTTCGGTTTCTATGCGCGTTTGCAGTTCTTTTTGCGCCGATTCGTATAGATCGGCGTTGTACAAGGCCAGCGAAGCCAATTCGCCGAATTGGTTCAGGCGCAGGACCTCCTGGGGTGAAAACGTTTCCCCGGGCTCTGTCTTGGCGACGCCCATGACCCCCACAAACCGGTCTTTGGCCATGAGCGGGATACCTGCCACCGCCTTAAACCCCTGGTTGATGTATTGCGGGCTGGCGTGTTCCCACTGGTTGTAGTCATTAATTACCATGGATTGGTGTGTTTGCCCGATATAGTACGACAACCCCCGGCCGGGCGGGTTAATCTCGCCGTTGTACCGTTCAAAAACGCCATGCCCGACCAGCTGCACCAAGGCCTGTTGCTCCGCAATGTACAGGTCAATGTATCCGTGTTGTGTGCGGGCAATTATTTCGCCGCGATTCAGGATCGATTCAAGCAGGGAGGCTAATTCCAGCCGGTTGATGATCGCCAGGGATGTCTCGTGCAGCGCGGAAAGGTACTGGGCTTGGTCGAGTAATTCATCTTCCGCCTTGCGCCGCTCCTGTACCTGGAAAGCCGAGGAACGCAGGGCCAGGCGCAATTCTCGAATGGTCACCCCGAGCAGCACCCATGTCAATATGATGAAGACAACAAACGTGCCCCATGAATAATAGGGGTCATAAGGTGGGCGTACCTGGAACTGACCACTGACTTGTAAAAACAGCAGGATCGCCGAGGTGATTAGCGAAAGGAACGCATAGAGGAATGCATACCGAATCCCAAGCAGCAGAGCTGAAGCAACGATGACGATCAGTAACCCTTCCCGCCCGGCACTTTGCAGGCCATGTGAGCTGTAAATGGCCAGGCTGATAAATCCCCATAACAGGAACAGGAAGACGAAACTGGAGCCGCGCAGGGACCAACGATGCGAAAGTACCTTGGTGAACCCGGCGGTGGCCAGGATCATCAGGTTATAGGTGTGTTGAACGGGATTGTCTTGATTGGTAGTGTTATAGAAAGCGGCAATCACCCAGTGGACGAGCGCCACAACCGCGCAGATTAATAACAAGAGATCCAGCGTTTTGCGGATGGTTCTCTTTTCCTCGCTAGAAATCTCCGGGAAGTAATACGCGCGGATTTTTTTGAACATGGGCTGCTGGCGTCTCCTGCTTCCGGCGGGCGGGGTGGTACTTTACGGACCAAACAACAATTCCATCCAGATGTCCAGCTTGGTCAGGTCTTGCAGGATCGGCGTTGGGGAGGGGGTTGGCTGTGGCGTAAATCCTGGCACAGGCATGGGAATAACCACCTGGTCGCCGGGGAGGGCCATGCGGCCTTGTTCGCGCGCCCATTCTTCCACGGCCTTTTCAGATGCAGCGTAGGCGGCTTGGGTTTGTAAGGCCACCTGGGTCAGGGCAACATCGGTGGCGCGGGCCTCAACCGTGGCAGCCTGGTTTTGCAGGCGGACCAGTTCTCCCATGCGGGCATTGAAGTTCATGATCATCACCAGTAGGACACCCAGCCCGACAAAGATGCCCACTTTTTGCAGGTTGATTTCGAAACGTCCAATCTTCATGCGATTCATTTTACCATTTTCAGGCCCTGCAGATTAAACAGAAAACCCCGGAAACCCGGGGTCTTTGTCATGTGTGCCGAAGGAGGGATTTGAACCCTCACTCCCTTACGAGAACTACGCCCTGAACGTAGCGCGTCTGCCAGTTCCGCCACTTCGGCTTGAGCGAGGTGTATTTTATCCACTTTCATGGATTTGTCAACCTGTGCGGGTAAAATGAGTAACTACCCCCGTCTGGCGGGAAAAACCTACCGAACGGTAGGTAGGTTTGGTATAATCAATACCAGGAGACAGCATGGATTTCTCTCTCAACCAGGAACACGAAATGATCCAAAAAATGGTGCGCGACTTCGCTGTCCGCGAGATTGCGCCGGTCATTAAGGACTATGACCGCAGGCAGGAGCCGGTGCCATTTTCGCTAAAGCGTATGGGCGAGTTGGGCATCCTGGGGCTGTGCTTCCCGGCCCGGTACGGTGGACAGGGGATGGATTACATCTCACTGGGCCTGGCCTGTGAAGAGTTGGAAGCCGTCGATACCCATTTGCGCGTAGCCATGTCTGTGCATACCGGGCTGTGCGCCATGAGCATCTTGCAGTGGGGCAGCGAGGAACAGAAACAGCGTTTCCTTAAACCCCTCGCAACGGGGGAAAAACTCGGGTGTGGCGCGTTCACGGAACCCGGCATGGGTTCGGATGTGGCTGCCATGCGCACCTCCGCCAAACGCGATGGTGATTCTTACCTGCTGAATGGCGAAAAAATGTGGATTTCGCTGGCTTCAAAAGCAGACCTGGCGCTGGTGACGGTCAAGACCAATCCAGGTGCGAAGCGGACCACCGACAGCCTTTCTTCCTTTGTCGTGGATTTACACTCACCCGGGGTGACTCGCGGCGACCTGCACGGCAAGATGGGGGTGCGGGCCGGGTCAACCGGCTGGTTAAAGTTTGACAACGTGCGTGTACCAGTGGAGAATCGCCTGGGTGAGGAAGGTGAGGGCTTTAAGATCACCATGAGCGGCTTCGACAATGGCCGTTACACGGTGGCCTCCGGTGCAACGGGGATTATCCGCGCCGCGCGCGACGCCAGTGTTGTCTATGCTAAAACACGCACCACTTTTGGCAAACCGATCTCCGAACACCAACTCATCCAGCAGAAGATTGCCCAGATGTCACAGGACTATGAGATTGCCCGTCTGTTATACCTGCAGGTCGGCTGGCTGAAGAACGTCGGTCAGCGCAGCACCTTGCAGACCTCCTACGCCAAGAAGTTTGCCACCGAAGCGTCTTTTGAGGCTGCCAACCAGGCCATCCAGGTTCATGGCGCTTACGGGTACAGCGACGAATATGACGCTGAGCGCATGCTGCGGAACGCGCGTGGCGCGATGATTTATGAAGGTTCAAGCGAAATCCAGGTGCTCATCCAGGCCGGGTATGCGCTCGGCGAACGGGCCGATAAGCCCCTACGTTGCGAGTTGCCCGCCTATGACGAAGCTTTGTGGACGAAATCTTAATTCAATGATGAACGGAGAGTTTAATGTTGAATTACCAGGCACTACGCGATAAAACCACCACAATTCAGCAGGCTACTGCCGGCTGGGGCAAAGCGGAATTGCGGCGGGAATTTAATGAAATGTATGACCGGGTTGAAACGCTGATTGCCGATGCCACCGATGCGGACGTGGTCTTCCTGCCGATCGATCCGCTGGCGCATGACTCGTATGCAGCCAACCCTGAAGACTCCAACCTGGCCTGGACCCTTGGCCACGTCATCGTGCATCTGACGGCCTCGGCGGAAGAATCGGCTGCCCTGTCGGCCGAACTGGCTCGCGGCGTGGAATTCCATGGCCGTTCCCGCGCCGAGGTCCCTTGGCAACAAGCCACAACGATTGATTTCTGCCGAGCCCGGATGGCCGAATCGCGCCGCATGTGCCTGGCGGCCCTGGAGATGTGGCCGGATTTCCCTCACCTTGAGAACACTTATACGCCGCGCGAAGGCGTCCCACCCATCAATGCGGTTACCCGTTTCATGAGCGGTCTGCGTCATGCGTTTGACCACCTGGGGCAGATTGAAGACATCCTTCGCCAATCCCAACAGTCCAAAACTGTTTTATCCCCCTGACAGGAGGCAGCCTTGAAAATTATCGTGTGTGTCAAGCAGGTGCCCGATTCTGAAGCCAAAGTGACGCTCCAGAATGGGCAAATCTCGTGGGGCGATTCGCCGCTGGTGATCAACCCGTTCGACGAATATGCCGTAGAAGCAGCCCTGCAGCAAAAAGAAGCCCATGACGCGACCGTTGTCGCTCTGTGCATTGGGCCAGAAAGCGCCCGCGACGCTATCAAACACGCCCTGGCAATGGGCGCTGATGAAGGTATCCTAATCCATGACCCGGCGCTGTCCGCGCTAGATGGCGCAGGCGCGGCCCGTGTGCTGGCTGCCGCCATCCAAAAAATTGGTGATGCGGATCTGGTTATTTTTGGCCGCCAGACCATTGATACCGCCACTGGCACCACCGCCGCCCAGACCGCCCGCGCCTTGGGTTGGCCGCTACTCAGCTATGTTGGCAAGATTGAGCTGGTCAATGGCATCAAGGTGGAGCGCACCTTTGAGGAAGGCAAACAGACCGTATCGGGCAAACTCCCGGCCGCTCTCAGCGTCATCCAGTCGATTGGCGAGCCGCGTTATCCGTCCTTTATGGGCATTCGTAAGGCTGCCAAAGCCGAGATTCTTGCCTGGAGCCTGGCCGACCTGGGCCTGGCCGCCCCGGCTGCCGTTGTCAGCCGCGCCGAATTGCTGCCCCCGCCTGTTCGTGACGCTGCCTGCGAAATCATCAGCGGCGACAGCCCGGACGAAATCGCTGAACAACTGGCCGACAAAATCCTTGCGGAGAAAGTGCTATGAAAACCTGGGTCTATATTGATCACTTCAACGGCCAGGTGGTCGGTGCTTCGTGGGAGGCCCTTGGCCTGGCAAAAACATTTGGCCCGGCCAGCGCGGTCATTTTTGGCGTGGGCCTGGGTGACCTGGCCAAACAGGCCTTTGAATTTGGCGCGGACGAAGTGCTGCTGGCGGATGACGCTTCCTTAAAAGATTTCCGTCCCGAAACGTACGCCGCTACTCTCACTGCCGCCGCCTCGGCAGGTCCGAACCTGGTCCTGCTCCCCAATACCTCCCGCGCGCGCGAGATGGCTGCCATGGCGGCCCTCGACCTGAACAGCGGCGTTCTGGTGGATGTGACTGGCTTGGAACTGGACGGCGAAAAGGTGATTGCCACCCGGCCTATTTATGAAGGCAAATTGTTTGAGAAAATCACCTGCTCGGCCAACCCGCAGTTTGTCACCCTGCGCGGGCGAGCCTTCCCGCGCCCCGCGTCTCAGCCGGGTAAAAGTGGTGCAACCACCCATCTTCCCGTTGCCGGGGAGAGCCTGACCAGTGTGGAAGGGTATGAGCCGGGTGAAAGTGGCGTGAGCCTGGCCGATGCGGGTGTGGTCGTTTCTGGCGGGCGCGGGGTCAGCAACAACCCCTCGCTGGGGCTGGATGAAAAAGCGACTGCGCAGAAGGGTTTTGAGCTGGTGGCTGAACTGGCTGGCGTGTTGGGCGGTGCAATTGGTGCCTCGCGTGCGGCGGTAGATGCCGGTTATATCCCCTATTCCAGCCAGGTGGGGCAGACCGGCAAGGTTGTTTCACCCGATTTGTATATTGCCGCCGGGATTTCAGGCGCCATCCAACATATTGTTGGCATTCGTGGTGCGAAGGTGGTGGTGGCAATTAATAAGGATGCTGAAGCGCCGATCTTCCAAGTGGCGCGCTACGGCGTGGTGGGTGACCTGTTTACTTTCCTGCCAGCCCTGACGGCGGCTTTCAAGAAGAAACTAGGCAAGTAGGTTCTCTCTCAATTGTGAAACAACAGTCAGGCGCACAATGTGCGCCTGACTGAATTTAACGGTAGTCTGGCTTGGGGGAGCCAGCCCAAGGTTTCTTAATGGCGGTGGCTCGCTGTGCCGAAGGCGTGTTCAAAAACAAGCAAGGCATAGTATTGCCAGTCAAACCCGGAATCAAAGGCAATGGCCCGCCCGCCGCGACTGGATGTGGCATCCTTGAGATTTGTCTCCAGAAAATCCAACATTTGCTGCCATGCCTGGCCCTGTACCCCGCCCGCACGGATGGAGGCTATATCGGTCATGAAGGCATGCGGCTGGTCGTCGTAGACCGAAATCTCGTGAGGCACTCCGGCCTGTTGCAGTCCTTGTTCGAGGGCAGCGACCTCCTCCAACGGGATGGACGCATCCGCACCGCCGAAAATGCCCAGCACCGGCCCGCCCAGGTTTTTCAGGATTTCAGGGTTGGTTTCGGAAGAACCATAGAAGATGACGGTGGCGGTTATGTCGTTGTTGTGCAGGCTGTAGAGCAGCGATACGCGCCCGCCATAGCAAAACCCGGCGATGCCAGTGCGCGTGCTGTCGGCGTCTGGCTGGGTTTTGAGCCAGGCATAAACAGAATCCAGGTCGGTGTTGACCTGCTGGCTGTTGCTGGTGGCGACCTGGTAAATGGCGCGCGGAATCCAGGTGGTGGTTTGCCCGCGGAAGGTATCCGGGGCGATGACGAAATAGCCTTCCTCTGCCAGCCCGGCGGCCATGCCGGTGATGTTTTCGTTAAGGCCAAAGAACTCATGAATCATGATCACGACCGGGAATGGCCCATCGCCCTGTGGCCGGGCAACAAACGCACGCACCTCCGGCCCGCCGTTGATGCCGGGAATGGTGGTGTTGGTCAGCGACGTGATGCGTTCAGTGTTGCCGATGCCTGCGATGGGGATGGAGATGGCAATCACGAGCGCTAGCCCGGCCAGGGTGCCGAGCAGGGTGAACAGGATATTCCGAAAGAGTTTCTGCATGGTTTGCCTCCGATAAAATTTCAGTGATTTTCACAGAGGCGAGGATGCAAAACCTATCAGGCTTGGCCGGTATTGGCTGACTCGGAGAATTGGACGGCGCGCTGGAAATCATGTTCCCTGAACCAGGCCAGCAGGTCTGCCAGGGGCTGTCTGGTAATGATGGCGTCGGCCAGGTCGAGCATGATGCGCGCGGCAACCCAGGATTGATCTACGTTGCTACGGGCACGTTCCAGGATGGCGTTGGCTGGTGTGGCCCCCTTTTTATGAAACACAGAAATTGCATAAGCGGCATAAAACTCGCCGGCTTCATCCAGGACCTTCCAATGTTCTTCACTTTTTTCAAACGCTGCGCAGCATTCGTCAAGCCCTTGCCCGCCGAGCGCCAGCCAGCGATATAGCTTGAGCATGGCCTGCAGGGCCAGGTTCAGGCCGACCAGCCGCGGCCAACCCTGCGCTTCTGCCAGGTGTAATGATTGATCCAGCATGTTTTTTGCGTCTTCAAAGCGACCCTGCACCATGTAGATCATGCCCATATAGGCCGGGGCATAGGATTCGGCCATGTGGTTTCCAATGGTGCGGCTGATTTCAAGATATTCCTGCTGGCAGGTCAGGGCTTCGTCGTAGCGTGCCTGGTCCATGCGGATGATGCCCAGATTATGCAGGGCGATGGCCTCCAGTCGTCGTTCGCCAATCACCCTGGCCAGTCGCAGGGCCTGCTCGTAGCAATTTGCGGCTTCCAGCCAGTTCCCCAGCGATTGCTCTGTGATGCCGCTGGAATTCCAGGCGCGGGCTTCCTGGCGGGAATTCTGGTTGGTGCGGGCAACTTTCAATAATTCATCAGCCAGGCTTTTGGCCTTGTCGTAGCGCCCGAGCCGCATTTCAATATTGAACTCGGTGCCCAGCATGGCAATCCGCTCACTTTGCAAAGCCTGGGCATTCAGATCAATTTCCTGCCTTAATCTGGCATACAGCTCCTGGGCAGCCTGCGGGTTGGCCAGGTTTTCGGCCAGGCAGTAGCCCCACTGGTTGGCCCAACGCAGGTGCAACAGGTCGGCGGCCACCCCGCGCAATCTGTGGATGGCTTCGCCAACGGACTTGAACGTCTTCTCGGCCTGTTGGATCTTACCCAGCCGTGAAAACAGGTCGCCGCGCGTACATTCCAGCGCCAGTTTACAGGTTGTTTCGTCCAATAAGTCCCAGCGTGCCAACCGGTCGTCAATCAGTTGCCGGATAATGGGGAACATGACCTGCGCCTGGGCGGATTGGGTTGGCGATGCCAATTCTGTATCAATGAATTCTTCGGCGCGGCTGGTATGCCCGCTGTAAATATCCAGTTCGGCAATCTGGCGGGCCAGTACCAGGCGGCGGACTCCCGAGGCGCTTTGGTGTGCGTTCCTGAAGGCAGCTGCCGCCTCCTGGCTGCGGTGATGTTTCTTATGCAGCCAGCCCAGGGCTTCATACCATAGGCTGGCTTCTGTCTGGTCGTTCTGCTCAATCCGGGAGCGGGCAATCAGCGGGACAAGCAATATCCCCGCCCCTTCCCAGTACTCCCCGAAGGACTCGAGTTTTGATTTTGCCCACTCCTCCAGCCCGGCCAGCCATTTTAAGCGTTCTTCGCGCGGGATACGCGCCAGGGCGGCCTCCTGCAGGCGGCCATGCCTGAACACTTCTTCCATTTCCCCGGTAAATAGTTTGGAGATTTCCTGGTAGACCGTTTCGGATTCGTACAAGACCTTTATGCCGCTATTCATTTCACTGGCCGGGCGGTCCCAGATGCGACCCACAGCCTCGAGGGTAAAGCGCCGTCCCATCAACGCGCCACGCTTGGCGACTTCCTTGCCTGCCACGCCAAGCCGCTCGATGCGCGCTTCCATGACTTCGCGGATGGAACCCGGCAGGGGTAATGAGTCGAGGGGTTGGTCCTGGGCATGCTGTTCCTTGAGCAGTAGGACGATTTCGGTGGCGAAAAGAGGGTTGCCTTCGGTGTGCTCGGCAATTCGGCGGGCCAGCGACTGGCTGATGTCGCCACCGCTCAGCGTCATGAGCGACCCGGCCAGGGTTTCCGGGTCAATTTCGCGCAGGCGAATCTCCTGCATCAATCCTTCCTGTGTCCAGGTGGTCAACGGGGCATACCAGTAGCATTCCGGGCCAAAGTCTTCCTCGCGGGCCGTTACCAGGATGAAAACCGGGGCATGCCATTGTACGCGGGTGGCCCAATCTAAAAAGGCAGCTGTATCGGCATCCCCTTTTTGGGTGTCTTCAATGATGATTAACCAGGGCTCGTCCTTGTCGGCCCGGCTCTCAAACCAGTTCTTGATTTCATAAAATGCGTTGCTCCACTTGGCAGGACCGTCCAGGCTGGCGATATGGAACTCGGGGCGCTGGATTCCCAGCACGAAGGCAAATAATTCCACCGCGACTTGCTTCCGGTCGGCGGGCAAGGCGGGATATTCGAATGATATTTGTTCGGTGAGTTTTTGCAGGATTGATTCGTCGTTCAACTCCAGCGGCAGGTGGAAGCGGTTGCGTATCAGGCTGTTCAGGCCGTGCGATGGCAGTCTTTCGCTGTGGTCGTACTGGATGACATCTAGCCGGAAAAGCTGCTGCTGGCGCTGAGCCCACTCACGCAGTTCCCATGTGATGCGGCTTTTGCCGACCCCGGCTGCCCCACGCAGGAACAGGGTTTTCAGTGTCTGTTTCTGTATGCACTCGTTGACGCAATTCAGTACGGCCTGCCATTCTTTTTCCCGGCCCACAAAAGGCGGCAATTCGATCATTGGTGTGGCTCGCTCGGCGAGCACCTGGTATGGCTGGATGGTTTGTTTCCTGCCACGTAACTCAACGGCAGGTCGCAGGGAAAGCGAAAAATGTCGGCGCACTTCTTCGTATACGGGTTGGGAGATCCATACTTGCCCGGCCGGGGCAGTGGATTGGATGCGGGAAGCCGTGTTTACCGTGTCGCCCATGACTGTCCATGCGCCGCCAATGGCGCGGAACATGGCTTCGCCTGCATGGATGCCCACCCGCAGGCCGAAATTGAGATTTTTCTCGGCGTTAAATTGTTCGGTTTCCTCCTGCATGTCCAGCCCGGCGCGAACTGCGTTCCTGGCAGCGTTGGGGTCTGGTTTGGGCAGGCCAAATGTGGCCACAACAGCGTCGCCCAGGAATTTATCGACCGCGCCATTATGCCGGGCAACCACAGCGCCGAGTCGTTGCAAGAGATCCCCAACAACTGCTGCGACTTCATCCGGGGAGCGATCTTCGGCGAAGGCAGTGAACCCGGCCAGGTCGGCAAACAACACGGTCATAAAGCGTAACTCACCGCCAGGGTTGGTCTGGTCTTTTGTAACGGGTGTGGCAGCGGGGGGCGCAGCCGTTTCACCTTGCAGGGGTTTGCCGCAAGCGCCGCAAAACTTTAATTTCCCCGCCAGTTCATCTGGCCATTGCGTTCCGCAGTATTTGCATTGCATGCGCGGATTATATCCGAAGCGACGTTCCCCGCCGTATAATGAAATCCTTGTTGTTTTTTTACCATCCATGTGGATGGTAAAAAACCTTGACAGAAATCTTGAATTAATTAAAATACTCCATATACCATCCATATGGATGCCAAGGAGATGATAAAAATGTCTGAAACTGAAAAAATCACGATCAATGTTGGCGCAGTAGACCTCGGCAAGATCGACCTGCTCGTGGAGCAGGGGCACTACTCGAACCGCACCGATTTCATTCGTTCGGCGATCCGCTCGCAGTTGGATAAGCACGTCATCGAAGTGCAACAATCAGTCACCCGCCATTCATTCGGTGTAGGGGCTTTCAATCACAATCTGGCAGATTTTGAGCGCTACAAGGCAAAAGGCGAGAAGGTCAAGATCGACGTGATCGGCGTGTACAACATTTCGTCCGATGTGCCTGCAGCGCTGGCAGATGAAGTGGTGGAACACATCAAGGTCTATGGCATCTTCCAAGCCAGCCCTGCTGTCAAAGCCATCCTCGAAAAGAGTGGAAAGGTGAAATAAACGCCTTAGCAGCTCAATATTCTCAATTTCTGCTTGAAATTATTGAATTCCAGGTCGAAATAAATAAGAATTACTGAAATATCATTGACAAATATAAAATAATAAGTAAAATTTATTTAGTTTCCAAAACCAGAATTCAATTTTATTGAGGTCCAAATGAACAATTCTGAAACTCCCCTGCCCGAGCGTTGGGCTGTCCGCTTCTTTACTATTTTCACCGGGCAAGCCTTCTCGTTGTTCGGCTCGTCACTGGTGCAATTCGCGCTGATCTGGCATCTCACGCAGAAAACAGGCTCTGCCACCGTGCTGGCGACAGCTTCCCTGTTCGGCATGCTGCCTCAAATCCTGCTCGGTCCCATCGCTGGCACCATCGTGGACCGCGGCAACCGCCGCATCATCATGATCCTCGCGGATTCGCTGATCGCCCTCTCCACGCTCGTGCTCGCCTATCTCTTCTGGGTAGGCGTCGTCGAAATCTGGCACATCTACCTGACACTGGCAGTACGCTCCATAGGCGGGGCGTTCCATTACCCTGCCATGGCCTCATCCACCTCGCTGATGGTGCCGAAAGAGCATCTTGCCCGCGTCGCTGGCGCCAGACAGACCA
>JANJTV010000053.1 GCA_024710905.1 Anaerolineales bacterium | reverse complement strand
CGCCCATGCAACCAATCGTCGCCCTCGACATCGAAACCACCGGGTTGGATCCGAAAAAAGATGCCATCATCGAAATCGCCGCCGTGCGCTTCAATGGCCGCCGGATCGAAGACAAGTGGACGACCCTGGTCAACCCCAACCGCCACATCCCCGAACAAATCACCCAACTGACCGGCATTGACGACGCCATGGTGCGCCAGGCCCCGCGCATCCAGGACGTAATTCCCGACCTGCAAGCCTTCGTCGGCAACCTGCCTGTGCTCGGCCAGAACGTCCGCTTTGACCTGGGCTTCCTGCAAAAATACGGTATCCTGAACCTGAACCCGGTCGTCGATACCTACGAAATGGCCTCCGTGCTGCTGCCTTCCGCCAGCCGGTACAACCTTGGCGCGCTCGGCCAGCTGCTTGGCGTGCCCCTGCCTGCCACCCACCGCGCCATGGACGACACCCTCGTCACGCACGGCGTCTTCATCCGCCTGATGGACCTGGCCGAAGAACTGCCCCTCGAACTGCTGGATGAACTCGTGCGAATGGGCGAGCCGCTGGATTGGGACGGCAACCTGGCCTTCCAGATGGCCCTGAAAGCCAAACTGCACAGCCAGGGGGATAAATCCAGGCGGGCCACCCGCAGCCGCAAACCAGCCCCGATCTTTGACCACGCCCAGGCCGATTCCGCCCCGCTTGGGCCGGTCAAAACCACCGCGCCCCTCGATGCAGAAGAAGTTGCCTCCATCCTTGAATACGGCGGACCGTTCAGCCAGTACTTTGAGAATTACGAACAGCGCCCCGAGCAGGTTGAAATGCTGCGCGCCGTGACCAACGCCCTGTCTTACAGCCAGCACCTGCTGGTGGAGGCGGGCACCGGCGTGGGCAAGTCGTTTGCCTACCTTGTGCCTTCCTCGCTGTTCGCCATCCAGAACAACACCCGCGTGGTCGTTTCCACCAACACCATCAACCTGCAAGACCAGCTCATCCAGAAAGACATCCCTGCCGTGCGCGAAGCCCTGGGGATCGACCTGCGCGCCGCTGTGCTGAAAGGCCGCGCCAATTACCTGTGCCCGCGCCGCCTGGAATTGATGCGCCGCGCCACCCCGCGTGACGCCGACGAGATGCGCGTACTCGGCAAGGTTCTGGTCTGGACGTTAACCAATACCGACGGCGACCGTACCGACCTGAACCTGACCCGCCCCGCCGAAAAAATGGTCTGGTCTCATCTCTCCGCCGAGGACGAAGCCTGCTCCGGCGAGAACTGCGCCAGCCGCATGGGCGGCAGCTGCCCGTTCTACCGCGCCAAACAGGCCGCCCAGAACGCCCACATCCTGATCGTCAACCATGCTCTGCTGCTTTCGGATGTCGCCACCGGCAGCAAGGTACTGCCGGAATACCAGTATCTTGTGATCGACGAAGGCCACCATCTCGAAGCCGCCACCACCGGGGCCATGTCCTTCCGCCTCAGCCAGAACGACTTCGAGCGCATGATCAGGGAGGTCGGGGGAACCTCCTCCGGCGTGCTCGGCCACCTGCTCAACGTCACCCGCGACGTCCTGCGCCCCTCTGATTACGCCAAGCTGACCCAGTCCGTGCACCGCGCATCCGACCTGGCCTTCCGACTCGACACCCAGGGTCGTGATTTCTTCTCCGGCCTGAATGAATTCATGCTCTACCAGATGGAAGGCCGCCAGCGCAGCCAGTATTCCTTCCAGATCCGCATCCTGCCTGCCACCCGCAGCCTGCCCGGCTGGGACAATGTGGAGATCAGTTGGGGCTCAACCGGTGAAACCATGCGCCTGCTGATGAATGTGCTGGGCGAAATCTACCAGGGCATTGCCGGGTTGTACGCCGACGGCGTGGAGGAAGTGGAAGACCCGATGGGGTCGCTCAGCAATCTGTACCGCCGCATCACCGAATCCGAGGCCGCCATCAGCGGCATGATTCATGACCCACAGACACAAACCATCTACTGGATCGAAATCCAGCCACAAAACAATCGCCTGACGCTGAATACCGCCCCGCTGCATATCGGACCGCTGATCCAGAAGTATCTCTGGCACGAAAAGGAAGCCGTGGTGGTCACCTCCGCCACCCTGACCGCCGCCGGGGATTTCACCTACGTCAGGAATGTGCTTCAGGCCGAGGAAGCCGACGAGTTGACTCTCGGTTCGCCATTCGACTATGAAAGCGCCGCGTTGTTGTTCATCGCGAAGGACATCCCCGAACCCAACGCGCCGGGCTACGAGCAGGCCATCAACCGCGCCATTGCCCAGACCGCCATTGCCATCGGCGGGCGCATGCTGGTGCTGTTCACCTCCTATGCCCAGCTCAAACGCAGCGGGCAGGCCATTCGCGGTTTCCTGCGCGAGCATGAAATCGAAGTCTTTGAACAGGGTGAAGGCGCCTCCCCGAATGCCCTGCTGGATGCCTTCAAAAGTACGCCCCAGGCGGTGCTGCTCGGCACGCGTTCCTTCTGGGAAGGCGTGGACGTGCAGGGTGACGCCCTGCAAACGGTGGTCATCACCAAACTGCCTTTTGATGTGCCCTCCGACCCGATCATTGCCGCCCGGTCGGAGACCTTCGAAGAACCCTTTGGCGAATACCAGTTGCCGGAAGCGATCCTGAAATTCAGGCAGGGCTTTGGCCGCCTGATTCGCTCGGCCTCCGACCGGGGCGTCGTGGTTATTCTCGACCGGCGCGTGCTGACCAAGCAGTACGGGCGGCTGTTCATCGAGTCGTTGCCGCAGTGCACCCTGCGCCAGGGCTCGGCCAGTGAACTGCCACGCATGGCCCAAAAGTGGCTTAACCTGTAAATCCCCATTTTTCCTGTTGCAATCCAACCTGTTCCTTTGTATCCTTGAGATAGTAATTAAGGAGCCTGCCATGAATGACGAAAATAAAACAGATGCCTGGCAATTCATCAAGGCCAAGGGCCTGTGGCTCGGGCTGCCGCTATTGTTGGGCATCCTGCTGGCCGCCTTCATCCCGCGCCCGGTGGTTGGCGTAATCTACCTGAGCGACGCGATCTACAATTACACCGCCCGCGACCTGAACGCCCAGTTAAAATATGCCAGCGAATCGCCCAACGTCCGCGCGGTGGTACTGGTGCTCGACAGCCCGGGTGGCACGGTGGCTGACACCGAAGCTGTCTATCTTGAGCTGCTCAAAGTGCGCCAGTCCAAACCGGTGGTGGTCAGCATCAATACCATGGCCGCCAGCGGTGCCTATTACCTGACGGTTGGAGCGGATTATGCCTTTGCCAAGCCGACCTCCAGTGTGGGCAACATCGGTGTAATCGGCTATCTACCCTCCGAGCCTGGCCTGCTGGAGGAAACCATCTCCACCGGGCCGTATAAACTCTGGGGCTTCCCGCGCGACACCTACATCCGCCAGATCGAGATGATCAAGCATGGCTTCTGGTCCGCCGTCCAGTCCGGACGGGGCGAGCGCCTGCTGGCTGATAAAAATGTGGTCTTGAGCGGGCAGATCTGGCCGGGCATTGAAGCGCTGCGCCTGGGCCTGGTGGATGCGCTGGGCGGCGAATCGGATGCCATCCAGCATGCCGCCAGCATGGCGCACATCAGCAATTATGAAGTGATCAACCTGGCCAGCGTGGTCGCCCCCTCCGCCGCACCGTATCCCTTCTTCATGCAAACCGAGCAGGCCCTCAACCTGCCCTACCCGCGCGAAGCGGGCATTTACCTGCTTTACATCCCGCCCACCCAACTGGAGATGCCATGAAACCGCTCAACCGCTGGTGGATTGCGGCAGGGCTGATCCTGCTGCCGATATTGGCCCGCACCCTGTGGTTTTACCAGTTCCCATACTGGAACACGGACGTGCAGACTCCCGAATACGCGTCCCTGACCGTCCCCGAACCGCCTACCCCCTCCGTGGCGCTCCAGCCGGTTGAAGCACTGGCTGCCGGGAAGGTCGTACTGGTGGACGTGGCTCACGGCAACCGCTTCCGGTTGGATGAGATAGAGCCGCTCTCCACCGCCATTGCCGCCCACGGCGCGCGCGTGGTGAGTGCCGACGGCACAACCCTGTTATCCCAGCAACTCAAGTTTGCCAGCGCTTACGTGGTGATTTCGCCCAGTTTTGCCTTTACCACCGAGGAACAACAGGCCATCGAGAAATTCGTTGCCAGCGGCGGCAGGCTGCTGGTCTTTACCGACCCGACGCGCGGGCTGATCAGCTACGACTGGTACGGCACCCCGAGCATCGCCACGGACGTCAACCTGGCCAACCCGCTCCTGGCGCCTTACGGCCTGGCCGCCGAGAACGGCTACCTGTATAACCTGGACGACAACGAAGGCAATTTCAGGAACATCAAGGTCAGCCAGTTTCAAGACCACCCGCTGACCGAAAACCTGGGCATGGTTGTCTTTTACGGCATGCACAGCCTGCAAAACGGGAGCGGCCAGGCGCTGGCGGCTGTCAGCCCGGAAACGCGCTCCTCGCTCAACGATGCCGCCGGTCGATATCCGGCCCTGGCGCTTGATTCAAGCGGGAATGTGCTGGCCATCGGCGATATGACCTTTATGACCAACCCCTACGTCAATGTGGCCGATAATCGCCTGTTTGTGCAAAACCTGGCCGGGTATCTGGTGACAGGCAGCCGGGCTGCCTCGTTGGAAAACTTCCCTTACCTGTTTGACAAAGATGTGCGCCTGGTGACCACCAGCACCCTGCAATTAAACAGTAACCTGCTCACGCCGATCAGCGGGCTGCAAAACAGCCTGAAACTGGTCAATATTCACCTGCGCCTGGCCGATGCCCCGGGGCAGGAGGACGACCTGATCCTGCTGGGGACATTTGCCGACAGCGCCGAACTGGAGCAGGCCCTGCGGCCCTTCCGGCTGGAAGTGGATGAATTTGGTGAAACGGTCAACCTCCCCGGCCTGGGAATCATCCAGAAAAGTGGCAGCGGGTTGTTGTTGTTCAGCTCCACCAATGGACGCAACACCCTGATCCTGCTGGCCAACAGCGCGGAAGACCTGCCGGGGTTGATCCAGCTGGTTTCCTACGGCGATCTTTCGGCCTGCATTGTGCAAGGAACAATTGGGGTGTGTTCTGTGGGCAGCGGGTATACCGATACTTATTACGATGATTACTATTACTACGAAACCCCCACGCCTTACACAGAACCAGAACCGGGCATTGAAGCCACACCAACCGCCTCGGGATAATACGTGAGTGATGCTTAACGACGCACAACAGGCCATTGTTCACCTGCCGCTGTATGCAACGGTTTTCCTGCGCGGCCCGGGGGGGTGCGGCAAAACGACCGCCGCCGCCGAACGCGCCGCGTACCTGGTTGCCTCCGGCCAACCGGCAGACAGCCTGTTAATCCTGACGCCCCAGCGCAC
>JANJTV010000049.1 GCA_024710905.1 Anaerolineales bacterium | reverse complement strand
GCCACGGAGAACCTGCGCCGCATCCTGGCCATCCTGGCCGAGATGGGTTTCCAGGTCTATACCGCGCGGGACGTGGAAAGTGATGAGTACAATTTCCAGTTACTCAACATCCCGCCGCATCACCCGGCCCGTGAGATGCGGGACACGTTCTACATTGATACGGGCGAGACAGATGAAGCCCGCCGCCAGGTGTTGCGTACCCATACCTCGCCGGGGCAGATTCGCGCCATGCGTGAGTTTTCAGCCAGCAACCCGCAGAACCCGCCACCCATCCGTATTGCGCTGCCGGGCATGGTCTACCGCTTTGAGCAAATTACTGCCCGCTCGGAAGTGCAATTCAACCAGGTGGAAGGGCTGGTGGTGGGCGAAAATATCACCTTTGGTGACCTGAAAGGTACGCTGGCTGAGTTCGTGCGCCGCATGTTTGGCCGCCAGGCCAAAACCCGCTTCCGGGCCGATCACTTCCCGTTCACCGAGCCGTCGGCCGAAATGGACATGGAATGCTTTGTCTGCGGCGGTTCAGGTTGTTCGGTGTGCAAAAAGTCGGGCTGGCTGGAGATTCTCGGTTGCGGCATGGTGCACCCGGATGTGCTGACCAATGGTGGTTATGACCCGGCCCGCTATGCCGGTTTTGCCTTCGGCATGGGACCTGAACGACAGTTACTGCTGCGGCATAAGATTAATGATATTCGTTACTTCTGGGGAAACGATATGCGTTTCCTGGAACAGTTCTAGGAGGAGGCCAGCATGAAAGTACCGATTTCCTGGCTGAAAGATTTTATTGAAATTGACGACCTATCTGTGGTGGAGATTGCCCGCCTGTTGACCATGTCTGGCATGGAGGTCGAGGACATCCTGTTTGCCGGGCTGCCCCTGCCTGAAAGTGATGACCACGGATTCAAGGTCTCAGGAATTGCCTGGGACAGAGAAAAAATAGTCGTGGCCGAGATTACAGAAGTCAACCCGCATCCGAATGCGGATCGCCTGACCCTGTGTGAATTGTATGACGGGCAGGTGCACCACACGGTGCTGACCGGCGCGCCGAACCTGTTCCCGTACAAAGGGCAAGGGAAGCTGGCTCAGCCGATTAAAGTGGCGTATGCCAAAGAAGGTTCCACGCTGTATGACGGTCACTCCGATGGGTTGGTGCTGGCTACCCTGAAGCGCACCAAGATTCGAGGGGTCGACAGCTACTCGATGGTCTGTTCCGAAAAAGAACTCGGCATAAGCGAGGAACATGAGGGTGTGATCTTCCTGGATGCGGACGCGCCGGTGGGAATGCCGCTGGCTGATTACATCGGCGATGCCGTGCTGGAAGTTAAGATTAACCCGAACATGGCCCGCAATACCTCCATTTTGGGGGTAGCCCGTGAGATCGCCGCGCTAACCGGCCGCAGCCTGAACAAGCCCAAATATGAGTTAAAAACTTCAGGTGAGCCTGTCACCGGCAAAGTGAGCCTTGAAATTGCCGAACCAGCCCTGAATCCGCGCTTTACGTTGGGTTTGATTCGCAACATGAAAATCCATCCCAGCCCCTACTGGGTGCAGCGCCGCCTGCGCATGGCCGGGATGCGCCCAATCAGCAACATTGTGGACGCAACCAATTACACCATGCTGGAAATTGGCCAGCCGTTACATGCGTTTGATTATGATGTGCTGGCGAAGCGCGCGGCGGGCAAGCCGGTCGCAATTTGCACTCGTACAGCCCGGCCAGGCGAAAAGCTGGTAACGCTGGACGGCGCTGAGCGGGCGCTGACAGATACCAATGTTCTGGTCTGTGATGGCGGCGGGGCGATCTCGCTGGCGGGTGTGATGGGCGGCGCTGAAACCGAGGTCGGTGATGGTACAGTGAACATCCTGCTCGAGGCGGCGGCCTGGAACTTCATCAATATTCGCCGCACAGCTAATCAGCACAACCTGCCGTCTGAGGCGTCTTATCGCTTCTCGCGTGGGGTGCACCCGGCCCTGGCGCTCGAAGGGCTGGTGCGCTGCCTGTACTGGATGGCGGAATGGGGCGACGGGCAGGTTGCGCCCGGGGTGGTGGATTCCTACCCGTTGCCGCCGCACGACCCGACGGTCGAAATTACGGAGAAGGAAATTCGCCGCGCGCTGGGGATTGCGATTCCGCTGGCCGAAGTGAAGGAAATGCTGGAACGACTGGAATTCACCTGTGTGCTGGCCGGTGAAACGCTGAAAGTGACCGCCCCGCCGATCCGTATGGATATTGGCACGGGCATTGTGGGCATTGCTGACGTGATGGAGGAAGTGGCCCGCCTGTATGGCTACGATCGCATCCCGGAAACGCTGATGGCCGACCCACTGCCTCCGCAGCGAGGCAACCCGTCCCTGGAGCGGGAGGAGCACGTGCGGGATGTACTGGTCAGCCTAGGCATGCAGGAAGTAATCACTCACCGCATGACTGCGCCTGAGATCGAAAACCGCCTGCTGCCAAAGGGAACACCCATCCTGGCCCTCGAGTATGTAAAACTGGCCAACCCGATTGCGCCTGAAAAGCGGGTACTGCGTCGCAGCGTGCTTTCTTCCATGCTAAACGTAGTAGAGCGCAACACCCGGCTGATGGAGACCCTGGCCCTGTTTGAGGTGGGTTCTGTGTTCATTCCCAATGGAAAAGACCTTCCCAATGAGCCGCGCCGCCTGGTGCTGGCCCTGGCTGGCCAACGCCAGGTCTCGGCTTGGGATAGAATGCCCGCTGACAAGGCTGATTTCTACGACCTAAAAGGCGTGGTGGATGGCCTGATGGCCGCCCTGCACATTCAGGTGAGTTACGCCCCCGCGGAGCATCCCTCCTTCCACCCTGGCAAATGCGCCGCGGTGATGGTTGACGAGACGCCGCTGGGAGTGTTCGGCGAGCTGCACCCACTGGTTCAGGAAAATTATGATTTTGCCTCGCCCGTGCTGGCCGCGGATTTTGACCTAGAGGCGATCCTGCCGCTCATGCCTGAAATCGGGCATACCATCCGACCATTCAGCGAATTCCCGCCCGTGCTGGAGGACATAGCCCTGATTGTGGATGAATCCATCCCGGCAGATCAGGTTGAGTCGCTCATTCGCCAGACCGGCGGCAAAACCCTGGCAGATGTGCGCCTGTTCGATGTCTTCCGTAGTGAGCAGGTGGGCGTTGGCAAGAAGAGCTTGGCCTATGCGCTGACCTACCAATCCTTTGAAGGGACGCTGACCGATAAAGACGCTGCCCAGTTGCGCAATAAGATTGTGCGGCGGCTTGAAAACGAAATCGGCGCGAAATTGCGTGCATAAATAAATAGACGGGATTGGTTCAAAAACCAATCCCGTTTATTTATTGAAAATCTTCCCAAAGGCTTGTATACTGTTGGTGACATTCATTACAAGGAGAAAATCATGCAAAATCGTCCACTTGCCATCGGCATTACCGCCATCACCGCCCTGTGTTGTGGTTGTTTGGCTTTGTTTGCCTGTATCTGGGGCGCTATCATCGCCTCCGGCCAGCCGATCGAAACCACGGTCAATGGGTACACTGAATTCCAGACCCTGCCCCAACCGCTTGGTTTTGCCCTGCTGTGCTTGTCCTGCCTGTTCGTGCTGATCCCTGCTGGTGTGGGCTTCTTCACTCTTAGGCAAAAACCTGTCACTGACGCCCCTGGCGTGATTGACGAAACCCCGCTGCCCCCGGCTTCCTAAGGGAACCAATAGCTTTGCCACAAAAAAGGGCTGCCCGTCGGGTAGCCCTTTTCTTTACTATTCTTCGTCCGGATAATTGCCCAGAATTTGCTCAATCTCCTCGAGCACATCATCGGATAGTTTTTCCACTGCGTCGGCGGCTTCCAGGTTTTCCAGTAGTTGTCTTTCGCTGGTCGCGCCAGTAATCACGCTG
Source organism: Anaerolineales bacterium (assembly GCA_024710905.1). Lineage (GTDB taxonomy): Bacteria > Chloroflexota > Anaerolineae > Anaerolineales > Villigracilaceae > JANJTV01. The sequence continues at coordinate 44,800 of JANJTV010000049.1, read as the reverse complement.
CTGACTTCCTTGCGACGCAGCAGCCAGCCCAGTGCCAGTTGGGCAGTGGTGATGTGCAGTCCATCGGCCACTTTGGTGAGCGCACGGACCATGTCAATCCGTTCGGGGGTGATGCGATCGCGAATCCAACGCATACTTTCCATGGCGGCGCGGCTGTCTTCAGGGATGCCATCGTTGTACTTGCCAGTCAACACGCCATAATACAACGGGCTCCATGTGGTCAGGCCAATGCCGTAATCCTTGCAAATAGGCGATAGTTCAGACTCCACCCGGCGTCGGTGGAACATGTTGTATTGCGGCTGTTCCACGATTGGCGCAGTCAGGTGATGATCCTTGGCAGAGAGGAACGCGGCCGTAATTTGCCAGGCTCGCCACTCTGAGGTGCCCCAGTACAGGATTTTCCCCTGCTGGATGAGCATGTCCATTGTGTAAACCACTTCATCAATCTGCGTATCGGGGTCAAAACGATGGCAAAAATACAGATCAATATAGTCTGTATCCAGCCGCTTCAAGGTGGCATTGATCGACTCGACAATATGCTTGCGCGAAAGGCCGCGCCCATTGGGGCCCGGCATGGTGGGCCAGAAAACCTTGCTTGAAATCACCAGTGCCTCGCGAGGCAGGGTCTTGATGGCCTTGCCCATCACCCGTTCCGAGTCACCATTGGCATAAATATCTGCATTATCAAAAAAATTCACCCCGGCATCATAAGCGGCATGCATTAACTCAATGGATGCCTTCTCATTTACCTGCGCCCCGAATGTCACCCACGAGCCAAGTGCAATCTCACTAATTTTCAGGCCGGAACGGCCCAGGCGGCGATAATGCATTGTTCCTCCTTAGCCCTAAGGCTGCACACTGACTACGTTTCCAAATGCGCCAATCTCCAGTGTCCACTGTGAGCCGGGCGTAAATTGCAGGAATAATTGTTCATCATTTGTTTCATAGGCTACCATGCCGCCGTCTGTCAGGAAGTAGACCACGTAACTGGCGTTGCGCTGGCCTTCGCGTTCATTGGAACCCAGCGAAACATCTGGCCAGTAAGGCTGTAAATCTGATCCTGTGACGCTCAACTGGTTGCTGACAGCCCAATCTTTTACAGTATATTCGCAGTAATTGTCATACACTTCATAAGAACAATCCTGTACCACTTCAGCATAACCATTCCCCAGGTCAACGCTGTAGGGCGTACCGCACACTTCCCTGGCACCAGGCGCGGGAGCGCTCTGCGTGACATACAACCTTTGGGTACAGGAAACGTTCCGGGCGTCAGCTGGCACGTCATCTTCCCAGCCCGCCTTCTGCACATCCTGCAGCGATAGCACCTCCACCGTACGTTTCCATTCCACTGTATCCACCAGCCCAATGGTTGTATCGGTTCGCAGGAAGATATACCCGAGCGTGCTGCACAGGATGCACAGGAAAGCCAGGATGGGCAGTGCCATCCAGGGGCGGAAGGAAGACTCGTGCTGGCTCACCCGCTCCGGGGATGAGCGTGGGGCGGCGGGTTGCTGGCTATCAGGTGATACGACCAATGATGCCCCGCAGGCCGAGCAATTCTGGCTGCCGGGAGGGTTTTGGGTATTGCAATTGGGGCAGGGAACAGGCCGGTTGTTGGCCTGGGTTTTCTCAAATGCACCAACAACCTGCCCCTGGGCTCGGCGCGCACCTTCCCGAAGGTCACCGCCGCACTGAGAGCACACCTGGGCGTCTGCCGGGTTGCGTGCATCACAGTACGGGCAGTGGGTATCAGCCCCTTTTTGGGCGGCTTGTTTCGCATCACCTTCCAGGAAGGCAGCCTGCGTCTTCTGCCTGAAATGGACATTCTGTGGCTGTGGGCTGCCACAATTTGCACAGGTCTTAACAGAACCCGGGTTGGCCGTGCCGCAGTTTGGGCACTGCCATTCCAGTTCTACGAAACCGGCTGTTTTTTTGGCCATGGTTTTGCTACTCGATGATGGTGATGATGCTGGCTGTGAACTCGCAGAAGATGTTCCCGCCGCGCCGCAGGCCCCAGGTAGCGGAGTGTGTTTTATCTGCAGCAGGAGCCTTCATTTCAATCGTTACGGTAAAGGTATTGCCCGGGTAGACATCGCGACTGATAAAGAAGAACTCCGGGGTGGTCACCATGTTATCGTTGCCTTCAATAAACACCAACTCAACTTCGCTTGAGAACCAGACGGTTTGCCCTTCATTCTTAATATCCCAGACGCCATTGAATTGGGTGCCACCCTTCATCTTTCGCAAGATGGGTGATGAGCTGAGTACCTGGCAGGCATATTCGCCGCTGCGCTGGATACCGCTGGAACCCGGGCCGCCTTCACTAGGCGTATTGCTGGCTGCCACAAACAGGGTGGCGCTGGGGGCGATCAGCGGCGTGAGGGATGGCGCGGGTGTCATGGTGGGGATATCTGTTGTTGTGGGGCGCGGGGTATTTTGCGGCGATGGTGTGATGCTTGGCGTAAGGGATGCCGTATGCGTTGGCTGCGGGGTCAGTGAAAGGGGCAGCATGGTAGCCGCGACCATGGTTTGCACAGCACTTTCCTGGTCACCGAAAATCAGGTCGGGGGAAAGCGGGCCGCAGGCGCCAAGTAACAGCGCAACAGATAGAACAATGCCGGGTAGGATTTTTCTCATTGGGGGCATCCACCTACTTGGTATCACTTTATTTCACGGTAATGATGAGATAGAAGCGGCAGAAAACCTTGCTGCCATTGGTCAGACCCCAGTAGGTGACGTGTGTCCCCTTAGTTTTTGGGGCTTCCATGTCAATATAGAGATTCACGGTGGCTTCGGGCGTGACCAATTTGGGGATATCAAAACGATCGGCCTTGGTATGCATCTTTTTGCCGCCCAGCCAGACGACATCCACGCCGCCCCAGTTGGCCGTGCCGGTGTTCAGCAGGGTGAAGCGGGCATCGAAATCGTCACGCGGATTGTATTTCGTCCAGTCTTTGGGGGACTGACTCAGGTAAGCACATTTGTATGTTCCGCTCGATGCAGCTTCTGCGGATGCTGACGGGTAGAAGGCAACAATCGCAAAGATGATTGTCATCAGCACAAGAATAATTTTGGAATGTTTCATGGTTTATCTCCTTTTATTTTATATGTAATGAGCGCGGAGGCCATACAATAATAGTATACCCATCCGCGCCCGAAAAACCAAATTACTCGGCTGTAGTTTCGCCGTCGCCAATGCCCAGCGGTTTCCATTTGCTGGAGTCTTTCAGGCGGTGCTGGATGCCGTTGCGGTCATGTAACTGGTCGAAGCCCTCCGGTTTGATGAACAGGTCCTTGCCATCGAGCAGGCCATGTACACCTTCCTGGCCGGGTTCGGGGCGTTTGATGCCTTTGAACTTGGCAGCCATGGCCGGGGTGTAATCGGTGGGTTCTTCGTAGGTGGTGATGTACCCTTCGTAGTTACGCAGGATGATCTTGTGGTCAGACATGCTGATCATGTAATTGGGCATTACGGGGATTTTCCCGCCACCGCCGGGCGCATCCACAATAAATTGAGGTACGGCATAACCGCTGGTGTGGCCGCGCAGGCCTTCCATAATCTCGATGCCTTTGGCTACCGGGGTACGGAAGTGACCGGCGCCTTCCACCAGGTCGCACTGGTACAGATAGTACGGGCGCACACGGATGCGCACCAGTTTGTGCACCAACTCACGCTGGATATGAATATTGTCGTTGACACCCGCCAACAGCACGGACTGGTTCCCGAGCTGGATACCTACCCGGGTGAGCCTGTCACAGGCTTCTTCCAGTTCTTTGGTAATTTCATTGGGGTGGTTGACGTGGATGTTCATCCACAGCGGGTGGTATTTTGCCAGCACATCACACAATTCCTGGGTGACGCGCATGGGCATGAAAACCGGCACGCGTGATCCAATGCGGATAATCTCAATATGTGGGATTTCGCGTAGGCGGCTGAGCAATTCCTCGAGAATTTTTGGGGCCAGCACAAGCGGGTCACCACCCGAAAGTAGCACGTCTCGCACTTGGGGGGTATTCTTGAGATACTCAATTTGCATCTCAAATTCTTCGCGTTTGAAGGTCTGCCCGGGGTCGCCGACAATGCGTGAGCGGGTGCAGTAACGGCAGTAGGAAGCGCACTGGGTGGTAACCAGCATCAATACCCGATCCGGGTAGCGGTGCACCAGGCCAGGCACCGGGGAGTGCTTGTCCTCGGCCAGCGAATCTTCCATCATGGCCGTGAAGGCCTGCATCTCCTCGGCGCGCGGGATGATTTGCATGCGGGTGGGGTCGTCGGGGTCGTTCGGGTCAATCAGCGAAATGAAATACGGAGTGACATCCACGCGGAAGAGTCCCTGGGTTTGCAGGGCCTTGCGTTCGGAGTCGGTCAGCGGAATGACCTTTTCAATATCTTCAGCAGTGTTCAGGCGGTTGCTCAATTGCCAGCGCCAGTCGTTCCACTTTTCATCAGGTACATCTTTGTAAATAGGGGCACGTTTTGATTCAAACGGGGTGGGCATAATCACTTCCTCCTTATCATTAAACGGTTGAGTTGGTATGGTAAAAAGACGTGGCTTACCAACCAAGGGGGGGAGGGTCATGGTCCGGACGGAAAAAACCGGCGCGGTGATTCTCAAAACTCATAAAAGTATTGTATTAGTAAAAAAGGTGCGGGTCAATGAGAAAAAAGTGCTGTCAGGTATTGATACAATAAGCCAGCAGTCAACATCACGGAGGACATCATGAATATTCGCCTGGCAGAGATCGAAGTATTGCACCGGCTGGACGATCATCGTTTTGAGATGAAGGTGGGTACCCTGCTGGCGGTCCTGGATTACTACCGGCAGGGCAAGGCGATGGTGATTACCCATACAGGAGTTCCCACCGCGCTGGAGGGTCAAGGCATTGGCAGTAAGCTGACAAAGACCGCGTTGGATTATGCCCGTGCTGAGGGATATAAGGTGGTTCCCCTGTGCTCATTTGCAGATGCTTATATTCGGCGGCATCCAGAGTACAAGGATTTGCTCTAAGAAAGAAATACTCCCGTTTTCGAGAGCATTTCTTTCAGGGGATGAATTGTTCGCGGCGGAGGGCAAATTCGCGTAGGGCAACTTCATAATCATCCGGGCGGCCAATATCCAGCCAGTAACCGCCAAACGGGTATACATTGACCGGTTGTTTGTTTTTCAGCAATGTCAGGATTAATTCTGGCAAGTCAAAATGTTGGTTTTCGGGAATGTATTGCAGTATCTCCGGTTCGAACAGGTAGATACCGGTGCTGACCGAAAAATGGTAGGTGGGTTTTTCTATATAATCGGTGACCCAATTCTCATCGTTGATGTGCATGACACCCAGGTCAATTTTCACTTTGCGCTGGTACGCCGCAACCGTGACAATTGCTTTACGTTTGCGGTGGTGGGCCAGCATTTCAGTGTAATCCAGGTTATTAAGCAGGTCGCCGTTCATCACCAAGAACGTGCTGTCGAGGTTCTTAATCAGTGAAAGCGGCCCGGCTGTGCCGAGCGGCATTTCTTCGCGTGAGTAATCCAATTGGACGCCAAACTTGCTGCCGTTCCCACAATAAGCCATCAGCAGTTCGGCCAAGTAGCCGACGGCCAATGTTACATCGGTAAAACCGTGCCGGGCAACCTGTCGCAGGACGATTTCAAGGATGGGCATTTCACCGATTGGCATAAGCGGTTTGGGCAGGATGGTGGTGTAAGGGGCCAGGCGGGTGCCTTTGCCGCCAGCAAGGATTACAGCTCTCATTGCGGATCTCCCTTAAAATGCGTATTCATCAGGGTTGAAGAATTGTGGGTGGTCAGCAATCCAGTTGATCGTGCGCCGGAGGCCTTCTTCCAGTCTTACCTGTGGCTGCCAGCCAATCAACCGCTGGGCTTTCTCGAACGTGGAGTGCAGCTTCTTTACTTCGCTTTTTTCAGGCCGCTGGCGTTGTTCCTCGCTGATGATGTTGGGTGTTTTGCCGAGAATACCGTAAATAATCTCCACCAGTTCACGGATGCTGACAGTACGGTTGGTGCCGAGGTGGATTTCCTCGCCGAGGATGCCTTCAGTTTCTGCAATTTTCAGGTAGGCTTCGGCTGTGTCGCTGACGTAGGTGAAATCGCGCCAGGTGTCCAAGCTACCCAATTTCAATTCGTCGCGGGTGAGCGCCTGGCTGATGATGGTCGGGATGACAGCGCGGGCTGACTGGCGCGGCCCAAAGGTATTGAAGGGACGCAGGGTGACCACCGGCAGGTTGAAAGAGCGATAGAAACTCTCGGCAATCTTGTCCGCGCCGATCTTGCTGGCGGCGTAGGGAGATTGCCCCTGCAAGGGGTGATCTTCATCAATCGGGGTGTATTGGGCTGTGCCATACACCTCGCTGGTGGAGGTATTGACGATGCGGCGTATGCCCATGTCGTGGGCAGCCATCAGAACATTCAGGGTGCCCATAATATTGGTTTCGATGACTTCACGCGGGTGCCGGTAGGAGTAAGGGATGGCAATCAGAGCGCAGAGGTGAAAAACGGTATCCACGTCCCGGACGGCGCTGCGAATGGCCTCGGAATCGCGCAGGTCACCATGGATGATTTCGATATTGTGCAGGGTCTCGCGGGGAACCAGGCGCAGCAGGCCAATCTCGTTGCGTGAGTTGTAGCGGATGAAGGCCCGCACCCGGGCGCCTTCCTGGACGAGCCGTTCCAGCAAGTGGCTGCCAATGAACCCGCCTGCGCCAGTGATGAGGACTTTTTTGCTTTGCCAGTAGGTCATGGGAATCCTTTAAGAATATAAAAAGATTATACAAGAATACCGAAGACCGGGAAAGAAAAACACACCCTTGCGGGTGTGTTCTCGTGTGGCGGGGAGGACAGGATTCGAACCTGCGACCGAGGTTTTGGCCCCGGTAACCGCTTAGCAGGCGGCCCCAATCGACCACTCTGGCACCTCCCCATATACAATTGTGAAACGGATGACCAGCGGAGGGAGTGGGATTCGAACCCACGTAGGGGGTAAACCCTAACTTGTTTTCAAGACAAGCGCCTTAAGCCGCTCGGCCATCCCTCCGAGCCTGCCGATTTTACCATAACTGGAGCCAAAAATCGGGGCAAACCAAGCCCAATCCCTATAACTCACGGACTTATCAGTTTTCATAATCCGCTTTTGATGACAATGCTTTCTGGTACTATTTGTTTAATGTTCCAACTTACTATTTTTAGTTCCATCCTATTTGTCACAACCCTGGTGAACCTTGCGGTGACAAGCTTGAGCTGGCAGCGGCGCGAAACGCCAGGAGGCATGTTTTTCGCCTTGGGTATGCTGGCCGTCAGTCTGTGGACGCTTGCCTCGGGCCTGGATTATGCGGCCACGACCATCCCACTCAAGCTCTTTTTTGCCCAGTGGGAAACGCTGGGTTACAACAGCGCTCTGGCTTGTTTCACAGCCTTTTCTTTGATTTATGCGGGGTATGAAACATGGCTCAATCGCCTGTTGTTCAAAGGGTTGTTGATAATAATCCCATTTCTCAATACATCACTGGCCTGGACCAACCCGCTGCATAACCTGTACTGGCGCGGTTTCCATTGGAGCGAGGCGGGTGGCAATGTGCTGATTTTTGAGCATGGGAGTGCTTTTTCCTGGGTGGTGCTTACAAACTACCTATTGGTGATTGTGATGCTTGTTGCGCTTTGGCAGTCCACCTGGCGTGGTTCTGAACTTTCCCGGCGCCAGGCCAGGTTGTTGTTTTCGGCATTGCTCATTCCCGTTGTTGGGAACATCTTTTATCATCTGAACCTGCCAGGCCTGGAAGGCATTGACTGGTCGTCAATCACTTTCTCAATATCTGGGTTGGTTTTCTTGCTAGCCCTCTACGGAACCCGGCTGCTCGACCTGGTACCGGTTGCCCGCCACAGCCTGGTGGAATTGTTGGAAGATGCCATCCTTGTGTTGGATGTTGATAACCGACTGATTGATTTCAACCTTTCAGCCAGGAACTTACTTGGGATCAATGAAAAGCAGGTCGGCAGCCCGCTGGCCGAGATCCTTCCTGAGTGGGCGGCTGGCATTCGTTCCGTGCTGTTGGTTTCCTCCACACGCTCCCCATCCACCTTTCTGCAACATGAAACAGCCCAATATTTCGACGTCAGTCTGAGCGACTTGTTGGACAGACGCGGCCTGCTGTATGGCCGTTTGGTGGTTTTTAGGGATGTCTCGCAGCGTTTCAGGGCCGAACAGAACCTGGCTTACCGGCTGGCAGAGATTCAACTTTTGAACGAAAATTTACGGCGCGCCCAGGACGACCTGATCACCCAGCAACGGGCATTGGCCCGGTTGGAGGAGCGCCAGCGTCTGGGGCGCGATATGCACGACTCGGTCAATCAGTCCATTCATGGCATGATGCTGTTCTCAGATACCTTGATGAGCCTTCTGCGCAATGGCCAGACCGAAAAAGCCATGGATGTTGTGGCGCGGATGCAGGCCAGTGGCCGCCAGGCCTTGCAGGAAATCCGCCTGATGTTGTTTGAGACACACTCAAGATTTGCTGCCGAAAAAAGAATGACGCTGGCCGAAGCGCTGGAAGAACGACTGAACATGGTCGAACGGCGGGTTGGCATTCATGTTTCTGTCGACATGAAGGGAGATGCTGCGAGCCTGCCTCAGGAAATCAGTGAGAATTTGTATTGGCTGGCCATTGAAGCGCTCAATAATGCCCTTAAATATGCCCACGCAAGCCACCTAGTCATTAAGCTTCAAATGGAGAAAACAGGCCTGGTCTTTGAAGTCAATGATAATGGGCAGGGATTTGACCCCGGGCAGGTAAATTCTGGCGGGGTGGGCCTGCGCTCCATGCAGGAACGGGCGGCATTGCTGGGGGGAAAATTTAATATTGAATCATCCCCGGGCCAGGGAACCAGTGTGGTTGTTAAGTTGAAAACGGAGGTGCTTTTTGGAAATCATAAAAATCCTGATCGTTGATGACCACCCAATTATGCGCGAGGCGGTTCAGATGGCCTTGTCTGCTGAAAGGGATATGCTGGTCATTGCTGAAGCCGGGACGGCCGGGAAGGCCTTTGAGTTGCTTGAGACCCTTAAGCCGGATGTGGTCCTGATGGATCTTCTGTTGCCTGATATGAGCGGCCTAGATGCAATCGTCCGGATTTTGAAAAAATACCCCGGTATGCGCATTATGGTGCTCTCAAGCATGGAAGATGAAGACCGTATCCTGGGGGCCATCCAGGCCGGGGCACTGGGTTATTACCCAAAAACTGCGCCACGTAGCTACTTGCTGGAGGCCATCCGCCGTGTTGCTGATGGCTTGCCTTATATGCCCACGGGGATTATGCTCAAGTTGTTTCATGGATTGCGAAAAACGAAATCAATCGCCGGGCAGGCGGATCGAGAAACCCTGACCACCCGCCAAAAAGAGATCCTGGTTCTGATGGCCGAAGGAAAGTCGGATAGTCAAATTAGCCAGGCCCTGCACCTGGAAGAGTCGACTGTCCGGGCGCATGTTTATCACATCCTGCAGCGGTTGGGCCTGGAAAACCGTTCACAGGCAGTGGCCTATGCGTTCCGGCGCGAGCAGGAAGAACAACCATAGAAAACATACACTTTGCCTTATAAGCCGATGGCTGATGACATCGGCTTATTTGTTTAAGTACCACTTAAACAAACATTCAACGCAATGTAAACATCCTGCGGATGCGCTAAGCAGACAAAATGGATAATATACATCCATGAATACGCGGACCGTATCCCTTCTAATCGTGGAAAGCCAGCCTATGATGCGTTCGGCGCTTAGCGCCGCCTTCACTGCGGATGGACTGCGCGTGGTTGCCGAACTGGCAGAAGGTCGTGAGGCTCTTTTGGTTGCAAAAACCACCTTGCCAGATGTGGTACTGTTCTCAATCAATCAGCCGGGCCTGGGCGAGCTGGAACAGATCGCTGCCCTGCATGAGGGGCTGCCAGCCGCGAACATTGTCGCGCTGGTGACAGGTGAGTTCCGTGGGCAGGAGCATGCCGCCCGCGACCATGGTGCCAGCCTGGTGATGAATAAAACCGCACCGCGGGCAGAATTAATCCGCGCTGTGCGAACGTTAATGCAAAAAGTTCACTAATTCATTCGTTCAGTCTTTAATCAAGGAGAAAAACCATGAAAACAAAACGCTTCATCGACAAGAAACAGCAAGGACAGGGGCTGGTGGAATACGCCCTGATCATGGTCCTGGTGGCTGTGGTGGTGATTGCCGTGCTGACCGTGCTCGGCCCGGTGGTCGGGAATGTCTTTACGACCATCAATGATTCGTTCGGGGGTGGGGGTGGAGGTGATGGAGGAAGTGATAATGTAGCATCATCTTCATCATCTGCAGCACCAGATACATCGGGAGCCCTTGCTATGCTCTGCGAACAGGATAATTTACCATCGGGCGCTCCTGTAAATATTACCGATCCAAATGGTTATAATATGCAAAACGGCACTGTGAACTTGCCATATGGGCAATACAATTGTCCATAAAAGCTCTCAGTATTCGAACATGTTGCCAGATAGGACGGCTTGTTCGAATACTGATTGTGTATAACATCCGCCTGCAGCTTTAGATGTTTATACGGATGATTGGTCCTGTCAATTGACTGGATACGATTTTTCGTGACCATGCGTGTCCAGTCGAATCAGATGCTTACAAAAGCGTAATCAGTGATTGACTGGTTACGCTTTTTCGTGTCTAGTGTGCCAACCGTCAGATCGCATTATTTTGGAAGGGGCTGCCCCGGTCACCTTTGTAGTGCACCCCAAAAGTTGGACAGATTTATGGTGAGTAAAAGGACTGGGTTCTGAACTGAACAGGGCTCAGTCCTTTTAGTTTATCCTTAATTCTCCGATGATTATAATATTCGATGTACTCACCGAGTTCAATCTTAAAGTTCTCAACAGATGAGAAGGATTGGTTGTGGTAGAACTCGGTTTTGAGGACACCAAAGAAATTTTCGATCACAGCGTTGTCGTAACAATTACCTTTTCTCGACATGCTCTGCCTGATCCCTTTTTCCCGGAGTGTTCTCTGATACAGAGGCATCTGGTATTGCCATCCCTGGTCGGAGTGAAGGATCAAAGATGCTTTATCGGATAAGTTCTGGAAGGCTTTTTCCAGCATCTCTCCCACAATGGGATACGTGGGACTCTCGGATACGACATAGCTGACGATCTCACTATTGAAAAGGTCAAGGATGGGAGATAGATAGAGTTTTCGCCCAAACAGCCTGAATTCAGTGATGTCTGTCGCCCATTTCTGGTTGGGTTGGGCTGCTTTGAAGTTGCGTTTCAGCAGATTGGGAGCCACCTTTCCGACTTCTCCATGATATGACCGATACTTCTTTCTTCTCAAAAGGCAGGTGAGGTGCTCTTCCGCCATCAGTTTCATGACCAACGTATGGTTGGTTTGATACCCAAGTCGATGTAGGGTGAGGGTTACCCGGCGATAGCCATAACGACCTTTGTGCTCCTGGCAGATCCTGCGGACCTCTACCCGCACATTGGCATGCTTATCTGCCTCAGAACTGTGTTTCCGGTGATAGTAATAGCTGCTTCGGGGGATCTTCGCTATTTGTAGAAGCAGCTCCAAGGGTATTTTTGCCTTAGTTCGGAGATAATAGCTACTCGGTCGTGTCGCCGTGCTTTTCCCGAGCTTCCCGCTCCGCAACCAAGGCGTTCAATTTTTTTAGGTACTCATTCTCCGCCCGCAGATATTCAATCTCAGCCAACAACTGCTCCTCATGCGTGAGGGGTGTTTTGGCTTTTGCTTCTTCGGCGGTCTCCCTTTTCTCTTTGGTTCCAACCCACTGGTTCCTGTTTTCAAGTACTGTTGCTCCCATCTCCAGACTGTTGTTGATCCTCGTATCCCGAATTGTATACTAGTCTGTTTGCAGGATAAGTGGTTTTGATGCATGTGTTCGAGAACTACAATCTTTTCACTGGCTGTCCAGTGCTTCCATTTCCCTGACAAACCTTCCACACCATGTTCTCGGTACATCCCCACATCGTGTCGGAGTACTTCTCTGTTGATTTGCAGACGCTTGGCCACACTCTTAATTCCCTCGCCTGCTTCAACTGCCAGAACGGCTGCCAGTTTTTCTTCCTTTGTATATTTCTTCATAAAAACTGCACCTCCAGAAGTTAGATTTGTGTCTAACTTCTGGAGGTGCAGTTCACCTTTAGGGACAGCCCCGTAAACAAACCTGGTACCAAATCAAATCCAGACTACTCTTGGTATAATGTCGCCCTATGAAATACCACATCTGGACCGAAGGCTGCCAAATGAACGTAGCCGACTCACAACGGGTCGGCGCGTCTTTGGAGCACCTCGGCTACACCTTTACTGATACTGCCGAAGAAGCCGATGTCATCGTCTTAAATACCTGCGTGGTGCGCCAATCTGCCGAAGACAAGGCCATTGGGCGTGTCTCCTCGCTTGCCCCACTCAAGAAGAAAAACCCCAATCTGGTGATTAACCTGATGGGCTGCCTGGTGGGCGTACGCGGGGCCGAAAAACTCAAAGCTCGCCTGCCGTATGTAGATGTCTTCTCGCCGCCCTCCGACCCCGGCCCGCTCATCTCGCACCTGACCCAGGGCGAAATCCGCTCCCTAGAAGACGCCGAAACCACCCGCCGCTTCCTGATGATGGACGAAGAACTCAAATTGCCGGTCGCCGAGCAGGGCAAAACCATCAGCGTGCATGTCCCTATTGTGTATGGCTGCTCACACGCCTGCACCTTCTGTATCATCCCCTACAAGCGCGGCGTCGAACGTTCCCGCCCGGTGGGTGACATTGTCGGCGAAATCCGCTCGCTGGCCAAACAGGGTGTCAAAGAAATCACCCTGCTCGGCCAGATCGTAGACCGCTATGGCAAGGACATTCCCGATGGCCCAAGCTTGGCGGCCCTGTTGCGCATCATCCACGAAGTGGAAGGCATCGAGCGCATCCGCTTCCTGACCTCGCACCCAAATTATTTTGATGACGACCTGATCCAGGCGATCGCTAAACTACCGCGCGTCATGCCGCACATTGAACTGCCCATCCAGGCCGGGGATGACGAGGTGCTTGCCAACATGAAGCGCGGTTACACCCAGCAGGACTACCGGAACCTGGTTGCCAAAATCCGTCGCGAAATTCCAGGCTGTTCCATTGCAACCGATATCATCGTTGGCTTCCCCGGCGAAACCGAGCAGCAATTTATGCGAACCTACCAAGTGCTGGCAGACCTGCGTCTGGATGTGGCTCACCTGGCCCGTTATTCCGTTCGTGAAGGCACGGTTGCCACCCGCCGCATGGTGGATGATGTGCCCGAAGAAGAAAAAATGCGCCGTTTCCGCATGCTGGAGGATCTCCAGGAGCAGGTGGTCGGTGAAATTAATCAGCAATACCTCGGCCAGCAGGTGGAAGTGCTTTTCGAGGAAAAAGTAAAGGGGCGCTGGCGCGGGCGTACGCCCACCAATAAACTGGTCTTTGTGGAATCGGAACAAGACCTGCGGGGCAAGCTGCTGCCGGTTACCGTTACCTGGGCCGGGCCCTGGTCAATGCAGGGGACCATTCCCCAGCAACAGCCGGTGTTTTTACTATAAAATAAAACACAAAAGACCTCCCGAATCCGGGAGGTCTTTTGTGTAAAAGTAGAAAAAAATTTTAGGGTATCAAAGAATTAACGGTTGTAAAGGCATTCCCAATGATTGGCCCAAAAGCGGTAAGGGCAGCCACAACGACAATCGCGACCAATACAAGAATTAACGCATATTCAACCAGTCCTTGCCCTCGTTCGGAGAGCCTGCGCATCAATATTCACCTCCTTTCATAGTTTGTCAATAGATTGTACTGATTTAACCCATGAAAAACAAGCGGGGAAGCCTTACAAACCTTATCGAGTCTTGTTATCAAATTTGCAAAGTTTCTTAACCGGGCAGGCCGGGCAATTGGGTTTGCGGGCGTGGCAAACCTCCCGCCCCAGGCGGATGATGTTAAGATGTGCGGCATAGTAGGTTTCAGGCGGGAAGACTCGCTCAAGGAAGGGGTGGGCGTCTTCCACGGTCATGGCCTCCGGCCGTAGCCCCAGCCGCCCGCTGACGCGATAAACATGCGTATCGACCGGGAAGGCGGGCAGGTTAAGTGAAAAGCACAAAACAATGGCAGCAGTTTTTGGCCCCACGCCTTTAAATTTGGTCAGCCAGGCGCGGGCTTCGTCCGGGGTTTTACTGGCAAGGAAGGTCAAGTCGAGCGAACCTCGCTCGGCGGTGATGGCCTTCAGCACCTGCTGGATGCGCGGGCCTTTCTGGTTCGCCAACCCGGCCAGGCGAATGGCAGCGATGACCTGCGCTTCGGGGGCGTCGCGTACTGCCTCCCAGGTGGGGAATTTGGCCCGTAGCGCGTCAAAGGCTTTGTCGCGGTTGATATCATTGGTGTTCTGCGACAGAATGGTTGAAACAAGTTCATCAATGGCAGGCAGGGGGTTGCGCCAGATCGGCTCGCCAAATTCCATCAGCAGGGTCTGGTGTATTTGCAGGGCATGCTGGGTCAGCGCTGTGAAGTCAGTCATGTTCCACTTTGATGGGCGGCAATGAGAAGGTCGGGCGGCTTTCGCCAATCACCAGTTTACGGAAGTTGGTCAGGGTTTTTACCGGTCCAAACTCTGCCAGGGTTCGTGGGTCGCTTTCAGAAATTGCCCCGAGGCTGTTCAGGATGGCCAGGCTGACGGCATGCCGTGCCCGGCCCGTAGGGTCTCCATCGCTGATTTTAATGGCAATCCCGACCCCGGGTGAGCCTGCTCCCAGCGCGTCGGGCAGCAGGCCAATGCCCTGGTAGCCCTCTGCGCCGCCTTTCACCAAGATGCGCCCCTTTCCCAATTCCATTAATTTGGTGTCAAACCGGCCTGGCCCGCCGACCATTTCGGGGTGGCTGGTCATGGCGTGGGTGATGACCTGGCAGGCTTTTGTGCGGCTGGCGGACAGGCCAAAGGGGTCACACAGCCGGGCATAGCCGAGGGCGGCGTGAAAGATCGGACTGGCAAAGTTGGGCGCGGAGCAGCCATCTATGCCCAGTTCAACCTGGGCGGGGGGCAGGTCACACATTTCGGCAAAGGTTTGCAGGATCTCCTGCTGGACGGGATGATCGACTTCAAGGTAGCTGCCGGTGGGCAGGCCGCGCATTTTTGCGTGGGCCAGCATGCCGGTGTGTTTGCCAGAACAGTTGTGACGGAAGGCGTTGGGGGTTTCGCCGCGCACCTTCATGGCGTCGGCGGTGGCTTCGTGGTACGGGTAATGTGCCCCGCATTGCAGGTCTTCGAGGTGCAGGCTGGCTTTTTGGTGCATACCCTGAACGGCGGCAACGTGCTCATCGGTGCCGCTGTGGGAGGCGCACATCAGGGCAATTTCGCTATTGTTGAAGTGATAGGTTTCCTGGCCTTCACGTTCGATGAATGGCATGGCCTGGAAAGGTTTTGCCGTAGAACGTAAAAAAGTGACCACCTGCGGGTCACCCAGCGAGGCGAGCAGGCGGCCATGTGAATCGACTACGGCGACTGCGCCGAATTGGAGCGATTCGCTGATACGGCCACGGGTGGCTTCAAAGATGGGCTGGTAAGGGGCGGGCACGGGTTATTCTTCTTCGGAGATGTTGGTGCCGGATGGGTGGAAGTTGCGGATGTAGCACTGGCGCAGGCCATAGCGCAGGCGCAGGGTGTATTTTTTGAGCTGGTCGGCCGGGGCTTTGACCTGGTTAAGCAGGCCTTGCACCAGGCTGTCGGTGGCATCTGGCGAGGCATTCTTGGCAGACAGGCCTTCAAGTTTTTGGTTGACATCGCGCATGAATTTCAGTTGCGCTTTTACATCCTCCTGGGTAACCAATCCGCTGCGTCCGGAGACAATTATTTTGTTTTTGTTGGCGGCGCTGGCCAGTTTTTCCAATTCGGCGATCCAGGCGGTCAGGTTGGCGTTTGCTAGGAAAGGAGGTTGTTGTTTGACGACCAGGTCGCCGACAAAAAGGATGTTTTCAGCGGGCAGGACAACCCATATCGCGCCGGAGGTTGGGCCGGGATGATGCTCGAGCAGGACCGTCAGGTTGCTCCACTCGATGGTCATGGTGCCGGTAAAAGAGATTTCCGGCGGGGCCCAGCGGATGCTCCCCAGGCCGAGGATGGTTTCCCAGTCTGCGCCAGTATCTTCATTCTGGGTCTTGAAGGTGGTGGGACGGTTGCGGAAGGCCAGCGCAGTACGTTCATGGGCAATTACGGTGCAATCCATGCCGCGCGCACCGATTGTGCGGTCTGGGTGAGAATCCAGGTTGACCAGTACCCGTTCCACACCGCTGTTCAGGTTAAGCAGGCTGGCCCGCCAGGAACGACTGTCTTCAGGCGAGGGGGGCGAATCGATCTGGATGAGCCCGTGCGGCAGGGAGATGGCCGCCAGGGTGACGCCGGGATACTGGTTTTCGATGTAAATGTTTTCTGCAATTTGCTGCATGACAACTCCTAAGACGAAAATTTATTCCTTGTGAAGCGGCAGGGTAAAGACAAAGCGCGAACCGCGCTGGGGGGCGTTCTCCACCCAGATTCTGCCGCCGTGGGCCTGGACGGCCAGTTTGCAAAAGGCCAGCCCTACGCCCAGTCCACCAGTCATCCCGCCTGCTTTCAGTCTGGTGTATTTATCAAAAATGCGTTCCCATTCACTTTCAGGGATGCCAGGGCCGTTATCCTGCACAGCCACGTTCAGCCAGTCGCCATCCACAATCGCGCTGAGATCGATCTGGCTCTTGGCAGGCGTATATTTGACGGCATTTTCGAGCAGATTGATTAAGACACGACGAATCATGTCTGCATCGACGTTAACGGTCAGCCCACGCACGGCGACGTTTGCCTTAATCAATTGCTGGCGGTCGGTGGCGCGTGGTTGGACTGCTTCCAGCGCATCCCCCAGGATGTCGTCAAAACTGGCCGGTTTTCGCGAGCCAATCGGCTGGTTTTGTTCTAGACGGTTGACATCCAATAGTGAATTTACCAGACGCTGGATGCGGTCGATGGAAAGGTTGGCAATTTTGGCAATCGAAAGGCCGCTTTCGCGCTCTTCGTCGCTGAACATGTCGCTCATCAATTCCACGCTGGAGAGGATGTTCGCCAGCGGTGAGCGTAGGTCGTGATAGATCATGGCGGTCAGGTCTTCGCGCAGGCTGTCCAGTTCCTTCCGTTCGCGGATGTCGCGCAAAATCCACTGGATCGATTCAGCGTCGTCAAATTTCACGCGGCGGGCGTAGACCTGGACAGGTAATTTTTCACCATCTTTACTGACCAAGCCTGATTCATAAGAAAGGGTTTTTTCAGCAACTTTTTCATAAATGTTGCCGGTTTTTGTGAAATCAACCTCGTGGACCTGGTCAATGGTCATTTTTCGCAGGTCATCCTGGGTGTAGCCAGCAGACTGCATGGCCTGAAGGTTGGCTTCCAAGATGTGCCCTTCCAGATCGGTGATGAAGATCGGATCAATACTGTCTTCAAACAGGTCACGATAGCGGCGATGGGCGTCATCCAGTTGCTCAAAAAACTGGGCATTCTGGATGGTCGTCCCGGCCAGGCTGCCCAGGCCGGTGAGCACCAGCAGGGCGTCGACATCGAACACCTTGTTGGTTGGGTTAAAGGCCTCCAGGACGCCGATTACCTTTCCCTGGGCATGGATGGGGGCGCAACATACGGCGCGCACTCGTCCGATGGCTTTCTCGGCGGCATCCAGCAGGGTTTCTTCGCTGGTGTTTTGCACCACCAGCCCGCGCCCTTCGGCGATTACTTTCCCGGCTACGCCACCCTGATTACGGATGCGCTTTCCGCGAATGGCATCGGCCCCTTCTCCGCTGGCTGCTTGGAAGACAAGTTCGCCGCTGGCATCCACCAGCCCGATGGCGGCTGTATCCACCTGCAGGGCCTGGCGAGTCTGGTTCAGGATGCGCTCAAAGGCTTGCTCAGTGCGCAGGGATGTATTGATGGATGCGGCGCTTTCGGCCAGGGCGGTCATCACGCGCGCCTGGCGCTGGCTTTCGGCATACAGCCGGGCGTTCAAAATGGAAATGCCCGCCTGGTCGGCAATGGCCTGCATCAACTCAAGGTGCGAGTCATCGTAGGCTTTGGGAACCGGGTGCACCAGGGTGAGCACACCAACCAGTTTTTCACGTGAGAGCAGGGGTACACACATGGCCGATTTTGCGCCACTTTTATCGACGGCATCATCTTCGCGGCGTAACCAGCGTTCATCCTTGCTTGTATCAGGAACCAGCGCCCCTTGCCTGCTCCGGACAACCCAACCGGCCAGGCCGCGGTCTATGGTGTCGCGTAATTGCAGGGTGGTCGATTCGCGCAGTTGGTTGCCGTAGACGATTGCAGAATCCACTGCTCGGCCATTGTCATCCAACACAATCACACTGCCGCGTTCGCCGCCCACATTTTCAATCGCGGCGAACAAGACCCGCGTCAGCACGGTTTTCAGGTCCAGCGCGGTGGCAAACTCGCGGCTGACCCGGAACAATAACTCGATTGCAGAACGGTCATTGGCTGCCATTTTTGCCTCGTAAAAAGTTCAAACCATTGCCAGTATTGATTAATACAACCCGTTCACCAGGCATAAGCCACTTGCGAGTCAATAATTGCTTGAGCACGGCCAGCCCTGCTGCGCCTGGCGGACTGGGCAGGATGCCCTCGCTGGCGGCCAGGTTTTTGTGCTGGGAGGCGATCTCCTCCGTGCTCACTGGTAGGGAGATACCGTTACTTTGTTCCAGCACGGCCTGTGCCAGCGGGTGTGCCTCCCCGGCCTGCACAGTGACCATACGCGGGCGTTTTTCACCCGTCAGGCCAAGTGTCCGGGTTTCCTCAAAGGCTTTCCAAGCAGCCACCAGCATTGCTTCGTCTGGCGCAACCAGCACATCGGGCAGCTGCCAGCCAAATGCTTCGGCAATTTCCAGTGCGCAGGTTTTCAGGCCTTCAAGCCCGTAGGGTTCTTGCCATATTGACAGGTCAAATCCGCCGAGGGCGACCTGTATCCGTGCGCGGCTTGCCAGCCTTTCCAGGGTGTCAGATGCGGGGGTCACTTTGCGCAGGCCCAGTTCCAGTGCACGGGAGAGTGCCACAACCAACCGTCGTTCTTCAAGGTCTTGTTCGTTTTTAAGATACAGGTGCGCCAGGCCCAGTTGTTTGCCCAGGTTTTCCAACCGCAACAGGGGGCTTTCTCCCAAGCCGCTTTGCAACCTGTAAAAAGGTCTGCGTACTGGCAGCAACCCGGCCCATCGCCACAGTCCATGCTTTTTGGAGGCGGCCACGCCTTTGGTGAGCTCGCCCTCTAACCCTTCCAGATTGTAGCTGGCCAGTAGGGGCGATCCGCAGGCCGGGCAGGTGGTGTGTATTCCATCTGCATTTTCTATGCGTTCACAGGCCGGACAGGCCAGGTGGCTCAGTGCGCTTTCAGGCAGCGTCATCAAAAAAAGTATAGCACAGGCACCCAAAAAGCCCAAAATTTGGCCCTATGCGTATATCCTTCATGCTACAATACGGGGATGGAAGAAAAACCGATCTGGCGAGAAATGCTTGTTTCTTGCGGCGTGATGACGCTGGTCTTTGCCTTCTTTGCCAGCCTGGTGCTGGTGGGGGTTGTGGCGCTTTTGCTATGGGCATAGATGCAGACCGAGTTCAGGCGCTGTGTTTTGATGTGGATGGGACGCTCAGCGATACGGATGACCTGTACGTCTTGCGCTTTGAGCCGTTTTTCAGGTTGCTGCCCGGAACAGACTCCTATGCGGCTGCCCGCCGTTTTGTGATGTGGGCCGAAGCCCCGGGAAACGCGCTGATGGGCCTACCCGATACACTGGGGCTGGATGACGAACTACTGGGCCTGTGGGAGTGGCTGAATCGCCGCCGCCCGCGCCCGATGAAGCATTTTATGCTGGTGCCAGGGGTGGACAGGCTTCTGAAGAAGCTGCACAAGAAGTACCCTATGGCGGTTGTCTCAGCGCGTGATGAAAAATCTACCTTGGCTTTTTTGGATTCGTTTGCCCTGACCGATTGTTTTGAAGTGATTGTGACTGCCCTGACCGCCGAGCATACCAAGCCGTACCCTGACCCGGTGTTGTATGCGGCGCGAGCGATGGGCGTCAAACCTAGGAATTGCCTAATGATCGGGGACACCACGGTGGATATTCGCTCGGGCAGGGCTGCCGGGGCGCAAACGGTGGGGGTGCTGTGCGGCTTTGGCGAATTGGAAGAGTTGTGGCGCAGCGGAGCGGATGAACTGCTGGAAACAACAACTGATTTGGGCAGGATATTAAAGTAAAGGCGCACGAACTGTGCGCCTTTATCGTGTTACTTAACCCGCCTGGTTGCCAGTATCCATAACAATCCCAGCAACAATCCGCCCGCCAGGAAGGGCACCGGCGCACCGAACCACTGGAAGAGTGAGCCGTAGAACAATGGCGCAATCGCGTTCCCCAGGCTGTACATGGATGCCGACATGCCCAGGGTGCCGCCAATTTCGCTCGACTCTGCGTTTTTTGAAATCAGGCTGTTGATGGCCGGGTGCAGCACCCCGCCCCCCAGCGCCGCCGGGATGCTGGCTAGCAACATCCAGCCGATGCCCAGCCAGCTGCGATTGGTTTCTTCGGGCAGCGGGACGTTAATCTCCTGCCCGTGCCCCCCGGCCACTTCGGCAGTAATCGCAGCCCGGTCATACCACGGCACGGGCGATTGCGGGGTGAGTGCTGTCAGAACCAGCCCGACCGCCAGCGCGGATAGACCGACCATCACCAGCCAGCGGTCGCCATATTTTTTGCTCCAGCGGCCGACAAACCCGCCCTGGATGACAACAATAAATAACCCGGCCAGTACAAACAGCCCGGAGGT
This sequence comes from Anaerolineales bacterium, assembly GCA_024710905.1. GTDB lineage: Bacteria > Chloroflexota > Anaerolineae > Anaerolineales > Villigracilaceae > JANJTV01. The sequence goes on along the minus strand of JANJTV010000049.1, from coordinate 23,911 downwards.
ATCGGTTGCGCCCATGCCCAGCCGGTTGAGGGTGAACAAAGAGAAGAACTGCTCATACCCGCCGAAGGCCAGCTGCTGGGCGAACATCAGCACCAGTAGCAACCCCACCTGTGGGCGGGACAGGGCTTCCCGCAGGCCATCCCAGGTAAAGGCGCGTCGGGCACGATGTGCAGTGGCCTTCTCTTTATCCAGCGTTTCGGGCAGCATGAAATATGTCAGCAGGATGGAGCAGAACGAAAAGAAGGCGGCTGCAAATGCCACCATCTGGTAATTCCCGCCGGTCAGAGCCAGGGTGGTGAAGGCAATAATTGGCCCCATAATGAATCCCAGCCCGAAGGCCGCACCGATCAGGCCGAGCCCCTGGGTGCGTGTTTTTTCGTTGGTCACGTCACTGACCACGGCCTGAGCGGTGGCAATATTGGCACCGGAAAGTCCGTCAATGATGCGGCTGATAAAGAGCAAGAACAACGAGTTGGCGTACGCCAGCAGGATGAACCCGCTCAACGTGCCAACCTGGCTGGCAATCAGTACCGGGCGGCGGCCAAAACGGTCAGACAGGCGTCCGAGGATCGGCGCACCGACAAATTGCATCAGCGGATAACTGGCGCTCAAGATGCCGACCATTAATGCATCCGCACCGTAGCGGGCGGCATACAATGGCAGCAGGGGAATAATGATCGAAAGACCCAGCAGGTCTACAAATATAATGACCAGGATGGGCAGGATTTTTCGCACATCCAGTTTATCGGTGATTTCTGTGGAATGCATCTAGAACAAACCACTAATGGTAAGCCAGCGATTACCGGGCAGGAGCGAGATGCCCACCACGACCAGAACCAAGGCAGCCAGGACGGCAAACAAGCCGTTGCGGTATCGAAGGTCACCTTCTTTTTTCTTCCACATTGCGGGCAGGTGCGCCACCACCACCGCAATGGTCATAATGACAAGGTGCTCCCAGCGCTGGCGAATTGCGAAACCATTTTCAATGGCCAGGCCGTTCCAGATGAAGAACAACAGGCCAATCAGCCACTGGGTGTCCATCAGTCCGGAAAAAGCCGAGGACAGGCCGCGCGCCACCCCGTCGAAAGGTTGTTTTTTCCACCAGCCAATGGCAAACCGGATGACAACCGCCAGGGCCGCCAGGAGGATCAACCAGCGGATGATTGAGTGTATAGTAAGCAGCAGGGACATAAAAAACTCCTTTGGGTTAAAGTTTCACCCATCCGGCGTAGAAAACAGCCCGGGTGCAGACCGGCGGGTGTACTATAATTCTACTGTATCCCACTGGAGGAGCCCATGACCTATAACACCATTCTCACCGAAACGCGTGGCAAAGTCGGCCTGATCACCCTGAATCGCCCGCAGGCCCTGAATGCCCTGAACGGCGAGTTGCTGGCCGAACTCAACCAGGCCATGCAGGCCTTCGATGCCGACCCTGCCGTTGGTGCGATTGTCATCAGCGGTTCCGAGCGGGCCTTTGCCGCCGGGGCCGACATCAAGCAAATGGCGGAAGCCAGCGAAGCCCAGATGCGCAAGGATAGTTTCATCGGTTCCTTTGACGGCATCCTGGCCATCTGCAAGCCGGTCATTGCAGCCGTAAACGGTTTTGCCCTGGGGGGTGGCTGCGAACTGGCCATGTCCTGTGACATGATTGTGGCCGGGGAAACCGCCAAATTTGGCCAGCCGGAGATCACCATTGGTGTCATCCCTGGCGCGGGCGGCACCCAACGCCTGACCCACGCTGTCGGCAAGGCCATTGCCATGGAAATGGTGCTCAACAACCGCACCCTGTCTGCGGTTGAAGCCCTGCAATTTGGATTGGTCAACCGGGTCGTGCCTGCCGAGCGGACATTGGATGAAGCCCTGCAACTGGCCGGGGAGATTGCGGCCCGCGCACCCCTGGCCGTGGCCGCCGCCAAACAGGCCATTAACCAGGCTTTTGAGCTGCCCCTTAAAGCGGGCCTGGCCGATGAGCGTGAACGGTTCTACAAGTTGTTTTCCACAGATGACCAGAAAGAAGGCATGCGCGCTTTTGTTGAAAAACGCCCGGCCAATTGGAAAGGGAAGTAAAATTACCGGTCAGGTATGCCCAACTTTAATGATTTGATCGTTTCGTTCCAAACGCTTGAGCTGCAAGATAAGCCTGTCATTGCGCATGCCTCCCTGCGCGCCTTTGGTCATGTGGAGGGCGGCCCGGATGCGGTGGTAACAGCCTTGATTTATGCGTTTGGGGGTGTGATGATGCCCACCCATACCTACAAGACCATGGTTACGCCGGAAGGCGGCCCGGCCAACAACGCCATCAATTATTCGCGTCGCGAGTGGAATCGTCATGCCGTTCCGTACACCAAAGACATGTCCGCTGATTCACTGATGGGAAGCGTGGCCGAGAACCTGCGCCAACGGCCTGAAGCCAAACGTTCGATGCACCCGATCCTGTCTTTTGCGGGCGTTAATGTGGATGATGCCATTGGGAAACAGACCCTCGAGAATCCGTTTGCCCCCATCCTGAACCTGGCTGACCAGGAAGGCTGGGTGTTGTTGATGGGGGTGGATCACACGGTAAACACCTCCATTCACCTGGCCGAACGGCTGGCCAAACGTAAACAGTTCACCCGCTGGGCCTTGCTTGATGATGGCAAACAACAGGCCTGTCCCGGATTCCCCGGTGACTCGAGCGGATTCCAGGCCATTGAGCCGGATGTACGCCCCTATACCCGTAGCATCCAGGTGGGCGAGGCAACCGTGCTGGCCCTGCCCTTGAGAATCTTAATTGCCAAGACGATGGACCGCATCAAGAAAGACCCGTTGGCCCTGCTCTGCCAGCAGGCCGAATGTGAGCGCTGCATGGCTGTGCGGGAGCATGTCCGCGTCCGCGCGCAGGGTTGACCCCTCCCCTCGAATAGTTTTCTCACAAGGACAACATGAAAAAATACTGGCCCACCGTGCGGGATATTTTAATTATTATGCTTGGGACGCTGGTGCAGGCTGTCGGCTTGCGCATTTTCCTCGTCCCGGCAAATCTGGCCTCGGGGGGAGTCAGCGGTATTTCCCAGATCATCAATCACTTCACCGGTTGGCCGATTGGCCTGATGGTTTTCATTGGCAATGTGCCGCTTTTCTTGCTCGGCTGGCGTTTTTTGGGGGGCAGCAAGTTTGCCATCCGCACGGCGTTTGCGATCATCACTTATTCTATTTTTGTGGATTCACTTCTGTGGTTGCCGTTCTTCCCGCAAAATGGCCTGACGGATGACTTGGTGCTGAATTCATTGTATGGCGCGGTGGTCAGCGGCGTGGGCTATGGACTGGTTTATCGCGGACAGGGAACAAGCGGTGGCAGCGACATCCTGGCGCGGATTTTGGTGTACTGGCGTGGCATCCCGGTGACGCAGTCTTACCTGATGACCGATACGGTGGTCATCCTGGCTGCCGGGCTGGTCTTTGGCTGGAAGCAGGCGTTATATGCCATTATTACGTTGTATGTCAGCGGGTTGGTCGTGGATACGACCATGGAAGGCGGCGGCACGGTGCGCACGGCCTTGATCATTACCCAGGAGCCAAAGGCCGTGGCAGATCAGATCCTGAATGAGATGAACCGTGGGGTGACAATGATGAGTGTGACGGGCGGGTTTACCGGCGAACAGCGCCAGGTATTGTATTGCGTGTTGACCCGCTCGGAAGTGCCCCTGTTAAAGAATATCGTCCATGAAGCCGATGAAAAAGCTTTTATGGTGGTTGGTGCGGCGCATGAAGCGCTGGGCGAGGGCTTTATGCCCTTCCGGCGGGATTGAAACGACGCATCGAAAGCGGGCGGGGCCAATGGCCCCGCCCGCTTTGTTTTTGTGATTATTTAGTCCAGTTAGTTGTCCAGCGGCGGCAGGATGACTCCGCCGTTTACCAGGCCAAACAGGTCGGCTAGGGTTCGGCCGGTAACAACGCGCAGGATGCCGTTTTTATCCACCAGCACGGCGCTGGCGAACGAATCGAGCTGGTCGACGAAGATGACAGCATACTGGGCGGGCAGCCAGTCCTCTTCCATGATGATTTCATTGGGGGCTTCAATGACCGTGTACAGGGCAGGCTTACCATAGAGCAGGCTGTCAATGATGATTTCCCGGTCTGCCTCGCGCAGGGCCAGCCCTTCGTTGCCGAGGATCATAAACCCACCTACCACCGTGCCATCTGCTTCGCCTTCGGCACATTTGGGCGGGCCACCCAGGCCGTCGTTCACCGTGCAGGCTTCGGGGGTGAAGTACAGCAATTCACTTAAGGCCTGGCGGTTGCCGGTCAGTATGCCTTCCAGCACATCATCCACGGTCTGGATGTCGAGGCGGGTTTCGGGCGGGTAGAAAATAAGCGCAGCGGCAGGTTCTTCCGGCGCGGCCAGTTCTGGCATCCCGGGCAGGGTGGCGGTTGCGCTCAGCGGCAGGCTGAGGGCCGCCTCGGGGGTGGGGAGTACCTGTTCGGTCGCGGCGGCAGGCTGGGGGGAGCCCGCCGGGGCGCAGCCGGTCAGTAGAATGGCCAGGAAGATCAATCCAACAATTCGTTTCATCTTGCTATCCTTTCACTTTTGGTCATGCTATACTTTTTATGTTATCCCATTTACGAGATTGGTGGGGTTTTTGTTCCGCACAATTTTCAATTGTAAACCAGACAGGAGTCGGGATGGATAAAGAACATCGGCTGCAATTGCTCAAGGATGAGTATGTCATGCTGCAGGGGTTTTACGAGGATATTGACCGGCGCTGCCTGATGATTAAGAACTGGGATGTTACCGTTGGGCTGGCCGCCCTGGGGGCTGGGGCGTTGTATTCAGGCCTGTTTTTCCTAGGGGCCTTCCTGGCGGCGATCATGTTCTGGTACCTCGAAACGTACTGGCGCGGGCTGGGGTACTTTTTTGCCCGGCGCATTAAGCAGATCGAGGCCGGCCTGAGTGACAAGGGCTGGGAGAAGATGGCGCCTCTGCAAACCTATCACACCTGGGAGCAGGAATATAACAAGGTCGGCAGCCAGAAGTTCCGTTACCTATTTCGCGAGATCACCCTGCTACCGCATGTTGCCATTGCGATCACCGGGCTGGTGATGTTCCTGTTGTGGCTGTATGGCATTACCATCCCGCTTTAAGCAATGCTTGGAATCATTGAACTACTGGGTGTTGTTACGTTTGCCTTCTCCGGGGTGATCGAGGCGCACCGGCGCGGCATGGACCTGGTGGGCATTTTCGCAATTGCATTTGTGACGGCCTTTGGCGGTGGCACCCTGCGAGATTTGTTGCTGGATCGCACGCCCCTACTGTGGGTGGCCGAGCCGGGCTATGTACTGCTGACGCTGGCCATTGCCTTTCTGGGCACATTGGCCCTGCGCAGTGGATTTTTCTATATTAACGAAAGCAGCATCATCCTGCCGGACGCGCTTGGCTTGGGCCTGTTCAGCGCGGTGGGCACGGCTTTTACCCTGCAAATGGGCCTGTCGCCGGTGATTGGGGTGTTCATGGGGGTGGTCAGCGCCACCTTTGGCGGCGTCATCCGTGATGTGGCCTGCAACGAGGTGCCGGTCATCTTCCGGCGCGGCCAGTTATATGCCACCTGTGCTTTTTTGGCCTCGCTGGTCTTCTGGGCCTTGCAGGCGGCCGGGGCTGATTATGGCCTGGCGGTATCGGCCAGCATCCTGGTGGCGGCTTCACTGCGCCTGTGGGCGGTGAAGAATGATGTACATTTACCAATCTGATTTTCAGGAGTTTTGTGAATGAAACGAACAGATCTTTCAACCTCCATTGCGGCAGCCAACCTGTACAGTTTTGTCACGGCGGGCCCACCTGCAGTCTTGCTGGCCGTACTTTTTGGCCTGGTGCATGGCTGGGAGCGGTTCTGGGCGGGCATGGATGCCTTTTTCAACCTGCTCAGTTTTTTATTGTTCTTTGTGGTGGGAATCGTGGTGCATGAAGCCATCCATGGGTTGGCGTGGAAGTTGTTAAGCGGTAAACCGTGGAGCGCCTTTAAGTTTGGGGTCATGGCCAGCAGCCTGACGCCGTATGCCCACTGCACGGAGCCGATGGGCATCAACGCCTATCGCTGGGGCACCTTCATGCCGGGGCTGTTGATGGGCCTGCTGCCCATGCTGACGGCCATCTATACCGGGGATGGTTGGCTGGCCTGGTTTGGCATTCTGTTTACCACGGCGGCAGGTGGCGATTTCCTGGTGCTGGTCATCCTACGCGAGGTGCCCGCCAACGCGTTGGTGGAGGACCATCCCACGCGGGTGGGTTGTTTTGTGCTGGAGCCGGAAAAGTAGGACTGGGTTTGGTAAAGAAACAAAGAACACGAGACTATGTGTTTGTCTCGTGTTCTTTGTACAGTTGATTACTTACTTCACCAAGTTGCGCAACACGGTATGCAGGATGCCGCCGTTGCGGTAGTAGTTCACTTCCACGCTGGTGTTGAGCATGGCCCGGGCCTTGAAGTTGATTACCTTGCCATTCGGTTTGACGGCTTTCACGCTCACCAGGCTTTGCGGGGCCATGTCATCAGACAGGCCTTCAATATCAATTACCTCAGTGCCATCCAGGCTGAGGCTTTCAGCGTTTTGCCCGTCCACAAAGGTCAGCGGTAGTACGCCCATGCCGACCAGGTTGGAACGGTGAATGCGCTCGAAGGATTCGGCGATCACCGCCCTGACGCCCTGCAGCATGGGGCCTTTGGCGGCCCAGTCGCGGCTGGAGCCGGTGCCATATTCCTTGCCCGCCAGCACAACCGTGGGGGCGCCCGCATGCTGGTATTTCATTGCAGCGTCGAAGATGCTCATCTCCTCGCCCGCAGGCTGGAGTTTGGTCCAGTTGCCTTCCTTAGGCGCGACCATCTGGTTCTTCAGGCGGATGTTGGCAAAGGTGCCGCGCGCCATGACCAGGTCGTTGCCGCGCCGCGCGCCATAGGAGTTGAAATCGCGGGGCTGCACGCCGCGCTCCTGCAGGTATTTGCCTGCCGGGCTGTCGGCGGCAATGTTGCCCGCCGGGGAAATGTGATCGGTGGTAATCGAGTCGCCGAAGACGCCCAGAACACGGGCGGCCTTGATATTGTTGATGGAGGAAACATCCAGGCTGAGTTGCTGGAAGTATGGCGGGTGGTGAATGTAGGTGGAGGCTTCGTCCCATTCATACAGGTCGCCTTCGCTGACCTTGATGTCCAGCCACATGTCTGAGCCGGTGAAGACATCGGCGTAGCGTTCGCTGAACATGTTGGTGCGCACGTTGGAGGCGATGGTTTCCATGATCTCGTGCTGGGTCGGCCAGATGTCACGCAGGTAAACGGGCTGGCCGTCCTTGCCTGTGCCGAGCGGCTCATTGTCGAGATCAATATCCACCGTGCCGGCCAGGGCGTAGGCCACCACCAGCGGGGGGGAGGCCAGGAAATTGGCCTTGACCAGCGAGTGTACGCGGCCTTCAAAATTACGGTTGCCGGAAAGCACTGCCGCAGCAACCAGGTCGCTGCCGGTCACGGCTTTGGCGACCTCGCCGGGCAGCGGGCCGCTATTGCCGATGCAGGTGGTGCAGCCGTAGCCGACCACATTGAAGCCCAGTTTTGCCAGCGGGTCGATCAGGCCGGATTGCTTGAGATATTCGGTAACCACGCGCGAGCCGGGGGCCAGGCTGGTTTTAACGTATGGCTTGACGTTCAGGCCTTTTTCGACAGCTTTTTTGGCTACCAGGCCCGCTCCGATCATCACGGAGGGGTTGCTGGTATTGGTACAGGAAGTGATGGCCGCAATGACGACTGCGCCGTGCTTCATCTTCATCGCGCCGCCGTTGGTGCCAAAAGTGGCTTCGCGCTCCAGGTCCTGGCTGCTCAGTTCGTAGCCGCGATCTTTGACCGGGGCGGTTAATGCCTGGCGGAAGGCCTGTTTAAGTTCGGCCATCGGCACACGGTCCTGCGGGCGCTTGGGCCCGGCCAGGGAGGGCACGACCGAATCTAGGTCGAGTTCGAGTACATCGGTGAACTCGGGATCAGGTGTGTTTTCTTCACGGAACAGGCCCTGGGCGCGGCAGTAGGCCTCGGTGCGGGCGATCACATCTGCCGGGCGGCCGGTGAGTCTCATGTAACGCAGGGTTTCTTCATCCACCGGGAAGAAGCCCATGGTGGCGCCATATTCCGGAGCCATATTGGCAATGGTGGCGCGATCGGTCAGGCTCATTGCGGCCAGGCCGGGGCCGAAGAATTCGACGAACTTATCCACCACGCCTTTTTTACGCAACATCTGGGTGACGGTCAGCACCAGGTCTGTGGCCGTGACCCCGTCGCGCAGTTTGCCGGTCAGTTTGAAGCCGATCACATCCGGCAGGAGCATATCCATGGGTTGGCCAAGCATGACAGCTTCGGCCTCAATGCCGCCTACGCCCCAGCCCACCACGCCCAGGCCGTTGATCATGGTGGTGTGGCTGTCGGTGCCTACCAGCGTGTCTGGGAATGCGTAGGTTTCGCCTTCTACTGTTTTGGTAAAGACCACCTCGGCCAGGTATTCCAGGTTGACCTGGTGGACGATGCCGGTCATGGGTGGCACCACACGGAAGTTGCTGAAGGCTTTCTGTCCCCACTTGAGGAACTCGTAGCGTTCACGGTTGCGCTGGAACTCCACTTCCGTGTTGCGCTGCAGGGCATCCGACGAGGCGAAGAAATCCACCTGTACCGAGTGGTCAATCACCAAGTCCACCGGTACCAGCGGGTTAATCTTTTTTGGGTCGCCGCCCAGGCGGGCGACAGCGGCGCGCATGGCGGCCAAATCCACCACGGCGGGTACGCCGGTGAAATCCTGCATCACCACGCGGGCGGGCAGGAAGGGGATGCCCATGCGCGCCCCGCTGGGCGTCCAGGAGGCGATGTTTTTAACATCCTCCTGGGTGATCTCGACATCATTGCACTGGCGCAGGGCGGCCTCCAGCATGATGCGGATCGAAAACGGCAGGCGGTTGAGGGTAGCCAGCCCGGCTTTTTCCAGCGCATCCAGGCGGTAGATAATATATTCCCGGTTGCCGACTTTCAGGGTGTTACGGGCGTTAAACAAATCTTTCATGGTTGCTCCTTGTGCATGTTACCCCTGGCGGGGGTCACACAGCAAAACACCTTTGTGCTTCTTTGTGGCTGTGTGGTTCAAATGGGTTTCAGCTCACAAAGAACCCAAAGGTGCGCCTTTGTTGTCCTTTGTATCGGGTGTGTATGCGAGTAATTTTACCGCATTTCTAGGTGTTCGTGCTATGACAGGCGCATTTCTTTCTTCAGGTTCTGGATTAATTTCTCTTTTTCATCCTGCAACAGGAAGGATGCCCTGGCGGCCACCAGGATGCTCTCGCGCAACGCATCCATGCTCAGTTTCAGGTCTTCGACCACCAGGCGATATTCGTGTCCCAGGGTGATCTGTGAAATGGACGGGTCATCTGTGTTGAAGGTAACTTGCAACCCGGCACCCAGCATTTTTGGGGCTGGATGCTCGGAACGCGATTTGGCAATACCGGTCTGGTAGTTGCTGGTGATGCAGACCTCGAAGGGGGTTTTGCGTTCGATGGCCAGGGCGGTGGTAAAGGGGTCTTCCAGCACGCGTACGCCATGCCCAATGCGATCTGCCTCGAAGTTTTCAATAGCCTCACGTACATTCTCTGCGCCACCCCACTCCCCGGCATGGATGGTGATCCGCAGGCCGCTCTGGTGGGCTTCTTTAAAGATCGGCAGGAAAGGTGTGGCCGGGAATTGCGCTTCATTGCCTGCCAGGTCGAGCGCAATAATGCCGCGCTTCTGGTGTTCGGCAGCCAGCCAAGCCACCTGCTCAGCCAATTCAACGGATTCGTGGCGGTTAACCGAGGCGATTAGGCGCACGATGATGTTGAATTTCTGGGCGGCTTCCTGGGCGCTTGTGCAGACCCAGTCCATGACGTCGTGCAGGGGGAAGCGTTCCGCGCGGCTGAGTGCGACAGGGGTGAAGCGCAGCTCAAGGTAGCGGATGTTGTCTTTGGCGGCATCCTCGATGGCTTCACGCGTGATGCGGTGAATCACATCCGGCGAACGATAGAACATGCGCAGCGTATTAAATTTGCCGAGGAAATTTTCTGAGTTGAGTGGTTCCTCATCCTGTACCTGCACCAGGCGGCTCAGGCGTACCACGCTGGCTGGGATGGTCATGCCGTGCTTGCGGGCAACGTCCAGCATGGTTTGCAGGCGTAGCGATCCCTCCAGGTGGCGATGAAGCTCCACTTTAGGCAGGCTGCGATAATCTTCCGGGACCGCAACAGGAAATGTCAAGGGTAACCCTGCTTAATAATGTTATCTTCTCTTGTGTCGTTTGCGGCCGCTTTTTGCGGCGGCTTCTGCACTTTCGGTCGTTTCTTCTGCTGAGGGCGTTTCAATCACGGGTTGGCTGGCATTGGCCATGGTGGCGCGCTGCGGTTGGAACAGGAACATCCGCCCGACCACACCTGAACGAATTTCACTCAACAAGGTCTGGAACATCTCAGACGCTTTTGTTTTATATTGTACCAGTGGGTCGCGCTGGCCGTAAGCCTCCAAACCAATCGAAACACGCAGGGCTTCCACGCGGGTTAGGTAATCCACCCACAGCTCCGAGATCACCCCGAGCAGCAAGCGGCGATAGGTCTGGTTGAGGACAACCCGGCCGCCTTCAAACGATTCCCACATGGCGGCAAAGGCCTGGCGGGCTTCATCCAGGTGTTCATTAATATCTTGCAGGGTTGCCTCGGTCGAACGGCCTTCCATTAATTGCGCGGCCAGGTACACATAACTAAAGCGGGCATAATCCTGTTGGCTGCGCTGGCGGGTCTTGATGTCGAAGACCATGCGGCGTCCGCGTACCAGGCTGCCCAACAATTGGATGAAACCGGACTCGTCCAGCGTCTTGAAGTCGATTTTCCCCTGCAGGGTGTCCAGGGTGCGGATGATTTCACCGCCGGCTCCCCCCAGCCTTTCACGCCGGGTCTCGAGCATTTTCACCGCTGAGGTTCGCAATTCGGCTTCCACTTCGGCCCATTCCATTTTCGCTAGCGTTTCACGGTTGGTGCTCAAGGGTTCGCTGAGGCGCAATTCAATAAACGAAGCCAGGCGGCTGACGGTAATGCCTGTGAGCTGGGTTTCGATCTGTTCTTTAATCACATCTTCAATTTCCTGCGGGTCGTTCTGCAGGGTACGGAGTTGTTCATTGTTTAGGCGCAGGCTGACCCGTGCCAATCCGTTCAGTTCTTCCAGCAGTTCCTGCGGGCGCCGGGTTTCCTCGGCGTCCTGCAATCCTTCCAGGAAGGTATCAATGACATCAAAGCGTTCTTCCAGTTGGCTTTCCAGGCTTTCAGCAGCCTTGTCGATATTCGACTCAATGGATGCCAGCAGGTGGCTTTCCTCGGCCTCGATGGCACGCCGCACCAGATTTACAATCGCTTCGCGCGGCGGCAGGGTCGATTCAGCCAGTTCATCCAGCAGGAGACGGTAACTAAAGGACGGGAAGAATTTCCCCTGCGCCCCGGCAAATGGCGGTTGGATGCTGTCCAGCCAGGCCAACAGTTTCCAGGGGCCTTCCTCGTCTTCCATCGCAGCAGGGACGCGGGCCGCAACCTCGGCTTTTAGTAGTTCGGCCACATCGTCAGTCAGGTCTTCCTTCTTAAAGACCCGGTCACGCTGTTCGTAAATGCGGCGGCGCTGGGAATTAAGAACGTCATCATATTCCAGCAGGTGCTTGCGCATGTCGAAGTTGTTGCCTTCCACGCGGTGCTGCGAGCCTTCGATCATGCCGGTCACCATGCGGTGTTCCAGCGGGAAGTCATCATCCAGCCGGAAGCGCTGCATGACATCGTTGACCTGCTGGCCGCCGAACAGGCGCATCAGGTCGTCCTCCAATGAAAGGTAAAAACGGGAAGACCCGGGGTCACCCTGGCGGGCGGCGCGGCCGCGCAACTGGTTGTCAATGCGGCGGGCCTCGTGGCGTTCCGAACCAATCACATGCAGGCCGCCCAGTTCACGCACATGGGCCATGTCGTCAAAATAGTTCAGGAAGTAGCGGATTTCGCTCTCGTAAATACCAAATTCGGAGGTGTCCAGTTTGAGTAGGGCTTCACGTTGTTGCTGGGGGGTCATGTCGTAAGGGTCCTGGTGCCCGGCTTTACGCAACACACGGTTGACCACGGCAAAGACCTCCTCGGCCAGTTCGCCGCCCAACTTAATATCCACGCCACGGCCGGCCATATTGGTGGCAATCGTTACTGCCCCAAAGGCGCCTGCCCCGGCAATAATCTGGCTTTCTTCTGTATGTTTGCGGGCGTTCAGCACCTGGTGCGGCACCCCACCCTGGATAACGGCCTTCAGGCGCGGTTCGTCCTCCGCCGACAGGCGCAGCAAGGAGAGCAATCGGGAGATGTTCTGGGGCTCTTCCAGATTAATGGAAGCATTCAAGGGTTTGGCAAACTGCCGCAGCGCGGACGGATCAATCCCCTCCAATGGTTGGTAGAGTGGTTCAAGATCTTTGTGCAGGCGGCCATCTTCTTCAAGGTTGTTGGCTTCGAACCAGAAATCGCGCAGCAAACGAATCTGCAATAATCGCCGTACCGATTCGGCCCGCAGGCGACTGGATAGTTTTTCAGAGTTTTCAACCGAGGTGGTGCCCAGCAGGACCGGGCGGCCCATCACATGGCTGCGAATAATCTCGGCAATGATTGCGCGGAACTTGGCTTCAACAGTCCGGAAAACGACATCCGGGTAGTCGGTGCGCCGCCAGAGTACGGGCGCTTTGTCGGCATCATCCTTGCGCGCAAAATAAACCTGCTCGTAGCCATCTTCATCTTTTTTCTTTACTTCCACCAGGTCTGAGCCTTCGCGGGTGGCGAGGTACTCGAGGTGGGTGGGGATGGGCAGTACTTCGAGTTTGTAGATCTTGGCAAATTCCTCGGCTTCGGTCAGGGCCGTACCGGTCATGCCTGCCAGCTTTTCGTACATGCGGAAATAATTCTGCAGGGTGATGGTCGCGTAGGTCACGTTTTCAGGCTCAACCTTCACGCCTTCCTTTGCTTCCACAGCCTGGTGCAGGCCGTCACTCCAGCGGCGGCCGGGCATCAGGCGGCCGGTAAAGTCATCCACAATGATGACCTTACCGCCTTGGACGATGTAATCCTTATTCCTCTTGAACAGGAATTGCGCGCGCAGGGCTTGCTCCAAATAACCCAACAGGCGGGCCTGTTCAGGAGTAACATCTTCCGGGCGGTCGGGGTCGCGCAAGGGCTGGCCCAGCAGTTGTTCCACATGGGCCGTACCGACTTCGGTCAGGGATACATTGCGGTCTTTTTCGCTGACCTCGTAATCTTCTTCTTTTAGTTGTCGCACGACCTGTGCCATGGTGGCATAGTCCCCCAAGTCACCCTGGGCCGGGCCCGAGATAATTAACGGTGTACGCGCCTCATCAACCAGTACATTATCGACTTCATCAACAATTGAATAGTAATGGCCGCGTTGAACCTTATCTTCATAACGATAGACCATATTGTCGCGCAGGTAGTCGAAGCCAAACTCGGCATTTGTGCCGTAGGTGATGTCAGCGGCATACGCCTCGCGGCGGTCCACCATGCGGAGTTTGTCTTTATCCTCCTGGGGGGATTCCTTTTCTAGGTCCACGAGGAAGGCTTTCTTCCCGTTTTCAGTGACAGCAGCCATCTGCAGGACGCCCACCGACAACCCGAGGAAATTGAAAATTGGCGCCATCCAGCGGGCATCACGGCGGGCCAGGTAATCATTGACAGTTACCAGGTGCGCGCCGCGGCCAGTCAGGGCATTCAGGTACAACGGCAGGGTGGCAACCAGGGTTTTCCCTTCGCCTGTGCGCATTTCAGAAATACGCCCATAATGCAATGCCATGCCACCCATCAGCTGTACGTCGTAATGGCGCAGCCCCAATGTGCGCTTGGAGGCTTCACGGACAATGGCAAATGCTTCAGGCAACAAGTCATTCAGGACGGCCTGTTCCACTTCGCGGCGTTCCTTGTCGTCGTCAATCCCGTCCAGTTCGTCTTTCAACCGGGCGCGGAATTCATCCGTCTTGGCGCGCAGGGCTTCATCGCTGAGCGATTCCAGCCTGCTTTCCAGCACATTAATTGCCTCCACCTGGCCGGAAAGCCGTTCCACTTCACGTTTGTTGGGGTCTCCCCCCAGCATTTTTACAAATTTTGAGAGCATAGTTCGCCTTTCAAATGGGCGATTATAGCATAGGGGTATAAGAGGGTCATAAGAACGAAACACCCCTTTAAGCGAACACCCGTTCCAAATATTTTAAGCCAATCGTCAGGTTGGTTTGGAGGTGCGGATGCTATAATTTAAGTTGGTATTCTCCCATGTCCTTTGTTCACTTGCACACCCACACAGTGTACTCGCTTCTGGATGGATTCTCAAACATCAAGAAGCTGGTCAAACGCGCCAAAGAGATGAACATGCCGGCCCTGGCCATCACCGACCACGGCACCATGTATGGCGTGTTGGAATTTTACAACGCCGCCAAGGAAAATGACATCAAACCCATCATCGGGATTGAAACCTACATGGCCGCGCGCGGCATGAATGACCGCGACTCCAAACTGGATAAGAAAAGCAGCCACCTGTTGCTGCTGGCCGAAAACGAAGTCGGTTACCAGAACCTGCTCAAGATCGCATCAGCCGCCCAGTTGGAAGGCTTTTATTACTACCCCCGCATTGATAAAGAATTCCTGGCCCGGCACTCCGAGGGGCTGATTGCCACCTCCGGTTGCCTGGCTGCGGAAATCCCACGTGCATTAATGGAAGACAACCCCGAAGAAGCCCTGCGGCGCTGGAACTGGTATCACGACGTGTTTGGCCCAGATCGCTTCTATGTGGAATTGCAGCAACACGATATCGCAGAATTGGTGGATATCAACAAAAAACTGCTTGAGATGGGCGCTCGTTACTCCGCCAAATTTGTTGCCACCAATGACGTGCATTACATCGATCCGCGTGATGCGGAATACCAGGATGTATTGCTGGCCATCCAAACCGGCGCGCTGCTGGCCGACGATGACCGTATGCGCATGAGCGACCCATCCTATTACCTGCGCCCACCTGAAGAGATGTCGCGTCTGTTCGCGGAAGTGCCGGAAGCCATTACGAATACCCTTGAGATTGCCGAACGCTGCCAGGTAGATCTGGGCTTCAAGGGCTACCACCTGCCCGAATTCCCGGTGCCCGACGGGCATACAGATGGAACATACCTACGCGAGTTGTGTCTGCAAGGTCTTGAACAACGCTACGCATCCAGCAAAGATGATCCGAAGATCTTGGAACGTCTGGATTTCGAACTGGGTGTGATTAATGAAATGGGCTTCAACGCCTACTTCCTGATTGTCTGGGACCTGTGTCGTCACGCCCGCGAAAATGGCATCTGGTACAACACACGTGGTTCCGCGGCTGGCTCATTGGTGGCGTATTCGCTTTTCATTACACTGGTTGACCCAATTCATCACCAACTGCTCTTCGAACGCTTCTTGAACCCGGGTCGTGTCAGTATGCCCGATATTGACCTGGACTTCCGTGATGACCGCCGTGTAGAGATGCTGGAATACACTGCTCGCAAATATGGCGATGACAAAGTTGCCCAGATCATCACCTTCGGCACCATGGCTGCCCGCGGATCGCTGCGCGACGTGGCCCGGGTGATGAACATCCCCATTCCCGACGTAGACCGGGTGGCAAAGTTGGTGCCGAACGTGCCGGGTAAAGCAGTGACGCTTGAAGAAGCCTTGGAGCAGGTGCCGGACCTAAAACAGATCTACCAATCCGATGCGACCATGCGCAAGGTGATTGATACTGCCATTCACCTGGAAGGCGTTGTCCGCAATGCCGGGACACACGCCGCCGGGGTGGTGATTGCTGACAAGCCGCTGGTGGAATACCTACCGCTGCATCGGCCGACCTCCGGTTCTGAAGAAACGCCAATTAAGACCGTCACCCAGTTCGAAATGGGCATCCTCGACAGCATGGGTATGCTCAAAGTGGATTTCCTCGGTCTTTCCACGCTGACCGTCATGGCTCGCGCCTGCGATATGATTTACCAGCGCCATGGCATTCGTTACGATCTCGATTCCATCCCCACCGATGACCCCGAATCCTTCAAGTTGATGGGGCGCGGCCAGACGGCGGGTATCTTCCAACTGGAAGGCAGCGGCATGACTCGCTGGGTGATCGAGATGAAGCCCAAAGCGCTCGATCACATTATTGCCATGGTGGCACTCTACCGCCCCGGCCCGATGGAGTTCATCCCCAGTTACATCAAACGCATGAATGGCGAGGAAAAAATCGATTATCGTCATCCTGCGCTTGAGTCCATCTTTGCAGACACCTACGGCATCCCGGTCTACCAGGAACAGATTATGCGCGCCGCGGTTGAGATTGCCGGTTACTCCCGCAGCGAATCGGATGACCTGCGCAAGGCCATCTCTAAAAAGCAGGCCGATAAAATCGCCAAGAACAAAGAGAAATTTGTTAAAGGCGCGGTCGAAAATGGCATCATGGACAGAGATACCGCCACCGGAATATTTGAAGACTGGGAGCAGTTCGCCCGCTATGGCTTTAACAAAAGCCACGCCGCCGACTATGGCCTGATCTCCGTCCAGACCGCCTTCCTCAAAGCCCATTACCCGGCCGAATACATGACCGCCCTGCTCTCGGTGTTCAAGAACTCGGCTGATAAAGTAGCCCTGTACATTGCCGATTCCCGCAGCATGGGCATTGATGTCCAGCCGCCCAGTGTCAACCACTCAGGCATGGATTTCACCATCGAAGACCAACCGGGCGGCAAAAACGCCATTCGTTTCGGCCTGAGTGCCATCAAGAACGTTGGCGAAGGCCCGGTCAGGGCCATTCTTGAAGCCCGTAAAGACAGCCCCTTCAGCGACATAAACGACTTTGCCCAGCGCGTTGATTTACGCGCCGTGGGCAAACGTGCCCTTGAATGCTTGATTAAAGTTGGCGCGCTGGATGATTTTGGTGACCGCGCCGCCCTGCTGGCTATCCTCGAACAACTCAGCGCCTCCTCTGCGGCCCAATTCCGCGCCGCCGAAGCCGGGCAAATGTCCCTGTTTGGCGCGGCCACTGGTGTTAAGGCCCAGGCTGTCCAGCTACCCAGCCTGACGGTTGACCGCAAAGAAGCCCTGGCCTGGGAGCGCGAACTGCTCGGTTTGTATCTCTCCGACCATCCGCTCACCGCCCACATCGAGGACATCACCCGCGCCATCAGCCATACCTCCGCCGGGTTGGCCGATGCCAGCCATGAGGAGCGTGTACGCGTGGCAGGCATGGTCATCTCCAGTCGCCCTTATCGCACGAAAACCGATAAAATGATGGGTTTTGTCACCCTCGAAGACCTGCAAGGCAACATCGAACTTGTGCTCTTCCCGCGCACCTGGGATAAATTCCGTCACCTGTGTGAAGATGGCAAGATCGTCTTCGCCGACGGCAAAGTGGATATGAACAGCAACCCGCCCAAAGTGCTGGTGGATGAAATAAAAACGGAGGTAGCTTACTACCAGAGCGCGGAGGCATCTACAGCGATTCCTGCTTACGAACCTGACTTTGTGGCAGGTTCACCCAGGCCGGATCCCGTTAAACAAGTGGCCCATTCGCCCGCAGATTACCTCCCCGATCCCGACGAAAACGAGGGTCACGATCCCTTCGGCGATATGCCTCCACCCCCAGACGCCCCGCCAGACTGGGAATCGCTGCCCCTGGCGACTGCATCGGCGGCACCATTGGATGACATGCTGGCCTTACAACAATTGGAAGACTCCCACCAGCCAGAAGTGGTTTCGCAGCCAGAAGCACGCCCCTCGGGCGACAGTCTCCGTGTGGGCCAGCCGGTTATTGTGATGCCTGTCATTCAGGAACCACCCCGGGTTCCCTCTGTGCCACCCATCGCGCCACCCGCACTTTTGCAAACCGACGGCACTGCTCCCCCCCGCCTGATTACGGTGTACTTGCGCCCCAGCGGAGATGCGGGTCGTGATCGGCGGCGAATTACCAATGCTTACAGTATCTTGCATGCCTACCATGGGCAGGACCGGTTTTCGTTCTATGTGACCGAGGAAGGCCATGGTCACTTGATAGACTTCCCGAACGATTCGACGCGTGTGTGCAAGGAGATGCTTGAGCGCTTGCGCAACCTGCTTGGTGAGGAAGCCTGGCGGATCGAGGATGTTACATTTCAGTAAATTTGATTTTTTAAAAACAAAAAAGCGCCGTTCAGGCGTTTTTTTGTTTACAGGCAAGTTAACTTACTTTGGAATATATACCGTAAAGATCGTTCCCCGGCCGATCTCGCTCTTGACGTCAATCTTACCACCATGCCCTTGGATGATCCCCTTGCAGATGGAAAGGCCCAGGCCGGTGCCAACCGCCTTGTTTTCACTGCCCTTCACACGGAAGAATTTCTCAAACAGGCGTGGCATTGCATCTTCAGGGATGCCCATACCATTATCTGAAAAGCTGACCTGCCAGTTCTTTTCGTCCTGGCTGACACGCATCACTACTTTGCCGCCTGGGCGGTTGTACTTAATCGCGTTGCTAAGCAGGTTGAGGAAGACCTGTTTCAGTTTGCCGCGGTCACCGTTCATGACGGCAATGCCCGGCTCAATGATTGTTTCAATGGTGACGCTATATTCCACGGCTTTGCCCTGCATGACCCCGGAACATTCCTCCAGGACATCGGCGATCGGGAAGGTGGATTTTTGGAACTGGACGCGCCCCGATTCGAGCCGAGCCAGGTCGAGGAACGAGGACGCCAGGGTGTTCAGTCGCATGGTTTCATCATAAATATTCTTGATGATTTGTTCGCTTTGCTCGCGGGAAATCTCCGGACGCAGCAACAGGTAAGTGGCCGTGCTGACAGACGCCAGGGGCGTGCGCAATTCATGCACAAATTCGGCAATCAGGTCGGATTGTTGGAACAGGCGGGTATTTTCAATTGCAACGGCAGCCTGCGCACCAAGCACACTGAGCAGGTCTTCATCGGTATCGGTAAAATCCCCTTCAGACTTATTGATTACTTCCAGAACACCAACCACTTTATCTTTGGTGATGAGTGGCGTACCCATTAACGAGCGGGTTTCCAGGCTGGTTGTTTTGGCGATTTTTTTGAAATACCGGGTGTCGTGCTGGACGTCCTGGATACGAACCGGCTCGCGGTGGGTGACAATCCAACCGGCGATGCTGCCCTCAAGTGGAACAACCAGACCGCGCATCATTGGCTGGTCCATGTTGGTGGCAATTTGGAAGTACAGTTCCTTGGCGGTATTATCGTAGAGCAGGATGGATGCCGCTTCCGACTCGGTAATATCGCGCGCGGCCTGGGTGATGCGGTCCAGCAGCATGTCGAGGTCAAGCGTGGAAGCCAGGTCTCGTGAAAGTTCCATCAGGCGACGGTAACGTTCGATTCGTTTTTCTTGTTCAATCATAGAGTACCTGCTCCGTTATGGCCGGAATGACTTCAGCGACATTTTCTGCAAAGATAATATCTGCCCGCACGTCCAGATAGGTGGCTGATTGGTTGATGACAATCAGGTGCGCCCCGCGATCAATTGCCTGCATGGGCAGGCCAGCCACGGGCAACACTTCCAGGGAGGAACCGGCGACAATGATCAAATCGCAGTTGCGGGCAGCTTGTTGGGCAGCCTGCCATGCTTTTTGGGGCAATTGTTCCCCAAAGAGGATGACATCTGGTTTTAGGATGCTTTCACAGGCCGGACAATGGGGAATTGTGCCGTTTTCGAGGAAGATCGGCAGGTAGGCCTGGTAGGAGTATTGCTGATAACACTGGGTACAGGTCAGGGTTTTCAGGCTGCCATGGGTTTCAATTACATTTTTTGACCCGGCTTTTTGGTGCAGCAGGTCTATGTTCTGGGTGATGACAGTTTTCAGGATCTGTTTTTCTTCGAGCATGGCCAGGGCCATGTGCGCCGGGTTGGGTTTTGCTGTGTAAATTTCATTTGCCAGGGGGCGGAACCAGGCGTAGAAACGTTCCGGGTGGGTCCGGAACGTGGAGAGGGAAGCCACTTCGAGAGGTTCGTCTTTGGCCCACAGGCCTGTTCCCTCGGAGCGGAAATCTGGAATCCCGGACGGTGTTGAAAGCCCGGCCCCGGTCAGGATGATGACATGCTGCGCCTGGCGCAGCAAATCGGCTGCAAAGAGGATCCGACTCTGGGTGGCTTCCGAAAAAGGGTGCATATCAGGCGGGTTTGGGCGCTCGCGCCTCAACCTTTTTTGCTAGCGCTGCGTATTGTTGGTTGGGCAGACCTTCATTTTGAACCAGGAATGCCATTGTGTGTAGACGTGTTGCCTGATGAAGTAATTCAGGTGCCGGGGTAAAGGTTGTATCAATGGTGAATTTAAGTTTTTCCTGCACCTGCGGTACAGAGAGTTGTAATTCCGAGCGCAGGCGATAATTGGCTACCACGCGAATGTTGGCCTGGTCAACCCCCAGCAAGAGCAGGTCGTCAATCAGCGCCCGGGCATGTACCAGGGCATTTTCGTTCGGCTCAACGAGGACAACGATCTCTTTGAGAGTTGGGATAAGTTTCTGGGCCACAGCCCCGAGGCCACAGCCCAGGTCCAGGACAATAAAGCGAGCCATGAAATTAAGGCGACTGGCCAGCATTTCAAAATTTTCTACTTTGCTCGCCAGGGCGGCGTCTTTAGGCTGGTTGGAAGCTGGCAGGAAAATAACCCCGGATGGATGTGCAACCAGGCGGGATTTAACATTCTCGTGGCTGATATCGCTTGTGGGCATTTCAAGCAATTCAGTAAGACCCTTGCTGCCCGGCAGGTTTAACTCGATGGCAAGGGTGCCCATGCCCGGGCGCAATTCGGCCATAATCACTTTGCTGCTGGTCGATTTTTGCAATGCACTGGCCAAGTTGGATGCGATACTGGTGACACCCTGCCCGCCGCGCGCCGCGATGATTCCTATGGTGTAACCGGGCTCTTCAATCGGGCCAGTTTGCGGCGCAGCAGCCGGGCCTTTTGTTTTGGATGAGCGTGCCAGCAGGGCTTTGACGTGTGCCTGAAGTTCGCTGGGATGGGTGGGTTTGGTCAGATAATCATCGGCCCCGGCTTCAAAACCGGCTACTTTGTCATCCAATTGGCTTTTGGCGGTGAACATGAGGATGGGAATATTGGCTGTTCGCGAGTCAGCTCTCAAGCGTTTGGCGACTTCGTAGCCATCCATCTGCGGCATCATTACATCCAGCAGGATGACATCCGGGATTTCGGCAAAAGCCATTTCCAAACCCTGGGCGCCATTGGATGCCGCTACAATCTGGTAGCCTTGTTTTTGGAGCATTAGCCCTACGAGGCGCAGGGTGTCAAGATCGTCATCAACGATTAGGATTTTTTCAGTCATAATGTACCTTGGTAAGAGTTTAGCATTAAGCGGAATTTCAGGCAAGCAGGGCATGATATAATTTCGTGTTGCACGGGGATGACAGGCTTCGACGGGGGAGGCTGGCCCCGGAATGCGAGCCGAGAGGCGCCGAACTCGTTAACTCAGCGCAAAAACTTAAGTGCCAACCGCACTTCCTACGCTGCTATGCCCCTCGCCGCCTAATCGGTAGAGAGTTGATCAGCTCCGTCTCCTTAAGTGAGACGGCGTCCACGCTCCCCGCTTCCTGTCCGGAGGGGCTGTGGGCGTCACAATGGCAGGATGCCGCATGAGAAGGTCACGCATCATGTGAAAGAGGGCTTTCGGGTCCGGGTGAATGGCTGCAGGATGTCCGCGTCGGTTGAGGCGCCTGCGGCGACACAATTCGATCGGCTACGCTCGTAGATTTCCGTGTGTCGAATCTTTCGGACGCGGGTTCGATTCCCGCCATCTCCACTTCTTGCCAACTTCTCTCGGACGCGGACAGGCGCGCCCGGATGAGGCGCGTTTGTTTTTACGCACCGAACTGGTTGAGGAAAATGACCCGAAAATCCTACACTTAAACGGGTTTGCGATAGGCTTAGTTAATGCTATACTTTTTTCGAATCATGATTATCAACCTAAAGGAGAAGGAAATGAAATCACGAATTTACGCCCCTTTTTTATTCCTTGCCGCATTTATTCTCTTGGTGGGCCTGGCCTGCTCGGTGGATTTATTTGGCAACGATGGCAGTGGTGCACCTGCCTCGTCCGATGCACCGGCCAGCTCTGAAGCTGCCTCGTCCAGTGAAGAGGAAGTTGTTTCCAGCGAGGAAGAGGAGGTTTCCAGCGAGGAGGAAGCCTCAAGTGAAGAACCTGCTGCAGAAGCCCCGGCCTTCTATCGCGAAGAGTTTGATGGCGACTTGAGCAACTATACCTATTTTGAATTCCATGGTCGTGATGATGAGGTCACCCTGGACAGCGATGGGAATTACCTGATCTTTGACCTGCAGAAGGAAAACCAGTGGGTTTATGTCACCTACGATCCTTACGAATACGGTGATGTCGTTCTGGAGATCAGTGCCGACAACCGCGGCCGCAACAATAACAACGTCTCTATTATTTGCCGCTATAGTGACGAAGGTTGGTATGAATTTAACATTGCCAACAACGGCCTGTACTGGATTTTGGCCTACAGCACTGTCGATGAATCCTATGCCACCATTGTTAATGGCGGCTCAAATGCCATCAAGCAGGGTAAGGATATCAATATCTATCGCGCCAGCTGCATTGGCGAAGAGCTCAGCCTGACCATCAACGGTGTGGAGGTCAAGACGATTAAGGATGCTAAATATAAGTTGCGTGACGGTTTGGTTGGTTTTGGCGTATCGTCCTTCGACGTGCTGCCAATCCTGGTGGAAGTAGATTATTTCGATATTTCCCAGCCGTAAGTTCCTCTGCTTCATCGGGCCGTCCGCATATGTGGACGGCCTTTTTTTTTATTGCCAGTAATAAAGTTTCTACGCGCTGTTAACGCAATTCTTTTATTCATCGTTTATCCTTGCCGCAATAAAGCCCAAAAAAGAAAGATGAAGGAGAATTGAATTATGGGAAAAATCATAGGGATTGACCTTGGTACGACCAACAGTGTTGTAGCTGTGATGGAAGGCGGTCAGCCCACCGTCATCACCACTGCCGAAGGTGGCCGCTTATGCCCCTCCGTTGTGGCATTCAACAAAAACGGTGAACGCATGGTCGGTGATACCGCCAAACGCCAGTCGGTCATCAACTCTGAAAATACCATTTATTCGATCAAACGTTTTATTGGCCGTCGGTACGAAGAAACCGAATCGGAGCGCAAGATGGTCTCCTACCAGGTGATGGAAGGGCCATCAGATGATGTGCGCGTCAAGGTACCGTTAACTGGCCGCGAGTATAGCCCGCAGGAAATCAGCGCGATGGTGCTGGCCAAGCTTAAAGCGGACGCCGAGGCCTATTTAGGCGAATCCGTCACCCAGGCTGTCATCACCGTGCCCGCTTACTTCAACGACAGCCAGCGCCAGGCCACCAAAGACGCCGGTCGGATTGCCGGGCTGGAAGTCATGCGCATCATCAACGAGCCGACTGCCTCGGCCCTGGCCTACGGGTTGGACAAAAAGAAAAATGAAACCATCCTGGTCTTCGACCTGGGCGGTGGTACGTTTGACGTGTCCATTCTTGAAGTGGGTGAGGGTGTAATTGAAGTAAAGGCTACCAATGGCGATACGCATCTGGGCGGTGACGACTGGGACCAACGAATTGTTACCTGGGCGGCTGATGAATTCAAGGCTCAGGAAGGCATTGATTTGCGTAACGATCGCCAGGCCCTGCAGCGCCTGCGCGAGGCTGCCGAAAAAGCCAAGAAAGAACTCTCCACCGTGATGGAGACGGAACTGAACCTGCCGTATATCACTGCTGATGCCAACGGGCCGAAGCACCTGGTGCTTAAGTT
>JANJTV010000148.1 GCA_024710905.1 Anaerolineales bacterium | reverse complement strand
ATCCACATCGGCACGACGCTCATCACGGCGAATCTCGGCAATCATATTAAGGAAGGAATTTTCCAACTCGTAGGTGTAATCCACGGCGAAGTCGCGATTCTCGTAATGGATGATGCCATACGGCGGGCGCACCCCGTAGTGGTTTTCCACTAAAAAGCAGTAGGCCGCCAGCTGGTAGAGGTGCGAATCATACGGTGCTTCGGGTGCGCGGCCTGATTTCACTTCCACCGGGATGTACTTGCCATCCTGCTGCACCAAGTAGTCGGGTTTGCCAGTCAGCCCCAGGCCGCCGTCATACAGTGGACGGTCCAGTTTGCCCCAGCCACGCGTATCAGTATAAATCAGCCGCCCGCCGGGCAGACCGCTGGCCTGGCGCGTACGGTTGGCCTGCCAGAACAAGACCAAAGCCAGCAGCAGGAAAAACCCGGCCAGGTACAGGATTAAATCCATGCTTAACCCAGCCCCTGTAACAGGTATACCAACAGAATGACCAGCACACCCAGCAACGCCAGCCAGGCTAGACCCTGCAGCAGGGATGCGGCCAGCACATTGCGGCCATGCTGGCGGTGCAGTTCCGTCCCGGCGGCCAGCTCGGCGCGGTTGGCAGACTGCATGCCCCGGCGCTGGTACATCCATGCCCGACGGCAGTACAGGTAAGAACCGATTTCGGAGGCGCGAATCGTTTTCATAAAATTAGCACATTTATTCTATCACGATTTGCCGGTTTTCCCGCCCTGCACTACTGATCGGTTATATAATACACGCCATGAGTGGATTCAATTTCTATCACCCCATGGAAGTCCGTTACGGCGATATTGACGCCCAGGGACACCTCAACAATGCCAGCTTCCTGACCTTTTTCGAGCAGGCCCGCATCCAGTATCTCGTACATTTAGGCCTGTTCGACCCGCAGCACTCCTTTATGGAAGTTGGTGTGATTGTGGCAGACATCCATATTGCCTACCGCAAACCTGTGTTATGGGGCGCACCGATTCAAGTTGGCGTACGGACTTCGAAACTCGGCAATAAATCCATGATAGTTTCACAGGTCGTGGCAGACGCCAAAAGCGGCGACATCTACGCCGAAGGCGAGGTGGTGCTGGTGACCTTTGATTACAAAACCAATGCCAGCATGCCCATCCCTGCCGCGTGGAGGGAGAAGATTCAGGCGTTTGAGTCTTTGGAGGATAGACATTAGACTTTGGGCCTTAGACTTGAGATGCTGAGTGAAAGAAGAAAAATCTTGAGAGTGTGATGGGTGCAAAATCTGCAAACTGCTTCCATCACCAACAACCAACAACCAACAACTGACAATTGGAAACAAAATGACCCTGCCTACTATCAACATGCCCGACCAGCTCGACTTCCTTATCCGCCTGCTGAACACCCCCTCCCCGACCGGGTTTACCGCCGCCGCGATTGACCTGCTGGAAAAAGAACTCGCCGCCTTCAAGTTCCTGAAAATTAGCCGCACGCGCAAAGGCGCACTGCTGGCCCGCTGGGATGGCAGGAAAAACGACGCCCCGCGCGCCCTGACCGCCCATGTGGATACACTCGGTGCGATGGTCAAGGAGATTAAATCCAACGGGCGGCTCAAACTCAACCGCATCGGCGGCGTGGTGATGGGCGGCGTCGAAAGCGAAGGCGTGACCGTCTTCACCGCCTCCGGCAAGACCGTGCGCGGCTCGTTCCTGGTCAACAAAGCCTCCGGGCATGTCTATGGCAGTGAGTCAGCCGACACCAAACGCACTGAAGACAGCATGGAGGTACGTCTGGATGCCCGCACGACCAGCCGCGCCGAAACCGAAGCCCTGAGCATCAATGTGGGCGATTTTGTGGCCTTCGACACCCGCACCGAGCTCGCCAACGGTTTCGTCCGCTCGCGCTATCTGGATGACAAGGCCTGCGTGGCCAACCTGGTTTCAGCCATCAAAAGCCTGGCGGATGCCGGGCTGCAACCTGCCCAGACCACCTATTTCCTGATTAGTACCTATGAAGAAGTCGGACACGGCGCGGCGGCGGGCATCCCTGCCGAGGTGCACGAACTGGTCACCCTGGATATGGCCGCTGTCGGCGACGGGCAAAACTCGGACGAATTCCATGCCAGCCTGTGCGTCAAAGACTCGGGCGGGCCCTATCATCACGGCCTGAGCAACAAATTGCGCGCCATTGCCGACAAACACGGCATCCCTTACAAAGTGGATTTGTATCCCAATTACGGGTCAGACGGTGAAGCCTTCTGGCGCGCCGGAGGTGATGTGGCCGTTGCCCTGATCGGCCCCGGCGTAGATGCCTCACATAACTACGAACGCACCCACACAGACGCCATCGAAGCCACCACAAAATGGGTATTGGCTTATTTATTAGAGCAATAATTCCGCCTCGATTAGGTAAAACCTATGAATAAAGCAGATAAACGATCCCCCTTACGTGAGAAACCATTAAGGCTTCCCGGGCAATCCCTCACAGATCAAATTGCCGACCTTAATGATGAGATGGTTATGTTTTTTATGTTTCCGGTTACGCTTATAGCATACCCATTAGGCGAATGGATAAATTCCGTAATAGTATCTTACCTTCCAAAATCTGAGCCTCAATCAGGGTTAGTAACTTTTATTGGACATACAATAGCGATTATCATATTTCTCGGATTTATTGGATATTGCATATATCGATTTGTTAGAGCACTACGGAAACGAGATCTATTAATAATGGCTCGTGATGGGGAAAAAATAGTTGCAGAAGAGCTTCTTCCCTTGATACAAAAAGGGGCTGTGGCATTTCACGATATCATTGGTGAAAAATTCAACATTGACCATGTTATTGTCTCAAAGCATGGCATTTATTTATTGGAAACAAAAACATTCTCCAAACCCATTAAAAACAAAGATGCACACATCAGAGTTGTGAATAATGAAATCCATATTGATGGGCATAAACCGGATAGAAACCCAATCGAACAAGCCAAAGCGTTAGCAAAATGGCTACAAAATGTCATTAAGAAAAGTACCGGTAAATCTTTTCCCGTAACACCCGTTGTTATTTTTCCAGGATGGTTTGTTGAAACATACAAAAGTCAAGAATACTGGGTTATTAATCCCAAAAATGCCCTACCAACGTTTATAACCAATGAACCTGTAACAATCAATGAGAATGACTTGCACCTCATTACTTACCATTTGTCTAGATATATCAAGAGTTAAGGAAGTAATCGCATGCCCGAAAAAGAAAGCATCGAAGCCAAAATCGGTTCCTACGCCCCAGACTTTCGCCTGATGGCCCATACCGGAAAAGTCGTCAATCTATCGGACTACCGCAACCGGCGCAACGTCATCCTGTTTTTCGTGCGAGAATACACCTGCTTCCAGTGTCGTTCGCACGCCACCCAGCTCGGGCGGTTGTATAACAAATTCCAGGAAGCCAATTGCGAAATCCTGGTCATCATTGGCAGCGATCTTGAGACCGCCCGCAAATACGCCGAGTTGATCAAAGCGCCCTTCCCCGTGCTGGCCGACCCGCAGCGCGAGGTCTATCACACCTACGAACTGGAAAAATATTTTGCCCTCTTCCAGCGCACCGCATCCATTGTTGTCGATACGCTGGGCGTGGTCAAATATCTCAAACGCACCACTGTACCCAACGTCTGGCTGCAGGAAAGCCGCGAATTATTGGGGTTTGTGTACAGCCTGAGCGAAACACCGCCATAACAGAACAAGCAAGAAAATGCCGGGTCAGGGTTGACATGGGGGGGGAATTTCGTAAAATTTCTCAACAACTTAAAATAAGGATGGATTGTGATGCCGGGGTCTTTACACAATCTTGTTGTATCCATTTTGGTTTGGGTGATTGCTATCCTTGCCTTTGCGGCAAGCCTGTTCCTGGCAGTGACAGGCTTGCAGGATAACGATTTTGCCCTTGGCACTTTTGGGATAGCCATGATCGTGGTATCGTTGGCTGTCATTGCGCACCGCCGCGACAAACCTGTAGGCTGGTTGCTGACTGCCAGCTTTGGGCTGATGAGTCTGGAAATAGCCATCAAGGTGGTTGGAATTTGGGGGTGCTGATTTTGCTGGGCTTTTTGCTAGCGTTGGGCTTTATCGTGTTTGTCTGGCTCAGGCATCAAAAGGCGCAGACGCTCGAGGCACACTTGAATGCCCGCCTTCCCTTGTTGGGATTTGAATTAAAAGCGTATGGCGCCTTTGGCGGTTATGAATTTACCCGCGAGGACCTCATCATTCGAGAAGACCGCATTGATATACGCGATTCGCTGGCGATTGAAATCTTCTGTTCTGCTCCCAACATAGAGCCACTTAAGCAAACTTTCATTCGCAATGATGTAAAAGGGAAAATTGCTGCCATCACAACATGGCTACTTGAAAACAAAATCATAGACCTGCAAAAAGAATACAGCGATGCGCTGTACCAGGAGTATCTACGCAGCCGCCGTTAGGTGGCATGTGATAGCGAGGTGGTGATTTTTTCTATAGGAACAATATATAAGGGAGACACTCAACGATGACTGGCAAAACAAATAAAAAACTTTGGATTGGTGTTTTGGCTGTTTCAGCCGTTTTGGTACTCTGCCTTGGGGTGTTAGTTTTGTTAACCCAGCCCAAGTGGTTGCAAGAATTACAGGTCAAAATCTACGGGGGCGAACAGATTATGCCGCTGATTGGCACAGACAGAGTACGCCTTTCACAGGATGGCAATGTACTGGCTGTCTATGATGGCAATCGCTTGCAGGCGCTCAACCTGGTCAATGATAACCTGACGGACCTGATCCTGTACGACAACAGTATGTCAACATCCCCCAATGCTGACCTGGCAATTACAACGAATGGCGCGTATGCGATTGCCATACGATCGAATGAGGCTTTCTGGTCGGAGGTGGTCATCATTGAGACTGGTACACCAACACCGAACACACGGTCCATTTCCCTGCCCGATTTCCACAAACCCTATCGACTGGCCATCTCGCCCGATGACCTTCTGCTGGCAATACTTGTGGAAGACAACTCCACCGGGAACCGGCAGTATTACGCCGCCCTTTACAGCCTGCCAGACGGCGTTGCGCGTGGAAAAATTGACATCTTTACATTTGGCTACGACCTGATTTTTGCCCCCAACGGACGGTTGGCAATTGCCGAAAAAGCCAATATTCATATTTGGAATGTATCTACAAAGAAAATCGAATCCAGCATTACTCCTACACTGCTCAACCGTGATGGGCCCATTCTCCTGTCCTTTTCGCCAGATGGAAGCATGCTGGCGGTTTCATTCAACGCCACTGCTTACGGAACAGACGCCATTGAAATGGTTGATGTTTTTAACGTCCAGACCGGCCGCTCGATTACATATTTTTCATTTCCCGTCACTCTTTCCAATTTACCAACAGCATTTTCTCCCGATGGCAAAGCCATCGCCATTTCCACTTGCGATGCTATCCATATCTACCGGCTCTCAGACAGTCAACGAACCCATACCTACTACAAATTATGGGAGGGTGCGCTGCGGCAATCCTGCAGCATGTCCCCACTTCAGTTCACCCCGGATGGCAAATCTGTGTACTACGGCTGGCTGGAGCCCAATTCAATCGTCAAGTTTCGTTTTTCGTCGGAATTACCCACAAGGAGAAATGAATGATGAAGAATATTAATTTTGTTCCATTAATCATCCTACCCCTGTTGCTGGCGGGCTGTGCGCCATCCAATGTACAAATTTCGCATGGCACCTTTGAAAATCGGCGCTATATGTCCAACATTGCCAACTTTAGTTGTGATTTGGGTACCGGGCTAGAAGGTGATTCCCCGACCACCCTGTATGATTTTCAGGATGAAAATGGTCTTGGATCCATGCAACTCATAAATGATTTCGGAGTCGCGCAAAAGGTTGAATATGTTCCCATTGCCAAGCTGCTTCCAGACATCAAGGCGCTTTTTGAAGATCCCGCAACCTACGCAACTGGGCTGGAAATAATACAAGAATACCTGACACAGGCACTTACAGGAAAATCCCCCAACACCCAGGTGATGAATTCCTATTATTTGACCAACGAACGCATGATGGTGGTAATTTTCGACGTACCGCAGGGGTCATTCCTGTTTAACCAAACCGATAATGTCAATCTCGATTCAGTTCAGGCTTATTACCTCTTCGCAGATGATGAATATGTGTACTACGTCAGCAATCTGGCAAGCATCACGCCCGGTTTTGGGCGCCCCACTGAGCAGGGGATCCTGCAAGGACTGGATGACTTCTACCAAAAGTGCACGTTTGACTCCTAAGAAGAGCATGCCATGGAGCAAAGCACAAATGCAGAGCATGACTCACATTTACGCAGGCAAACCCGGGCCTTCATCATCGGGGCTGTGGTTACCTCATAATTTTCGCCGTTCTCCTCGCGTCGGTTATCTGGCTGCAACTGATCCGGCAACGGGCGCTGGGTGGGTCATAAGCGGGCGGGCAATTCCAAGTGATGACCCTGTTTTTTATGTTGATTGGTATTCTCATCGGCGGAACGATAGGCACCGTAGTGGGAACTCCAATTGCAATAAGTTCAGGGGTATTACAGGACTGATCACATACTGGATGGCACGTTGGGTCTTCAAAAAATAGCACGGTATGGGCTGGCACGAAAGCGCCAGCCCACCCTATTTAACATATAATCAACAGATACTATGCACCACTCCCAAGAGGTGATTTGATGAAACTGGATGCCGCGCTCCCCCCGACACGCCTCGCTGACGTGCCCGCCATCGCAACAGCCGCCGAGGCTGCGGGCTTCTCGGCCATCTGGACGACTGAGACCCAGCACGACCCCTTCCTGCCCCATGCCCTGGCCGCAGAACACACCCGGCGTATCCTGCTGGGCACCGGCATCGCGGTCTCATTTGCTCGCTCCCCGGCTACGTTGGCCTATACAACCTGGGACCTGGCCGCCCAATCCGGCGGGCGCTTCATCCTCGGGCTGGGCACACAGGTCAAGGCCCACATTGAGCGACGCTTTGGCATGCCCTGGCCCGAATCACCAGTGGCCAAGCTGCGCGAACAGGTACAGGCCATCCGCGCGTTTTGGAACACCTTCCAGAATTACGACAAATTGAATTATCGCGGCGAGTATTACAAACTGACACTCATGTCGCCGTTTTTCAATCCCGGGCCACTGCCCCCTAAAACACAACTCTCTTCTGGGCTGATTCCCATCTACATAGCCGGGGTGAATACCGGGTTGGCCCGCCTGGCGGGTGAAACCTGTGACGGTTTCCTGGCGCACCCCTTTAACAGTCCGCGCTACCTGCGCGAGGTCATCCAGCCCGCCATTGCCGTCGGGGCATCTGCCGCCGGGCGCAAAACATCGGATGTGGTCATGTCCGTCTCGTTGTTCGCCGCCACCA
The DNA here is from genome assembly GCA_024710905.1 of Anaerolineales bacterium. Taxonomy (GTDB): domain Bacteria; phylum Chloroflexota; class Anaerolineae; order Anaerolineales; family Villigracilaceae; genus JANJTV01. The sequence continues at coordinate 4,000 of JANJTV010000148.1, read as the reverse complement.
GCGAAAAAGAACTGGCATACTGCCGCCAGCAGATTTCCTTTTATGCATCCACCCCCTCCTATAAACCCGTCCTTGAACTCTACGGTTGGGGCGAGACTGCCGAAAAATTATCGGCGCATGCCGCGCGCGGTGAGTGGGGTGAGATGCCCGGCCTGGTGACCGACGCCATGCTGGAAGAATTTGTCACCTATGCCGAAAACCCCGTCGCGCTGGCTGCGGCCCTGAAAACCCGCTACACCGGGCTGGCAGACCGCATCACCCTGTACCTGCCCTTTGTGCCCGGCCAACAGGATGATTGGTGGCAGGCATTGATTGGGGAATTTAATTCATGACCACCCTCATCCACGAACGCGTGGAACTGGCCCGGCGCGGCCAAAATCCGACCGTTTTCGGGCGGTTGCCTTCTGGTTGGGCTGTGCTGGCCGATGTACAAGTGCTGAACGGCTATTGCCTGTTGCTGCCAGACCCGGTCATGCCCACCCTGAACGACCTGACCCTGGAAGAACGCCAGGCCTTCCTGCGCGACATGAGCCTGCTCGGCGACGCCATTCTGGATGTCACAAAGGCGGACCGCATCAACTACGAAATCCTCGGCAACAGCGACCCGGCCCTGCATGCCCACCTGATTCCGCGCTTCAATGCCGAACCGGAGACTGTGCGCCGGGGGCCGGTCTGGTTTTATGATTTCAGCCAGGCTCCGCGCCTCGACCTGGAGAAAAACGATTCGCACCAGCGGCTCAAGCTGGGGCTGGCTGAGGCGCTCTCAAAACGGATCCGCGCTGCGGGGTTGCCCGCCCTCCCGCTCCCCTGATTCACACCTGCCCAAACGGGCAGGTTCCCCATCTGCAAAGTCTAATCTTATTCATACATACGCGCCGTTGCTTTTTGGTAAAATGCAATCAGACCACCTCGGTCTGAATGGATAGGAGAAACCTTATGGCTGGCATGGAACGCTTTACACAGCGCGCACGGAGGGTACTCAGCCTGGCTCACCAGGAAGCTGAGAAGGCTCGTCACCCCCAAATTGGAACCGAGCATTTATTAATAGGTCTGATTGAAGAAGAAGGCGGCGTGGCCGGGCGCGTACTGCGTGAAATGGGGCTGGAGCCCCAGCGCGTGCGCGATATTGTCACGCGCCTGACCGGGGAAGGCAAACTGACCCCTGGCGAGAAAATCGAACTTTCGGCAGAAACCCAGCAGGTGCTGGAATATGCCGTGGATGAAGCCCGCAGGCTCGGGCATCATTATATTGGTACGGAACACCTGCTACTCGGGCTGATTCGCGCTGAAGGCACGGCCATGGAGGCCTTGCGCCGCCTGGGCGTCACGCCGGATGAAATCCGCCGCCAGACCCGCCGGGTGTTGCAGGAATCATCCTCCAGTACGCCGCCTGCCGCCCCGGCCGGAGCACCGAAAGACCCACAGCGCCAGCAGGGCGGCCAGGGCGGGAAGACGCCGCTCGTGGACCAGTTGGCCAGCGATTTGACCTCCAAGGCCGAGCAGGGCAAACTGGATCCGGTCATCGGCCGCCAGCTTGAAATTGAGCGCGTCATCCAGATTTTGGCGCGTCGCACCAAGAACAACCCGGCGCTGATCGGCGAACCCGGCGTTGGCAAAACGGCCATCATCGAAGGCCTGGCCCAGCGCATCGTGGAAGGCGACGTGCCCGCCCCGTTGATGAACAAACGTGTGTTGCAGCTGGATGTCGGCTCATTGGTGGCTGGCACCATGTACCGCGGCCAGTTCGAAGAACGCCTGAAACGCGTCATTGATGAACTAAAGCAAAATGGCGCGATCCTGTTCATTGATGAAGTCCACATGCTGGTGGGAGCTGGCGCGGCTGGCTCCTCGGTGGACGCGGCCAATATCCTCAAGCCCGCCCTCTCGCGCGGCGAGTTACAGGTCATCGGCGCAACCACGCTGGATGAATACCGTAAACACATCGAATCAGATGCCGCACTGGAACGCCGCTTCCAGCCCGTGCAGGTGGATGAACCTTCGGAAGAAGAGACCATTGAAATCCTGCGCGGCATCCGCGGCGCGTACGAAGAACACCATAAACTGGTCATTTCAGACGAGGCGCTGGAAGCTGCCGCACACCTTTCCAGCCGCTATGTAACCGAACGCTTCCTGCCCGACAAGGCCATCGACCTGATCGACGAATCGGCCTCGCGAGTGCGCATGTATAAATCCCCGGCGGCCAAGCAGGCCAAAGACCTGTTCACCCAGCTTCGGGAAGTCCGACAGAATCGCGCCCTGGCCCAGGAGGAAGGCAACGCCGACGAAGTTAATTCTTGGCAAAGCAAAGAGACTGGCATAGAAAACCAGCTGGAGCGCCTGCGCACTGCCTGGGACCGTGCCACCAGCCCGGTGGTGACAGCCGAAGATATTGCTGAAGTCGTCTCGATGTGGACGGGCGTGCCGCTCATGCAGATCGCCCAGGAAGAATCCGAGCGCCTGCTGCACATGGAAGACGAACTGCGCGCCCACATCATTGGACAGGAAGACGCCATCGTGGCCATTTCCCGTGCCGTACGCCGCGCCCGGGCCGGGTTGAAAGACCCCAAGCGCCCGATTGGTTCGTTCATCTTTCTCGGTCCGACCGGGGTCGGCAAGACCGAACTGACCAAGGTGCTGGCCAAGTTCATGTTCGGTTCTGAAGATGCCGCTGTGCAGTTGGACATGTCCGAATTCATGGAGCGCCATACGGCCAGCCGCCTGGTGGGTGCACCTCCCGGTTACGTTGGCTACGAAGATGCCGGGCAACTCACTGAAGCCCTGCGCCGCCGCCCGTACTCCATTGTGGTCTTTGACGAGATCGAAAAGGCCCACCCGGAAGTGCACAACATGCTGCTGCAAATCATGGAAGAAGGCCATCTCTCCGATGCCAAGGGCCGCAAGGTGGATTTCCGCAACGCCATCATCGTCATGACTTCCAATGTTGGCGCGGACCTGATCAAGAAGCAAACCTCGCTGGGCTTCAACCTCAAGCGCGACGAAGCCGCCCAGGAGAAGGTTTCCTACGACGACATGCGCAAAAAGCTGACCGAATCGCTCAAGCGCTCCTTCCGGCCCGAGTTCATCAACCGCGTGGATAACATCGTTATCTTCCGTTCGCTGAACCGGGAAGACATCCGCCAGATCGTCTCGCTGGAGATTAACAAAGTTGCCGCCCGCCTGACTGAACACAACATCACGCTCAACGCCACCGAAGCCGCGCTTGACCTGCTCGGCGAACAGGGTTATGACGCCGAAATGGGCGCCCGCCCGTTGCGCCGCGTCATCCAGCTCAAGGTAGAGGATGCCCTCTCCGACCGGTTGCTTTCTGGCGATTTTGTGGATGGCGACTCAATTGAAGTTTCCACCAACCCGGATGGCGAGATCGATCTCACCCGCGTCGAGTCTTCCGTTACCGAAGCCGAGCCAACGCCTGAGGCGTAGTTCTGCCAAAACCCAATCAACCACCCGGCAGGGGCATGGCGTCACAACCATGCCCCTGTTTTTTACAGGTACGAAAACCCCGTCACAGGCCGTCTAACTGGCACTTTCTTTATTAACAGACAGGAGTAAATTATGGATAAAAAACTTGAAACAGCCATCCTGGCAGGCGGGTGCTTTTGGTGCCTGGAAGCCGTTTTTGACGACCTGCAGGGCGTTGAATCCGTTGAAAGCGGCTACTCCGGCGGGCATGTTCCCAACCCGACCTACAAACAGGTGTGCAGCGAAACCACCGGCCACGCCGAAGTGGTGCGAATCACCTTTGACACGGCTGTGATTAATTATGCAGACCTGCTGCGGATCTTCTTCTCGATCCACGACCCGACCACCCTCAACCGCCAGGGCAACGACATTGGCACATCCTACCGCTCGGCCATTTTCTACATGGACGAAGGCCAAAAACAGACCGCGCAGGCTATCATTCAAGAACTAACCGATGCCCAATTGTGTCCCAATCCAATCGTCACTGAATTGACGCGCTTCGACGCCTTCTACATGGCCG
>JANJTV010000143.1 GCA_024710905.1 Anaerolineales bacterium | reverse complement strand
AAATTAACACGACGGGACAACCACTGCAACGTCATCCGAAATTCTTCCAGAGTGTGGTGGGGTTGGCATGTACGGGGCAAGCCTGTGTAGCGACGGCTGGCAACGCCATGAAAATTCAGTACGAAACGACCCTTATGGGTCAATATAAGCCGGGCCAACCCGGGCAGTCCGCTGGCGCCAATTAGTTCATAAAGATATTTCATTCACTGCCTGCTTTCAACGGCCCCCAGGCCTGCTCAAGGTGTTCGCCAATTTGGGCCGCCCAGGCTTCCAGGGTATAGCCTTGCGCGGCTTCACGCGCCAAACGACCCATTTCTTCCAGCCTGCCCGGTACGGATGTCACTTCAAGCACAGCGTGTGCGACAGATGTGGCATCAGGCTCATCCAACAACAGTCCACAGCCATTCTGCAACAATTTTGGAATGACAGAAACGCGGGTGGCAATGGCAGGCAAGCCACAGGCCAGGGCTTCCAAGAGAGCCTTTGGGAACCCCTCCTTGGTGCGGGTCGGGAAGACAAAAAGGTGCGCCTGCGCAAGTTGTGCCAAGACCTGATCATGATTCAAATTGCCATGAAAAGTGACCCTCCCCTGCAAACCGAGCGCCTGGGCATGGTCTTCTAGTACCTGAAGATGTTCGCCATCACCAATCACATCCAGATGGACTTGCGGGTGAATGTTACCAATCTCAGGCAGGGCCTGAATAATCGCGAACATATTCTTCCCGGCAGTAACACGCCCAACCGTGACCAGCCGTAATTTCCCTCCCGTCCAGGGAGCAGCCGGGGTAATCGATTCCAATTCGCTTCGGGTGAGGGATGTCGAGAAAATCCAGCGGATACGCGGGTTCCGGGCTGACGGAGGTGTTTCCGCGCCGCCGGTGGCCAGGACAATCGTTTGATCTCCGGCAATCCGCTCCAGAATCCAGAGCAGGAGGTGATTGGAAAAAGTGACAGGCTGATCCCAGGTGCCACAATGCCGAATGAAAAGATTTTTTCTTTGCAACCCTGCCATCAGGATTGCCAGTAAACCCATACCCGGCACGGCAACATGTACTGCATCGGCCTGCTTAATATCACGCCAGACACTCAACAGGCTGCGAACAACCCAGGGCAGGTTTAACAACCATCCCATTGGCCTACCTACACCCGGTACACGAATGGGATGAACGGATAAGTTGGGACCAGTCAGGTGCATCAGGTTGGGCGGGGCAGGCTGCCGTAATTCCAAAATAACAATGCGGGTTGAATCAAACAGCCCGGCAATGGCCCGCATCTGGAACGGGAAGCCGCCTACCGTACTGTAACCAGTTGGGGATGTTGCGTCTGCCCAGCACACTTTATCGGAAAGGAAAACCAGGTTCATGTGTTTTCCTCAGCGACAAGATTTGGGCCTGCTGTACGTTTTCCTAGGGATGCCAATCGTTCGGGATCATCATCCATCCCCCAGTAACGAATCATCTCAAAACTGCCATCATAAGAAATAACACGGGCCGGGTTGCCTGCCACGACTGCCCGGTCTGGGATAGAGTGGGTAACAACCGCACCAGCACCAATGGCAACATCGTTACCGATTTCAATCCCACCAATCACAATTGCGTTCGGGCCAATATAGACACGATTTCCAATCACAGGGACACCCTTCCTTTGACCACGCTGACTAACGCCAATGGTCACACCCTGCGACAAATTGCAATTTTCACCAATTCGAACCCTGCCATTAACAATGGTTGGCCCAAAATGACCCAAATATAGCCCTGGACCAACCTCGCAATCGGCAGGCAGTTCTATTGATGTAATAATTTCGACCCATTTTTGAATGAACATAAAAAAAATGTCCGGACCCATCCATAACAAGGAACGGCTTCGCGCCTTGCGAACCACGTGAGCAATTCGATATATGCTGGATGCCCAAAATCCCTGCGTCAGTAAAAGGATGGCCAACAGATGCGTTTTGCCATTCCCGGTTGCATCATATCGGCGGAAATCTGAGCAGATCAAGGATAAACAATTCATTTTTCCACCTTCAAAAAAAGCGCCCGCAAAACACCTTCCAACTTCCCCAACACTGCCAGCCAATTCTGACGATTAGGATGACGCAAGGCGGGCAGCAAATAGATGATGAATTGCACCCACTGCACCCGCCAGAAACGAAATTCTTGCTGCAAGGAACGGTCCGGGACAATTGTGATAAACAGATAGCGATGGTTCACGGCTGTCTTGCGCGCTACGGTTCTGTCATCTTCCCGACCCCCACCTGCATGAAGATGCTGGCAATGCGCCCGGCCATCCTCCAGTAAGGTCCATGACTGGCAGGCACGCAGGGACATTTGGGCATCTTCCATTACCCCAAAGCCCACAAAAAATTTATCGAACCGCAATCCCCCATCAAATACCTGCCTACGCCAGACAGCACAACCAGCACCCATAAAATCAATCGGTTTAAGCATATCATGCGGTGGCTGGAGGTAGCGGTTAATGGTGTAGCCAGTATGATAATCAAAACGGCCAGGCTCATATGTAGTAAAAAGATTTAATCGTCGATACCATTGCCAGCGGCGCGAGGTGGCCGGGTTGAGGTGTTGATTGGTAATATACCCGGTGATGCCACCAACCTGCATGTCTACATCGTCAGTGAAAGCCGCCAGAATGAGTTCAAAGAAATCAGGAGCGAGGCGAATATCATCATCGATAAAGGCAATAAATTCCCCGCGCGCAGCATCAATACCAATGTTCCGTTGAATGGCTGTGCCACCACCGCGCCGAATGTACTTGACATCATAAGGCAAACGGGGTGCTACCTGTTCAACAATCGCCTGGGTTTCATCTTCATCATCTGGAGCGCCGTCAACCAAAATAAGTTCGAGCGGCAGGCAGGTTTGCTTACCCAGGTTCTCCAAAAGGTCAGTTACCTCAGCGGGGCGTCTCAGGGTGGGAGTAACAACCGAGATTACACGGGTATCAGATATCATCATAATCATCATTGACGGCGCCCGACCAAAATCGGGCGGGTAAAACCGGATGGGGCAAAGCATTCGACGATGGGGAAACCGTTACTTTTCATTAACTCTGAAAGGTATTCGGGAGTCGATTTCCCCGCCTTTTCCCCGGCTTCGGGGCGGGCATGAGTTTTGGCCTGCAAAATAAGCACCGGGACCAATTCTGCCGCCCTGCGTATAATTGCGGCCATCTCATCCGGTTCAAGGTAATACAAAGAACAAAATGCTGTTACAACATCAATATTTCCAAAAGATTCTGTGAGAAAAGCTCGCATATCCTTTTGATGAACGGTAAAAGCATATCGCTTAATATCGCGCCATTCGAAGAGCTGGTGAACAGTTTTTGCCATTTCCACGTAGGCCGGGGAATACTCGAGCGCAACTACAGATGCTGCGCCCGCTTTTAACATCATTAAATCCATGACCCCATTATTTGCCCCCAGATCAAGCACCCGTTTTCCGGCCACCAATGGGGCGACCACGCGGCTGTTCAGATAATCCCAACGGCCAGTACCGCTATCCGTGTTCCAGAATCCATATGTGGCAAGTCCGCGTCCAAAATCCACAGGGGCATATTGGTCTGCCAGCCGGGTTCTCAAGGCTTGTCGCGCCTGCTGTTCGGTGAGCAATGTACGCCCATAGATCTGGTTATATTTTTGACGATCACGGTCGCGCTCGTGGTCAAACAAAATCCCTGTCCGGGAACCATAATCGGTGGAGCCTTCCAGGTCTATCAGCCAGGGGCTACCATCATGGGCATCTACCATGACATTGCCAAACGTCAGGCTGAGCCTGGCAACCCCACAGGCATGGATTCGGTCGAGTTGGTCTTCCAGTTGCGGAAGGAAGGCTTCGGGCAGGGCCAGCCCCAGGCATCTCCTCCCCCGCGCCCAGACTTCGTAAATTCGTTCATCTTCCGAAAGACCCTGCAAGGAGGGGTCTTTTTCCACATTTGCTGTAAGAATATTGGCCCCGGCCTTCACCAGCAAATC
>JANJTV010000127.1 GCA_024710905.1 Anaerolineales bacterium | reverse complement strand
TGTAAGCCATCAGGGCGCGCCGGGTGGCGGCTCCCAGTACGACTGAGCGGGCTTTCCCGCCTTTGCCGCGTCGAACGCGAACCAGGCCGCTGCTCATATCTACATCGCCCCAATCCAGGGCAATGGTTTCACCTCGGCGCAGGCCAGTATCTGCCATCACAAGCAGTAAGGCTTTGTCGCGCAAAGATTCGCAATGCTGGATTGCCTGCAAGAGCGCGTTTGCGTCCAGGCAGGGCTGGCGCTTTTGGGATAGTTTTGGCATTTGGAAGGTGATTGCATCGGGAATGTATTTCTCCATGTGCCAGAAGCGTAGCAAGGATTTCACTGCCCTCGCGTTGTCGTGTATTGTCCAATTACTCAACCCTCTGGCAGCCAACTCGGCCAGATATGCGCGAACATGACGGCCTTGGATTTGGGCGGGTTCAGTCACTCCCTGGGCTTCCAACCATTTCAAAAATCTTCCTGCTGTGTATTTATAAAATTCCAGCGTGCTGGTGGTGCATTGCATAGCCTGTCGGGACAGAATGAAGTCAGTATAAGCATCATTTAAGACGTAGGAGGTAAGTATCCATGAAGAAAATGTTGCCGATTTTGGAGACATAAAAACACCGCCATATCTGTGGGATTGGCAGTGTTTTCACTAAAACCACCCGTATTTGGGGGTGCTAGAGCGGGTGATGGGATTCGAACCCACGGATACTTGCTTGGGAAGCAAGTGCCTTACCACTTGGCGACACCCGCGCAGGCAAGGATTATAGCACGGTGGGGAGGGCTGTCAAGTCAGGCCTGGCGGTTGAGCAATTGCCCAGCCAGCCCGCGCAACAGTTCCCCGGCTTCGCCCTGCGGGTTGGCCTCCGCGAGGCGTTGCAGGGCCAGCTCGGTGTATTCCTGAGATTTTTTTTGCGCGTAGACATAAGCCCCTGTTTCCTGGAGCATTCCTGCCACTTCACCAACTTCATTTGGATTAATTGGCCCCTTCCGCCAGCGCGTGGCGAACGGCCCACTTTGGCCCAGCCCGAACAAGACGGGCAGGGATTTCTTCCCTTCCAGCAGGTCGCTGGCCGCAGATTTGCCCGTCACCGCTTCGTCTCCCCAGATGCCGAGGATGTCATCCTGGACCTGGAAGGCCAGGCCAAGATATTCGCCGAACTCACGGTAGGCCGTTTGTTGTGAGTCGCTGGCCCCGCCCAGCAAGGCCCCAATTTGCAAGGCCCCGGCCAGCAGTGCGGCGGTCTTGCCGGAGATCATCGGCCAGTAATCGTCCTCGGTTAAATCAAGGCGTGTTTCGTACGAGATGTCGAGGTATTGTCCGCGCGTCAGGTCGAGGCAGGTTTCGTGCAGGATGCGCGCTGCCCGCAGGGTTGTTTCGGCGGGGTAAGCGTGCTCAAGGTCGGTGATGGCCAGGTGGGCAATGATGAACATCCCGTCCCCGGCGTTGATGGCTTGGGCAATGCCATGATCCACCCACAGGGTGGGCCGCCCGCGTCGCTTTTCGGATTTGTCCTGGATGTCGTCATGAATCAGGCTGAAGTTGTGTACCAGTTCCACGGCGGCGGCGGCTGGCAGGGCTTGCTGCCAGTTCCCTCCGGCGGCGGCGCAGGCCAGCAGCACCATCACCGGGCGGATGCGCTTACCCGCCGCTTCCGGTCCGGCGCCGAGGCCGCTCCAGCCCATATGGTAGGTCAGCATCTGGTGATAGACCTGTGTGCGCGATGTATCCAGCCGGGCAACCTGTTGCTGCAGCTCAAGTTCGATGGCGGGGAGCAAGGTGGGGAGGTTCATGTTCGGGTAGGTTCCTGATCAATTCTGGATAAATTGCAGATGCGTTTATCGGTGCCCAATGCTTTTTCTGGTTACTACGATTTTACACGACTAATTTCCAATAGAAAAAGGGATGCAGTGTTTCTCCTGCATCCCTGATGGGAATTGATTGTGTTATCAAGAACCCGTGCCGGTGTAGCTATTCACACCTTTCGTCCACAGCCAGTAGGTTAGGGCAAACAGGCCAATGCCGACCAGCGGCGAAAAATAGACCAGCGTACTGACTTCATCTGGGCGCAGGATGAGCTGCGAGGGGTAGAAGGCCACAAAGCCGATCGGCACAATGTAAGTAAACAGGAAACGGAACACGCCGTCGAAGATGTTCATCGGGTAGGGTGAGAATTCGCGCAGCCGCCAGGCCAGCCCCAGCACCGGCCAGGAATCCAGCACCCAGAAAGCTGCACAGGCTGCCCCGACCACGATGGAAATTTGCACCAGCGAAGCGCTGAAAAGGGCCACCAGCAGCAGCAGGATGTTCTGCGCTGTCCATTCCACCTGCAGCAGGCTGGCCGAGTAGACCAGCAGCCCCAGCCCGGCAACGAACTGGATCAACCCTTTGATGTCAAAAATCTCAGAGGCGTAATAGAACATCATGTTAATCGGGCGGAAGTAATACTTGAGGAAGGTGCCTCCCTGCAGGTGGAAGCGTAACTGCCAGAAGTGATCGAACAGGATCTGCATGGGCGAAATGGCCAGCATGTAAAAGGCATAAATAAAGACCATTTCGGTCAGGCTCCAGCCTGCCAGGTCTGGCACACTGTCGAAGATTACCCAGAAAATGCCGAGGGTGGCCAGGCTCGAGAAGAACATCCCGACCGAGCTGATCATGAAATCGGCGCGGTATTGCATGCGGGCCTTGATGTATTGCGCCTCGATGATGAAATACAGCCGCAGGTAACTGGCAAGGTTGTGCATGGCCTAGCCTCCACTGATGCGTAGTACTTTGATGGCCTGGTTGTAGAACAGGCGGCTGAGCAGCAGCAGGGCCAGCGCCCAAAAGCCTTGCACGCCCAGCATGGCCACCAGTTCGGCCAGGGGCAGGTCTGGCCGGGTGAGCATCATGATCGGTGTGTGGTAAATGGCCTGGAAAGGCAGGAAAAACAGCACATCCTGCATGGCCTGCGGGAAGAATTGCAGCGGCACCAGCGCGCCAGAAAAGACCGTGATGATGATGTCTTTGGTGGTGGCCAGGCCCCATGTGGATTCGGTATAAAAGCCCAGCAGGCCGATGAAATAATCAATTGCGAAGCTGACCAGGAAGGCCAGCACCAGGCTGGCCGGGAACAAGGCGACTCCCGGGCCAAGGGGAAACTCCACCCTGAAGAAAAAGACCAGCGCCAGGAAGGTTGGCAGGGTGATGGCCAGCACGTTGATCAGGAATAACCCGAAGGAGATGAAAAGGGTGTAGAGCTGGAAATCAATCGGTTTGATCAGCAGGCTGGCGATCATGCCCTCGCGAATCTGGTAGGCCAGTTCCCAGTCTGTGTAGGTTTTAAGCAGCACAAAGATGGCGCTGCCCAGTGCAACGTACAGGAAGGCCTGGTTAAAGGTCAGTCCGCGCATGCTCTCCTGGCTGGCGTAGATGCTGCGCCACAGGAAGTAGGCCACGCCCAGGTAGACAAAGCTGCCAATGATGGTAAAGATGAAGCCAAAGCGGTAAACAATGCCCACCATGAAGGCAGCCCGCGTGGCAGCCAGGTATTGGCGAATCATGCCAGTGCTCCGTCGTACACTTTTTGCACCACGTTTTCCATGGCAATTTCCACAATCCGCACATCGGCAATGTCAAATTGGCTGATGACGTAGGTCAGCACCTCCGAAAGCGGGGTAATGGCCTGGTCAATGGTGATGTCCGTCCAGAATTCTTCCGTCTCGGCAATGCTGATGCCGTTTTGCACGCCAAATTTTTCGGCCAGTTTTTGCCCCAGGGCGGCCAACGTGTTTTCATCAAAATTGTTGATCTGTACCTTGAGCGTGCGGAAGGCGCCAAACAGCGTGTTGACCTTGCGCGCCTCGCCATCGTACAGGATTTTGCCCTTGTCAATGATGATGATGCGTTTGCACAAAGCTTCAACATCGCCGAGGTCGTGGGTAGTCAGGATGATGGTGGTGTTGCGCTTGCGGTTGAGTTCCTTGATGATGGTGCGGATCTTGGCTTTGACCGAGATATCCAGCCCAATGGTTGGCTCATCCAGGAAGACGATTAACGGGTTGTGCAGGAAGGAGGCCGTGATGTCGCACAGCATGCGCTGGCCGAGTGAGAGGGTGCGCACCTGCTGGCTGTACAGGTCTTTCAGGCCAATCAGTTCGTTGAACATGCCCATGTGCTCGTCAAATGTGTGCTGGTCTACTTTGTAGATTTCTTTGAGCAGATTGAACGATTCGATCACCGGCAGGTCCCACCACAGTTGCGTGCGCTGGCCGAAGACCACGCCCATCACCTGCGCCTGGCGAATTCGGTTCTCGTACGGCACAAACCCGTTGACCAGCAGGCTGCCATCACTGGGCTTGAGAATGCCGGTCATCATCTTGATGGTGGTGGATTTTCCCGCGCCGTTCGGGCCGATGTAACCGATTATTTCGCCCGGTTCAATGCTCATGGAGATGCCGTCCACGGCTTTTACCGTGCGGTAGTCGCCGGAGAATAGGTCTTTAAATGCACCGGAAAGCCCTTCGCGGCGGTTCAGGATGCGGAAGTGCTTGCTCAGGTTTTCGATTTTTATCTGGCTCATGGGAAGGGCTTTCGTGGCAAGGTGGTTGGATGGGGATGGTTTTTGCCGAAACGCCCCTATCATAGCACTAATTTGCCAGTAAGGAAACCGGTATCACTTGACTCTGTGGCTGGTTAAATTTATTGGGTATTGACCAGCCGTTCGCGGGCCAGTTCATCCAGCCGCCCTGCGCCACAGGCGAACATGCTGACCTGCACCTGGCGGCGGGTGAGTCGAATCATCTCAATGGTCGCTTCCAGCGAAACAGCGGCCGCTTTCAGGAACGGCCCGGCCATGCCGCCCAGGGTTGCCCCGAGGGCAATGCACTTGGCAATATCCAGCCCGTCTTTGATGCCGCCGCTGGCAAAAATGGGCAGGCCGGGCACGGCCTCGCGCACCTGCTGAATCGACTCGGCGGTCGGGATGCCCCAGCCGACAAAGGTGGCCGCCAGTCGCCGCTGGAAATCACTTTCGGCGCGGTGCATCTCCACCTGGGACCAGCTCGTGCCGCCTGCCCCGGCCACGTCAATGGCGGCCACGCCGCACGCCGCCAGCCGCCGGGCCGTTGGGCCGGAGATGCCCCAGCCGACCTCCTTGATGATGACCGGCACGGGGAGTTTCTTGCAGAGTGTTTCAATTTTTTTTGCCAGACCTTTGAAGTTCACATCCCCTTCGGGCTGTACGGCCTCCTGCAGGCTGTTCAGGTGCAGGTAGAGTGCGTTGGCCTCGATCATGTCCACCGCCCGCTGGCATTCCGCCAGGCCATAACCGTAATTTAGTTGCACTGCGCCTAGGTTGGCGAATAACAAAATATCCGGCGCGGCCCGGCGGCAGATCTTGAAGCTCTCGGCCTGCTCGGGGAATTCGAGTGCCGCGCGCTGGCTGCCAACGCCCATGGCAATGCCTGCCGCCTGGGCGGCCTCGGCCAGAATTTGGTTAATTGGCCCGGCTTCGGTGGCCCCGCCGGTCATGGAGCTGATCAGGATGGGTGCGGTCAGGGGTCGGCCAAACAGACTCAGGCTGGTGCTGACTTCGTTCAAATCCAGCTCGGGCAGGGCCTCATGGACAAAGTGGATTTTCTCCAACCCGCTGGTCAGCGCCGAGCGGACATCCTGCTCCAAATTGATTTTGATGTGATCGGCTTTTCTTGTCACAACTTGCGTATCTTTTGGCATGGCACAGTGTTTCCTGTCTGTGAGAAGGCTGGTGTATAATCACACCGTCAAAAACGAAAAAACCCCAATTTTCAGGAGGATGTTATGTCAAGCACTTACGACGAAGTCAAGGCCATCATTGTGGATATTCTCGGCGACAAGATCGAGAGCAAAATTACAATGGAAGCCAGTTTCCGTGAAGACCTCGAGGCCGATTCGCTCGACCTGGTTGAACTAATCATGGCCTTTGAAGACAAGTTCGGCGCGGAAATCTCCGACGAAGATGCCCAGTCCATCACCACGGTGGGCGAGGCCGTCAAGTACATCGACTCGCACCGCTAAATTGATTATACAGTACGCTTCCCCCGGATGAATTTCATCCGGGGGATTTTTGTTTTTCCTGATAGCCTTTGGCAGGCTGCCCCGCTGCGTATTGTCGGCTCGATATGAGAATAAAAAAAAACCGGGCGCACACTGTGCGCCCGGCGGCTTGTTTTAGTTCTTCAGCAATTCGGCAATTTGCTCGGGGTGTTTGGCCACGCGTACATTGGCCGCCTCAAGTGCCTTGATCTTATCTTCGGCGGTGCCCGCCCCGCCTTCGATGATCGCGCCGGCATGACCCATGCGCTTGCCGGGAGGGGCGGTTTGCCCGGCGATGAAGGCCACCACCGGTTTGGTCATGTGGCTGCGGATGTACTCGGCGGCTTTTTCCTCGTCTGTGCCACCGATTTCGCCCATCAAAACCACTTTTTCGGTGCGTGGGTCGTCGTTGAACATTTCTAGCACGTCAATAAAGTTGGTGCCATTGACCGGGTCACCGCCGATCCCCACGCAGGTGCTGGCACCCAGGCCGAGGTTTTTCATGGCGTACAACACTTCATAGGTCAGTGTGCCGGAGCGCGAGACCACGCCCACGTTGCCGGGAATGGCGATGTTGCCGGGGATGATGCCCACTTTGGCCTCACCGGGAGTCAGCAGGCCAGGGCAGTTCGGGCCGATCAGGCGCACTTTTTTCTGATCGAGGTAGTTGCGCACGCGCATCATGTCCTGCACGGCCACGCCCTCGGTGATGCAGATCACAAGCGGGATGCCGGCGTCAGCAGCTTCGAGCATGGCGTCCGGGGCAAACCGGGCCGGGACAAAGATGATGCTTGCGTTCGCGCCAGTGGCTTCTGCGGCAAGCTTGACCGAGTCGAAGACTGGCACTTTGTTCTCCACCCATTCACCACCCTTGCCGGGGGTGACACCAGCCACGACGTTCGTGCCGTAGGCCAGCATTTGTTTGGTGTGAAACAGGCCTTCGCTGCCGGTAATGCCCTGCACCAGGAGGCGGGTGTTCTTGTTGACTAATACGCTCATCGGTTAGGCTCCTTTTGCAGCGGCGACAGCCTTTTGGGCGGCTTCGGCCAGCGTTTCAGCGGTGATCATATTGGCCTTTTCGAGCAGTTTGCGGCCTTCTTCAGCATTGGTGCCCACCAGGCGGATGACCATCGGTACCTGCGGCTTGACTTCCTCCATGGCGGTCAAGATACCCTTGGCGACTTCGTCGCCGCGGGTGATGCCGCCAAAGATGTTGAACAGGATGGCCTTGACGCTCGTATCGGTCAGGATAATGCGCAGGGCTGCGGCAACCTTGTCCGCGCCCGCGCCGCCCCCGATGTCGAGGAAGTTGGCAGGTTCACCGCCAAAAAACTTGATGATATCCATGGTCGCCATGGCCAGGCCTGCGCCGTTTACCATGCAGCCAATGTTGCCATCCAGTTTGATGAAGGTGATGCCATACTTACGGGCTTCAATTTCGCTGGGGGCTTCCTCGTCCAGGTCGCGGATTTCGGCCAGGTTGGGGTGACGGAACATGGCGTTCTCGTCGATCACCATCTTGCCGTCCAGGGCCACCAGTTTGTTGTCTTTGTTGATCACCAGCGGGTTGATCTCGGCCAGTGTGGCGTCGTTGTCAATGTAGGCCTGGTACAGGCCTTTGGTGATTTCGCCAAACAGTTTCCAGTGTTCGCGGGGCAGATCTATGCTGGCGGCAATGTCGCGCGCCTGGTAATCACGGATGCCCAGCAGTGGGTCGATGTGTACTTTGACGATCTTGTCGGGCGTGGTGGCGGCCACTTCTTCAATGTCCACGCCACCGGCTGCCGATGCCATAATGACCGGTTTCTTCGCGGCGCGGTCGTTGGTGATGCCGAGGTAAATTTCCTGTTCAATGGCGGCGGCTTCATCCACCAGAACTTTGCGGACCGGCAAACCCTTGATTTCCATCGAGAGGATCTGCGTGGCCAGCTGCTCGGCTTCTTCGGGGCTTTTGGCGACCTTAATGCCGCCCGCTTTGCCGCGCCCGCCGACCAGTACCTGCGACTTAATAACAGCGCGGCCACCGAGTTCTTCAGCGATATGCCTTGCTTCGCTTGCGGTAGCCGCCACCCGCCCCTTGGGGATCGGGATGCCATACTTGGAAAAAATCTGTTTGGATTGATATTCGTGGAGTTTCATGCACATCTCCTGGGGATTTTTGGCGCTTACGCGCCGACGAAGGATTATAACATCAAAGGGACGGCGGGTTGCGCCGTCCCTTTGACCGATGAACAGTTATGGGAGCAGGAACCGCATCACGCGGTTGTTACCGGGGTCGGTGACCCACACCCGCCCCTGTGAGTCAATCGCCACTGCTGAGACCAGGCCAAACTGGTCCAGGTTCTGGCCGTATTCACCCCAGGTGCGGATAAAATTGCCGGCTGTGTCAAATTGCAGCACCCTGAAACCTTCGGGGTCGGTCACAAAAACCTGCCCGGTTCTCGAGATGGCAATGAAGGGTTTGTTGTCCAGCGATTCGCTGAACCAGCCGCGGATGTCCCATTGCAGGTAGGGCGTATACGCCAGCCCGTCTTCGCCACCCGGCGCAAAGACCTGCATGCGCTGGTTCCAGGTATCGGTTACGTAGGCCAGGCCATCGGCGTCCAGCTTTACATCCACTGGCTCAAAGAACTGACCCACATCCGCACCTTCGGTGCCAAAACTGCCCAGGATGCCGCCATTGCTGTCGTAGATCACAATCCGTTCGTTGCCGGTATCGGCGACAAAGATGCGACCTTCGGCATCCACGGTGATGCCGCGCGGACCATACAGCGCGCCGGGCGTATCGGGCAGGCCAAACACGCCCCAGGTGGCCAGAGGGCGGCCGGTGGGCGAGAATTTTTGCACACGGTGATTCCAGGTGTCGGTTACATAGACCGAGCCATCCGGGCCAACGGCCACCCCCCAGGGTTCGTTGAAAGAGCCAAGCGCCGCGGCGCCCAGCGTGCCGTCCCCGTACCCGCCCCACTGGTTGATGAATTCCCCGTCGGCGCTGAAGTGCTGGATGCGGTGGTTACGCGAGTCGGCCACATAGAAGGAACCGTCGCGGGCAAAGGCCAGGCCTCGGGGTGCGTTAAACTGGCCCGCCTCGCTCCCAAACGTGCCCACAGCAAGATCCGCCGGGAAGAGGTTGAATCCCGCTTCGTAGGGGTCAGGTTCCACCGGCACCGGGCTGGCGCCGTAACTCCAGATTTCGGCAGCCACGTCCTTGCGGATGTACAGGCGCATCCTGTCGGAAGGTTGCCAGTTTTCCACCACCAGGCTGTCGCTGCCGGTGACTTCGGCGTAGCGTTTGTAATCGCGATTCAGCCAGATGTCGAAGATGGCGGCCCGCAGTCGGGCATCGGTCATGGCGTTGGTAAAGCGTTCCCAGGTCAGGCCAAAGTAATCCTGGTTAGGCCAGACCATGCGGATGTAGTCATAGCGGTAATAATTGTCACCCAGCACGGCCGCCACCTGTTCGTAATTGTTGTCGCCGACGATGACGGCGGGGGCGTCGCGCAGGTCGCGGCTGGGCTGGTTGCCGTAGAAACGCGCGTTGGGGAATTCGCGCATGTACCAGGACATCGGCCAGGAGGTGTCGTCGTCGTAGGCCACGATGATGTTCATCCCGCCGGTGGTCTTCTCAGAGAGGTCCGCCACCTGGCGCAGGACATCCTTCACGCCGGTGTAGGAATGGGCATAGACCAGGTATTCCTCGGCGCTGTCGTAAAGTATGTAATTGGCGCGGATGCTGGCGCGTGCGGTCAGCCCGGCCAGCAGGGCAAAGAAAATGACCGCATTAAAGTATAGGATCTGCCGCAACGGCCAGTTTTCCAGCAGGCGAATCAGGGCGTAGCCACTGCCAAGCAGCCCGACCACTGAAAGTACCAGGCTGGTGGTGGATTGCAACCCGGCCAGGTCCTGGCCCTGGAAGGGCAGCGGAACTTGCAGGAAGGAGACGAAAATGCCAATTGCGCTGAAGGTGAACACCGCCAGCAGGCAGACGGCCAGCAGGCCGCCCTTGTTCCACAAGCCGCGCCAGTCCACGCTATCCACCAGTTTGCCCAGCGCCCAGCCTCCCAGCAAGGCCATCGGCAGGGACATGTGAAAGGTCAGCCAGGGCATTTTTTCGCCGGCCAGGGTGAAGGCGGCGATGCTGGTGATGCTCCACCAGCCCAGCAGCAGGAAGGTGTTGACCAGGTTGTCTGATTCCGGGCCGCCTTTTTCGCCTTTCTGGCTGGCGATGGTCAGGTGGCGTATGCCCAACCCCAGGCCGAGCAGGCTGGCGAGGAAGGGTAGGAACTCGTAAATGGGAATCTGGATCAGGATGTAGTAATACCAGGGCTGTGAGCCGCGTTCCACGCCGTGCTGCTCGAGCCAGTAACCCAGGGAACCGACTGTGCCACTAAAAAAGCCAATCCCGTGATTAAACAGGGTGGTATAGAGCAGGGCGTAGGGCACCCAGAAAACAGCCGCCATGCGCCACCAGACGTTCCAGTTCCACCACCAGCCCAGGCCAATGGCCAGCAGGGTCAACGGCAGGTAAAATGCGCCGGTGCGCAACAGGCCTTCCATGCTGTAATCCAGCGGATTCCAGCCCAGCAGGTAAACCGGGATGGCGGAAAGGTGCGGCAGCACCAGCGTGCCGAAGACGATCAGCAGGTCGAAGGAGCGTTCTTCTTTAACGGCCTGCACGCCCATGCCGCGGAAGAGCAGGTACAGCGCCACAGCGATGGCAAGCACGGTCAGCACAACCAGGACGTTCAGCACGGAGACATTTGCGGCAGGCGGGATGAACGGCGTCGGCACGGACGGGTCGGCCGGAATGGCGGTTTGCAGG
Source organism: Anaerolineales bacterium (assembly GCA_024710905.1). Classification (GTDB taxonomy): domain Bacteria; phylum Chloroflexota; class Anaerolineae; order Anaerolineales; family Villigracilaceae; genus JANJTV01. Next base: position 4,118 of record JANJTV010000127.1, on the reverse strand, counting down.
GCCGAGCTGTCGTCGCGGTCGTTGGAGACAGCCACATAACCGGTTGCGCCGAGCAGCAAAGTGCCAATGATGACGACGACAATGAAGGCCTGGTAGTACAACTTGTTAAACCAGGGCTTGCGGGTGACACGGGCAATGAAATAGACCGCCAGGAAGATCAGCATCTGCGCGGTGTAAATGTAGGCAGTTTCTTTTGTCAGGTAATGGATGACGAGCGACCCGGCAATGATGTAAATATATCTGGCCCCGCCGGATTCAAAATAACGCAGGATGGCGTACAGCATCAGGAACAGCGAGACGCCGACATACGGGTCTTCGCGGGTGTAGCGGCCGTAATACAGAAGCATGGGTGAGATCAGCACCAGGATGGCGGCCATGATGGCCCCGGTTTTGCCGATGTAGCGCTGCCACAACCAGGCCAGGCCAACCGTGGCAACCGAAAACAGGGCCGCCGGGATGCGGGCGGTGAAATCGCTGGCGCCAAACATGAAATACGAAAGCGCGATCAGGTGGAATTGCAGCGGCCCGTGCATCATCGGGTTGTGCTGGTAGCCCTGGCCCTTGTAGAGCAGGTGGGAGAAGTACGTGTGCAGGCTCTCGTCGTGACTCATCACGCGTGTACCCAGGTCGTAGAAGCGGGTTAGCACGGCCAGCAGCATCACGGCGATGTAAATGGCGACTTCAACGGTCAGCCACGGCAGGGCAGGGGAGAGTTTCTTTTCCAGCCAGGGTACATTTTCTTGTTCAGTCATGAAGGCCTCAGGGGAGTTCGTATCGGATGATTTGGACGGGGAATATATACTTCAAAGGTCGGGTTCTGGCAAGTTGAAATCATCAAAATTTTGCGTGTAGCCAGTATATCAAAGCCTTTTTTATCTAATTCTTAACTACGTCAAGGGAGGCGACTGTCGCCAGTTGCCCGCATCCCGCCTGGATGTCGATGCCCCGGCGCATGCGGATGGTGCACGGGATGCCTGCCTGTTCCAGCACGGCTTTGAAGGCCTGGGCGCGTTGTGGGTTGGTGGGGCGGCCCTTGTAGCCGGAGGTCGGGTTGAGTGGGATGGCATTCACATGGCAGAGCAGCCCTTTCAGCAGCCCTGCCAGCCGGTCGGCCACTTCCGGCGAGTCGTTTATGCCGTCGATCAGCGCCCATTCAAAGGTAATCCGCCGCCCGGTTTCGGCCACATAATCCCGGCAGGCCTGCACCAGTTCTTCTATTTTATAGCGTTTGTTGACCGGCATCATGCTCTCACGCAGGTCGTTGCTGGCGGCATGCAGCGAAACGGCCAGGTTGAACTGCCGTTTTTCGCTGGCAAACTGACGAATGGCCGGCACCAGCCCGCTGGTGGAAATGGTAAAGCGCCGCGCGCCAAAGTTGTAGCCTTCGGCGTCGTTCAGGCGATCCATGGCCTCCATTGTATTGTCATAGTTATGGAACGGCTCGCCCATGCCCATCACGACCACATTGGTCACGTTGCTTCCTTCGGCGGCCAGCAGGCGCGCGTAAAACAGCACCTGGGCCACGATCTCGCCGCTACTCAGATGGCGGGTGAAGCCCATTTGCCCGGTGGCGCAAAATGTACAGCCCATGGCGCAGCCCACCTGGGTGGAAATGCACAGCGTACGGCGTTTGTCGTAGCGCATCAGCACCGCTTCGATCTGGCGGTCGTCGTGCAGCCGGAAGAGCATTTTGCGGGTCTGGCCGTCGCTCGAATCCAGCTTCAAGGTTGGTTCCAGCCCGCCGAACTCCAGTGATTCGGACATCTTTTCGCGCAAAGTTTTTGGGAGGTTGCTGAACTGTTCGGGGGATTCATAAAAATGCCTGTACAGGCCCTGCCAGATTTGTTTCGCCCGGAAGGCGGGCTCCCCCCAGCTTACCACCTGCTCCGTCAATGCGGCCAGGCTGAGGTCGTAGACCAGTATCTTGCTCATTCGGCGCCCACCAGGTGGCCCAGGCTCTCGCTGAGGATGTCAATTCCCGGCCGGTGCGCTGCACCTTCGGCCCGCGTGGCAATGCCGGTTAAGACCAGGCAGGTTTGACAGCCCACCGCCTGCCCGGCCAGGATGTCTGTTTCAATACGGTCGCCGACCACCAGTGTTTTTTCGGCAGGCGTGCCCAGGCGTTGCAGGGCCAGTTCCATCATGAACGGGAAGGGTTTACCCGCCACGATCGGCTGGACATTGCTGGCCGTGATGATGATGGATTGCCAGGCACCCGCGCCGGGGATTTCGCCGCGCGGAGTGGGGAAGGTTTTGTCTGGATTCGTGGCGTAAAACGGCGCGCCGGCCCGCACCAGCAGGGTGGCTTCGCTGATCTTGGCAAAATTAATCTCGCGGTCAATACCCATCACCACGGCCTGCGCATGGCTGGCTTCGTGCACGGCCAGCGGTTCAAAGCCCTGGCCGATGAGTTCCTGTTGCAGGCCGTCTTCGCCAATCGCAAAGACCGGCCCGCCGTGCGGGAAGTCGCGTTTGAGCAGGGCCGCGGCTGCCTGCGAGGAGGTGATGATCTGCCAGGGCTGCAGGCTGTTGACGCCCAGCCCGGCCAGTTTTTCGAGGTATTGCTCCACACTGCGGGTGGAATTGTTAGTGGCCAGCACCACTTTTAAGTCCAAGTCGTGAAAACGCGCAAAAATGGCGGGCAGGTTGCCAATCGGCTCCTTGTCCCGCCACAGCACGCCGTCCATATCGAGAATCAGGGCAGAGAGATGTTCGAGCATGACGTAAATTATACCCTGCCTGCCGGGCTTGATTTTGGCAGGGGTTTTTTATATAGTAGTGGAAGCCGGTAATTTCCGCATTTTGTCCTCATTTCTCCCCTCGCCGGGAGATTAGACGGAAAATTCTTCTGTAAATCACGAATTTTGGGAGAGTATGCGGCTCACTTTTCGCCTAGAATATAATTTGGCGATATATCTTCTTTTATAGGATAGTGTATGCAGATCTCCACCAATATCTTTGACGGCATTCTAAGCAGGCAAGTTCTTCTTCCTTATTTGCTTGCCTTACCTCAGGCAAGCGTCCCTACCCCTTGGCCGCTCTTACTTTTTCTTCATGGCTCAGGTGAACGTGGCACTAATCTCGCCAATCTCACCGATCGAGGCCTACCAAAAGAACTGGCTTTAGGGCGTCAACTCCCCTTTCTGGTCGTCGCACCACAATGTCCACCCAATAGGATCTGGTCGCTTTATTTAGACGCCTTGATTGCTCTCATCGAACATCTGCAAGCACAGTACCCTGTTGATTCCACGCGAATCTCTGTCACGGGTATGAGCATGGGAGGAACCGGTGCATGGCATCTTGCTGTCACTTACCCTGATCGCTTTGCTGCAGTAGTGCCAGTCTGTGGAGATAATGTGTGGTACGTTGGTGATCCTTCTCAGATTTGTGCGATACGAAATGTGCCAGTCTGGGTGTTTCATGGTGCACAGGATTCTGTAATACCGGTCAGCACATCACAAACATTGGTTAACGCACTACAGTCTTGTGGTGGAAACGTGAGATTTACCATTTACCCTGATGTCGGGCACAATTGTTGGAATGAAGCCTATGCCACATCTGAATTGTATACCTGGTTATCCAATCAGCAACAGATGCCCTAAAGAGGGCCATATCATAAACCTTTGGGCGCGTTCTTTCTAAACAAAAGAGACAAAATCTTGGCAGACTCAAAATGACTACCGAACAAGCCTCTAAAACCAATCGGTTGGTTTGGGTTATCCTCGGGTCGAGTATTCCAATCACACTGATCATTATCGGAATCATCAAGGCGTGGTTATCTGAAACTCACGGTATTGTTGATGCAACGACCGAACAAGCTGTATTCTTTGGAGGGCTCTATTTTGCACTACCATGCGGCTTACTAAGCGTCATCGCAGGAATCAAAGCTCTATCAAAAGGCTTGGTAAATAAGATGGTAGCCATCCCAGGAATCCTTGTTGGCGTACTGGGTATTGTTATGGGACTCATCTCGTGGGTTTGGTTCTTCATGATTTCAGCGTTTATATCAGCTTTTTAATAGCCGATAGGCTTGCCTCATTAGACGGACGTTTTTCTGCAAAAGCGATTAATATACACTCGTCTCATACTTTCAAGCATGATATTGCAGAATTAATTTG